>NZ_JBWJAQ010000005.1:117147-189217 GCF_056387915.1 Streptomyces sp. GLSS-08
CGGACCCGGTCTCCCCGGGTCCCCGTGCGGACCCGGTCTCCCCGGGTCCCCGTGCGGACCCGGTCTCCCCGGGTCCCCGTGCGGACCCGGTCTCCCCGGGTCCCCGTGCGGACCCGGTCTCCCCGGGTCCCCGCCCGGAGTCGGCCTCCCCGGGCCCACGCGCGGTCACGGTCGGCCCGGCGACCGGCGCGTCGGCCGGCGCCCACGGCGCGGGCGGAGGCGGCGGGTCACCGTCGGTGCGCCGGACCCCGGGGTCCCTTCCCGGGCCGGCGTTCTCGCCCTTCCGGCGTCGGGGGAGCGGCGCCGTGGGGGCCTCCGACGCCGGTGGCGCCTCCCCGCGCAGGGTCGGTCCCACCGCCCCCGGCGTGGACTCCCGCACGCTCACCAGCGCCGCGAACAGGCCGATCAGCGCCAGTAGTTGGGCCACGGGATGGAACGCGCCCCCGTCCGCACCGGGCGGCGCCCCGGCACCCGTGGCCGCGGCGATCCCGGCCCCCGCGAGGGCGAGGAAGGCGACCGGCACGAGCAGGGCGCGCCGCTTCACCGCGAGCAGCGCCAGCAGCGGGACCAGGAGTGCGAAGAACCCGGCGATCACGATGCCCACCAGCGTGAGCGCCACCAGGCCCAGCCAGAGCCCCGGGTTCGGCGGCACGGGCTGCGGCTCGTCCGGGCTGGGTGCGCGCCGGCGCCACAGGACGAGCCCGGCGAGCAGCGCCACGGCGACTCCGCCGCCGATCAGCCCGGCCTCGTAGACCGTCGAGGGCCCGTACGACAGCCTGACGGTGCCGCCCGCGCCGGACGGGATCCGCCAGCCCTGCTGCCAGCCGTCGAGCCGTACCGGCGTGAGTTCCCGGCCGTCGAGCGTCGCCTTCCAGCCGTCGTTGAAGTTCTCGTACGTCGTCAGGTACGAGGCCGCGCCGGAGCCGACGCGCACCTCGCGGCGGTCGCCGAGCCAGTCGCGTACACGCAGCCGACGGCCGGCGGTGGACGCCTCCGCGACCGTCCCGTGGGTCAGCGTCACGTCCGTCACGGTGAGCGGCCCGGCGTCCCCGGCCTCCACCCGGTGGGCGCCGCCGCCCAGTCGCAGCGCCGGATCCGCGTCACCCTCCTGGCAGAGCGTCAGCTCGACCGGGCGGCGCTCGGTCAGATCCCGTACCGTGCCCTTCGCGCTCGTCCCGTACAGCTTGCCGTCGACCGCGAGCACCGGCCCCTTCCCGCAGGGGAGCGAGAACGTCCGGGACGGCGCGGGCTGCCGGGTGCGGTACTGGTCGAGCGCCGGGACGTACGCCTCCGTGAGGCCGACCGGCAGTTGCAGGTCGTCGTCCGCGACCGGGTTGTGGACGGTGAGCGGCGCGGTCTCCGTGACGGTGATGTCGAGCCGGTCGGTGGTGATCGGGTCGAAGCGGGCCCAGCCGTTCTCGTCGACGCCGACCGTCGCCGCGCCGTCCGGTGAACTGATGCTGATCTTCGTGGGCCGGGTGGACAGACCGCCGGCCGGGGCCAGCACGATCGAGCCGACCGCCTGCTTCCCGGGCCAGCTCAGGTGGATGACGGGGCGGTCGCCCGCGATCCACGCCGTCGTCAGGTCGCCGTCGGTCAGGTTGCGCGCCGACAGGCCCGCTCCGAGCCGGGCCGTCGAGTCCGCCGTGGCGGTGATCCGGCTCCGCTGCCCGGGTGCCACCTCGTAGAGCAGCCTGTCGAGTTCCTCGCCGGGCACCGGGACCGCGCTCGCCCGTACCTCGTACGTGCCCGCGGCCGAGGTCGTGAAGCGCCGGTGCAGGCCCGCCTCGGTGCCCGTCGGGGACAGCCCGGTCGGGTCGGACGTGCGGTGCAGCGAGACGATCCCGGCGGCGGCGTCCGAGCCGGCCGCGTCCGTCGGGAGCCGCAGCAGCCGGGTCACCTGCACCTCGGGCAGGTCGATCTCGGAGAAACCGGCGCCGGTGAGCCCGGAGTGCCGCTGGGTGGAGTCGACGATCGTGATCTTCAGCCAGCGCGTGGACCCGGCGCGGGCCCTGACGCGCTGGGTCGTGCCGTCGGGTTCGAGGAAGCTGGTGCGTGCCCCCTGCTCCGTCTCGACCCGCACGCGGGTCGCCGCCGACCGCACCCCGTCCTGCGGCAGCGGGGTCACCCCGAAGGACGACGGCACGTCGACGGAGCCGGTGAAGCCGATCCGCAGCCACTGCCCGTCGGCCGAGCCCGCCGCTCCCTCCGCCCAGGCGGTGTCCGGATTGCCGTCGAAGGCGTTCACGGGGTCGTACTGGGGGAGGTGGAACAGCCAGTTGCCGCTCGACGAGGCGGTCACCGAGCGGGCGCCGCGCAGCACGGCCACCGTCTGGTGGTCCAGGCCACGCGTCGGCAGGATCTGGTGCGGCTTCTCACCCGCGTCCTGCGCGCTGTCGCTGTCGTTGCGCTGGTCGCGGGTGTACGTGTACGAGGTGTTGGAGCCGACCAGGCCGAAGCGGGTGTCGGCCCGCCGCAGCCCGTCGCCGGTGACCTGCACCGGCGGGGTGCCGAGACCGGGGTGGTTGTCACCGGTCAGCACGGTGGCCCGGTTGCGCATCGCGGGGTCGGCGGACAGCGGCAGCAGCGCCTCGGGGCCGCCGGAGACGACGGCGGTGTCGGCGACCGCCCTGAGTCCGGCCTGCCCGGGCCGCGGCACGTCCCGGTCGGCCGGCTCGTAGATCTCGACGGCGCGCTGGCGCGGATACAGGCCCTCGACCTGCAACGGGGTGTCCTCCGCGATCCGGCCGCCGGTCATCACGGGTCCCAGCCCGGCGACCTTCCGGTACCCGGACTGTTCCAGGGTCCGCTTGACCGTCGCGGTGGGGACGTAGCCGAGCTGGTCGGGGTCGAGGTCGTTGCGGACGACGACGTAGTGCAGCCCGGCCCGGCTCAGGAAGTCCGCGAGGCCCGGGACTTCGGCGCCCGTCGCCAGGGACTGCTCGACCGCGTCCATGGCGCGCCGGTTGCCCGCGGTGCCGAAGGGGACGTAGTCCCGCTGCGCCCAGCGGGAGCCGGCGAGGACGTCGAGCGGCTGGTCGATGGGGGAGCCCCAGGTGTAGATGCCGTGCGCGGTGGCCGGGACGACGAGGGCGCGGGAGTCCGGGGAGTACTTCTCCAGCCAGTCGGCGGTGCTCTGCCAGTACCGGGGCAGTTCCCGGAACGAACCCGGGTTCAGGATGGACCCGTTGAGATACGGCAGGGCGAGCCCAGGCAGCACCAGGACCGCTGCGGCCAGCGGGGCGAGACGGCGTCCGCGCACCCGCCGGGCCCCGTGTTCCGAGGAGGCGACGCCCGCCAGATGGGCCAGCCCGAGGACGAGCGTGAGCGCGAGCCCCGTCTGGAACTTGTAGATGTTGCGGAAGGGGACGAGTCCGCCGTTCAGCCAGTCCTGGACGACGCCGTGGAAGGGCGCGCCGAACGAACCGCCGTACCCGGCCAGTGTGATGAGGGCGACCGTCAGCACGGTCAGCACCAGCCACCGGCGCTCGGGCATGTCCCGTCGCGCGAGTCCGGCGAGGCCGAGACCCGCCGCGAGGGCCGAGCAGAGCACCACGAGCACCGAGGAGACGACACTCCACCCGGCCGGCAGCCAGGCCTCGCCGAAGTGCAGATAGGCGACCCAGTTCCCGGCGCCGCGCAGGGTCTCGGTCGCGGACATGGTGGCGGTCGTGGTCTGCGAAGTCTCCACGTAGGGGAGGAAGTTCTCGCCGTAGAGGCCGAGCAGCAGCAGCGGCACCACCCACCAGGCCGTCGCCAGGAGCACCCCCGGTACCCACCAGGCGATCAGCCCGCGCCGCCGCGGCCCGCGCGGGCGCGAGAGGAGGTACAGGCCGACGGGCAGCAGGGACGCGAGCGTCGCCGCCGCGTTCACCCCGCCCATGAACGGGACGACCAGCGCCGAGCGCAGAGCGGCGACCCGGGCCGCGTACCGCTCGTCGGCCAGCGGCAGCAGCACCCACGGCAGGAAGGCGCCGGGGAGCGCGGCGGCCGAGGTGGAGCCGACGACGATGGTGAAGACCGGCCACAGCGCGTACGCCGTCGCGGCGAGCAGCCGGGACGCGGGCGTGCCGACGCGCAGCCGCTCGGCGAGGCGAAGTGCGCCCCAGAACGCGACGGACACCACGACGGACAGCCACAGCCGCTCGGCCAGCCATACCGGGAGGTGGACCAGTTCGCACAGGCCGTAGAACGGCAGCATCGGCCAGGCGTAGCCGACGTACTGGTCCTGGAGGCCGCCGAAGCCGCCCCGGTCGTGCCACAGCTGACCGAGGTCGGAGAGGAACTGCCAGGGGTCGAGCGCGACTCCGAGCTTGGTGTCGAAGGTCGTCCGGCCGGGGTGCACGGCCAGGAACAGCACGAACACCACGACCCAGAACCCCAGCAGCCACCGCCGCGACCGCGGGCCCCGAGGGGGGCCGGCCGCGGTGGTGGCGGGGCGGGTGTCCGCCGGGGGTGGAGCCTGGACCGTGCTCGTCATGGTGGACACCGCCGGAGGATGAGGAGAAGGTTCCAGGTGGCGAACTCACGCAGTCCCGGCGCCTTCGCGACGGCGGACGCGAGGAACGGCCAGTAGCGGGAGCGCGCCGAGACGACGGTGACGTCGTCGCGGGCGCGGACCTGCCGCAGGGTGGATCCGATGTGCACGGCGAAGAGGTTCTCGCCGAGGGTGTGCTTGGGCGCCTTCCCGGTACGGCGCAGGTAGCGGGCACGCGCCCGTTCGGCGCCGAGGTAGTGCCAGGGCGCCCACTCGTGACCGCCCCACGGGGAGTACCAGTTGGTGAAGGACACGTAGATCAGCCCGCCGGGCCGGGTGACCCGCACCATCTCGCTGAGGAAGGTCTGCGGGTCGGCCAAGTGCTCCAGGACGTTGGACGAGAAGCAGACGTCGGCGACCCCGTCGGCCAGCGGCAGCAGATACCCGTCGGCGACGACGGCGCCCTTTGGCGGCTTCTCGCCCAGTTCCGCGGCGTCGGGCTCGAAGAGGTACGCCTGGGCGCCGCGCCGCCGGAACTCGGCGGTGAAGTAGCCGCCCCCGCCGCCGACGTCCACGACGGTACGGCCCTGGAGGGCGCCGTACGCCTCGACCTGGTCGGCGGCGTCGCGGGCGAGCAGCGAGTAGCAGGCGGCGGGGTCGTCCTGCTCGTGCAGGAAGGCCCGGAAGAGGGCGAGGGAGCGGCGTACGGAGGGGTCCTTGAGGCCCGTACCGCTGCCGGTGCCGCTGCCGGTGCCCGTGCCCCGTCCGCCGGTACGGCGCGCTGCTCCGCCGGGGGCCCTCATGGCGTCCAGCCCCTCACCGCCTCCGCGGCCACCGCTCCGAACCGGCGCACCGTGTGGTTCCAGCGGTACCGGGCGGCGTGGTCGCGGGCGGCCCCGCCCATCAGGGCGCGCCGGTCGCCGCTGAGCGCGAGCGTGCACCAGGCGGCGGCGAAGGAGGACTCGCCGCGGGCCAGCACGCCCGTCTCGCCGTCCACCACGGAGTCGCGCAGACCCGGTACGTCGAAGGCGATCGCCGGGGTCTGCCGGGTCGCCGCCTCGGTGACCACCAGGCCCCAGCCCTCGACCGCGGAGGGGTGCAGCAGCAGCCACGCCGCGCACAGCAGCCGGTGCTTCTCGGTCTCGGAGACCCGCCCGGCGAACTCGACGCCCGCCCCGGCGAGCCGTTCCAGCCGCTGCCGCTCCGGGCCCTCGCCGACGATCACCAGCCGGCCGCCGGTGACCGGGCGCACCCGTTCCCACAGCCGCAGCAGCAGGTCGACGCGCTTGTACTCGACGAGGCGGCCCATCGCCAGGAACAGCGGCTCGGGCGAGCGGGGGGCCGGGGGTCCGGGCTCCTCGACCCCGTTGTGCACGACCCGGATCCGGTGCCGCTCGACGCCGATCGCGCGCAGCGACTGTGCCGTCGACGGGGAGACGGCGACCACCAGGTTGCGGCGCTGTGCGCCGGTCAGCGCCCAGTGCTCGAGTCGTCGGCCGAGCCGGGCGGCCGGTGCCAGCGCGCCGCCGAACCGCATCCGCCACAGATCGGTGTGGACGTGGTTGACGAGGCACAGCGTGGGGCCGCGGTGCCACAGCGGGGCCAGGTACGGCATCCCGTTGCACACCTCCACCAGCAGGTCGCAGTCACCGACCTGACGCCGGAAGGCGGACCGGGCGCGCAGATAGTGGCCGAGGTCGCCGCCCGCCGAGACGACCCGGTAGCCGCGGAGGGGGGCCCCACCCGCTCGGGCGGAGCCGGGAGCGGGGGAGGCGGGGCCTCCGCACAGCAGCGTGACCTGGTGGCCGAGCCGGGTGAGTCCCTCGGCCAGCCGGTCGACGAGGAGTTCGGAGCCGCCGGCCGCGGGATTCCCGAGGTCGCGATGAGCGAGGAAGACGATGCGGCGCGGGTGTGGGGGGAGCGCCGGAGGGTACTGCGCGGAACGCGGGAACGCGTCGCGCAGCGAGGAAGGTACGTGCTGGGGCATGGGTGCTCCAACTCGTCTCAGGGTGCGGAACTCGGCGTGGGGGAAGCTGCGTGGAGCGGGTGCCTGTCTCGGTTCTGCGGATCGGGCTCTGGCGTTCAGCCGGGTTCGTGGGGGATTGCGGGGGGCGGTCCGTGGTGGGGTGTGAGCGGGCTGTGTTCGGGTGGGGTGGACAGTTTTCGCCCAGCGGTTCGATGCTGCTACTCACCGACATGACAATTTCCGGGGTTTGTGGAGCTGACGGCACATCACTTCGTGAGGGTCGAAGGGGAGGAGCCGGGCGAATCGGGACGTGCTCGCCCGCGCAGCACCAAAACGGCCCCGGCGGCGGCGAGCAGGAAGCCCAGCACCGCGGAACCCACCGGCAACGTCCGTCCCAGGATGCGCAGTTGGCCGCTCTCGGTCTTCGCCTGCCGCACCTGCTCCCGCTGGGTCTCCGGGGTGAACGCGAGCTTCTCGCTGTCCAGGAGCACCGCCGCGTCCTTCATGGCACCGGGGGCGCGCAGCGTCCTGCGCGGGCCGACCTGCGCGTAGAGCACGCGGCCGGTGCTCTGGTCCACGACGAGTTCGACCAGGTGGTTGGCGTACCACTCCTCGGCGAGGACCTGGCTGCGCCCGGGCAGGCCCACGAGGGCGCCCGGCACGAGGCGGGTCCCGGTCCGGGTCGCGGGCACGGTGCCGGTGAAGCGGTAACCCTCGTACCCCTGGACCTTCCTGGTGTCCCGGTAGTGCAGGGTGACGGTCGCGCCGAGTGAGTTGTCCCACCAGCGGTAGTCGCGTCTTTGCACGTCGAAGGGGAACTTGAGGTAGGCCTCGCCCTCGATGTGCGGCTTCTCCCGGCAGCAGTGCACGGGCGTGTTGGTCCTGCGGTCGGTGACCCACCGGTGCGGCATGAACTCCAGCGCGTCGTGCGGGTCGGCCGCGGGCAGCGACGTGTCCGTGTCGACCGTCGTCGTCACGTCCCAGACCGCCCTGCCGCTGCGCTCGCTGTCGGCGACGTCGCCGCGCACCCGCTGGGTGACGGTGATCCGCCGGCCCGGTACGGTCCTGACCTTCTCGACGTCGAAGACTCTGCCGGTGCCGGTGTAGATCGCGGTGGTGTCGATGTCGACGGGGTTGACGGCGGCGCGCGGCTGCACGTACCACGCGAGCATCGGGGCCAGTACCAGCAGGAAGGTGCCGAGGCCCAGCAGGATCAGGGAGACGGCGAGCGGCGGGTGCGGCCCGAGGGGCCTTCTTGAGGGGTGGCGGTCGGCAGACGGGCGGGCGGTCCGGCGCATCCGGGCACTCCAGTGGCTCGGGTTCGGCTCGGCACACGCGTGGTTCGGGGTGATACGCGCTGATACGCGTGCGTCGACACCAGGAGGGAAAGTGCACGTGCGGTATGGGCCGGGAACCGTAGGCGCACCCTTGACGAAGTGTCAATGCATTGTCGAGACTGGGCACTTGCCGGACGGGGCCGGCGTGGGGCAGGACCGCACGGCCTGGCCGGTGCGGGCGACCGGGGTGGGGACGACCTCCTACAGAGAGGCTGACCCTGCGATGTCCAGACTGCTCGCCGCCGCGCTGACCGTCGTGGCCGCCGCCGCCCTCGCCGTGGGCGTCGCCCTCGGCATCGTGGCGCTGCTCGACGCGACCCCGGACCAGCCGAACAGCCCGCTGATCACGTACGAGCATGCCGCCCGGGAGCGCTGACCGTGACCTCCCGCCCCGGAACGGGAACGGTCACCCCGCGCTCGGCCTGGCGTGACGTTCCGCGCCCGAAGGTACGGCAGTTCGCCGCCCTGGCGATGGCGGAGGCGCCGGTGCTCGCCGAGCAGATCCTGCGCGAGATCCGCCGGGAGTACCCGCAGCTGCCCGTCGTGCTGGACGACTCCGGCGAACCGATGGCGCTGATCGGCATCCGCCGCGCGATCGAGGTCTTCGTCCAGCACCTGGAGACCGCCGAGGGCCGCCCGCGCGTCCATCCCGAGGTCTTCCAGGAGTTCGGCCGCGGGGAGGGCCTGAACGGCCGCAGCCTCGACTCGCTCCAGGCGATCTACCGGCTCGGGGTGCGCCTCGCCTGGCGCCGGTTCGCCGAGATCGGGCAGCGGGTCGAGATCCCGCCGCCGGCGATGTACGAGCTGGTCGACGCGGGCTACGAGTACCTCGACGGGCTGGTCGACCAGTCCGTCCGCGGGTACGCCGAGGCCGCCGCCCGCCAGGCGGGGGAGCGCCTGCGGCTCCAGCGCCGGCTGACGGAGCTGCTCCTCGCCGAGCACAGCCGGGGGGACCCCACCGACGCGCTCGCCGAGCGCGCGGCCCGGATCGGCTGGCCGCTGCCCGCCAGGGTGGCCGTCGGGGTGCTGGTGCGCCCGGCCCGCGAGGCCGTCGCCCCCGCCGTGGGCCAGGGTGTCCTCCTCGACATGGAGTACGAGCAGCCCCGCATGGTCGTACCCGAGCCCGACGCGGCGGGCCGGCCCGAGCTGCTGCACCGCGCGCTCACCGGCTGGGCGGGCGCGATCGGGCCGCCGGTGCCGCTGGTGGACGCGGCGAAGTCGCTGCGCTGGGCGGAGGCGGCGGTACGGCTGATGGAGCGGGGGCTGCTGCCGGGCGGCGAGGTGCTGCACTGCACGGAGCACACCGAGGCGCTGGTTCTCCTCCAGCCCGAGGAGCTCATCGACGACCTCGCGCTGCGCTGCCTGGCTCCCCTCGCGCACTGCGGCCCGACGCACGGCCGCCGCCTCGCGGAGACGATGCTGGCGTGGCTGGAGACCCGCGGCGGCGCCCCCGAGGTCGCCGCCCGGCTCGGGGTCCATCCGCAGACCGTCCGCTACCGCCTCCGCCAGATCAGGGAACTGTGGGGCGACGAGGTCGACGACCCCGACCGCCGGTTCGAACTGGAACTCGTCCTGCGGGCCCAGCGGTTACGGGGCGAGGTGGGGGCACCGCGAGACAGACGGTGACGGTCCCGGCCGGCCCGGACCTCCGCCCGGGCCCTGCTCTCACCCCGCCCATTGCCCGGCCCACCCCACTATGACTAGCCTGTGTTCGTCATCCCGATCGTCTGTTGAAATATCGAACACAAGGGAGGGGCCGCTCGTGGGACGCCTCGTACCTGCCGTGACCCGCGCTCTCGACATACTCGAGCTCTTCCTGGACGGAGACGGCACGCTCTCCGCGCCCGACATCGTGCGCAGACTCCAGCTGCCGCGCACCACCGTGCACGAGCTGGTCACCACGCTCGCCGCCCGCTCGTACATCGTGCAGGTGCCGGGCCAGCCCGGACGCTACCGGCTCGGGGTGCGGCCGTACCAGCTCGGCAGCCGGTACGCCGAGCAGCTGGACCTCGCGGCCGAGGGCCAGCAGGTCGCCCGCTCCGTCGCCGAGACCTGCGACGAGACCGTGCACGTGGCGATCCTGGAGGGCACCGACGTCATCTACATCGCGAAGGTGGACTCCACGCACGCCGTGCGCATGGTCTCCGCCGCCGGGCGCCGGCTGCCCGCGCACTGCACCTCCGTCGGCAAGATGCTGCTCGCCTCGCTCCCCGATTCCGAGCTGAGCTCGCGCGTCCCGGGCGACTCGGCGCTGCCCGCGATGACGCCGAACAGCATCACCGACCCCGCCGTCCTGCGCGAGGCCCTCGCCGAGATCCGCCGGCGCGGTGTCGCCGTGGAGAACCGGGAGTCCAACCCGGACGTCAGCTGCGTCGCGGCCCCGGTACGGGACCGCACGGGGCAGGTCGTCGCCGCGCTCTCCATCTCCGTCCCGATGATCCGCTGGAGCGACGACCGCCTCGGCGAGCTGGAGCAGCTGGCCGCGAAGGGCGCCGCCGAGCTGTCAGAGCGGCTCGGCCACCGGAGCGTGGCATGAGCGCCGAGGTCGCCGTCCGCGCGTACGCGGCCCTCGGCGAGGGGCCGACGTGGGACACCGCCGCGCGGCGGCTGGTCTGGGTCGACATCCTCGGCTCCCGGGTCCACACGTACGACCCGGTGACCGGCCGTGCCACGGTCATGGTCACCGAGCAGCACGTGGGCGCCGCCAAGCCGCGGGCGGGCGGCGGTCTGGTGGTCAACCTCCGCGACGGCGTCGCGCTGTACGGGCCGCCGGACGCCGGGGAGGACTTCCGCTGGCTGCACCGCGAACCCGTCCCCGGCCGCCGCGGCAACGACGCGGCCGTCGCCCCCGACGGCTCGCTGTGGACCGGCACCATGCGCTACGACGAGGCACCGGGCGGCGGCACGCTGTCCCGGATCACCCCCGACGGCACCGTGCGGACCGTCCTCGACGACGTCGCCGTCAGCAACGGCACCGGGTGGAGCCCCGACGGCCGGCTGATGTACTACGTGGACTCGCCTACCCGCAGGATCGACGTCTTCGACGTGGACGATGGGCAACTGCCGCGCGGCAGGCGGCCGTTCGCGATGATCGAGGAGGGCGCCGGCTTCCCCGACGGGCTCACCGTCGACGCCGACGGCTGTGTGTGGGTGGCCCTGTGGGACGGCGGTGCGGTGCGCCGCTATACGCCGTCCGGCGAGCTGGACCGGGTCGTGGAGCTGCCGGTTCCGCGTCCCACCGCCTGCGCGTTCGGCGGGGAGGGCCTGACCGACCTGTACATCACCACGGCCCGTACGGGACTTCGGGCGCCGCACCCGCTGTGCGGTTCGGTGCTGGTGGTCCCCGGCGCCGGGAAGGGGCTGCCGCAGCCCGCGTTCGCCGGCTAGTCCGGCCGGTCCGTCTGCTCCGAGCCCCCGCCCGGCACCGCCCGGGCGGGGGCTCCGGCATGTCCGCCGTGCCCGCTCCGCGTCCACCCCACCCCGCCCACCCCGCCCGCCCCGCCGTGCCCAACGTCCGGTATCCCGCACGTTGTTCGGGAGTTCTGCGCAAAGCATTGACGCGCACGCGCTTCGAATTTACGGTCCCGTTCGAAGTTACGAGCACCTGACGAAATCTCGAACAGTTAGGGCAGGGCATGGGACGACCTGGCCTGAATCGCAGGCACATCCTGACGGGACTGGGCGGGCTGACGGTCGCGGGAAGCCTCGGCTTCGCCGCGCTCGGCACCGGCGCGGACGCACTCGCCTCCGACGCGAGCACACGCGTCCGCTACTGGAACCTCTTCAGCGGCGGCGACGGGTACAACATGATCGCGATGCTGGACGCCTTCCGTAAGGCGAATCCGGCCATCGACGTGAAGGACTCCACCCTCCAGTGGGGCAATCCCTACTACACAAAACTCGCCATGGCGGCCTCCGGGAGCCGGGCGCCCGACCTCAGCGTCATGCACCTGGGGCGCGTCGCCGGCTTCGCGCCGGGCCGGCTCCTGGACCCCTGGGACACGGAACTGCTCGCCAGGTACGGCATCCGCGAGGAGGACTTCAACCCGGCGCTGTGGAAACGCGCCGTCGTCGACGGAAAGCTCTACGCGCTCCCGCTCGACATCCACGCCCAGCTGACCTTCTACCGCAAGGACGTCCTGAAGAAGGCGGGCCTCCTCGGCGACGACGGCCGGATCGTGCCGATCACCTCCACGAAGGAGTGGTTCGACGCGCTCAGGACGGCGAGGAAGGCCACCAGGCGGGGCCTGCAGACCATCGGCGTCCACGCCAACGACCAGAACTTCGCCTGGTGGTTCTTCGTCACCTTCTACGCCCAGCTCGGCGGGGACTACTTCGATCCGGCGATGACGGACGTCGTCTTCGACGAGGACAGGGCGACCGAGGTCCTGGAGTTCCTGCGCCGGCACGTCACCGACGGGTACGCCGTCGCCGGAGCGGCCGACGCCGAGCAGTTCATGAACGGCTCGCCGTTCGTCTGGGAGGGCAACTGGTCCGTGCCCGTCTACTCCGGCGCGAAGATCGAGTACGGCGCGAGCCCGCTGCCCGCCGTCTTCGGCAGGCAGGCCACCCACGCCGAGTCGCACGCCTTCGTCCTGCCGCACCAGTCGGCCCGCGGCGGCGCCGCGAACGAGGCGGCGCACGAGCTGGCCGCCTACATCGTCAAGAACGCCGTCGCCTGGGCGGCCGGCGGCCACATCCCCGCGTACACGCCGACCCTCGAATCGGCCGCCTACCGCAAGCTCACCCCGCAGAGCGAGTACGTCTCGGCCATGGACCACCAGGCCACCGAGCCCAAGGCGTGGTTCGCGGGCTCCACCGGCACGCTCGCCGCCCGCATCGGACCCGTCGTCGCCTCCTCCAACCTCGGCTCCACGAAACCGGCCGCGGCCGCGCACCGCATGAGGAACGTGCTCGAACAGCTGCTGGCCATGAAGAACCCGATGGACGGCCGGACCGCCGCGCAGGGAGGGGCCGCATGACGACGACCAGTGCCGGGGCCGCGCTCGCCCCCGCCCCGCAGTCGGTACGTTCCACCGGCGCCGGGGACACGGACAGCGTCCGGGCCCGCTTCGGCCGGGGACTCCAGCACGGCGGCTGGTTCGTCGCGCCGTTCCTCGCGCTGTTCGGCCTGTTCGTGATCTGGCCGGTCCTGCGGGGCGTCTACCTGAGCTTCACCGACGCCAACGTCTCGGGCGCCGGGGCGAGTTTCGTCGGCTGGGACAACTACCGCGAGGCGTTCGACGACCCGCTGGTGTGGGACTCCCTCGGCCACAGCGCCTACTTCACGCTGCTGGTGGTGCCCTGCATCACCGTCCTCGCCTTCGCGATGGCGATGCTCGCCCACCACATCGAGCGGGCCAAGTGGCTGTGGCGGCTGTGCTTCTTCGCCCCGTTCCTGCTGCCGTCCACGGTCGCGGGGAACCTGTGGCAGTGGCTGTTCAACCCCGGCACCGGCATGGTCAACCACGTCCTCGGCACCGACACCCCCTGGCTCACCGAGAAGTCCACGGCGATGCTCGCCGTCGTCATCACCACCCTCTGGTGGACCGTCGGCTTCAGTTTCCTGCTCTACCTCGCCGCCCTCCAGGGCATCCCCGCGCACCTCTACGAAGCGGCCAAGCTGGACGGCGCGAACGCCTGGCACCGCATGGTGCACATCACCCTGCCGATGCTGCGCAACATCACAGGACTCGTCGTCGCCCTCCAGATCCTCGCCTCGCTCCAGGTCTTCGACCAGGCCGTCGTCATCTACGACTTCGGCCCCGGGCCCGAGGAAAGCACCCGCACCTTCGTCCAGTACACCCTCGAAGAGGGCTTCACCAGCTACCGCGTGGGCTACGCCTCCGCGATCTCCATCATCTTCTTCGTGATCATCGCGTCCGTCGCCGTCGGCCGGATGTGGCTGCTGCGCAAGCGTGAGGAGGGCGTGCGATGACCGCCACGCAGATACGGGCGAGGGCCGGCTCCCGGCCCCGGAGGCCCTGGACCGCCAGTCAGATCGTCCTGACCCTGCTCGGGGTGGCCCTGTCCGCGGTGTGGACGGCCCCCCTGGCCTGGGCCCTGTTCACCTCGCTCAAGTCGGAGACCGAGGCCGTCGAGGTGCCGCCGCACTGGCTGCCGGAGGTGTGGACGACCCAGGCGTGGTCGGCGATCTTCGAGACCGGGAACATCACCAACTGGTTCATCAACTCGCTCGTCGTGTCCGTCTGCGTCACGGCCGTCGTGCTGCTGGTCAGCGCGCTCGCCGGCTACGGCTTCGCGCGCACCGAGTTCCGCTTCAAGGGCCCGCTGCTGGGGCTCGTCATGCTGGGCCTCATGGTGTCGCCCGCCGTCCTCGGCGTGCCGCTGTTCACCACCGTCCAGCAGATGGGGATGGTCGACACCTACTGGGGCATGATCCTGCCGCAGTGCGCGCCCGCCGCGATGGTCTACATCCTCTACAAGTTCTTCCAGGGCATCCCGCGCGAGCTGGAGGAAGCGGCGTTCATCGACGGGGCGGGCCGCTGGCGGGTCTTCTTCACCATCATCGTGCCGCTGTCGCGCCCGTCCCTCTCCGCGGTCGGCATCTTCACCTTCATCGCGTCCTGGAACAACTTCCTGTGGCCGTACATGGTGACCAACAACCCCGACCTGATGACCATGCCGAACGGCATCGCGACCGTCATGAACTCCTACGGCATCCAGTGGGCCCAGCTCATGGCCGGCGGTCTGATGGCCGGACTCCCGCTCGTCCTCGTCTTCGTCTTCTTCCAGCGCCAGATCGTCGCGGGCGTCGCCCACACGGGACTGGCGGGCCAGTGAGCATCCACACCACGCCGGCGGCCCTGCTGACGGCGGCGGCTCCCACCCTCCGACGACACAAGAACACCCGTCCGAAAGGCGACCATGCACGACACGGCACGCTTCACCCTCGATCCCGCCTTCACCGTCGGTGAGGTGAACCCCCGGGTCTTCGGCTCGTTCGTGGAACACCTCGGCCGCTGCGTCTACACCGGCATCCACGAGCCCGGGCACCCCACCGCCGACGAGGCGGGCCTCCGCCAGGACGTCCTCGACCTGGTGAGGGAACTCGGCGTCACCGCGATCCGCTACCCCGGCGGCAACTTCGTCTCCGGCTACAAGTGGGAGGACTCGGTGGGCCCCGTCGAGGACCGGCCCCGCCGGCTCGACCTCGCCTGGCGCTCCACCGAGACCAACCGCTTCGGCCTGTCCGAGTACATCGCCTTCCTGAAGAAGATCGGCCCGCAGGCCGAGCCGATGATGGCCGTCAACCTCGGCACACGCGGCGTCGCCGAGGCACTCGAACTCCAGGAGTACGCCAACCACCCGGCCGGCACCGCGCTGTCCGACCTGCGGGCGGCGCACGGCGACAAGGACCCGTTCGGCATCCGGATGTGGTGCCTCGGCAACGAGATGGACGGGCCCTGGCAGACCGGGCACAAGACCGCCGAGGAGTACGGACGCCTCGCCGCCGAGACGGCCCGCGCGATGCGGCAGATCGACAAGGACGTGGAACTGGTCGCCTGCGGTTCCTCGGGCCAGAGCATGGAGACGTTCGCCGCGTGGGAGGCGACCGTGCTCCAGGAGACGTACGACCTGGTCGACTACATATCCCTGCACGCCTACTACGAGGAACTCGACGGCGACCGCGACTCGTTCCTCGCGTCGGCCGTCGACATGGAGTCCTTCATCGACAACGTGGTGGCGACCTGCGACCACGTCGGCGCCCGCCTGAAGTCGAAGAAGAAGATCAACCTCTCCTTCGACGAGTGGAACGTCTGGTACCTCTCCCGGGCGGACGCCGAGGTCAGCCGGGCCGACTGGGCCGAGGCGCCGCGCCTCCTGGAGGACCGGTACACCGTCACGGACGCCGTGGTCTTCGGCTCCCTGCTCATCGCGCTGCTGCGGCACGCGGACCGGGTGACCGTCGCCTGCCTCGCCCAGCTCGTCAACGTCATCGCGCCGATCATGACGGAGCCCGGCGGCCCGGCCTGGCGGCAGACCACGTTCTTCCCCTTCGCCCAGGCCTCGAAGTACGGGCGCGGCCGGGTCCTCGACGTCCGGGTGGACTCCCCGGTGTACGAGACGAGCAAGTACGGCGAGGCCGACCTGCTGCACGCCACGGCGGTGCGCGCCGAGGACGGCTCCGTCACCGTCTTCGCGGTGAACCGCAGCCAGCGCGAACCGCTGCCCCTCGAAGTCGCCCTGCACGGGCTGCGGCTGACCTCGGTCGTCGAGCACAGCGCGCTGGCGGACGCCGACCCGGAGGCCAGGAACACCCTCGACGAGCCCGACCGGGTGACGCCGCACCCGGTCGGGGGGACCACCCTGCGGGACGGCACGCTGCACGCCGTGCTGGAGCCGCTGTCCTGGAACGTGATCCGGCTGGCCTGACCCCCGGACACCGGCCGGCGGAGCCCGCCACCGTCAGGCGGACTCCGCCGGCCGCGACATGAACGCGGCCCAGGCGGCCGGGGAGAGCGCGAGCCGGGCCCCCTGCGGGTCCTTGGAGTCACGGACGTGGATGGTGGCGGGGGTGAGGGCGACCTCTACGCAGTCGCCGTCGCCGCTGCTGCTGTACGTCGACTTGCGCCATGCGATGGCGATCTCGACGCAGTCCCCCGAACCACTGCTGCTGTAGCTGGACTTGAACCAGGTCAGTTCGCTGGTGCTCATAAGGCTCCTCGCATCCGCTGCAACAGGCTCACCGAGTCTTCGAAGGTGAGAGCTTGCGAACGCATCCTGGCATACCGCTTTTGGAGGACGCTGACGATCTTCCGGTCGGAGAGCAACTGGCCGCTTTCCGGGGCCTCGGTATAGGCGAACCACCTGTTGTCCGGGGTTTCCAGCAACTGCATGGGGCCGTGCAGCCCGGCATGCGACTCCCGCGCCAGTGGCATGAGCTGGATCTCGACGTTCCGCAGCTCGGAGATCTCCACTACGTGATCGATGAGCGCTCGCGTCACTGCTGTGCCGCCTGTGTGCCGAAGGAACATGTGCTCCTCGATAATGAAGCTGAAACCGGTGTTCGGGCGGTTGCGCAGCAGCAGTTGACGATCGGCCCGCGCCACCCACTGCGCCTCGATCTGCTGGTCGTCCAGCGCCGGTAACTCGTCGGCGAAGAGTTGCCGCGCGTAGGCTTCCGTCTGAAGCAACCCCGGAATCATCCGGCACTCGTAGGTGCACAGCGCGATCGCCGCCGCTTCCATCCGCGCCCACTGCCGGAACCACGCCGCCAGTCCCGGTTGGCGTGCCAGGTGCCCCGCCGCCTTCCGTAACGCGCCCGTGTTGCCCAGTACCGCCTCCGCGCGGTCGACCAGCGCCGGGTCCGGCATCCGGCGGCCCAACTCCACCGACGCCACCGTGTGTTTGGAGAACCGGACCAGGTCCGCGAACTCCTCCCGGCTCAGTCCCGCATGCTCGCGCAACGCCTGGACGACCGCTCCGAACGTCCGCAGACTGTCGGACGACTCCGGCTCGCTCCCGCCCGCACCCACCGCTCCATCGACCACCACCGGTCACCTCCCGCGCCCATGGTCACGGGCAGTCACCGGTACTGTCCAGCCCGTGACCGCGTACGCTCGCGCGGCGTACGCGGCGCGGACCTGGTGAAGTGGGCCCCGGGCGCGCCAGATTGGGCGCATGAACGCACCGCCCACGCGCCCAGGCCCGGTCACCGTACGTACGTTCACCCAGCGGCTCAGCGCCACGCCCCGGGGTGCCCGGCTGGCCAGGTGTCTCGCCCTGAACCAACTCCATGCCTGGGGTGTCCCGTACGGCGGCGACACCTCCGACGCCGTGGCCGTGATCGTCGCGGAGCTGGCCGCCAACGCGGTGACGCACGGACGCGTGCCGGGCCGGGACTTCGAGCTGCGCCTCTCGCTCGTCCCCGGCAGCGTCCGCGTCGAGGTCACCGACTCGTGTACGGGCCCGCGTCCGCCCGCCCCCGGCGACGTACGGGCACCGGGGCCGCTCGACGAGGCGGGGCGCGGTCTGCTGCTCGTCGGCGCGCTCGCCGACCGGTGGGAGGTGGTGGACCGGGAACCGCCGCCCGGCAAGACGGTACGGGCCGAGGTCGACCTGCCGGGCGGCGGGCGGCGCGTCAGCTCCGCTCGACGCCCAGCGTGAGCTTGCCGGTGTAGCCGGCGGAGGCGGAGCTGCCCAGGGCGGTGAGGGTCAGGAGGCCGGACGAGGCCCCTCCGTCGTCGTAGATGGAGTCCTGGGCGAGGGTGGTGCGGGTGACCGTGTTGGTCGAGTACGGCGAGACCCTGGCGACCTTCGCGGTGGTCGTCTCGCTGAAGAACAGCTGACCGGTGTGGAGTTCCTGGCCGCCGGTGAACGAGCCGTCCGAGGTGAGCGTGACGTTCGTGTGCACCTTGACGTGGATGTGCACGCAGCGGCCCCGGTACCAGCCGGGGTAGATCGTGGTGATGTTCGCGACGCCGGCGGAGTTCGTCAGTACGCCGCCGCGCAGGAAGGTGCCGTCGTCCGGTTCGTTGTGGCCGTTGTTGCCGACGAAACCGGAATACTCGCCGAGGGCGTCGCTGTGCCAGATCTCGACGAGCGCGTTGCCGAGCGGGACGCAGGTGTCGTCGTCGACGACGGTGAGCGCCAGCTTGAGCGGGGCGCCCGCCTTGCCCTCGGTGACGTCGGCGCGGACGAGCTGTCCGTCGAGGTAGTAGGGGCCTTCGGTCATCTCCTTCGTGAGGGTGCAGACGGCCGCGGCGGCCGCGGGAGCCGCGTCGGCCGTGGGGGCTTCGGGCGAGGCGGCACCCACGGTCAGGGCGGCGGCCGTGGCGCCGGTGGCGATCAGTACGGTCCGGCGCCCGATGGGGCTGGTGTTCGAGGTGTCTGTCATGAACACGGCACCATAGAAGCGGAAGCTGTCCATCGGCTGTCGGTTCGGCAAAGTGACAGGGCGTCAAGTCCGTTGCAGGACAAGTGGACCGGGGGCGTCCGCGCTGGTTGTTGCGTGAACCATTGACGCGCAAAGGGTTCGATTCTACGTTCCGTCCGAAGCCACGACCGTCGTTCGAAATAACGAACGGGCAGCCGTGTCCCCCATCCGAAGGAGCGTCAGCGTGAGCCGCACCTCCCGCACCTCCCGCAGGACCGCACTCCTCTCCCTCCCCGCCGCGGTCCTGCTCGCCCTCGTCCCGAGTACGGCCTCGGCCTACCCCAACCCCGGCACGGTCACCGGCAGTGTCGTCGTGCACGACCCGACGATGGTCCGCACCTCCGCCGGTCGCTACCTGCTCTACGCCACCGGAGGCGGGCTGGGCTTCCGGAGCTCCACCGACCGCGTCGCGTTCAGCTCGGGATCGGATGCCTTCACCACCAGACCCGGCTGGTGGTCGTCCTACGCCACCGAGGCGTGGGCGCCCGACATCTCCTACCACGGCGGCAAGTACCTGATGTACTACGCCGTCTCGACCTTCGGGTCGAACAGGTCGGCCATCGGCCTCGCCGCCTCGACGACCGGGCTGCCGGGTTCCTGGACCGACTACGGGACCGTCTACACCTCCACCAACTCCAGCGACTACAACGCCATCGACCCGAACCTCTTCGTCGACGACGACGGCAAGTGGTGGCTGTCGTTCGGCAGTTGGTGGACCGGCCTCAAGATGATCCGGATCGACCCGGCGACCGGCAAGCAGCTCGCCGGGAGCACGACCCGCTACCCGATCGCGTCCCGCCCCACCGGCACGAAGGCCGTCGAGGCGCCCTTCGTCGTCAAACGCAACGGCTACTACTACCTGTTCGCCTCGTACGACACGTGCTGCAACGGCACCAGCTCCACGTACAAGGTCAAGGTCGGCCGGGCCACCAGTGTCACGGGTCCCTACTACGACAAGAACGGCGTCGCCCTGACGAACAACGGCGGCACCCCCGTCCTGGAGTCGCACGGCCGGTACATCGGCCCCGGCGGCCAGTCGGTCATGGCGGACTCGGACGGCGACCTGATCGTCTACCACTACTACGACGGCAACGACAACGGGACGCCCAAGCTCGGCGTCAACCTCCTGAACTGGAGCAGCGGATGGCCCGTCGCCCACTGACCAGGCCGGCGGCAAGGTCGCCGACTGCTCCACGGCCGACACCGCCGACGTACGGCAGTGGTCGCCCTCCGCCCCGTCGCTATCCGACCTGGTTGTACACGGGGCCGGCCGCCGGCCAGCCGGCGGGCTGGGGCTGGGCCTGCGGCTGCTGCGCAGGCGGCGGCTGGGTGTAGCCCCTGACCTGGGCGGCGGTGAGTCCTCCCGCGGCGCCAAGCCCCGTCGCCCTGCCCCCGTAGGAGGTGTCCGCGCCCCCGTAGGAGGTGTCCGCGCCGCCGTACGAGGTGTCCGCGCCGCTGTACTGCGGGGCCTGTGCGGCGGCGGCCAGGCCGGGCATGCCGGTCTGGGCGACGGCCGTCAGGCCCCCGGCGGGCGCCGGTGCCATCGCGGGCATCGCCGCTGCTGCCGGGGCCGGCATCACCGCGGCCGGGGCCGGGGCCGGTGCGAGGCCCGGCATGGCGCCGGGAACCTGTCCGGGCCAGGCGTCGGCCTGCGCCGCCAGCCCCTGCGTACCCGCCCCGTTCGTGGCGCCGACCAGCCGGTCCACCGCCGCCGTGCCCGAGCTGTAGCTGATGCCCTGCTCGGGCACGGCGGCTCCCCTCCTGGTCCCGTAGAGCACCTGTTCCAGGCCGGACACCAGGCGACGCACGTCCACCTGGGGGCGCACCACGAGCCGCAGGAAGCGGCTGGACGAGCCGATCTTGTTGCCGCACTCGCGGACCAGGATGCGGTGCTCGGTGAGCAGCCGGTCCCGGACCACGGTGCCCTCCGCGCCCACCGGCAGCCGCACGAAGAGGAAGTTGCCCTGCGACGGGTAGACCGTCAGGCCGGGCAGGGCGGAGAGGTGGCGGGCCATGTCGAGCCGGTCCCGGCGGACCATGTGCAGGCTCTCCAGGTACTCGGCGCCGTGCTCCTTGAGCATGAACACCACCGTCTCCGCGAAGGAGTTCAGGTTCCACTTGGGCAGCATGGTGCGGATTTTGCCGGCGAGCGCCGGGTTCGCGACCAGGTAACCGAAGCGGATGCCGTGCAGGCCGAAGTTCTTGCCGAGGCTGCGCAGCACGATGACGTTGGGCCGCATCACGGCGTCCTCGACCACGCTGGGCTCGGACTCGGCGTCCGCGAACTCCAGGAACGACTCGTCGATGATGACCAGATCCAGGTCGGCCATCGCGTCCATGAACTGCACGACCGAATGACGCGGCAGGAAGCCGCCGTCGGGATTGTTCGGGTTGCAGATGACGGCGACGCGCGAGCCGCGGGCGCGGATGAACTCCGCGTACTGGGCGAGGTCGAGGGCGAAGCCGCTGGACTCCTGGAGCGGGAACATGTCAACGCGCTTGCCGGTCTCCATCGGCTGGTCGGTCCACCGGCCGAAGGTGGGGACGGGAATGGCGAGCGACTCCCGTACCAGCAGATGGTCGATCCAGGTGATGAGCTCCGTCGAGCCGTTGCCCATCGCCACGCACTGCGGCGGCAGCCGGAGCAGGCTGCACAGCTCGGCCGTGATGGTGTCCGCGCTGCTCGGGTAGTACGTGATGATCTCGCGCAGCCGCCCGGCCAGCTCGTCGAACATGGCCGGTGTGGGGAAGTACGGGTTGCACGGGATGCAGAAGTCCACCGGGCCGGCCCCGTCGCCCTCACGCGTCAGCGCTGCCATCGAGGGGCTGTGCGCCGCCGTGCTGCGGAACAGCGAGGTGACGTTGTCGGCCATGGAACCTCCGTAGGGGGCGGGCCCGGTGGGGAGGTCCGGCCCGCCGTCTTGGGCGGCCCGTGCGGGGGAGCACGGGCCGCCCTCTCATACGGACACGGAGGTGGCGCTGTTCAACTCGTGTGTGTTCGGTGAGGGTCCGGCACCCGGGGCAACCGAAGGGCCCCAGGAGACATCAGGTGCCCGACAGCCGTCGTGGTGCGGTGCGTTCCGCGGACCGTCAGGCCCCGAACGAGTGCACCGTCGTCGTCCGGTACGTCTGACCGGGCCGCAGCACCGTGGACGGGAACGACGGCTGGTTCGGCGAGTCCGGGAAGTGCTGCGTCTCCAGGCACAGCGCGTCGCCCTGCCGGTAGATGCGGCCACCGGTGCCGACGAGCGTGCCGTCCAGGAAGTTGCCGGAGTAGAACTGGAGCCCCGGCTCCGTCGTAGCGATCTTCAGGGTGCGGCCGGAGGACGGGTCCCGCAGGGCGGCGACCTGCACGGGCCTGGCCGTGCTGCCCTTGTCCAGCACCCAGTTGTGGTCGATGCCCTTGCCGTACAGCAGCTGCTGGTCGGCCTCCCGGATGTCCTCGCCGACGGTCTTGGTCCTGCGGAAGTCGAAGGGGGTGCCGGCGACCTTCGCCAGCTCGCCGGTGGGGATCAGACCCGAGTCGACGGGGGTGTAGCGGGAGGCGGCGATGCTCAGCTCGTGGTCGTAGACCGGGCCGCTGCCCTCGCCCGCCAGGTTCCAGTACACGTGGTTGGTGAGGTTGACGACGGTGGCCTTGTCGGTGGTGGCCGCGTAGTCGATCCGCCAGTCGCCGTGCCGGGTCAGGGTGTAGGTGACCTTGACGCGGAGCGTGCCGGGATAGCCCATCTCGCCGTCGGCGCTCGTGTGGTGCAGCACCAGTCCCACGTCGGAGCCGGAGGTGAAACCCTCGACGTCCCAGACCCGCTTGTCGAAACCCTTGGCCCCGCCGTGCAGGCTGTTCTCACCGTCGTTTACGGACAGCTGGTACGCCTTGCCGTCGAGCGTGAACCTGCCCTTGGCTATGCGGTTGCCGTAACGGCCGATGAGCGCGCCGAAGTACGGGCTGGAGGCGACGTAGTCCTCGATGTTGTCGAAGCCGAGGGACACGTTCTTGTAGCGGCCGTGCCGGTCGGGGATCTCCAGGGACTGGACGATGCCGCCGTACGACAGGACCTTCAGCCGCGTGCCGCCGTTCTCCAGCGACCAGCGGTGGACCTTCGTGCCGTCGGCGAGCTTGCCGAAGAGTTCCTTCACCGGCTTCCGGCCGGCCGCGCCGTGGGCCGTGCCGGCCGTGGCGGCGGTGAGTCCCGCGGCGGCGGCCGCCGTGATGACGGTGCGTCTGCTTGCTTCCATGTGCGGCTCCCTCTGGTTGCGGCTCGGTTCGCCTCCGGGGCGCCCCGGCCGGTGCCGGCCGACGATCGTGCTCGGCCCCGCGGGCCTCCGCGCGTTCGCCGTCCCGGCACCGACACGCCCCTTCGGCTCCCTCGCCTGCTTACGAACCGACCTTGCGCTTGTTCCACACGTCGAAGCCGACCGCGGCCAGCAGGACCAGGCCCTTGATGACCTGCTGCCAGTCGCTGCCGACGCCGACGAGGTTCATGCCGTTGTTCAGCACGCCCAGGACGACGCCACCGATGATCGCGCCGAGGACCGTGCCCACACCGCCGCTCATCGACGCACCGCCGATGAACGACGCGGCGATCGCTTCGAGTTCGAAGTTCACGCCCGCCTTGGGAGAGGCCGCGTTGAAGCGGGCCGCGAAGACCAGGCCCGCCAGGGCCGCGAGCATGCCCATGTTGAGGAAGACCAGGAAGGTCACCTTCTTGTCCCGCACACCGGACAGCTTGGCCGCGGGAAGGTTGCCACCGATGGCGTACACGTGGCGTCCGATGACGGCGTTGCGCATCACGTAGCCGAAGCCGACGACGAGGACGCCGAGGATGATCAGCACCACGGGGGCGCCCTTGTAGCTGGCCAGCATCATCGTGACCGTGAGGACCGCCGCGACCAGCGCGACGAGCTTCAGCAGGAAGAGCTTGGCGGGCGGCACGTCGAGCGCGAACTCCTGCTGCCGCCTGCGGTCACGGACCTCCTGGATCACCACGAAGGCGATCACGGCGAAGCCGAGCAGCAGCGTGAGGTTGTGGTAGTTGGTGTCCGGGCCGACCTCGGGCAGGAAGCCGTTGGCGACCTTCTGGAGGCCGTCGGGGAACGGGCCGAGCGTCTGGCCCTCCAGGAAGATCTCCGTCAGACCGCGGAACAGCAGCATCCCGGCGAGGGTGACGATGAACGACGGTATGCCGAGATACGCGATGAAGAACCCTTGCACCGCCCCGGCGACCGCGCCCAGCGCCAGGCACAGCACCACGGCGATCGGCCAGGCCACGTCGTGCTCGACCATCAGCACCGCCGCCACCGCGCCCACGAACGCCGTGAGCGAGCCGACCGACAGGTCGATGTGGCCGGCGATGATGACGAGCATCATGCCGATCGCGAGGATCAGGATGTAGCTGTTCTGCAGGACCAGGTTGGAGACGTTGCGCGGCAGCAGCAGGTCTCCGTCGGTCCACACCGCGAACAGGACGACGATCAGTCCGAGAGCGATCAGCATCCCGTACTGCCGCATGTTGCGGCGCATGCCGTCCATGATCAGCTGCAGCAGGCCGTCGCCCTCCGCCGGTCCGCCCTTGCCGGCGGGAGCCGGCGCGGGGCTCTTGGCGGTCACATTCGTGCTCATCCCTCTTACCTCTTGTCCTTCGTCATCTGGCGCATCAGCACTTCCTGCGTGGCCTCGGCCCGCGACACCTCACCGGTCAGCCGGCCCGCCGCCATCGTGTAGATGCGGTCGCACATGCCGAGCAGCTCCGGCAGCTCGGATGAGATGAAGACGACCGCCTTGCCCTCGGCGGCCAGCTTGTCGATGACCGTGTAGATCTCGAACTTGGCGCCCACGTCGATCCCGCGGGTCGGCTCGTCGAGGATCAGCACGTCCGGGCCCGCGAAGATCCACTTGCTGAGGACGACCTTCTGCTGGTTGCCGCCCGACAGCTTGCCCACCGGTTCGAAGACGGTGGGCGCCTTGATGTTCATGGACTTGCGGAAGCCCTCGGAGACCTGACGCTCCTCGTGCTCGTCCACGATCCCGCGCCGGGAGACCTTCCCGAGGGCGCTGAGCGAGATGTTGCGGTTGATCGTGTCGATGAGGTTGAGGCCGTAGTGCTTGCGGTCCTCGGTCACGTACGCGATCCCGTGCTTCACCGCCTCGGGCACGCTCTTCGTACGGATCTCCGCGCCGTCCTTGAGGACCGTGCCGCCCGCGTACCGGCCGTAGGTGCGCCCGAAGACACTCATCGCAAGCTCGGTGCGCCCGGCGCCCATCAGACCCGCGATCCCGACGATCTCCCCGCGCCGCACGGAGATCGACACGTCGTCGACCACCTTGCGCTGCTGGTCGATCGGGTGGTGCACGGTCCAGTTGCGGATCTCCAGGGCCGGCGCCGCGCCCGCCTCGGGCCGGTGCGGGGTGCGCTCCGGGAAGCGGTGGTCGAGGTCGCGGCCGACCATGCCGCTGATGATCCGGTCCTCGGTGGTCTCCGGCGCCTTCACGTCGAGCGTCTCGATGGACCGCCCGTCGCGCAGGATCGTCACCGAGTCCGCGACCCGCTCGATCTCGTTGAGCTTGTGCGAAATGATGATCGAGGTGATGCCCTCGTCCTTGAGACCCAGGATGAGGTCGAGCAGCTTGCCGCTGTCCTCGTCGTTCAGAGCCGCCGTCGGCTCGTCGAGGATCAGCAGCTTCACCTTCTTGGAGAGCGCCTTGGCGATCTCGACGAGCTGCTGCTTGCCCACACCGATGTCGGCGACGCGAGTGTCGGGGTGTTCGGCCAGCCCGACCCGCCGCAGCAGTTCACTCGCGTGCTTCAGCGTCTCGCTCCAGCTGATGAACCCGCGCGTGGCGTGTTCGTTGCCGAGGAAGATGTTCTCCGCGATGGAGAGATACGGCACCAGCGCAAGCTCCTGGTGGATGATCACGATGCCCTGCTGCTCGCTCGCCCGGATGTCCTTGAACCGGCAGGTCTCCCCTTCGAAGAGGACCTCCCCGTCGTAGGTCCCGTGCGGGTGGACACCGGAGAGGACCTTCATCAGGGTCGACTTGCCGGCGCCGTTCTCTCCGCAGATGGCGTGGACCTCGCCCGGGCGGACGCTCAGAGAGACGTCCGACAGCGCCTTGACGCCGGGAAAGGTCTTGACGATCGAGCGCATTTCCAGGACGGGTCCCGCCATGGTCGTGCCTACCAATCCTTGAGTACGCGGCGGTTAGTTGAGGTCGCTTTCCTTGATGTAGCCGGAGTCAACGACGGTCTCCTTGTAGTTGGACTTGTCGACGTTCACCGGGTCGAGGAGGTAGGCAGGCACGACCTTCGCGCCGTTGTCGTACGTCTTGGTGTCGTTGACCTCGGGCTTCTTGTCGTTGAGCACCGCGTCCACCATCTGCGCGGCGACCTCGGCGAGCTTGCGGGTGTCCTTGTAGACGGTCTGCGTCTGCTCACCGGCGATGATCGACTTCACCGAGGCGACCTCGGCGTCCTGGCCCGTGACGATCGGCAGCGGCTTGCTCTTGCTGCCGTAGTCGTCCGACTTGAGCGCGGACAGGATGCCGATCGAGATGCCGTCGTAGGGCGAGAGCACCGCGTCCACGCGGCCGTTCTTGTACGCCGAGGTCAGCAGGTCGTCCATGCGCTTCTGCGCGGTGCCGCCGTCCCAGCGCAGCGTGGTGACCTGGTTGAGCTTCGTCTGGCCGGACTTGACGACCAGCTGCTTCTTGTCGATGTACGGCTGGAGGGCGTTCATGGCGCCCTGGAAGAAGTACTTGGTGTTGTTGTCGTCGTTCGAGCCCGCGAACAGCTCGACGTTGAACGGGCCCTTCTTGCTGCCGTCCTTCAGACCCAGCTTGTCGACGATGTAGCCGCCCTGGAGCTCGCCGACCTTCTCGTTGTCGAACGAGGCGTAGTAGTCGACGTTCTTGGTGCCGAGGATGAGGCGGTCGTAGGAGATCACCGGGATGTCCGCGTCGGCCGCCTGCTGGAGCACGTTGTCCAGCGACTTGTTGTCGATCGCCGCGACGATCAGGGCCGAGACGCCCTGCGTGATCATGTTCTCGATCTGCGAGACCTGGGTGTCGGGGTCGTCCTCGCCGTAGACCAGCTTCGTCTTGTAGCCGGCCGACTTCAGGTTCTTCTCGACGTTCGCGCCGTCGGCTATCCACCGCTCGGAGGACTTCGTCGGCATCGCGATGCCGACGGTGGAGCCCTTGGCGCTCTTGTCCTTGGACTCGCCGCCGCCCTCGCTGTCCTGCCCGCAGGCCGAGAGGGTGAGGGCGAGGGAGGCGGCGGTGGCTACGGAGGCGAGCACTGCTCTGCGATTACGCATGATCATCTTCCTTGATGTCCGGGCGGGGCTCGGTCGGGCGGTACTGGGCGGTGTGAGGAGGGACCGAGACGAGGTGTGTGGGATTGTGTGCGGCTGCGTGGTCTTTTGTGAAGGGCTGAGTTCAGAACGTTACGACGGAGTTGCGAACCGCCTGAGCGAGCCGGGCAGCCGGGACCCGAGCGGCGCCATGTCGCCGTCCGCGCCGTGTCGCGCGAGCAGGTCCAGGGCCAGCCGGCCGCGCCGCACCCGCTCCCGGGCGGTGTCCAGCGTCACGTCCCGCAGGTGGGCGCCGTAGGGGTAGATCGCCGGGGCCTTGGACAGGCCGAACTTGAGGTAGAGCGGGGCGCCGCGCCGGATCAGCTCGGCGACCTCGTACATGCGCACATAGCCGCCGAGATCGTCCGGGGCCTCTATGTACATGTCCATCGGGGCGGCGGACACCCGGCGGATCTCGGTGAGGTGGTCGAGCGTCAGGTCGCTGGGCACATTGACGGAGTCCGCGCCGAGCTGCTCGTACACGGCGTACGCGGCCGGGTTGACCGGGCCGATCAGCGCCGAGACCTTCAGGGTGGTGTCCGCCGGGACGAGGCCGGCCTCGCGGGCCCGGTGCAGCGTCCACAGCACACCCTCGTCGGCCACGAGCAGGCACTTGACGCCCAGCTCCGTCGCCCGGACGGCGTCCTCGACGCAGCCGGCCACCGCGTCGTGCCCCCGGGCGCGCAGCCCGCCGCCGCGGGAGTCCGTGCGCACGGAGCCCCCGATGTCCCAGGTGCCGCGCGGGCCGGTGAACAGGCACAGTTCGATGTCGCGTTCACCGGTGGACTCGACCATCTCGGTGATCTCGGCGTCGGTCAGCATCCACACGCCGCTGCCCTGGCTGATCCGGTGGATCGGCACGTCGAGCCGCGAGGACTCCTTGAGGACCACCGCGAGCGCCTCGGGCCCTTCGACGGAGGGAACCTCGGTGCGCCAGCGGCCGCCGCCCGGAAAGGTGTGCGGCGAGGCGTCGGCGGGGGAGAGCGCGGGCGCGGCCATGCCGAGCGCGGCGAGTGCCTGCTCGCCGGGTCGACGGGGCGCCGGAGGGGGAGCGTCGGTCACAAGCTGTCCTTCATGTTCGATATCTCGGACGAAGTTCGTGGCATGGGGTGTACGCCGGTACGAAGCGTCAGGGTCTTTCGTACCGGCGTACGGCTCAGGGACGCAGCAGGACCTTGCCGACCGCCGGGTCGCCGGAGCCCACCAGCTCGATGGCCCGGGGGAACTCGGCGAGCGGCAGCTCGTGCGTGACCAGGGGCAGCGGGTCGAGCAGTCCGGCGCCGAAGACCCGCACCGTGTGCGCCCAGGCGTCCGGCGGCGCCCCGAACACGGTGTGCACCTCCAGCTGCCGTACGACGAGATCGGTGGGGTCGAGGCCCTCGGCGCCCGGGGCCGGGATGCCGGTGAGGACCAGGCGTCCGCCGCGCCGCAGCAGGGAGGCGGCGGTGCGCGCGGCGGACGCCGACCCGGCGGTCTCGATCACGACGTCGAAGTCGCCGGGCAGTTCCTCGTCCCGGGTGCGGAAGCCGGTGGCGCCGAAGTCCCGCGACAGCCCCTCGCGGTCCCGCCGGGTGCCGACCACGAGCAGCTCCGCGGGCGAACCCGCGTGCAGGAACTGCACGGCGAACATCCCGAGGGTGCCGGTGCCCACCACGGCCACCCGCTCGCCGGGCCGCGCGTTCGCCTTCAGCGCCGCCGCCGCGATGCAGGCGGCCGGCTCCAGGAGCGCGGCGGCCGTCAGGTCGGCGTCCTCGGGCAGGACGTGGAGCAGCCGGGCCGGGAGGGTCAGCGTCGACGCCATCGCGCCGGGCTGGGTGAAGCCGGTCTCCTCGTAGCCCGCCGTGCACAGGGTGGTCTCGCCCGCGTGACAGCGGTCGCACACCTGGCAGTTGCGGAAGCCCTCGCCGACCACCTTGCGGCCGACGAGCTCCGGCGGGACGCCCGTCCCGACCGCCTCCACGGTCCCGGACCACTCGTGGCCCGGCGTGAGGGGGTAACGGACGTAACCCTCGGGCCGGTTGCCCTGGTAGACCTCGCGGTCGCTGCCGCAGATGCCGACCGCGTGGACGCGGACGAGCGCCTCACCCGACGCCGGGCGCACCGGTTCGTGCGCGGTCAGCCGGTGCTCGCCCGGCGCGTCGACGACGACCGCGCCGCTCACTGCGTCCCCTTGGGCCTGCGCTGCTCCCAGCCTTCCGCCCACAGGTCGAACCGGGCCTGCTGCTGCGGGAACTCCGCCGCCGCGTCCACGTCCAGCTCGACGCCGAGACCGGGCGCGTGGGACAGCTCGAAGTAGCCGTCGACGACCTGCGGTGCCCCCTTCACGACCTTCTTGATCTCCGCGTCCGCGAAGTCGTTGAAGTGCTCCAGGATCTTGAAGTTCGGCGAGGTGAAGCCGACCTGGAGGCTCGCGGCGGTCAGCACCGGACCGCCCACGTTGTGCGGGGCGACCAGCATGTAGTGGGTCTCGGCGGTCGCCGCCAGCTTCCGGGTCTCCCAGATGCCGCCGATGTGGCCGACGTCGGGCTGGATGATGTCGACGGCCTGGCTCTCGAAGAGCTCGCGGAACTCGATGCGGTCGTGGATGCGCTCACCCGTGGCCACCGGGATGTCGACCTTGGCGGCCACCTTCTCCAGCGCCTTCAGGTTCTCCGGCGGGACCGGCTCCTCCAGCCAGGCCGGCTTGAAGGGCGCGAGGTCGCGGGCCAGGCGGACGGCGGTGGCGGGGGAGAAGCGGCCGTGCATCTCCAGCATCAGCTCGGCGTCCGGGCCGATCGCGTCGCGTACGGCCTCGATGAGCGAGACCGCGTACAGGCTCTGCTCGTGGTCGAGTTCGAAGTGGCCGGTCCCGAACGGGTCGATCTTCAGCGCCCGGTAGCCGCGCGCCATGACCTCCTGCGCGGCCTTGTGGTACGCCTCCGGGGTGCGCTCGGTGGTGTACCAGCCGTTGGCGTACGCCTTCACCCTGTCGGTGACCTTGCCGCCCAGCAGCTGCCAAACCGGCACGCCGAGCGCCTTGCCCTTGATGTCCCAGCAGGCCATCTCGATCACCGCGATGCCGGACATCACGATCTCGCCGGCCCGCCCGTAGTCGCCGAACTTCATGCGGCGCACGAGGTCCTCGATGGCGAACGGGTCGGAACCGAGGATGTGGTTGACCTCGGCCTCCCGCAGGTAGCCGAGCAGCGCGTCGGTGTGCCCCAGCATCCGGGTCTCGCCGACTCCCGTGAGTCCTTCGTCGGTGTGCACCTGGACGTAGGTCAGATTCCGCCACGGCGTCCCGACCACGTGCGTGCTGATTCCCGTGATGCGCACGGCATTTACTCCCTTGTGCTCTCGGCTCTGTTCGAAATTTCGTCACACGTTCGAAATCTTGGCGTGACAGTAAGGACGCGGCCCCGGGGGTGTCAATGGGTCGAACGCAACCCGCGACGACGTATTTCGGCGGTATGCCGCGCTCGTGCCGCCCGCGACACCGCACGGCCCTGGTCCGGGGGCCGGAATCCGGGGTTCCCCACACAACTTTCACGACTGGGACTATGAACGTGACCAGAGAGGAACCTAGTCTTCCGGCGTCATGGACTACTGCCAGCCGTGCCGCAGGCACCTCAACGGCGCCCTCGCCTGCCCGGGGTGCGGCACCCCCGCCGAAGCGTGCCGGGCGCACGCACCCGAGGGGCCCGCGGCGACGGACGCCACCGCTGAGCCCTACGGGGACGCCGCCGAGCGTCCCGGCCGCGCCGCCGCCCGCCGGCAGGGACGCGGCGCCAGGGAGCGCGGCGTAAGCGCGGAGCGGGCGGGCCGGCGCGACCGCAGGGCCGCGGCGCACCGGCGCAGGCGGCGCACGGCCCTGCTGGCGGGCGCCGGACTGCTGCTCGCGGCCGGCGGGCTGAGCCTCGCCGAACTCGGCATAGAGGTCCCGGGCTCCGCGCCGAGCGCCGCGGCGGCCGGCGACGAGACGGCCGACGGCGGCTCGAAGTCCATCGAGGAGACCTCCGCGCCGGGCGGCGGCACGGGGGGCGGGGACGGTGCCCGTCCCTCCGGTTCGCCGGACGACTCCGCGTCCCCCTCGGCCTCCGAGTCCGCCGGGGACGAGAAGAAGGACGCGGACAAGGAGAAGGAGAAGGAGAAGGCGCAGGACGAGCCGGAGCGGTCGGCGTCCACGGGCCCGCTCACCGGCACCTCGCCCTCGACGCCCGCCGTGACCGCGCCCCCCGAGACCTCCGCGGCCCCGACCGCGCAGCCCACGTCGGCGGAACCCACCCCGGCACCGAGCCCCACCAGGACGTGCGACCGCTTCCTGTGGTGGTGCTCCTGACGCGGTCTTCCCGGCCATGGCGCCCCTGACGCGGTGCGTGCCGCGTCACTGAGGCGCGTGGTGTGAGGGCGCCGCGACCGGGCGCACGGCTCCGTCCCGTGAGCGCCCCCGGCGCGCGGATGTCAGGCGTCGAGCATGCGCTGGAGCAGGTCCCGCAGGGACAGCCGCTCCTCGTCGGAGAGGCCGGCCAGGGGCTCGCGCGCGAAGTCGAGGGAGTCGCGCAGACCGCGGGCGACCCGGCGGCCCTCCTCCGTGGGCGCCGCCAGCTTGACGCGCCGGTCCGCCGGGTCGGGCCGCCGCTCGACGAGGCCCCGGGCCTCCAGCCGGTCCACGATCCCCGTCACGTTCGATGGCTCGCACCGCAGCCGCTGGGCCAGCCGCCGCATCGGCAGCGGCTCCAGCGTCAGCAGGCCGAGCAGCCGCGCCTGCGCGCCCGTGAGCGCGTGCTCGGCGGCCGCCTCCTCGTACTCCTCGTGATAGCGGGCCACCACACTGCCGATGAGGTCGACGACCTCGAGCGTCAGGGAGTCGGGACGGGTCTTCTGCGGGGACATGCGCTCCAGGCTACCCGGTTACTTGACATTCTGAAATATTCAGGAGCATGGTTGTTTCAGGTAATGAAACATCCGTGGTGCGAGAGCCGCTCCGCAAGCCGTACAGGAAAGGCGCCCCATGACCGACACGCCCCAGCTCCCCGCCGTCAGCCGTGAATGGCACCTCCTCAGCCGCCCGGTCGGCTGGCCCGAGCCCGGGGACTTCTCGCTCGTCGAGTCCGAGGTCCCGCAGCCGCGGGACGGCCAGGTCCTCGTGCGCAACAAGTACCTCTCCGTGGACCCGTACATGCGGGGCCGCATGAGCGACGCCAAGTCGTACGTCGCGCCCTTCGAGCTGGGCAAGGTCATGCAGGGCGGCGCGGTCGGCGAGGTCGTCGCCTCGAACGCCGAGGGCATCTCCGTCGGTGACCACGTGCTGCACTTCCTCGGCTGGCGCGAGTTCGCCGCCGTCGACGCCGCGCACGCCGTCAAGGTCGACCCGGAGGCCGCCCCGCTGAGCACGTACCTGGGCGTGCTCGGCATGACCGGCCTGACCGCGTACGCGGGCCTGCTGCGCACCGCCTCCTTCAAGGAGGGCGACTCCGTGTTCGTGTCCGGCGCCGCCGGTGCCGTCGGCAGCCAGGTCGGCCAGATCGCGAAGCTGAAGGGCGCCTCGCGCGTCATCGGCTCGGCCGGCTCGGACGAGAAGGTCAAGCTGCTGGTGGAGGAGTACGGCTTCGACGCCGCCTTCAACTACAAGAGCGGCCCGGTCGGCGAGCAGCTGCGCCAGGCCGCCCCGGACGGCATCGACGTCTACTTCGACAACGTCGGCGGCGACCACCTGGAGGCCGCGATCGGCCGCCTCAACCGTGACGGCCGCATCGCCGTCTGCGGCATGATCTCGGTCTACAACAACACCGAGCCGGCGCCCGGCCCGCGCAACCTCGCCCGCCTCATCCAGACCCGGGGCCGCATCGAGGGCTTCCTCGTCGGCGACCACTACGACCTCCAGCCGCAGTTCGTCGAGGAGGTCGGCGCCTGGGTCCGCTCCGGCGAGCTGAAGCACCGCGAGACGGTCGTCGAGGGCATCGAGAACAACCTGGAGGCGTTCCTCGGCGTCCTGCGCGGCGACAACACCGGAAAGATGATCGTCAAGCTCTGAGCCGGAGGAGCCCGCGCGCTCCGGGCGGTGCGGGACCTGTCGCCCGTCTTCCGGCATGCGGTAACTTTTTTCCGAAGTCATCGAGATCTCCGCCTCGCTGCCGAACGTGGACGCGGACACGGACACGGCGCTTCTGGAGCAGGCCCACCAGGTGTGCCCGTACTCGAAGGCCACCCGGGGCGACATCACCGTGACGCTCGTCTGACGGCGCCCGTCACGCACGACGCGGGCCGCACCCCCGACCGGGGCTGCGGCCCGCGTCATGCCCCCCGCTTCAGGACACCTGTTCCGCCGGGCCCGTCCGTAGCGCCCGGTAAGGTTCGGCCCATGGGTGATCTCGGGGCGGGCTTCAACTACTTGGCGCAGGGTCAGCGATGGGTCGCCAGGCACGGAAAACAGTACGGATTCGGACTGCTCCCGGGCCTGATCACCCTCGTGCTGTACGCGGCGGCCCTGACCGCCCTCGCCCTCTGGGGCCAGGACTTCACGACCTGGGCGACCCCGTTCGCGGACGACTGGAGCAGCCCCTGGCAGGGCCTCTTCCGCGGCTTCCTCACCGTCGTCCTCTTCGCCCTGGCCCTGGCCCTCTCCGTGCTCACCTTCACGGCGGTCACCCTGCTCGTCGGCCAGCCCTTCTACGAGTCCCTCTCGGAGCGGGTCGACCGGGACGTCTCCCCGGACGGCACCGCCCCCGAGTCGGGCCTGCCGCTCTGGCGCGAGCTGTGGATCTCGGGCCGGGACAGCCTCCGCATCCTCGTCCGGGCCCTCGTGTGGGGCGTCCTGCTCTTCGCCCTCGGCTTCGTCCCGGTCGCCGGCCAGACCGCGGTCCCGGTGATCGGGTTCTTCGTCACCGGCTTCTTCCTCACGGAGGAGCTCACGGGGGTGGCCCTCCAGCGCCGCCGCGTCGAGCTGCGGGACCGCCTCGCCCTGCTCCGCTCCCGCAAGGCCCTGGTCTGGGGCTTCGGCACCCCGCTGGCCGTCGCCTTCGTGGTCCCGTTCGTCGCCGTCTTCCTGATGCCGGGCGCGGTCGCGGGAGCCACGCTGATGGCCCGCGACCTGCTCGGCGAGCGGTCCGGGGAGCCCGAAGGCGAGGACACCGACGCCGACCGCGCCCGCCCGGGCGACGGACACCCCGGCACGCCGTACCCGGGCGACGGACACCCCGGCACGCCGTACCCGGGCGGCGGACACCCCGGCACGCCGTACCCGGGCGGCGGGAAGGGCGCCACCGCCTGACGGAGGTCCTCGCCGCGGCCGTCGTGACCGGCGTCGGCCCGCCGTCCGCCGCTCGCAGCGGGCCGGGTCTACCCCGCGTCGGCGGCCGCCCGCAGGATCGACCGGACCTGGGCGATGATGTCCAGCCGGTTCCGCACGAACCCGGGATCGGTGATCGCGCCGGCCGCCGGGTCCGTGTTGCCCGTGCCGAACTCCAGCACCGGCGTGTGCACATGGCCGCCCGGCAGTGAGGCGTGCAGCCCGAGCCGGTCGCGCAGCAGCGTCGCGCGGTAGGCGATCTCGTTGGAGAGGTAGTCGCCGCCGCCGCCGGCCCGGGCCGCCGAGCCCGGCGTCGGACCGGCGGGGCGCACGACCGGCTCCGTGCCGCCCGCCGGTATCTCCGTCACCGAGGTGTTGTCGTACACCGGGAAACGTCCGGTGTCCGCGGCCACGATCGACCCGTACGGCAGCGTCGTCGACGTCCACTGCGGCTGCGAGGCCGGGTCGCCGACCGGGACGGTCCCGGTGCGCGACACGTTCTCGTTGTCGGGGAAACCGCCCCGCCAGGCCCCGTTGGTCCGCTCCACGTCGAACCGCCCCACCCGGCCCTGGCTGACCGTCGTGAACAGGTCCACGCGGCCGAGCTGCGGGCGCAGCGTCCGCTCCACCGTCCCGTCGGTGAAGTCCTGCCAGCGGACGGGGAAGACCGCCGTCTCGACGCGGGCCGGGCCGTCGGCGGTCTCGATCGTCGTCCCGTCCAGGGCGAGCGCGCTCGCGCCCGAGGGATTGGAGATCCGCACGTCACGGTCCAGCGTGAACGGGTCGAACCCGGTGAGCAGGATCCGCTTCACGCCCCGGCCGTGCGGGTAGCGGACCGCGTTCTGCCCGCGCGAGCCTTCCTCCAACCTGGCCGACAGAAACCGCCGTTGGCCGTCCGTGAGCGCGAACCGGGGCTCCCAGGTGCGCACTTCGCGGGTCATCCCGAGCCGCGCCCAGTACAGCGGGCGGTCGTCGTCCCGGCTCAGGTCGCCGCCCGCGGGGCCGCGCCCCTGGGCCCGGTCCACGGCCCGCCGCCACAGCCGCCCACCCTCCCGCACGACGAGGCGCTCGGCCTGCGCGTACGAGCGCGCCGCGTCGAGGGACCGTCCGAACCGCGGGGCCACCGTGTCGAATCCGGACCGCCGCAGGATCTCCCGGGGCGCCGCCCTGTCGAGCCGCTGCTCCTCGACGGTGGCGCCCCCCGCCGCCGTGTCGGGCGCGGCCGCCGTCGCGGCCGGCGCGGCCGCGAGCCCCGCCACCAGGGCCAGTCCGAGTACACCGATGCGAACACGTGCGTGAGTCAAGGGAGTTCGTGCCTTCCGTCGCCGTGGGGTGCTCCGAACGGCCGCAGTATCGCGTGCCGCACGGGGCGCACGCCACGGTGCGTGGCCCCGGTGGGCGAGGCCGCAGGTCCGTGGCGTCCTGTGAAGGGTTCGTACGGGGTTCAGGCAGGCCGTTCCCTCACCGGCCGTCCGATGCGCACGATCGTCGAGGCGTGACCGCGGGACGCCCCTCAGCAGCCCCGGCCCGGAACCTGACGGCCGGGCCGGGGCTCGTCACGTGCCGGCCGTCCACGGCGCGAGGACGGGTCCTGGAGCGTGCACCTCCGGTGAAAACCCTGTGGAAGCGGTGTCGGTGGGGCCGCCTATGCTGCACCGGACGATCACGCGGGACCAGGGGAGGACACGGCATGTTGGGCAAGCTGTTCGGCAGGGACACCGAGAGACCGGCGGCGGATCCGTACGCGATTCCCGCCTCGCGCAGACAGAAGAACGGGATGTACAAGCTGCGCGCGCTCGGGGACACCCGGGTCCTCGCCCTGGTGGAGGCGGCGGACGCCGGTGACTGGGAGGCGGTCAAGGCGGCACTGGTCCCCTTCGACCTCGGCCGCGACCACCAGGTCCTCGGCGAACTGGCCGACCTGGACGGAGTGCAGGACTGGATCGGGCGGGCCGTCGAGGAGGACAAGGAGCACCGGGCGACGGCGCTGCTGATATCCGGGACGCGCCACGTCAGCTGGGGCTGGGAGGCACGCACCGCCGAGCGCGCCGTGAACGTCACGCAGGAGCAGTGGCGCGTCTTCCGCGAGCGGCTCCGCATCGCGGAGGAGCACCTGTTCGAGGCCGCCGAACTGCGGCCCGAATGGGTCACGCCGTGGCGCCGCCTGCTCACCTCCGGCCGCGGCATGTCGCTGGGATCCGCCGTCAACGAGGCCCGGCTCGACGCCGCCCTGCGCCGCGACCCGCTGGACCTGGACGTCCACGTCGAGTGGGTGTCGCAGTTGCAGCCCCGCTGGGGCGGCGAGCCGGGCCGGGCCCTGGCGTTCGCCCGCGACGCGCTCGCCCGCGCCCCGCAGGGACACCGGCTCGGCTGCGTGATCGCCATGGCGCACATCGAGGACTGGGTCGAGTCCGACCGCGGGGACTGTCTCGAGACCGCCGAGATCCAGGCCGAGCTGCGCAGCGCGGCCGACCACAGCATCCTGCACCCGTCGTACGCGCGCCGCCCCGGCTGGCAGCACGACTTCAACATGTTCGCCATGGCCCTGTCGCTGGCCGGTGAGCGCCACACCGTACGGCGCGTCTTCCAGGCACTCGACGGCGCCTACACCACCTGGCCGTGGACCTACTTCGCGGACCCCGAGAAGCAGTTCGCCCGCCGCCACCGCCGCGCCTGAGCGCCCGCCGGCCCCGGCCCCGGCCGCTTTGCGGAGCGCACGCCGACCGGGCCCGCCCGTCGCCGCGTGCCCGACCGCACGCCGGCCCCGGTACCGCCCCGCCACGCGCCCGAGCGCACGGCGGAACGCGGAGCACGGTCCCGCCGTCGCCGCCGTGCCCGGCGCCCCCGTCCCGGCCCGCCCGTCACCGCCGTGCCCGAGCGCACGCCGGGACCGGGCCTCGCCATCCGTCACCCCTCCCAGACCGGACTGCCCGATGACTCTGCCCGACACCGCCGCGAACCCGGCCGGCGCCGACCGCACCTTCCAGGTGGATCTGCGCGGCCTCGTCGACCTCCTCTCCCATCACCTCTACTCCAGCCCCCGCGTCTACCTGCGCGAACTCATGCAGAACGCGGTGGACGCGCTGACCGCCCGGCACCGCCTCGAACCTGACGCGGGCACCGACGCCTTCGGCATCCGCCTGTACGCCGACGGCTCGGCGGTACGCGTCGAGGACGACGGCGTCGGACTCACCGAGGCCGACGTGCACACCTTCCTCGCCACCATCGGCCGCAGCAGCAAGCGCACCGACCTGATCGCCGAGCAACGCGGCGACTTCATCGGCCAGTTCGGCATCGGCCTGCTCTCCTGCTTCCTGGTCGCGGACGAGATCCACGTCCTGAGCCGCTCCGCCCGCACCCCGGACGCGGTCGCCGTGGAGTGGCGGGGACGCGGCGACGGCAGCTACACCGTCCGCACCCTGCCCGCCTCCGCCCGCCCCCGGCCCGGCACCACGGTCACGCTGACACCCCGCGCCGACGCGGGCGAGTGGACCCGGCCGACGCAGGTGCAGGCGCTGGCCCGGCACTTCGGCTCGCTGCTGCGCCACCCGGTGACCTTCGACGACGGCACCGGCGGCCCGCCCGCCCGGGTCAACCCCGAGCCCGCGCCCTGGGTGAGCAGGCATCCCACACCGGGCGCCCGTGCCCGCGCGCTGGCCGCGTACGGCGAGGAGGTCCTCGGCTTCGCCCCGCTGGACACCATCGAGCTGGACCTGCCGGCCGTGGGTCTGAAGGGCATCGCCTGCGTCCTGCCCGAGACGGTGCCCGCCGGACGCCGCCACGGCCACCGCGTGCACGTCAAGGGCATGCTGCTGTCCGAACAGGCCGAGGAGATCCTGCCCGAGTGGGCGTTCTTCGTGCGCTGCGTCGTCGACGCCGAGAGCCTGCGCCCGACGGCGTCCCGCGAGTCCCTGTACGAGGACGACACCCTGGCCGCCGTCCGCGACGCCCTCGCCGAGCGGCTGCGCGCGTGGATCGCCCGGGCCGCCGCCAACGACCCGGACCTGCTCGCCCGCTTCCTCCAGGTCCACCACCTGGCCGTGAAGTCGCTCGCGGTGCACGACGACGAGATCCTGCGGATGCTGCTGCCCTGGCTGCCGTTCGAGACCACCGACGGGCACGCCACCCTCGACGAGTTCGCCCGCACCCACCGCACCGTGCTCGTGACGTCGAGCGTGGAGGAGTTCCGCCAGGTCGCCGCGATCGCCTCGGCGGCCGGACTCGGCGTCGTCAACGGCGGCTACACCTACGACCGCGAACTCGTGCACCGGCTGCCCGAGATCAACCCCGGTGCCACCGTCGCCGACCTCGACCCCGAGACCCTCACCGCCCACCTCGACCCCGTCGACCGGGAGACCGAACTCGCCGCCGCGGCCTACCTCGCCCAGGCCCGCGACGCCCTCGCCGTCTTCGACTGCGACGTCGCGCTGCGCACCTTCCAGCCGGCCTCCGCCCCCGCCCTCCTCGTCGACAGCCGCGAGGCCCGGCACGAACGCACCCGCTCCCAGCTCGCCCGCGAGCAGGAGGGCGGCCTGTGGGGCGACATCCTCGGCGCCCTGCGCCAGGAGGCCCCGCGCGCCCAGCTCATCCTCAACCAGCTCAACCCGCTGGTCCGCACCGCCGTCACCATCGACGAGCCCGAGCTGGCCCGCACCAGCGCCGAAGCCCTCTACGGCCAGGCCGCACTGCTGTCCCGGCGCCCCCTCAGACCCGCCGAATCGAGCCTGATCAACCGCTCCTTCCTCGACCTTCTCGCCCACGCCCTCCGCAAGGACAGCTGACGATGCCGACCGCACCCCATCCCCAGAACGCCGACGAGCTGTACCAGGCGCTCCAGGACAACGACCGGCGCCCCTACGGCCGCACTCGCACCGTCACCGCCGAGGAACTCGTCGAGGCTGCCGAGCAGTTCGAGGACCCCCTCGCGCTCGTCCGGGCACTCCTCGAACTCCAGGAGGCGTACACCTACGGCTCCGAACCCCGGAAGTCGCCCGTCGTCTTCGCCCGCCTGCTCACCCTCTTCGACGAGCAGCCCGACGTCTTCGACGAACGCCTGCGCCACCTGCTGTTCTGGCGGTTCAAGTGGGTGGCCGGCGCCCTGCGCGCGCTGCCCGAGATGCCGCTGGCCGGCCTGCGCCGGTGGCTGACGGAGATGCGCGACCGGTACGAGAAGGCCGGCCTCGACCTCCAGCCCTACTACGGACAGGCGTACCTGCTCGCCGCGCACCTCGGCGAGGACATCACCCCCGCCTACGAACTGTGGGCGGCCCGCGCCCGCTCCAGGCTCAGCGACTGCGAGGCCTGCGAGATCTGCGACCGTGCCCGGTACCACCTCCAGGCGGGCGACGACGAGCGCGCGCTGCGCACCTGGGAGCCCGTCCTCGCCGGAAAGGAATCCTGCCAGGAGGAGCCGGCCCGCTCCGTCTCGTACGCCCTGCTGCCCCTGCTGCGCACCGGCCGCACCGACCGGGCCGTCGCCCTGCACGTCGCCGGCCACCGCAGCTGCCGCCGCAACCCCTCGATGTCCGGCGAGATCGGCCGGCACCTGGAGTTCTGCGCGCTGACCGGCAACGAGGCCCGCGGCCTGGAACTCCTCGCCGAGAACCGGAACCTGTTCGACGAGGTGGACTCGCCGCTGGACCTGTTCGACTTCCTCACCGGCGTCGAGGTCCTCCTCCAGCGTGTCGAACTCCTCGGCCACGGTGAGCTGTCCGCCGCCGGCTACGCGGGCCGCACCTGGACCGTGACCGGCCTGCGCGCCGAGGTCCGCGGGCGCGCCGACGACCTCGCCGCCCGCTTCGACGCCCGCAACGGCACGACCGCCCACACCGACCGCCGCCGGGCCCGCCTCGACCGTGCACCGCTGCTGGACGCACTGGAACTGACCCTGCGCACCCGCAGCCTCGACGAGGTGGCCGCCCCCGTCGCCGCGCCCCCCGCCCGCCCGGCCGCAGGCCTCCCCGAGTCGCTGCCCGAACTCGTTTTCCGGGCACGGGCGCTGGACGAGCAGGGGCACCCCGACGCACAGGCCTGCTGGGCCCGGCTGCGCACGCTCGCGGCGGCCCGCGACTACACCCACCCCGACGACCCCGCGGTGGGCCCGCTGGTACGGCTGCGCGCGGACCTGCTCGCCGACGAGGCGAACCGGGCGGGCAACAAGGACGACTTCACCGTCTCCGTCGCCCTCCACGAGGAGGCCGCGGGCCTGTACGAAGACGCCGGGCAGCCGGGCCACGCGGCGCTCGCCCGCGCCTGCGCCCTGCTCGCCGCCGCCGAATCCCCCGCGGAGAGCGACGACGCGGCCGGGGGGAAGGCCGCGGCGCTGACCGCCGCCCACGCGTCCCTGGTCCGCCTGCACGAGGAGACGGCCGGTCTCGCCCCGCACCAGGAGGCCCGGCTGCTGCGGCTGCGGGCGACCGCGCTCGGCCTGCGGCTTCAGGCGTCGGGGCAGGAGGAGCACGTCGCGCCGGCGCACGCCGAGGTGGACCTGCTGGAGGCGTTCGCCGCCCGGCACGACATCGCCGCGCAGATCTCCGGCGCGCAGACGCTGCGGGCCAGCACCCACGCGATCCGCGGCGACCTGCCCGCCGCCGTCACCGCACTCGACGGCCTCCTGCACCGGCTGCGGGACCACGGCCCCGCCTGGCACCTGCCCCGCACGCTCGCCCTGCGAGGCCGGCTCCGGCTCGGCCTCCAGGACCCGCGCGCGGCGCACGACGACCTGGCCGAGGGCCTGCGACTGGCCGCCGACTGGCCCGCCGACGTGGCCGGCACCGCCCGCCTCCACGCGGATCTGGCCGAGGTCTGCATGCACCTGGGCCGTCCCGACGAGGCACTGCGGCACCTGACGCGCTCCGCGGAGCTCGACCTTCGCGGCGGCAGCCGGACCGACGCGTTCTGCACCTACAGCAACGCGGCCCAGCTCAGCCTCGACCTCGGCCGGGTCGAAGACTGCATCGCCCTGCTCGACTCCCTGCTGGCCGAACCGGACGTCACCGCCGGCAGGCTGGACGACCGGCTCGTCGCCCAGCTGCGGCTGACCCGCGCCCGCGCACTGCACGTGGGGGAGGACCTCAAGGCCGCCACGGCGGAGTTCGTCGCCCTCGCGGCGGAGTCGGCCGCCTGGGACGACGACCCGGGCAGCCACGCCATGATCGCCGCCGAGACGGCCGTCCTGCTCGGCGAGTCCGGGGAGTTCGGACGCGCCCGCGAGGCCATGGACCAGGCACTCGCCGCCCACGCCCGGGACCCCCGTCACGAGCAGCTCAGCAACTGCCTGCGCGAACTCGCCCGCCACCAGGCGCAGCAGCGGGGCCCCGACGGCCTGGCAGGCGCCCTCGCCCTGCTCGCCGACGCCGGCCGCGTCGCCGACGAGGCCCGCGCCATCGGGTACGAAACCCACGGCCGCTCCCTGGACAGCGCCCTGGCCTACGAACACGGGCGGGTCAACGCCTACGCCGGTGAGTACGAGGACGCCCTGGCCGCCCTGGAGCGCGCTCTCGCCCTGGTCGGCGAGCCGGGTCCCGAGCAGGACCGGGCCGGCGAGTGGGCCGAGTGCGTCCGCCTCGCGGGTGCCGTGGAGGGCATCTACCTGGAGCGCACCGCTCCCGCCCTCGCCCGTCTCGACGCGGCGGTGTCCCGCCTGACCACCCTCGGGCACACCGCCGAGAGCGAGCCGCTGAGCTCGCTGGCGGCCCGGCTGCGCGACGAGGAGTGATCCGGGCGCGGTGCCGGGGCGACACCCCGCCCCGGCACCGCCCGCATTCCTAGTCCCGCACGGAGAACCGGTACACCGTCTCCGACCGGTACACCTCGCCCGGCCGCAGTTCCGTGCTGGGGAACTCGGGCCGGTTGGGGGAGTCCGGGAAGTGCTGGGTCTCCAGCGCGATGCCGTCGCCCGGTGCGAACGGCAGCGAGGCCTCGAGGTGGTCCGCCGTGTAGAGCTGGAGCCCGGGCTCCGTGGTCGCCACGGACAACAGCCGTCCGGACAACGGGTCGTACAGCTCGGCCACCTCCACCGGGGTCTCGCTCTCGCCCTTGTCGAGCACGAAGTTGTGGTCGTAGCCGGCGCCGACCCTGCGCGCCGCACGGAAGTCGAAGCGTGTCCCGGCCACCGGCGCGAACTCCCCGGTCGGAATCAGGTCCGCGTCCACCGGCGTCAACCGCGAGGCGTCGAGGCGCAGTTCGTGCCCGCCCGCGTTCCCCGAACCGGTCAGGTTGAAGTACGTGTGGTTCGTCAGGTTCACCACGGTCGGGGCGTCCGTGACGGCCTCGTAGGCGATCCGCAGCGCGCCGTCCTCGTCCAGCGTGCAGGTCGCCGACAGCTCCAGACGGCCGGGGAAGCCCTCCTCGCCGTCCGGGCTCACCCGCGACAGACGCACCCCGTGGGCAACCGCCTGCGCGTCCCACACCCGCTTGTCGAAGCCGTGCTCACCGCCGTGCAGCGAGTTGGGCCCGTTGTTCCGCGCCAGTTGGTGGGTCCGCCCGTCGAGCGGGAAGCTGCCGCCCGCGATCCGGTTCGCGTACCGCCCGACCAGCGCCCCGAAGTAGGGCTCCGGGTGGGCCAGGTAGCCGCCGAGTTCCGGGAATCCCAGGACCACGTCCACGGTCCGCCCGTCCCGGTCCGGGACCTCGGCCGACTGCACGATTCCGCCGTACGTCAGGACGCGCACCCGCACTCCCGAGCGCTCCAGCGTCCAGCGGTGGACCGGGGTGCCGTCGGGGAGGGTGCCGAAGAGTTCGTCAGGCATGATCGAGACCCTACGCCGCGAACGAGCCGGGCACCCGCCCGCGTACCCCGTCCGTCACGCGGCCGGCTTCTTCGCCGTCACCGTCCGGTACGCGATCTCCGCGATCCGCGCCTGGCCGTCGCGGCTCGGGTGGAACCAGTCCCAGTGGCTCAACTGCGCCGTTCCGAAGCGGTAGTCGAAGACCGCGCCCCCGTCGAAGCGGCACCGCCGGTCCTTGGCGCAGACCTCCTCCAGGACCGTGTTGTACGCCTCCACCCGGTTCTGGACCTTGGCGCGCCGCTGGGTCGCCGCCGCGTCCAGGGCGTCCGCGTCCCCCAGCATCGAGGGGCAGATGCCCAGCTTCCAGACCTGCTTGCCCAGCGCGTTGCCGCGGCCCTGGGACCACAGCCGCTTCAGGTCCGGCACGCTCGACACGTAGACCTGGGCCTTGGGCAGGGACGCGCGCAGCGTCCGGATCGCGTCCTGGAACTCGGCCCGGAAGTCCGCCACCGGCGTCATCGCCGAGACGCTCGCGCGGCAGGCGTCGTTGGCGCCCGCCATCACCGTCACCAGCTCCGGCTTCCGCTCCGCCGCCCGGGCCATCTGCGCAGGCAGGTCCGCCATCCGCGCTCCGGTCACCGCGTAGTTCCAGCTCCGGTCGGCGGCCCCTGACCTGCCCAGCAGCCGTACCGCGAGGCTGTTCACCCGGGCGTCGCTGCCGGTCGCCCACGACACCTCCGGGCAGTCGGACAGCACCGAACACGCGTCGAAGCCCCGCGTGATGGAGTCGCCCACCGCGACCAGGGACGCCGGGCTGCGGTCCCACGCGGGCGTCGGCTTCGGGGACGGGCGGCCCTTCGCGGAGGCACCCCCGGGGGCGGCCGCGTCGCCACCGGAGGCGTCGCAGCCCGCGACGGCCAGGACGGTCGCCGCCGCGACGGCGAGGACGGCCCGTGAACGGTGGCTCCGCTCGCGCATCCCCACTTCCCCTCGTTCGTCGTGCACCCTCGGTCGGCACCGCGTCCCCGTGAGCGGCCGTGCCCCGTCCCGGGCGGCCCGAGAGCCCGCGGCCGGGACGGCGGCACACGTCCCGGCGGGTGAAACCTCGGTGTTTCTCCCCGCTGGGACCGACGGTACGTCACACTCCTTGCGCCGCCGCACGGTAGCCTCGCCCCGTGGCCGCCCTGCCACTGCCGTTCCGCCAAGTTACAAGATGTCCCGCTCTGCCCGGAGGTCCCGGTGACGACACGTGGAGTTCTGTACGTGCACTCCGCGCCGCGCGCGCTGTGCCCGCACGTCGAGTGGGCAGTCGCGGGCGTGCTCGGTACGCGCGTCGGCCTCGACTGGATCCGGCAGCCGGCCGCGCCCGGCACCTGGCGGTCCGAGTTCTCCTGGAAGGCCGAGGCGGGCACCGCCTCCCAGCTCGCCTCCGCGCTGCGCGGCTGGCATCTGCTGCGCTTCGAGGTCACCGCCGAGCCCTGCCCCACCGCCGAGGGCGAGCGCTACAGCTGCACCCCCGACCTGGGCATCTTCCACGCCGTCACCGGCATCCACGGCGACATCCTGATCCCCGAGGACCGGCTGCGCGCCGCGCTGGTCCGCTCCCAGCGCGGCGAGACCGAGCTGGAGGGCGAACTCGCCAAGCTCCTCGGCAAGCCCTGGGACGACGAGCTGGAGCCCTTCCGGTACGCCGGCGAGGGCGCCCCCGTCCGCTGGCTCCACCAGGTCGTCTGATACACCGTCACGGACACGGGAGGGGCCCCCGCCCAAGGCGGGGGCCCCTCCCGTGTGTACGCCCGTACGGCCGGTTCCCGACGCCGTACGGCCTGTTCTAGACGGTCCGGAACGCCAGCACCACGTTGTGGCCGCCGAAGCCGAACGAGTCGTTCAGCGCGGCGATACGGCCCTCGACGGGGAGCTTGCGTGCCTCGCCACGGACGATGTCGGCGTTGGCCTCGGCCTCCGGGTCGAGGTTCTCCACGTTGATGGTCGGCGGGGCGATCCGGTGGTACAGGGCGAGGACCGAGGCGACGGACTCGACGCCGCCGGCGCCGCCGAGCAGGTGCCCGGTCATCGACTTGGTCGCGGAGACCGCCATGTGGTCGGCGTCGTCGCCGAACACCTTGCGCAGCGCCTTCAGTTCGGCCACGTCACCGGCAGGCGTCGAGGTGGCGTGCGCGTTGACGTGCACGATCTCCGCCGGGTCCAGGTCGGTGTTGTCGAGCAGGTTCTGCAGGGCGTGCGAGATGCCGCGGCCCTCGGGCTCCGGCTGCACGATGTCGTGGGCGTCGGCCGAGATGCCCTGGCCGACCGCCTCCGCGTACACCCGGGCGCCGCGCGCGGCGGCGTGCTCGGCCGACTCCAGGACGAGGACGCCGGCGCCCTCGCCGAGGACGAAGCCGTCGCGGCCTACGTCGTAGGGACGCGAGGCGCCCTGCGGGTCGTCGTTGTTCTTGGACATCGCCATCATGTTGCCGAAGGCGGCGATGGGCAGCGGGTGGATGGCCGCCTCGGTGCCGCCGGCGACGACGACGTCGGCGCGGCCGGTACGGATCATCTCGATCGCGTAGCCGATCGCCTCGGCGCCCGACGCACAGGCGGAGACCGGGGTGTGCACGCCGGCGCGGGCGCCCACGGCGAGGCCCACGTTGGCGGACGGTCCGTTGGGCATCAGCATGGGGACGGTGTGCGGGGAGACGCGGCGTACGCCCTTCTCCTTGAGCACGTCGTACTGGTCGAGCAGGGTGGTCACGCCACCGATGCCGGAGGCGATGACCGCGCCCAGCCGGTCGGGGTCGACGGCGGTGTCCTCACCGGCCTTGCCGGTGAAGCCCGCGTCGGCCCAGGCCTCCTTGGCCGCGATCAGCGCGAACTGCGCCGAGCGGTCGAGACGGCGGGCCTGCGGGCGGGGGATGACCTCGCCCGGTTCCACGGCGATCTGCGCAGCGATGCGGACCGCCTGATCGGCGGCCCACTCCTGCTCCAGGGGACCGACGCCGGAACGTCCGGCGACGAGGCCCTCCCAGGTAGAGGCTGCGTCGCCACCCAGCGGTGTGGTTGCGCCGATACCGGTGACGACCACGGTGCGATTGGTCGGGCTCACGGGAATTCTTTCTCCAACGGATACGAGGATTCAGCGGCGCCACCGCCGGGTGGCGGGGCAGTCAGCCCAGGGGACCGGGTGATCAGGCCTGGTGCTTCAGGATGTAGTCGGCGGCGTCACCGACGGTCTTCAGGTTCTTGACGTCGTCGTCGGGGATCTTGACGTCGAAACGCTCTTCGGCGGCGACGACGACCTCGACCATGGACAGCGAGTCGACGTCCAGGTCGTCGGTGAAGGACTTGTCCAGCTGGACGTCCTCGGTGGGGATCCCGGCGATCTCGTTGACGATCTCGGCGAGACCTTCGACGATCTCTTCCAGAGTGGCGGCCATGTCAGGCGCTCCTTCGGTATGTATCCAGAGGGTGTGGCGGTACTCCGGCCGGAGACGATCCGGACGGTGTGCCTAGGGGAGGGTAACGACCGTGGCGGCGTAGACCAGACCCGCCCCGAAGCCGATGACGAGCGCGGTGTCGCCGCTCTTCGCCTCGCCGGTCGCCAGAAGCCGCTCCATAGCGAGCGGAATCGAGGCGGCCGACGTGTTGCCGGTGGTGCGTACGTCGCGGGCGACCGTGACGTGCGCCGGCAGTTTGAGGGTCTTCACCATCGAGTCGATGATCCGCTCGTTGGCCTGGTGCGGAATGAAGACGTCCAGGTCGGCCGGGGCGATCCCGGCCGCGTCCAGCGCCTGCTGGGCGACCTTCGCCATCTCGAACACGGCCCAGCGGAACACCGCCTGGCCCTCCTGCGTGATGGCGGGGAACTTGATCTGGCCCTTGGAGTCGAGCGGCAGGCTGGACGCGTCTCCCGTGTGGAAGCGGTCCCAGGGCACGGTCTGCTTGATCGTGCCGGCCTTGTCGCCCTCGGAACCCCAGACGGTGGGGCCGATGTGCGGCTCCTCGGACGGGCCCACGACGACCGCGCCCGCGCCGTCACCGAACAGGAACGCCGTCGCGCGGTCCTCCAGGTCGGTCAGGTCGGACAGTCGCTCCACGCCGATGACCAGCACGTACTCCGCGGAACCCTCGACGATCATGCCCTTGGCGAGGGTGAGCCCGTAGCCGAAGCCCGCGCAGCCCGCCGAGATGTCGAAGGCCGCCGCCTTCGCCGTGCCCAGCTTGTCGGCGATCTCGGTCGCGATGGCCGGGGTCTGGCTGAAGTGCGAGACGGTGGAGACCACCACGGCGCCGATCTGCTCGGCGGAGATCCCCGCGTCCGCGATCGCCTTGCCGGACGCCTCGATCGACATCGCGGCGACCGTCTCCTCGTCGGAGGCCCAGTGCCGGGTCTCGATGCCGGAGCGCGAGCGGATCCAGTCGTCGGACGAGTCGATCGTCTCGAGGATCACCTCGTTGGGCACGACCCGTACCGGACGGTAGCCGCCCACGCCGAGGATCCGCGCGTACGGTGCGCCCTTTCCTGCCTTGATCTTCGACATGCTCTCCGAGCTCCTTTAGGCCGCGCTGTGCTCGGCGATGAGCTCGCGAGCCGCGTCGAGGTCGTCGGGTGTCTTCAGCGCCAGCGTCCTGACGCCGGGCAGCGCGCGCTTGGCCAGGCCGGTGAGCGTGCCGCCGGGGCACAGCTCGACCAGCGCGGTCGCACCTAGCTCCTTGAAGGTCTCCATGCACAGGTCCCAGCGGACCGGGTTGGCGACCTGGCCGACGAGACGCGAGACGACCTCGTCACCGGTGGCGACGGACCGGCCGTCCCTGTTCGACACGTACGTGACCTCCGGGTCGGCCGGGGTCAGGTCCGCGGCGGCCTTCGCGAGCACGTCGACGGCGGGCGCCATGTGGTGCGTGTGGAACGCGCCGGCGACCTTCAGCGCGATCACCTTGCGCACGCCTTCGGGCTTGTCGGCCTCCAGGGCGGCCAGCTGCTCCAGCGTACCGGCGGCGACGATCTGGCCCGCGCCGTTCATGTTCGCCGGGGTCAGGCCGAGCTTCTCCAGGTGCGGCACGGTCGTCTCCGGGTCGCCGCCGAGCAGGGCGGACATGCCGGTCCGCGTGACGGCGGCGGCCTCGGCCATCGCCAGGCCCCGCTTGCGGACGAGCCGGAGCGCCTCGGTCTCCGCGAACACACCGGCCACCGCGGCGGCGGTGATCTCACCGACGCTGTGGCCCGCGACGGCCCCGGGGGCCACGTCGCCGAGAGCGGACGCGGACAGCAGTCCGGCCGCGACGAGCAGGGGCTGCGCAACGGCCGTGTCGCGGATCTCGTCCGCGTCGGCCTTCGTGCCGTAGTGGGCGAGGTCGAGCCCGATGGCGTCCGACCACGCGGCGATGCGGTCGGCGGCACCGGGGAGGTCGAGCCAGGGAGTCAGGAAGCCGGGCGTCTGGGCGCCCTGGCCGGGAGCGACGAGTACGAGCACTCTCACACTCTCTCTTGTGGACGGCCACGGCCGCCCGTGAGGACAAGGACGAAGAACAGGAGGGGGAATTGTGGACCCCCGACAAAAGCCTAGGCCTGAGGATCTCCATCGGCCAGACGCCCCAGGATCAGGGCGATGCGCAGTGTGAAGGCGGAGCGTACATCGGAGGGCGACCAGCCGGTGACGTCAGTCACACGTCGGAGCCGGTAGCGCACGGTGTTGGGATGCACGAAGAGCATCCGGGCCGCGCCCTCGAGACTGCTCGCCTGCTCCAGATACACGCTCAGCGTTTCCAGGAGCGCGGATCCGGCCTCCTCCAGCGGTCTGTAGATCTCCTCCACCAGCTGCTCGCGGGCCGAGGGATCCCCGGCCATCGCGCGCTCCGGCAGCAGATCGTCCGCCAGGACCGGCCGCGGGGCGTCCTGCCAGGCGAAACAGGCCTTCAGACCGGCCGCAGCGGCCTGCGCGGACCGGGTCGCGGCCAGCAGGTCGGGCACGATCGGGCCCGCGACGACGGATCCCGCCGCGTACGGACCGATCAGCGACTTGGCGACGGCGAGCGGGTTGTCGCTGCCGCCGGCGATCACGACGAGCCTGTCACCGAGCACTCCGGTGAGCACCTGGAGCTTGGCGTGCCGGGCCGCCCGCCGGATCGCCTCGACCGTCAGCTCGCTGTCGCCGTCGGGCGCCGTACCCAGCACCACACAGACGTGTTCGGGCGAGTTCCAGCCGAGCGCGGCGGCGCGGGAGACCGCACCCTCGTCGGCCTCGCCGGACAGCACGGCGTTGACCACGAGCGACTCCAGCCGCGCGTCCCAGGCGCCCCGGGCCTCCGCCGCCTGGGCGTACACCTGTGCGGTGGCGAAGGCGATCTCGCGGGCGTAGACGAGGAGCGCCTCGCGCAGAACGGATTCGTCTCCGGGCGCCGCGACCTCGTCGATCGCGCTCTCCATGACCTCGATGGTGGTCCGCACCATCTCGACGGTCTGGCGCAGGGTGATCGCCCGGGTCAGCTCGCGGGGAGCGGTGCCGAAGACGTCGGTGGAGATGGCCTGGGGGGCGTCGGGACGCCGGAACCACTCGGTGAAGGCGGCGATTCCCGCCTGTGCGACCAGCCCGATCCACGACCGGTTCTCCGGCGGCATGGCCCGGTACCACGGCAGCGTCTCGTCCATGCGCGCGATGGCCTGCGCCGCGAGACTCCCGGACGACTTCTCCAGCCGCCTCAGGGTCGCGGAGTGCGTGTGGGGTGCGCGCGCTGCGGGTTCGGTGTTGCTGGTTTCGGGTTCGGGCACGGGACAAGACTGCCTCATCCGGACGTGAGTGCGCCGCGCCGGGTCCCGGTGCCCCGGCCCCGCGGGGCTACCGTGGGCTCCGTGATGGACGTACGGCGCGCCGACGAGCGCTACCGCGGAGGGGACCCGGCGGCCGGGATCTCCTCCCTGCACGCCTTCTCCTTCGGCCCCCACTACGACCCCGACAACCTCCGCTTCGGCCCGCTCATCGCCTGCAACGAGGAGCGGCTCGCGCCCGGCGCCGGCTTCGACGAACACCCGCACAGCCACACCGAGATCGTCACCTGGGTGATCGAGGGCGAACTGACGCACCGCGACTCCGCGGGACACGAGTCGCGGGTCCGCGCCGGCGACGTGCAGCGCCTCAGCTCGGCGGGCGGTGTCCGTCACGTGGAACGCAACGACGGCCTGACGCCGCTGACCTTCGTCCAGATGTGGCTGGCCCCGCTGGAACCGGGCGGCGACCCCGCCTACGAGATCGTCCACGGCATCGCTGACTCCACGCCGTACGCGGTCCCCGAGGCCGGGGCCATGCTCCACGTGCGCCGCCTGACCGCGAGCGAGCGCACCGCGATCCCGGACGCGCCGTTCGTGTACGTCCACGTCGTGCGCGGCGAAGTCCGGCTGGACGGCCTGGAGCTGGAGACCGGCGACGCGGCCCGCCTCACCGACGCGAAGAACCTGGAAGCCATAGCGGGCTCCCCGGCGGAACTCCTCATCTGGGAGATGACGACGGCCTGAGCACGGGGCACCGGGCTGGGAATCAGCCCCTCCGGTGTTTGAGGAGCGGGGCCCGGGGCGGCGGCCCCGAGTCGGGACGGCCAGGGGCGCAGGGGGCGGGGAAGCCTCCCGACGGGCCTCAGCCGGCAAGCTCCGTGAGCACCGCGTCGGTGAAGGGCGGCCACACCTCGGCCGCCCAGGGCCCGAACGCCCGGTCCGTGAGGGCCACACACGCGACCCCCGCGACGGGGTCGACCCACAGGAACGTACCCGACTGCCCGAAGTGCCCGTAGGTCCCCGCCGAGGACGAAGTACCCGTCCAGTGCGGCGACTTGGAGTCACGGATCTCGAACCCGAGCCCCCAGTCGTTCGGGTTCTGGTGCCCGTACCCCGGCAGCACACCCTTCGTGCCGGGGAACTGCACGGACATGGCCTCCGCGACGGTCCGCGGATCGAGCAGCCGCGGCGCCTGCACCTCGGCCGCGAACCGCACGAGGTCGTCCACCGTGGACACCCCGTCCTTCGCGGGCGACCCGTCGAGCGTGGTCGACGTCATGCCGAGCGGCTCCAGGACCCCCTGGCGCAGATACTCCGCGAAGGGGATCCCGGTCGCCTTCGCGATGTGGTCCCCGAGCACCTCGAAGCCGGCGTTGGAGTACAGCCGCCGCTCCCCGGGCGCGGACATCACCCGGTGCTCGTCGAAGGCGAGCCCGGAGGTGTGCGCGAGGAGATGGCGGACTGTCGAGCCCTGCGGCCCGGCCGGCTCGTCGAGCTCGACCGCCCCCTCCTCGTACGCGACGAGGACGGCGTACGCGGCGAGCGGCTTGGTGACCGAGGCCAGCGCGAAACGCTGCCCTCCGGGACCGTGCGCCCCCAGCACCGTGCCGTCCGCGCGGACGACGGCCGCCGCGGCCGTGGGAACGGGCCAGTTCTCGATCAACGCCAGGCTCTGCAAGGACATGCCCACGAGACTAGGCGCCGCGCAGCTCCAGCCGCATCGAGGGGTCGGGCTTGCGCACGAAGCCGAGCGAGGCGTACGGCGGCTCGGCCTCGGCGGACGCGTTCAGGCCGACCTGGGGGACGCCCCGCCCGCGGACCAGTGGCCGGCCGCGCCGTGCGGATTGCCCGCGCGCCCGATCCGGTACCCGACCGTCCCGGCGACCAGCGCGGCGGGTGATCCGCACGCCGGACACCCCGACGGCGTGGCGTCGCCGGAATTTCAGCGGGACGCACTTGCTTGAAGTGCACTCCAGGGTTTTAGCGTGGAGGCATGACGGTGATGGAGACCACGGCCGACACCGGTGCCGGCAGCGGCACGGACGCCTGCGCCTCGGCGCCGGAGCGCCACCCCCGCCCGGACGGCCGGGACAACTACACGATCAGCGAGGTCGTCGCCTTCACCGGCCTGACCGCGCACACCCTGCGCTGGTACGAGCGGATCGGGCTGATGTCCCACATCGACCGCTCGCACACCGGCCAGCGCCGCTACAGCAACCGCGACCTGGACTGGCTGAACCTCGTCGGGAAGCTGCGGCTGACCGGCATGCCGGTCGCCGACATGGTGCGGTACGCGGAGCTGGTGCGCGCGGGCGACCACACCTACGGCGAGCGGTTCGAGCTGCTGGAGGCGACCCGCAGGGACGTGCGGGCGCGGATCGCCGAGCTGCAGGACACCCTCGCCGTGCTCGACCACAAGATCAGTTTCTATGCGGACGCCGGGCGTGCCCCGGCGTCGGAGAGGTCCCGATGACGGACAGCACGATCGCGAAGGCGGAGCTCGGCACCGGCGGCCCGGAGGTCGGCGTGCAGGGCCTCGGCTGCATGGGCATGAGCTTCGCGTACGGCCCGACGGACGCCGGTGAGGCGCGGGCCACCCTGGAGCGCGCCCTGGAACTCGGCGTGACGCTCTACGACACCGCGGACGCCTACGGAGCGGGCGACAACGAGGAGTTCCTCTCGCCGTTCTTCAAGGCGCACCGGGACGAGGTCGTCATCGCGACGAAGTTCGCCCTGTCGATCCCGCCGGACGAGCCCACGAAGCGGGTCATCCGCAACGACACGCCCTACATCCGCCAGGCGGTGGAGGCCAGCCTCAGGCGCCTCGACGTCGACGTGATCGACCTCTACTACATGCACCGGCGGGACCCCGGCGTCCCGATCGAGGAGTCCGTCGGGACCATGGCCGAACTGGTGCGCGAGGGCAAGGTCAGGCACCTCGGGCTGAGCGAGGTCACCGGAAGCGAACTGCGCACCGCGCAGGGCGTGCACCCGATCGCGGCCGTGCAGTCGGAGTGGTCGCTGTTCAGCCGGGACATCGAGGCGGGCGTGGTCCCCGCGGCGCTGGAACTCGGCGTGGCGCTCGTGCCGTACTCGCCGCTCGGCCGCGGCTTCCTCACCGGCTCCTTCGCGAACGCGGAGAAGGACCTGACCGCGGACGACTTCCGGCGCCACCAGCCCCGCTTCACCGGCGAGAACGCGGCAGCCAACGCCGCGCTGCTGGAGCCGGTGCGCGCCGTGGCCGACGCCCACGGCGCCTCGCCGGCCCAGATCGCGCTGGCCTGGGTGCAGCAGCGGGCCGCCGTGCACGGACTGACCGTCGTCCCGATCCCCGGCACCCGCAAGCGCACCCGCGTCGAGGAGAACGCCGCGGCCACCCGCATCGTCCTCACCGACGAGGAACTCGCGCTGCTGGAGCCGATCGCCGCCCAGGTGTCCGGCGACCGCTACGCGGACATGACGTTCACGTCCGCGGGCCGCGAGTAGCGCGCCGCGGGCCCCGTGCGGGCGGGCCCTACAGCTCCGCCAGCAGCTGCGCCTTCTTCGCCGTGAACTCCTCGTCCGTCACCAGACCCGCCCGGTGCAGCTCGCCGAGGTGACGGATGCGGTCGGCGACGTCGGCGGGGTCGCGGTGGGGCGCGGACACCGCGACCGGGGCCGGCGGCCCGGCGGCGCGTACGGCGGCCAGCACCGAGGCCGCGAACGGCAGCGACTCGTGCACCGGACCGTAGCCGAGGCCGAAGACGACGGCCGCCGGATCCTGGTCGGCCTGCGCGGGCTGCGGGGTGGCCGGCTCGCGGTGCAGGAGCCGCAGGTGGCCCTCGAAGATCTCGGGGGAGCGCCACTCGACCCCGCTGAGGGCGGCGACCGGGAAACTCTGGTCGCCGGCCTTCCACTTGGCGGAGGAGGCGCCGGTCCAGAACCACCGGAACGACACCTGCCGGCCGTCGAAGGACGCCTTCGCGTCGTACGCCTTGAAGTGCCGGGGCGCCTCGGGCGGCTCCACGAGGAAGCGCTCGGCGGGAGAGACGTCCGCTCCAACCCGTGCGCGCAGCTCGTCCGCGTAGTACTCGGCGAGCGTCTCGCGCTCGGCGGGCAGCACCAGCCGGTAGGGGTCGCAGGCTTCCTTCAGCTGACCGTCGGCCGCCGCCATCAGGGGATCGGCGCCCGGTCTCGGTACGGCGTGCAGGACCACCGTTCCCCGCTTCCCGGGAGTGAGGGTCACGGCCGCGAGCGCCTCCAGGGGGACCCGGCGTTCGCCGAGCGCCTGGAACAGCTTCGGCGTACGGATCCCCCGCTCGAAGCGGATGAGCACGGAGTCGGACTCGAACTCCCAGGCGGCATGAAATCCGGCCAGTACGTCACCCATGCGGCACATCGTATGCGGCAGGCGTCCCCGCGTCGCCTCCCCGGACCGACCGCAGTTCCTCGCTCGCTACGCGCGTCCGGCCGCCGTCGCGGCGGACAAACCCTTCCCGCACACGTCGTCCTTGCGGGCGCAGCGCACCGCGCGGTACGCGCCGACGCCGATCTCGGCGAAGTTGCGCAGGCTCCCGGTGCCGGGCTCGAAATAGCCGCCGTGTCCCTGCGCGCCGTCCGCGGAGAGGACCCGCGCCCCGAAGCCGGCGGAGACCGGGTCGGCGCCGTGTCCGAGCCCGCCGACCTCCAGGTGCGGCACGTCCCGGATCCAGTCGTCGGCGTCGCGCATCGCCCAGACCCGGGCGGTGGTGCCCAGCCGGCCGGCGTTCTCGGCGCGCATGCCGGGGCTGCCGGCGACGGCGAGGTCGGCGACCCGCCCGGGCAGTTCGTGCGCGGCGATCCCGCAGAGCACCGAGCCGTAGCTGTGGCAGTACAGCGCGACGGGCGCCTCGCCGGGCAGTGCGCGCAGCAGCCGGTTCAGCCGGACCGCGCCGTCCTCGGCGCGCATGGCCGTGGCGGCGTCCATGCCGAGTCCGCTCGGTGCCGTGTAGTCGGCCCAGGCGATGACGGCCGTACGCGTCCTCGGAGCCGTCGCGCGCTCGGCCCGGTACAGGGCGCGCGCCATGCCGACCGGCGCCGAGTACTTGCGGAAGGTGCGCTGGAAGGTGAGGAGGTCCGTGTCGACGCCGGGCACCACGACCGAGATCCGCTCGGCTCGGGTCAGGTTGCCGAAGACCTCCGCGATCCGGCCCGAGCCCCCGGGATCGAAGGCCAGGATCTGCCGCCTGCGCTTCAGCAGGGCCTCGTAGCGGTGCATGCGGCGGCCCGCCTGCTGCTGTCCCGCGGACGAGAGGCGGTTGTCGCGCATGCGGGTGCGTTCGACCCTGCGCTGCTGCCCGAGCGCGAGCCGGTTGGCCCGGTAACGCAGCCGCACGGGCGCGCCGTTCATGTTGCCGACCGCCAGCGGATAGCGGTGGGCGAGACGGGTGCGCTGGTGGGCGTCGAGCGAGGCGAAGAAGCGGGCGAGGCGGCCCGGCGCCAAGTCGGGGTCCGGCAACCGGTGCCCGTCCAGGCGCCCGTGCTCCCACTTCGAGCGCGACGCTTCGAGCGGCGACTGCCCCCGGTGGCTGTGCACGGCGGTCCATCCGGTGGTCGCCAGCATCACGAACACCACGGCCAGCGCGAGCAGTGCGCGCGAGGCGTTGAGTTGGGGGGAGGAGCCGAAGGAAGTCACTGGAAGGACACACTAGGAGAACGGGAGTGTCTCGCGTTAACCGAGTGGCGCAGATCACGTTTCCTGTGCGGTAATCGGGTCATGGGGGGCCCGGTTCGCGTCAAACCTTCACCCTCCGTATCCGTGCACCCGCCGTACCGGGATGCATTGTGACGTTGCGTTAGGCGATCGTCACGTGTCTCGGAGCGTGTGTCCCGGTTCCGCCGGCTCGTTTCCCGTGCGCCAGGTCCGCGCCAGCGCGGGCTCCAGGTGGTCGAGGTAGGAGGCGGTCAGCTCGCGGATCGCCTCGACGCTGATGTCCTCGCCGGCGCCCCACTGCCTCCCGGTCACCCGCATCACCCCGCCGAACACAGCCACCGCGACACGCGGCCGCGGGTCCGCGTCCACGTCGAGACCCTCCCGGGCCGCGATCACCCGGGCCAGCTCCTCCTCCACCTCGGCGGACCGGCGCAGATGCGCGGCGAGCAGGGCGGGTGTCGACTCGATCAGCTGGAAGGTCCGCATGTGCAGTTCGAGCGGGACGACCTGCGCGATCGCCTCACCGATGGTGTCCCAGCCCTCCAGCACGGCCCGGCGCAGCGCCTCCAGCGGGGCCTCCTGGGGCGGCCGTCCGCGCAGCGCCTCGACGAAGTGCGCCTCCGTCATCTCCTGGACGGCGAAGGCGGCCTCCTCCTTGCCGGCGAAGTAGCGGAAGAACGTGCGCTGGGAGACGTCGACGGCCTCGGCGATCTCGTCGACCGTCGTCCGCTCGTACCCCTGGGTCGTGAACAGTTCGAGAGCGGCTCGCAGCAGCGCGTCCCGGGTGCGCCGCTTCTTGCGCTCGCGCAGTCCCGGCCGTGACGCCGTGTCCATAGGGTTCCCCGTTCCGTGCTGCCGCCGTGCCGGGCGTGCGCCGGGCGACGTGACAGTTACCGACTAGTGAATTGGTTTGTCAACTGTCAGCGACTGTCACTAACCTCGAACGTATGACTAGTCAGACCACCGTCGACGCGACGGGCCCGGCCGACAAGGCCCCGGCCACCCCGTCCGGACCGAGCCCCGCGAAGGGGTTGCGTGGCCATCCCTGGCTGACGCTGATCAGCGTCGCGATCGGCGTCATGATGGTCGCCCTGGACGGCACCATCGTCGCCATCGCGAACCCGGCCATCGCCAAGGACCTCGGCGCCAGCTTCGCCGACGTCCAGTGGATCACCAACGCGTACTTCCTCGCCCTCGCGGTCACCCTGATCACCGCGGGCAAGCTCGGCGACCGGTTCGGGCACCGGCAGACCTTCCTGATCGGCGTGGTCGGCTTCGCCGCCGCGTCCGGGGCCATCGGCCTGTCCGACAGCATCGCGCTGGTGGTCACCTTCCGTGTCCTGCAGGGCCTGTTCGGCGCGCTGCTGATGCCGGCCGCGCTCGGTCTGCTGCGGGCCACCTTCCCGGCCGAGAAGCTGAACATGGCCATCGGTATCTGGGGCATGGTGATCGGCGCGTCCACCGCGGGCGGCCCGATCCTCGGCGGTCTGCTCGTGCAGCACGTCAGCTGGCAGTCGGTGTTCTTCATCAACGTGCCGGTCGGCGTCCTCGCGCTGGCGCTCGGCGCCCTCATCCTGACCGACCACCGCGCCGAGAACGCGCCGCGCTCCTTCGACATCCTCGGCATAGCCCTGCTCTCGGGCGCCATGTTCTGCCTGGTCTGGGCCCTCATCAAGGCCCCCGCCTGGGGCTGGGGCGACGGCCTCACCTGGACCTTCCTCGGGGCCTCGGTGCTCGGCTTCGCCCTCTTCGCGCTCTGGGAGACCAAGGTCCGCGAGCCGCTGGTCCCCCTCGCCCTCTTCCGCTCCGTGCCGCTGTCGGCCGGCGTGGTGCTCATGGTCCTGATGGCCATCGCCTTCCTGGGCGGACTGTTCTTCGTCACCTTCTACCTGCAGAACGTGCACGGCATGAGCCCGGTCGACGCGGGTCTGCACCTGCTGCCGCTCACCGGAATGATGATCGTGGGCTCGCCGCTGGCCGGCGTGCTCATCACCAGGACCGGTCCGCGCCTCCCGCTGGCGGGCGGCATGGCGCTCACCGCGATCTCCATGTACGGCATGTCCACGCTGGACACGGACACCGGCAGCGCCGTCATGTCGCTCTGGTTCGCCGGACTCGGCCTCGGACTCGCCCCGGTCATGGTCGGTGCCACCGAAGTCATCGTGGGCAACGCGCCGATGGAGCTCTCCGGGGTCGCCGGCGGCCTCCAGCAGGCGGCGATGCAGATCGGCGGCAGCCTCGGTACGGCGGTCCTCGGGGCGGTGATGGCCTCCAAGGTCGACAACGACCTCGCGGGCAACTGGGCCGACGCCAAGCTGCCGCCGCTCACCGGGACGCAGCTGGACCAGGCCTCGCAGGTGGTCCAGCAGGGTGCCGCGCCGGTACCCGAGGGCACACCCGCCGGGATCGCCGAGAAGATCACGAGCGTCGCCCACGACACCTTCATCTCCGGCATGAGCCTGGCGTGTCTCGTCGCCGCCGGGGTCGCGCTCGTGGCCGTCTTCGTCGCGCTCCTCACCAGGCGCGGCGTCAACGCGGAAGCGGCGGGCCCGGGAGCCGGACACATCTAGGGCACACCCGGCGGGGTCCTGACGGCGATTCAGGGGTGACGGAGCGGACGAGGGCCGCCCCGTCACCCCCTTTTTCACCCATACGGGTGACGAGGCTCAAGATCCCTCCCCGCCGGATCGCGGCGCAGGTCACAGTGGGTCACGTCCTCCGCACGACATGGAGGGCGGTGGAAGCCGCGGTGCGCCGCCGGAGGGGGGCGGCGCACCGGCAGGTCTACCGCAGGACGACGGGGGTATCCGCACATCGCACCGGAACTGGCCGGCAAGGCCTCGGAGTTCAGGAGTTGATGATGGCGGGCTTCGGAAACGGCACGCGCAGGCACCCCCGTTCACGTGGCCGGACGTGGTCACGGACCGGGCCGGATCGCGCGACGCTGGGCATCATCGGAGTCGTCTGCGCGGTCGTCGGGTTCTTCGAGCTGGGGATCATCCTCGGCCCGGTGGCGATGGTCTGCGGCTGGCTGGCGATGGGACGCAGCTGGGCCGGGCCCCGTCCCCTCACGGCGCTGATCGCCCTCGTGCTGGGCGCGATCGAGACGCTCCTCGCCCTCATCTGGCTCGTCGACTCGGCAGGCGCAGGAAACGGCCTGCTCTGACCGCCGGGCCCCGGCCCCACCGCTGCGGGCAGGTGCCCGGTGCCGGGTACCCGGCACCGGGCACCTGCGCAAGCCCGGCCCGACGACGCCCCAGCGGGAGCCGTCGGGCCGCGGGGCGCCCCCGGTGAGGTGGAAGGCCCAGGCCCGCCCCGCCCGCACCTACACCGGACGCGACGGCTCGGCAGGCACGGGCGCCGGACGGACGGCCCCCGACAGGTCCGCGACCTGGGCCCGCAGCGCCCGTACCTCCTCCGTGAGCGCCTCGATCGCGGCCGTCTGCCGGCGCTCCTCCACATCGTCCTTCTCGAAGCGCGCGATGAACCACGCCGCAATGTTCGCCGTCACCACACCGAGCAGCGCGATGCCGGACAGCATCAGGCCGACCGCGAGCACGCGGCCCAGACCGGTGGTCGGGGCGTGATCCCCGTACCCCACGGTCGTCATCGTGGTGAACGACCACCACACCGCGTCGCCCAGCGTTCTGATGTTCCCGTGCGGTGAGTCCCGCTCCACCGACAGCACGGCGAGCGAACCGAACATCAGCAGCCCGACGACCGTGCCCACGACGTACGTCGTCAGCCGGATCTGCGACGCCATCCGCGCCCGCCGCCCCACCAGCATCAACGTCGACACCAGCCGCAGCAGCCGCAGCGGCTGGAACATCGGCAGGATCACCGCGCCGAGGTCCAGCCAGTGGCCGCGCACGAACCCCCGCCGGTCCGGCGCCAGCGCGAGCCGGACGAGATAGTCGCCGGCGAACGCGCCCCACACGACCCACTCCACCACCGTGCAGGTGACCGCCATCGAGTGGCTGACGCTGCTGTCCACGATCGGCACGGCGTAAGCGAGGGCGAACGCCAGCGCGAGCGCGAGCAACGGCCCCTGAGTACGCCGCTCCCAGCGGACCTGCGCCGTTTCTTGCTTCATGCCAGCATCGTAGGAGCCCGCGTCATGCGGACGTTCGAGCGACGGTCCCGGAGGGCAGGCTGTGAGCTGCACACGGTTGAGGGGCGGATGTGGAGTCGGGAACGATGGACAGGGGCGTCCTGCAGCAGTTGCAGGTCCTGGCGGAACGGCACGTCGTCGCGATCCGGGGGGCGGGACAGTTCTGCGGCACAGGATTCTTCGTGACCGGGGACACCGTCCTCACCTGCGCGCACGTGGTGGCGGGCCGGGACGGCCGGTCGCTTTCCGTCGAGTTCGAGGGGCGGACCGTCGCCGCGAACCTGCTGCGCATGGCTCCGGCCACCAGGGGCGAGGGCACCGTCCACGGCTTCCCGGACCTCGCCGAACTGAAGTTGGCGGAACCCGTCGGGGATCTCGAAGGGGTATGGCTCGACGAGGCGGGGCCGGCGCAGTCGGACACCGTGTCCGTCCACGGTCTCAACGGAAGCACCCTGGAGCGCGGGGTCCAACCGGACACTCTGCATCTGCAGGTGGCCGGCCGCAGCGGAAACTTCGTGCGGCTGCAGTGGGATCAGGTGGTGCAGGGGTTCAGCGGCAGTCCTGTCCTCAACACCCGGACGGGCCGGGTCTGCGGTGTCCTGAAAGCCTCACGCAACGAGAAAGGGGTGTCCGGCGGTTGGCTCGTGCCGATCGAGGCACTGGAGTTGTGCTCTCCGGGGCTCATCGAGCGCAATGCCGCCGCCCACCGCCCCGGCACGCACTGGTTTGACGTCACCCGGGCACGGGCAGAGCGCCAGACGAAGCTCTTCGGGCGCAACAGCGGGGGGCCGCACACTACACCTGCCCAGATGCTGGCCCGGGGGGCGATGCCCTTCAAGGAGCGCCCCGAGCTGATCGAGCTGGACCGGTGGTGTCGTGACCCCGCGGATCAGTTGCTCCGCCTCATGTACGCGCCGGGAGGGTCGGGCAAGACCCGGCTCTCGGCGGAACTCTGCCTGCGCATGCGGGAGTCGGGCTGGCTCGCGGGCTTCGCCGACCGGAAGGTGTTCCGGGACCCGCTCCGGCGCACGCGGTGGCTGGACGATTTCACCGCGGCCCTGGAGGCCCGGATTCCGGCCCTGGTGGTCTTCGACTACGCACAGGCCCGGTTGGACGACGTCTGCGCACTGCTCGATCACGTACACCGGCAGCAGCCGAGTGGCATGACTCTTAGGCTGCTTCTCCTGGCCCGTTCCGAGGATCCTCTGTGGCAAGCCCTGCGCGAGGCGCTGGAAGACCTCGACATCGAAGACTGGGCCCTGGAGGGCGCGAGCCTACGGCGCCTGCCGAACAGCCTGGACACCATGGCGCCGGAAGAGCTGGCCGCGGAGGCCTTCGTGGCCTTCACGCGACAGCTGGACTGTCCGTGGTTACCGATGCCCGCCGGCCTCGCCGGCCGTGCGCGGCGGCAGGACTCGCTGCTCGGTGTGCTGGCGAGCGCTCTCGACGCCGTTCTCACGCTGCAGCACGGCGGCACATGGGCGGAGGGCGACGACCCGCTCGCGCGCATCTGCCGGCACGAGATCAACGGCTGGCATGCCCTCCTGGAGGACCGACTGGGGGGAGCGGGGCCGCTGGCCGGGCGTACCGGGCCGCTCATGTCCCAAGGTCTGCTGCTCGTGCCGACTCTCGCCCAGGGGCGGGACATACGGGAACTGACCACGCTTCTCGGGCGGGTGCGTGAGGCGACGTTTCCCGGGCAGCCGGCTCTCAACATGGTCGCCGTGCATGCCTGTTTGCAGATGCTCTATCCGATGCCACCGGACCGCGTCGCGGTGCTGGAACCCGACCGCATCGGCGAGATCCTGGTACGCAGGGTGCTGAGCGATAAGGAGAGCTCGGGAGAGGACGGCCGGGAATACCTGTCGGCCGTTCTCGACGTGAGCCGGCTCTGTGGTGACGACAGGCAGGAAGAGGCGCTGCTGGAGACTCTCGATGTGCTGGCGCGCTCGCGTGGGTGCACAGCGGTGGGCCGGGTCACGGACCATCCGGCCCACGAGATCCTCGACCGGGCGTTGGCGGCGGCTCTGCGCGCGAACCCGGACCTCCTGCTCCCGGCTCTCGTCACCACCGGCAGCCGGGTCCCCCACGCCGAACCGCTGGCAGAGGTCATGCGGCCCGTACTGGAGAACTGCGACACCGCACTGCTGCAACGGGTCGAGGACCGCCTACCGGGATACCCGTCCAGCTTGTCGCCCATCTCCGCGCTGGTCCTGGGACGGCTGCTGCGGCTGCCCGACGAGAGTACCGGCGAGGAGGACAGGCTGATCCGGCTGCGTCGGCTGGTGCCCTACAGCCTGCGCCTGGACGAGACGGGCCGCAGCACCGAAGCCGTCGATGCCGCCGACCAGGCGGTGGTGCTCAGCCGCGAACTCGTACGACGCTCCGCGCGGTACAAACCCGACTACGCGGCGGCGCTCAACAACCTCAGCCTGCTTCAGCATCGCGCGGGTCGCACGGCCTCCGCCCTGGAAATCAGCGTCGACGCCGTCTCCCTCTACCGTGAACTGCTGGAGGAAGCCCCAGGCCCACAGCGTCGGCTGCATCTGCTCGACACGGCTGCCGCGCTGAGCACGCTGGCGCTGCTGAGGTCACACGACGGGCAGGTGAACGGCGCCGCCGATGACGCGGCGGAGGGGGTGATCCGGTGCGAGGAGGCGGCGCCGGGCGCAAGGCAGGAGGACGTCCTGCTGACGTGCCTGGAGATCCTCGCCGCCTGCCGTTTGCGGATCGGGCTGGTGGACGAGGGGATCGCCTCTGGAGCGGAGGCTGTCGCCCTGGTGCGCGATCTGGCCGAGCGGCGGCCCGGACGCTACCTCGCCAGGCTTCCCGACGCGCTGCAGCAGTACGGCATGGGGCTGCTGTACGGCGGACGCGACAGGGACGCGTATTTTGCGTTGCGGGAGGCGGTCCGGCGGCGCGAGGCGCTGCCGCACCACATGCCTTCTCGGTCGGCGGACCAGCAGACCGCGCTGCGTGTGCTCGCCCGACTGCGCACCGAACTGAACGACCTGACCGACGATTAGCCGTCCTGGGGAAGACATACAGCCAGAGGGACGGACGCGCCATCCATGAGGGAGTGCCATGCCGGTGGACGACACCGTGACCGCTCGGACGATGCCCATACCGATCCGCCGCCGGAAGGCGGTGGAGGTGTTCGGCAACCGCTACGGCACGCTGTACAACGACGAAGTCGTGTCGCCGGGTGGTACGGAAGGCACGTATCTGCGCTGGCAGTGGTCACAGACCGGTGTGGTGGTGGTACCGACCGGGCCGGCCGGTTTCGCCCTGGTGCCGACGTTCCGCTACCCCGTCGGGCAGGTCTCCCTCGAGTTCCCGAGGGGCGGCTGTGAGCAGGGCGAACCGCCGGAGGACGCCGCAGCGCGGGAACTGCGGGAGGAGACCGGCTTCCTCTGCCGGCGATCTTCGATACGTTCCCTCGGGACCCTGCACGCGGAGACCGGTCTGATCGAGTCCGGGGTTCACGTCTTCACCGCCGAAGTGGATCGCGTCGACGGAGCCGTGGCCCGTCCCGAGGACATGGAGTCGGTGACCGAGCCGCTGTGGGCCTCGCGCGACGAGGTACTCCGGTGGCTGCGCGAGGGACGCATCACCTGCGGGGTGACCCTGGCCGCACTGGCATTGGCGCTCGCCACGGGGAACGACGGCCACGGGCCCTCACCCTCGCGATGACCCGGTGACGGCGCGTCGGCGCAGTCTGCGCGGGCCCAGCTCCTCCAGCGCCGCCGCGGACTGCTCCGGGGCCGCGACATCATGCCCGCGGAACTCTACGTCGAGGTAGGTGTCCGGGCCTTCGTCGGCTGAGCGTACGTCGAGTCCCGCGCCGAGCGCTCCGGTCAGGGCGTCCTGGGTGATGCCGAATCGCATCAGGTTCCGACTTCCCCGCTGGACGGCCCACGCCTGCTCGTCCGTGGTGCGGAAAGCGCGGACGAACGCCTCCTGCATCCAGGCGCTGAACTCGGTCATCGCCTCCGTGAGCAGACCGAGGTCGGGTTGTCCACTGCCGCGCAGTACGGCCAGCTCCCGGATGACGACGTTGCGCGAGGTCTGCTCGGTCGCCTCAAGCAGCACCTCGACCGGCAGCCTGCCGAGCAGGAATTCATCGAGCATGCCGGGGGCCAGCGCACTCTGTTTTAGGAGGACACGGTTCGTGGACGCCTCGGTGAGGGCCTCCCCGGCGCGCGGAGCGGCGGTACCTGCCCCGAGCACGGTCGGAAGGGCCCGCCGGTACGCCTCACCGGCGGCGCGGTCGACGGTCCCGAGCGCGAGGACGACCTCCGTGGAAGCGCCGCTTGCCGTCTCCCTGAACGCGTCGACCCAGTCCTTGATCGATTTGTAGTACAGCGGGTCCTGGTCCTCGACCCACAAGACGGCCTCTTCCAACGTGCCGAGGGTGACGCCGTGAGCGAGCGATAGTTGCTGCCGGAGCAGGCTCAGCACTCCCGCCTTGAAGGCGGCCGCCACGGCGGCGAGGTCGTAGGTGACCGCGTACGGCATGGTTCTGCGGTCCATGTCCTCGGCGTACTCGACCGTGGGAACGTGTTGGACCCGACGCAGTTCCTGGGCGTCGCGGACCTGGCGCAGCGGCAGACCGTCACGCCGCGCGACGCGGATGCGTCCGTCGTCCAGAAGCGGACCGATGTCCGACCGCAGGCTGGGGTCCGCCGCTTCACCGGGGGACACGAGAGCCCGGAAGAAGGGGGTGTTGAGGCACTGCGAGTCCCCGATCAGCAGCTGGTCGGAGAAGAGGACGTGGAAGAGCAGCCGGGCCCGGAGGTCGACCGCTCGTGCGATGGGCGTCTGGCGATGGATCTCCACGTCGGAGAGGTACACCTTCTCCGGCATCGGTCCGCGGCCTTCTTCGCCCATGTGCTGCTCCCCCGAGTCAGTTCTTCCCGGCGGTCATAGTAGAGGCGGCATGACCCACTGCGGGGTCCGATGCAGACTTCTGTCTCCTCGGACAGACACGACGAAATCCGGAGGCGAAGTGTCCGAACTTGTTCAAGCGGTGATGCCCGACGGCGTGACCCTGTGGGTGCGTGTCGGCGATGACGAGGCAGGGCCGACGGACACCGGGTTCGGCCAGCTGGGCGAGGCCGTGGCGCGGCGGCTCGAGGACCTTCCACAGACCATCGAGGCGGTCACCCGAAGTGTGCGTGCCGGACTGCACAACGCCGCGCCCGACGAGGTATCGCTCGAATTCGGCATCGAACTCGCGGGCAAGAGCGGACATCTGGTCAGTGTTCTGACAGACGTGGGCGGAAAAGCGACGCTGAAGGTAAGCGTGACATGGCGAAAAGGGGAGGGTGCGCACACCAACGTGACGCCCGCCGGCGAACCGGATGCGGACGACGGCACGTCCGGGACCGGCTGAGGCATGAAGCGGGGCGGCGGAATCCTCGGGATCCCGCCGCCCGAAAGACGGCCGCGCTACGCGTCGCCGCCCGCCGCGCCGGGGTCGGCCGCCGTCACGTCGAGGAGCTGGTAGCGGTCGATCGCCTGCTTCAGCGCCGACCGGTCGACCTTCCCCTCGCGCGCCAGCTCGGTCAGCACCGCGACCACGATCGACTCCGCGTCGATGTGGAAGAAGCGCCGTGCCGCACCGCGCGTGTCCGCGAAGCCGAAGCCGTCCGCGCCCAGGGACTGGTAGGTCCCCGGCACCCAGCGGGCGATCTGGTCCGGCACCGAGCGCATCCAGTCGGAGACCGCCACGAAGGGGCCCTCCGCGCCCGACAGCTTCCGCGTCACGTACGGGACGCGCTGCTCCTCCTCGGGGTGCAGCAGGTTGTGCCGCTCCGCCTCGATCGCCTCACGGCGCAGCTCGTTCCAGGAGGTCGCCGACCAGACGTCCGCCCGGACGTTCCACTCCTCGGCGAGGATCCGCTGCGCCTCGACGGCCCACGGAACGGCGACACCGGACGCCATGATCTGCGCCGGAATGGAGCCCGAGGTGCCCGCGCTGAAGCGGTGGATGCCCTTGAGGATGCCGTCGACGTCCACGTTCTCCGGCTCGGCCGGGTGCTGGATCGGCTCGTTGTAGACGGTGAGGTAGTAGAAGACGTCCTCGCCGTGCGGGTGCTCCTCGGTCGAGCCGTACATCCGGCGCAGACCGTCCTGCACGATGTGCGCGATCTCGAAGCCGTACGCCGGGTCGTACGCCACGCAGCCCGGGTTGGTCGAGGCGAGCAGCTGCGAGTGGCCGTCCGCGTGCTGGAGACCCTCACCGGTCAGGGTCGTGCGGCCGGCGGTCGCGCCGAGCACGAACCCGCGCGCCAGCTGGTCGGCCATCTGCCAGAACTGGTCACCCGTGCGCTGGAAACCGAACATCGAGTAGAAGACGTACACCGGGATCAGCGGCTCGCCGTGCGTCGCGTACGCCGAACCCGCGGCGATCAGCGAGGCCGTGCAGCCCGCCTCGGAGATGCCGTCGTGCAGCATCTGACCGGTCGGCGACTCCTTGTACGCGAGGAGCAGATCCCGGTCGACGGCCTCGTACTGCTGGCCGAGCGGGTTGTAGATCTTCGCACTCGGGAAGAACGAGTCCATGCCGAAGGTGCGGTACTCGTCGGGGGCGATCAGCACGAAGCGCTTGCCGATCTCCTTGTCCCGCATGAGGTCCTTCAGCAGTCGCACGAACGCCATGGTCGTGGCGATGGACTGCTGACCGGAACCCTTCTTCACACTCGCGTACGTCTTGTCCTCGGGCAGCGGCAGCGGCTTCGACCGCACGACGCGGGTCGGGACGTAACCGCCCAGGCCCTTGCGGCGGTCGTGCATGTACTGGATCTCCTCGGAGTCACGCCCCGGGTGGTAGTACGGCGGCGCGCCGGACTCCAGCTCCTTGTCGGAGATCGGGATGTGCAGCCGGTCCCGGAAGCCCTTGAGGTCGGCGACCGTCAGCTTCTTCATCTGGTGCGTGGCGTTGCGGCCCTCGAAGTTCGGCCCCAGCGTCCACCCCTTGACCGTCTGGGCGAGGACCACCGTCGGCTGGCCCTTGTGCGCCTTGGCCGCCGCGAAGGCCGCGTAGACCTTGCGGTGGTCGTGCCCGCCGCGGCCCAGGTGCAGGATCTGGTCGTCGCTCATGTTCTCGACCATGGCGCGCAGCCGGTGGTCGTCGCCGAAGAAGTGCTGGCGGATGTACGCGCCGGTCTCGGTGGCGTACGTCTGGAACTGCCCGTCCGGCGTGGTGTTCAGCTTGTTGACCAGCACGCCGTCGCGGTCCTGCGCGAGCAGCGGGTCCCAGGTGCGGTCCCACACCAGCTTGATCACGTTCCAGCCGGCGCCGCGGAACTGCGACTCCAGCTCCTGGATGATCTTGCCGTTGCCGCGCACCGGGCCGTCGAGCCGCTGGAGGTTGCAGTTGACGACGAACGTCAGGTTGTCCAGGCCCTCGCGCGCCGCGATCGACAGCTGGCCGAGCGACTCCGGCTCGTCCATCTCGCCGTCCCCGAGGAACGCCCAGACGTGCGACTTGGAGGTGTCCGCGACGCCGCGGGCCTCCATGTACCGGTTCATCCGCGCTTGGAAGATCGCGCCGAGCGGGCCGAGGCCCATGGACACGGTGGGGAACTCCCAGAAGTCCGGCATCAGCCGGGGGTGCGGGTACGACGACAGCCCGTACGGCGCCTTCGACTTCTCCTGCCGGAAGGCGTCGAGCTGCTGCTCGCTCAGCCGGTCGAGCAGGAAGGCGCGGGCGTAGATGCCCGGCGACGCGTGCCCCTGGAAGAAGATCTGGTCGCCGCCGTCGCCCTCGTCCTTGCCGCGGAAGAAGTGGTTGAAGCCGACGTCGTAGAGGGAGGCGGAGGAGGCGAAGGTCGCGATGTGGCCGCCGACGCCGATGCCCGGGCGCTGGGCCCTGGACACCATCACGGCCGCGTTCCACCGGGTCGCGTTGAGGACCTTGCGCTCGATCTCCTCGTTGCCGGGGAAGAACGGCTCGTCCCTGGTGGCGATCGTGTTGACGTAGTCCGTGCTGCGCATCTCCGGCACGGCCACGCGCTTCTCGCGGGCCCGCTCGATCAGCCGCAGCATCAGATAGCGGGCACGCTCCCGGCCGCGCTCGTCGACGGCGGCGTCGAGGGAGTCGAGCCACTCCTGGGTCTCTTCGGGATCGAAGTCAGGTACCTGACTCGGAAGGCCGCCAATGATGATCGGGTTGCGATCGGATCCGGAAGCCACGCTGTTCCTTCACTGTCAGAGGGCCATGTTTCCCTGGGTTTCCAGGTGTCTGCACCGTTCCCCATCGTGGACCCCGGGAACGCGATCGTCATCTCTACCGAGAGGTAACCATCACGTTCGTCCAGCCAGGTCGGGGCGGGTCGGGCCGAATCGCAACGATACGCCCAGCCCGGCATGCGTTCCGCAAAGCCATTCGACTCCCGTACCCTCGGAGGGTCCCTAATTCGCAAACCGGGCAGAAGAGCGTGGTGTGCGTCACGCGTGCCTGTGATTGCATGCCTGGAGTTGCGTCGACACGGCCGGGATCGTCACCGTTTCGGCGGTCTCGACGGCCGGGTACTTGCGCGATCCGTCCCGCCCGTGTGGACTACGGCCAATGCTTCGCGCACGCGCGTGGCTGAAGACTTCTCCCAGCTCCTGACACGAGCGGGGGGAAGACCCCCAACGAAACATGATCAGGAGGCAACCCGTGAGCGCGACCGCGGACCACGCGGAGGAGAGGACGAACCCTGCCGCCAGGCTGGGGTTCCAGCCCGAGCAGGTGGTCCAGGAGATCGGCTACGACGACGACGTCGACCAGGAGCTCCGCGAGGCCATTGAGGAAGTCATCGGCAGCGAGCTCGTGGATGAGGAGTACGACGACGTCGCCGATGCCGTGGTGCTGTGGTTCCGCGACGAGGACGGCGACCTGACGGATGCGCTGGTGGACGCCACCACGTACATCGAAGAGGGCGGCACGATCCTGCTGCTGACGCCGAAGACCGGCCGCGACGGCTACGTCGAGGCGAGCGACATCGCCGAAGCCGCGACGACCGCGGGTCTGTCCCAGACCAAGACCGTCAGCGTGGGCAAGGACTGGAGCGGCAGCCGGCTGGCCACGCCGAAGGCGGCCAAGTCGAAGCGCTGAACTCCGCTTTTCTCTCTCCCTCGGGGCAGTACTCGTGCTGCCCGCAGCAACGTGTGCGGGGCCCGCGCCGACCAGCCGTCGGCGGGGGCCCCGCCCATGCGCGGGGCCGTCCTGCCCCCGGACGGATCCCTGCGTAGGCTGGTCGTCACCCGAACGGCCCCCTGGAAGGGATGCGTGTGACTATGGCGATCGAGGTCGGCACCAAGGCCCCGGACTTCGCACTCAAGGACAACCACGGCGCCACGGTGCGGCTGTCCGACTTCCGCGGCGAGAAGAACGTGGTGCTGCTCTTCTACCCGTTCGCGTTCACCGGCGTGTGCACTGGTGAACTGTGCGCCCTGCGCGACGAGCTCCCCCGCTTCACCGACCGCGACACGCAGGTGCTGGCCGTCTCCAACGACTCCATCCACACCCTGCGCGTCTTCGGCGACCAGGAGGGCCTGGACTACCCGCTGCTGTCCGACTTCTGGCCGCACGGCGAGGTCTCGCGCGCGTACGGCGTCTTCGACGAGGACAAGGGCTGCGCCGTGCGCGGCACCTTCATCATCGACAGGGACGGCGTCGTCCAGTGGACCGTCGTCAACGGTCTGCCGGACGCACGTGACCTGAACGAGTACGTCAGGGCGCTCGACACCCTGTGATTCTTCGGCCCCAAGCCCTGCAGGGTACGGGAACCCGTCACTAGGATCGACACGTTGATCCGATACCGACGCACGACGGGGCTCCCCGCCCCTGGACACCATTGGGAGGACTCGTGGGAGTCAGCCTCAGCAAGGGCGGCAACGTCTCGCTGTCGAAGGAGGCGCCCGGCCTGACCGCGGTCATCATCGGTCTGGGCTGGGACGTCCGTACCACCACCGGCACCGACTTCGACCTCGACGCCAGCGCCATCCTGACGAACGCGGAGGGCAAGGTCAGCAGTGACGCCAACTTCGTGTTCTTCAACAACCTGAAGAGCCCGGACGGCTCCGTCGAGCACACCGGCGACAACATCACCGGTGAGGGCGAGGGCGACGACGAGCAGATCAAGGTCAACCTCGCCGCCGTCCCGGCCGACGTCGAGAAGATCGTGTTCCCGGTCTCGATCTACGACGCCGAGAACCGCCAGCAGTCGTTCGGCCAGGTCCGCAACGCGTTCATCCGCGTCGTGAACCAGGCGGGCGAGGCGGAGATCGCGCGCTACGACCTCTCCGAGGACGCCTCGACGGAGACCGCGATGGTCTTCGGCGAGCTCTACCGCCACGGCGCGGAGTGGAAGTTCCGTGCCATCGGCCAGGGGTACGCCTCGGGCCTGCGCGGCATCGCGCAGGACTTCGGCGTGAACGTCTGAGCCGACAGCGGGCCCCCCGGGGCCCAGGGCTCACCCGTCCGGCGCCGCACACTTCGAGTGCGGCGCCGGACGCGCTCGACAGCGGCGCCGGACCGCCGGACAACTGAAGTTCCATCTCGGGGAGGACCAGCATCATGGGCGTCACGCTCGCCAAGGGAGGCAATGTCTCCCTCTCCAAGGCCGCACCCAACCTCACGCAGGTGATGGTCGGGCTCGGCTGGGACGCGCGCTCCACCACCGGAGCCCCCTTCGACCTCGACGCCAGCGCGCTGCTGTGCCACGCGGGCCGGGTGCTCGGTGACGAGTGGTTCGTCTTCTACAACCAGCTCAAGAGCCCCGACGGCTCGGTGGAGCACACCGGTGACAACCTCACCGGGGAGGGCGAGGGCGACGACGAGTCGATCCTGATCGACCTCTCCAAGGTCCCCGCCACCGTGGACAAGATCGTCTTCCCGGTCTCGATCCACGAGGCCGACAACCGCGGGCAGACCTTCGGCCAGGTCAGCAACGCCTTCATCCGCGTCGTCAACCAGGCCGACGGCCAGGAACTGGCGCGCTACGACCTCAGCGAGGACGCCTCCACGGAGACCGCGATGATCTTCGGTGAGGTTTACCGCTACAACGACGAGTGGAAGTTCCGTGCCGTCGGGCAGGGGTACGCGTCAGGTCTGCGGGGCATTGCTCTGGACTTCGGGGTCAACGTCTCCTAGGCGGTTGCGGGGCCCGCCCGTGCCGACCGAGCGGACCGCGCTCTACACTTCGAGGTCAACGTTAGGTAAAGCCGAGTACGGCACGGGGAAAACCTTCCTCCAGGCTCCGCTTGGGGGCGCCCCCAATACACGATTGGGTAGCCAGTGCTTCTGAAAACCTTCGGCTGGTCGTTTGCGGTCACCGCGCTCGGCCTGGTCGCGGCGGTGCTCTACGGGGGGTGGACCGGCTTCGGCATCGTGGCGATCCTGTCCGTCCTCGAGATCTCGCTGTCCTTCGACAACGCGGTGGTCAACGCCGGAATCCTGAAGAAGATGAGTGCCTTCTGGCAGAAGATCTTCCTCACGGTCGGTGTGCTGATCGCCGTCTTCGGCATGCGGCTCGTCTTCCCCGTCGTCATCGTGGCGGTGACCGCCAAGAAGAGCCCGATCGAGGCGGTCAACCTCGCGCTGACGGACAAGGACCAGTACCAGCAGCTGGTGACCGACGCCCACCCGGCGATCGCCGCCTTCGGTGGCATGTTCCTGCTGATGATCTTCCTCGACTTCATCTTCGAGGACCGGGACATCAAGTGGCTGAACTGGCTGGAGCGCCCGCTGGCCAAGCTCGGCAAGGTCGACATGCTGTCGGTCTGCATCGCGCTGGTCGCCCTGCTGATCACCTCCATGACCTTCGCGGCCCACGCCCACCAGCACGGCGGAGCGCACGCCGACAAGGCCGAGACGGTCCTGATCTCCGGCATCGCGGGCCTGATCACTTACATGATCGTCGGCGGTCTCTCCGGCTACTTCGAGGACAAGCTCGAGGAAGAGGAGGAGCGTGAGCACGAGGCCGAGGAAGAGGCCAGGCAGACCGGCAAGAAGCCGTCGGCGGTGGTCCTCGCCGGCAAGGCCGCGTTCTTCATGTTCCTCTACCTGGAAGTGCTGGACGCGTCCTTCTCCTTCGACGGTGTGATCGGCGCCTTCGCCGTCACCAACGACATCGTGCTGATGGCCCTCGGCCTCGGCATCGGCGCCATGTACGTCCGGTCGCTGACGGTCTACCTGGTCCGCCAGGGCACCCTCGACGACTACGTCTACCTGGAGCACGGCGCGCACTACGCGATCGGCGCCCTCGCCGTGATCCTGCTGGTCACCATCCAGTACCAGATCCACGAGGTCATCACCGGCCTCGTCGGCGTCATCCTGATCGCCTGGTCCTTCTGGTCCTCCGTGCGCCGCAACAAGGCGCTCGCGGCCGCCGAGGGAAAAGGCCAGACCTCGGACGACAAGACTGAGGTCTCGTCCGGGGTCTGACACGCGCACCGGGCCGAGGGGTTGACACCCCGCCCGATGAGGAACGCTCTGTGCGGGGCGG
>NZ_JBWJAQ010000005.1:189317-417839 GCF_056387915.1 Streptomyces sp. GLSS-08
CTCGCGGCCGCCGAGGGAAAAGGCCAGACCTCGGACGACAAGACTGAGGTCTCGTCCGGGGTCTGACACGCGCACCGGGCCGAGGGGTTGACACCCCGCCCGATGAGGAACGCTCTGTGCGGGGCGGCACCGAGGACGCGTCCTCGGTGCCGCCCCGCACGGCATGGTCCACGCGGACGTCACCGGCGCCGCACGGACACCGCGCGCGGGGCGGGGACGTCAGGGGCACGACGTACGAATCAGGCATGTGGGGGGCGGAATGAGTTTCTGGGAAGACCTGTGGCGCGGCCGGTCGGCGGACTTCGACTCGGGCAGCGCGTCCACCAACGCCATCGAACTGACCAAGCGGCACCGCCAGGTCTCGCTCACCCAGCAGGGCGCGGCCACCGGCAACCTGCGCGTCAACCTGTCCTGGCGGATGCGCACCTCCGACATCGGCGGGCCCGAGCGCGGCAGCCTGCTGCGCCACCCCTTCCAGGCGTTCAAGCCCGAAGTGGTCCAGGCGCACACGCAGAGCATGGTCAACGTCGACCTCGACCTGGGCTGCATGTACGAGCTCGCGGACGGCTCGAAGGGCGTGGTCCAGCCGCTGGGCGGCTTCTTCGGCGAACTGAACGCCCCGCCGTACGTGAAACTGAGCGGCGACGACCGCTTCGGCTCCGGATCCGGCGAGACGATCTTCGTCAACCTCGACCACCGCGACGACATCAAACGGCTGCTCGTCTTCGTCTACATCTACGACCAGACCCCCGCCTTCGACCGTACGCACGCCATCGTCACCCTCTACCCGAGCAACGGCCCCCGGATCGAGATCGGCCTCGACGAGCGCCACCCGCAGGCGCGGTCCTGCGCCGTCGTGATGATCGAGAACAACAAGGGCGAACTGACCGTGCGCCGCGAGGTCAGATTCGTGTACGGCTTCCAGGCCGAACTGGACCGCCTGTACGGCTGGGGCCTGCAGTGGGGCCGCGGCTACAAGTCGAAGGCCGGCCGGTGAGCAGCACGCGCCGCCGCGCCGGGTGCCGCCCCGCGGAAGGCGGCACCGGGCCCCGCGGCGCGCCGGTCAGCGGCCGATGAACTGCGGGCCCTGTGGCGGCAGCTCGAAGTCCGGGTCCGGTACCGGACCGACCGGCTGCGGATAGCCGTACGCGGGCGGCTCGACGGCCGCCGTCTGCGGATAGCCGTACGCCGACTCGTCCGCCGGCCGGGCGGCCGGCTGCGGATAGCCGTACGCGGGCTGCTGCGTGGGCGCCGGGGGATGACCGTAGGCGGACTGCGAGGCCTGCTGCGGCACCGGCGCGGGGTGCTCGGGCGGCAGCGGAACCGAGGTCTCGGGCGGACCGGCGGGCGCCGCCCACGTCTCCTCGGCGGAACTCGGCGGCGCCGCCCACGTCTCCTCGGACGCGGAGTCGGGCTCCGACTCGTCCACCGAGATGCCGAAGTCGGTCGCGAGGCCCTGCAGACCGTTCGAGTAGCCCTCGCCGAGCGCCCGGAACTTCCACCCCTCGCCGCGCCGGTAGAGCTCCCCGCAGATCAGCGCCGTCTCCGCGCCGGTCTCCGGTCTGATGTCGAAGTACGCCAGCGGCTCACCCTCGGCGACCGACGCGTCGTACAGCAGGATGCGCAGGTCGCGCACGCGGTCGAAGGTGACCCCGTCCGCCGAGGCGACCAGCAGGATCTGGCCGACCGCGGACTCGACACCCGCCAGATCCGTCTGGATCGTGTCCGTGAGTCCCTCGGCGACCCTCTTTTTGCCGAGCCGCCAGACCTTGGCCGACGGGTGCCGGGGCTGGTTGTAGAAGACGAAGTCCTCGTCGGATCGCACACGACCGTCGGGGCCGAGGAGCAGCGCCGAGGCATCGACGTCCGGAACGCCCTGCCCGGGCGCCCAGCGCAGCACGGCACGCACCGCTGTGGCGTCCAGCGGGACGTTCGACCCCTTCAGCATCGCGTGCGTCATGCGGTCATCCTGCCCTCTCGGGCCTGGTCACGACAACGCGGGGTACTCGGCTTCCGTACAGGAACAGCAGGCATCGGACACAGCTGGGTTACCAGAACTTCATGCTCGCTGGGAACTGCTGACATGGATATCTACGTACTATTACCGGCCACATCACGTCAGGCCGTCCAGCCGCCACGGGGGGAGACCCATGCGTCATTTCGGGCACATCGCCCCTGAGGAGCGCCAACGCCTCTTCCACCGGGAGCCGTGCGACTTCAGCGCGGAATCCCCGGCCCACGTCCTGGCCGCGGGCCTCGGCGCCACCCTCTACAGCCCGGCCACCCGGCCGCAGCTCGCCGACGACATCGTCAAGCAGTCCGGGCGCGGCGTGGTCTCCATGGTGCTGTGCCTGGAGGACTCGATCGACGACGCGGATGTCGCGTACGGCGAGGAGAACCTGGTCAGGCAGTTCACCGACCTCGCCGGACGGCCCGACGCGGCGCTCCCGCTGCTGTTCGTGCGGGTCCGCGCCCCCGAGCAGATCCCGGACCTCGTCCGGCGGCTCGGCCCCACCGTCCGGCTGCTGTCCGGATTCGTCCTGCCCAAGTTCACCGAGGAGCGCGGCACCCCCTACCTGGAGGCCCTCACCGCGGCCGAGGCGACGAGCGGACGGCGCCTGTTCGCCATGCCCGTCCTGGAGTCGCCCGAACTGCTCCACCTGGAGAGCCGCCGGGAGACCCTGGAAGGGATCTACCGCGCGGTCGACAAGTACCGCGAGAGAGTCCTCGCGCTGCGCCTCGGCGTCACCGACTTCTGCTCCGCGTACGGACTGCGCCGCCCGCCCGACATGACGGCCTACGACGTCCAGATCGTCGCCTCCGTCATCGCCGACGTGGTGAACGTCCTCGGCCGCTCCGACGGCACGGGATTCACCGTGACCGGACCCGTCTGGGAGTACTTCCGGCTCCAGGAGCGCATGTTCAAGCCACAGCTGCGCCGCAGCCCCTTCACCCCGGCGGCCGAGCACCTGCGCGCCACCCTGATCGAGCACGACATGGACGGCCTGCTGCGCGAGATCGCCCTCGACCGCGCCAACGGCCTCCTCGGAAAGACCTGCATCCATCCCTCGCACGTCCTGCCCGTGCACGCGCTGTCCGTCGTCAGTCACGAGGAGTACAGCGACGCCAAGGACATCCTGCGGCCCGACCGGTGCGGCGGCGGAGTGCTCCGCTCCGCGTACACGAACAAGATGAACGAGGTGAAGCCGCACCGCGCCTGGGCCGAACGCACCCTCCAGCGCGCCGAGGTCTTCGGCGTCGCCAACGAGGACATCGGCTTCGTGGAACTGCTCGCCGCCGGACTGTGCTCCTGAAGCAGCGAGGACCGACCGGCCGCCCGAAACCGCAGCCGCCCGGACCGGCCGGGCGGCCGGGCGGCCGGACCGACCGAACCAACAAGGAATCGATGAACAACGTGGAGTGGACGGGGACCTGGGTCGCGCGGCGGCTCGGGGTCGAACTCGTCGGTGACGAGAAGCTGCCCGGCCTGCTGGGACTCGCGCTGCGGCGCAACCCCAAGCGGGCGCACCTCCTCGTCTCCAACGTGCTCGGCAAACACGTCCCGCAGTCGCCCTCCCTCGTCCACGGGTACGGGTTCGCGCTCGGCAGGCGCGTCCGCGAACTGCTGGGCGACGAGGCGCCCACGGCCGTGGTCCTCGGCTACGCGGAGACCGCCACCGGCCTCGGCCACTGCGTCGCCGACGGCATCGGCGTGGCCCCCTACCTCCACTCCACCCGCCGCCCCGTCCCGGGCGTCGCACGGGCGGGCGGCTTCGAGGAGTCCCACTCCCACGCCACCTCCCACCTGCTCCTCCCCGAGGACCCGCGGCTGCTCGCCGGCCCCGGTCCGCTCGTCCTCGTCGACGACGAGTTCTCCACCGGCAACACCGTCCTGAACACCGTCCGCGCCCTGCACGAGCGCTACCCGCGCGAGCGGTACGTCGTCGTCGCCCTGGTCGACCTGCGCTCCGCCGCCGACCTCGGACGCCTGGAGGACTTCGGCCGCGAGATCGGCGCCCGCATCGACCTGGTCACCGCCGCCCGTGGCACGGTCGTCCTCCCGGACGGCGTCCTGGAGAAGGGGCAGGCGCTGGTCGCCGCCCACGAGCCGGCCGCCCCCGCCTTCCACACCCCCGAGCGCACCGGCGACGTCCGTCGCGTCGCCCTCGGCTGGCCGCAGGGCGTACCCGACGGCGGCCGCCACGGCTTCACCCCCGGGCACCGCACACGCCTGGAGGACGCGCTGCCCGCCATGGCCGCCCGGATAGCGGGCGCCCTGCCCGACGCGGCCCGGCGCGTCCTCGTCCTCGGCTTCGAGGAGCTGATGTACGCCCCGCTGCGGCTGGCGCGGGAACTGGAGCAGGCCACGGACGCCGAGGTGCGGTACTCCACCACCACCCGCTCACCCGTCCTCGCCGTCGACGACCCCGGCTACGCGATACGCACCCGCCTCGTCTTCCCCGCCCACGACCACCCCGACGACGGACCCGGCCCGCGCTACGCCTACAACGTCGCCGGTGCCGGATTCGACGCCGTCGTCGCCGTCGTCGACTCCGCCGCCGACACCCCCGAGCTGCACGCCCCCGACGGACTGCTGGCCCAGCTCGGCGCGCACACCCCCGCCGTCCTGCTCGCCGTCGTCCCCTCCCACGTCCCGTCGCCGGCGACCGCCTCCGGTGCCGCGCCGCACGCGGCCCCGCGGCACACCGCCCCCGAAAGGCCCCTCATGCTCCCCGCGCCCCTCCGCGGCCCCGCCTTCTCCTCGTACGCACCGGACGACGTCGGCTGGCTGCTCCAGGACCTCTCGGACGTCCGTCTGGAGGCCCCCACCGAGGAACGCGAGGAGGCGATCCAGAGCGGGGGCGCCCACTACGCGGAGTCACTGCCGGTGGAGTACCAGCCGAGCGAGCAGTACCAGGAGCTGTTCCACGCGGCCCTCGGCACCTCGGCCGCCCGCATCGCCCTGGCCGTCGGCGCCGTCACCGAACTGGTACTCGCCGAACGCTCACCCGGACCCGTCCTCGTCTCCCTCGCCCGCGCCGGGACACCCGTGGGCGTCCTCATGCGGCGCTGGGCCCAGCACCGCCACGGACTCGACCTCCCGCACTACGCCGTCTCCATCGTGCGCGGACGCGGCATCGACGCCAACGCCCTGCGCTGGCTGGCCGCCCACCACGACCCCGCCGACGTCGTGTTCGTCGACGGCTGGACCGGCAAGGGCGCCATCACCCGCGAACTCGCCCAGGCCGTCGAGGAGTTCGAGGCGTCCGACGGCATCACCGGATTCGACCCGGAGATTGCCGTGCTCGCCGACCCCGGCGCCTGCGTCCGCACCTACGGCACCCGCGAGGACTTCCTCATACCCTCCGCCTGCCTCAACTCGACGGTCTCCGGGCTGATCTCCCGCACCGTCCTGCGCGCCGACCTCGTCGGCGAACACGACTACCACGGCGCCAAGTTCTACCGCGAACTCGCCGCCGCCGACGTCTCCGCCGACTTCCTCGACGCCGTCGCCGCCCACTTCCCCGACGTCTGCGACGCGGTCGACGCACAGGCCAAGGACCTGCTCGCCGCCGACCGCGCACCGACCTGGGAGGGCTGGGCCGCCGTCGAGCGGATCAGCGAGGAGTACGGCATCCACGACGTGAACCTGGTCAAGCCCGGCGTCGGCGAGACCACCCGCGTCCTGTTGCGCCGCGTCCCCTGGAAGATCCTCGCCCGCGCGGGAGCCGGCGCCGACCTCGACCACGTACGCCTGCTCGCCGAACAGCGCGGCGTCCCCGTCGAAGAGGTCGCCGAACTCCCCTACACCTGCGTGGGGTTGATCCACCCCAAGTTCACCCGCGGGGCGACCGGCGCCGACGGCCGGGCGGTGACCGCCTGATGGCCCCGCCCCAGGTGCTCGTCGCCAGCGACCTCGACCGCACCCTCATCTACTCGACCGCAGCGCTCTCCCTCGCCGTGCCCGACGCCGAGGCCCCCCGGCTGCTCTGCGTCGAGATCTACGAGGGCAAGCCGCTGTCGTACATGACCGAGACCGCCGCCGCTCTCCTCACCGAACTCGGCACCACCGCCCTCTTCGTGCCCACCACGACCCGCACCCGCGAGCAGTACCGGCGCATCAGCCTCCCCGGCCCCGCCCCGCGGTACGCGATCTGCGCCAACGGCGGTCACCTGCTCGTCGACGGCGTCTCCGACCCCGACTGGCACGCCCGGGTCACCGAACGCCTGGCGAACGAATGCGCCTCCCTCGCCGAGGTGCGCGAGCACATGGCCGCCACGTCCGACCCGCTCTGGGTCCGCAAGCACCGCGTCGCCGAGGACCTCTTCGTCTACCTCGTCGTCGAGCGCGAACTGCTCCCCGAGGACTGGGTGAAGGAACTCGCCGTGTGGGCCGAGAACCGCGGCTGGACCGTCTCCCTGCAGGGCCGCAAGATCTACGCCGTTCCCAAGCCGCTCACCAAGAGCGCGGCCATGCGCGAGGTCGCCCGCCGCACCGGCGCCGCCCGTACACTGGCCGCCGGTGACTCGCTCCTCGACGCCGATCTGCTGCTCGCCGCCGACCGGGGCTGGCGTCCCGGCCACGGCGAACTCGCCGAGGCCGGCTGGACCGCCCCCGCGATCACCGCTCTTCCTGAGCTCGGTGTCGCCGCGGGGGAGCGGATCCTCCGGGAATTCCTCGCCGCCTGCGAGCACCCCCGGCCGGCCTGAACAGCCGCAGCCCCACGAAGACCGCGGGGATCATCCGCCGGGTTACACGGCCATCCGCCGGGTTACACGGCCTTCGTGCCGTGCCGCAGGAACCAGGCCTCGGTCCTCGTCGACGTCACAGGCCTTCACCAGCGGCAGCCGGGCCGCCCCGCGCGCGCCCGGCTGCCGCGGTCGCCGCTGCGATGGCTGCCATGCGGCCACGCCAGGAGGCGAGAGCTGAAGGGAAGCTGAGGTGGGGACACCCGCGGGCAGACACACGTAGATGAAGGCCCCCGGGCGAGGCACCCATGGGCGAAGCACCCGTGGGCGAACGTGGGCGAGGCACCCGTGGGCGAGGCACCCGTAAGGGAACACGCTCGTTGGTCCTGTGGGCCTACCCTCCTGGTGCGGCCCCCGCACGGTTCAGCCGCAGCAGCCCCCGCCGCAGCAGCCGCCACCGCCACCGCCCGCCTGGGGCGCCGGCGCGGAGGCCGAGGCGGAGCCGCCGACCGCGACGGTCGACAGGAGCTTCACCGTGTCGTCGTGACCGGAGGGGCAGGCCGCGGGGGCGGAGGACTCCGCCATCGGGCGGCTCAGTTCGAAGGTGTCGCCGCAGGTCCGGCAGCGGTACTCGTAGCGAGGCATGCGCACAGGTTAACCGGCACCGCCCCTCGCGGGGCCCCGGAGCTGAAGCCGGCCGGTCCCGAGCCCATGCGGGGCCGTGACTGCCCCGGGTCACGCGAGGCCGGAATTCACACCCGGGCCGGGAACTCAGGAGGGCCGGCCGGGACCGGAGTCCCCGGGACCGGAGTCCGAGTCGCCCCCGGACTGACCGCCGCGCCCCGGCGCGAGGTGCCCCCGTCGCCTCGTCCCCTCCGCCGCGAGAATCCCGCCCCGCACCCGTTCCTCGGTCTCCGCCTGTTCGGGATGGCGGGAGCGCCAGTACGGGTTGTCGTGCGGCAGAGCGGAACCGACTCTCCCGTACATGCCGAAGAACATCAGCATGACGCCCACCACGAAGCTGAACAGCACGTTCGGGATGCGGAAGGCGAGGAAGTTGCTGTCGGTGTCGAGCAGCGCCAGGTTCACGAAGCCGCTGAGGATGAACAGAACGCCGACGATCATGTTCACCGTCGAGGCGAAGTTCCCCCCGATCACCATGCCGACGAAGAGCAGCAGGCCGACGCAGATCGAGATGACACTCAGCGCGCCGTTGGTACTCAGGCCTGCCACCGTGTCCCCGCGGGTGTCGAAGAACCCGATCTTGTCGATCAGGCCCAGGATGCCGAAGGCGAGCAGGACGAGTCCCATCAGCCCGGCGCCGACCCGGTAGAACCTGCTGAGATGGTGGTCGACCGGAAGATGCTCGTCGAACCGGATGCGACGCCTCGACCCCGAATGAAGTGTTTGTGTGGCCATGTTCGCCTCCCTCGGCCGTCAGCGGAGGTGCACGTATCCCCAAGGATCCGCCCGCAGGACCGGTACCGGCAACATCAGGCCGCCCCGACCGCCGGGGAGCGGGCCGCGGACCCCAGTCACCGCAAGGAAAAGACCCGTTGCCCCGATCCCGGACCGAGGAGAGGACCCGTACCTCCGGCGGGGGCGCGCCGCAACTCCTCGCGCGTCCGGCGGCAGCACCCCACGACGCTCACGCCCCGCCTCCGCGCTCCTCACGGATCCGCCCGACCACCTCCGCCACCGTCCGCCGGACCACCTCCGTCTCCGTGAGGAAGTGCCAGTAGTCGGGGTGGCGGCTCTCCAGCGAGGCGACGGCACGGTCCAGGCGGGCCACCGAGTCGTCGAGCGGGCGGGCATGCCGGGGGTCGGGAGTGTTGCGGCCCGTCATGGCGAGACGCTGCGCGTCACGGATCGCGAAGCGGGTGCGGTCGATCTCGTGCTGCGGGTCCTTCGCGACGGCGTTGAGCCGCCGGAGCCGGTCACCGGCCGCGGAGACGGCCTCGTCGGTGTGGTTCAGCAGCGCCCGCACCGTGGACAGCAGCGAGGCCGCGTCCGGCCAGCGCTGGTCGTCACGCGCCGCCTGCGCCTCCTTCAGCTTCAGCTCCGCCTGCCGCAGGTTCTCCCCGGCCTGGTCCGGCACGTGCTGCAGGTCCTGCCAGCAGGCGGCCGTGAACCGGCGCCGCAGCTCGCTGAGGACCGGCTCGACCTGCCCGGACCGGGTGGTCAAAGCCTCCGCGCGGGTGCGCAGCGAGACGAGCCGGTGGTCGATCTCGGCGGCCCGCTCGGGCAGCCGCTGCGCCTCGGCCCGTACCGTTTCGGCCTCGCGTGCGACCCGCTCGGCGCGCTCCAGCGTCTCGGGTACGCCGTGCTGTCCCGCGCCCTGGTTGAGCCTCGTCAGCTCGGGGCCGAGGGCGGCGAGCCGGGCCGCGAGATCGTCGGCCCTCAGCTTCGAGCCGCGTACGGCGTCGAGGGCGTTCGAGGCGGCGAGCAGGGCCTGGCGGGCGCGCTCGACGGCCGGGGCGAGCCGGGCGAGCTGCGTCTCGGCCTTGCCGAGCAGCGGCTCGAGGCCCTGGCCGAAACGGTCCAGGTCCTGCTTGACCCGGCCCAGCTCGTCCTTGGCGGCGGTGAGTTCGGTGCGGGCCTGCGCGGCGGCCGACGCCTCCAGGTCGTCGTGGTCCAGGTCGTGGGCGTCGACGGCGTTGATGTACTGGTGGCTTGCTTCGTCGATGCGCCGGCCGAGCGCCTCGAAGTCGGAGACCGCGCGACGGGCCGCGGGGGAGTCGTCGACGGCCCGGATGGTCTCTATCGAGATCCGCAGATCGCGCTGGGCGGTGTCGAGCTCGTAGAAGGCGGCGGCCGCGGCGTCCTTCGCGGCCTGTGCCTCGGCCCGCTGGCTCTCCGAGCGGCCCCCGAACCAGCGCCGCGTGCCGCCACCGGCGAAAGCGGCCGGCAGGGCGAGCACGGCGAGCAGCGGCAGCGCGATCAGGGTCAGTGTGTCCCGGGCGGCGCGGGGGACACCGGCGCCGCACGCCGTTCCGGCGGCGCGGCCGGTCCGGGGGTTCACAGGGCGACGGCGTGTCTGCTCCGCACCTGGCACATACGGCGTGTACGGCTGCGAAGGTGTCGCCGTCACATCCCTCTCCCGTGCTGTCATCCGCTACCCGGTGTCATTCTCCCACCCGATAGGGACGAACACACGGGCTCATCAGTTCACGGTTCGTACCGTGACTTTCCCGTCGCCGGTGCGGGCGGACACGACGTGGGGGCTGTTGTCGTCGCGGGGCACGGACACGTCCCCGGCACCGTCGTCGCTCCCGGTCGTCACCCGGTACGTCTCGCGGGGCAGCCCGATCGTGATGGAACCGTCGTGGCTGCGGGACTCCACCAGCTGCGGTACGACGCCCAGTTCGAGCCGTACGGAGCCGTCCTCGGTGGTGGCACGCACGCGGCGCGAGCCGACGCCGAGGGCGGTGATCGAACCGTCGCCGCTGTGCAGGTCCAGCGGGCCGGCGGAGTCCGTCACGCGGACGGAACCGTCCGACGTACGGACGCTCAGCCGCTCCTCGAACCCCTTGGCCGTCACGCTCCCGTCGCCGCCCTCGACGGTGACGGCGATCCCGCGCGGCACCTCGATCCGGTGCCTGGCGGAGCAGTCGGCGACGACGCCCGAGCACTTCATCCGCAGGACGAGCCGGTCGTCCCGCATGGTCCAGGTGACCCGGGGGTCCCCGCCCATGACGACGCTCCCCTTGAACCACCGGGTGACCTCGACCTCGTCGGCCTCGTCGGAGTCCGCGACCACGAGTTCCAGCGCGGAGTCGTCCGAGTCGACGGTCAGGGTGCGGCCGTGCAGGGCGAACGAGCGGTGGTCGGGCTTTGCGTCGTCCGCGGCGTCGGCACCGCAGGCGGAGACCGCCGCGAGGAGTCCGACGACTGCGGCGGACGCCGCAGCCGTCCGGACGCGCCGCGTGCTGCCCGTACTCCGGGTACGCGCCGTGCGGGTCGGGCAGGTCAAGCGGGTCATGCGGATCTCCCCCTGAGGCGAACGTCGACGCGCCGGGCCCCTCGGGCACACGCTCCTCCGACGCCCTTCGACCGTACGGATCCAGGGCCCGCCAAAGGATCCGGGCCGCTCCCGGAAGAGGGGTGGGGATAACCCCCCGCCCACCCCGTACACGGGTTTGCAGGACAGGCCCTCGGGCAATGTAGGCTGTCGACTCGTCCTGGGCGCGTAGCTCAGCGGTAGAGCGCCGCCCTTACAAGGCGGATGTCGGCGGTTCGAAACCGTCCGCGCCCACCAGGTTCAGGACATGACTAAGGCCCAGGTCAGCGGGGGATTCCCCGGAGACCTGGGCCTTTGTCGTGGGTGGCGGTTCGAGGCCGCCGTGCCACTTCGCGGGATGCCGTGCTCCTGCAACGCATCCGCGTAGCGCGTCAGCAGGGTGTCGACGCCTGCCAGAAGAAGGCCGGCGGAGTCCTGAGCCTCGGCAAGGTCGCCACGCTCGCACCTCGGCCACCTCGCTGCGGGGCCCGCGGCCATCCGGCGCTTGCGTCCGCCGCCTAACATCGGCCCTCATGGCCACAGTGATCCTGACCGTAGGGCTGGCGTTCATCGGCTACCTGGCGACCTATCTCAACGGGTTGCGGCTGGCGCAGAGGCAGGCCCGGCTGGCGCGGGTCAACATGCAGTTGAGCGACTTCTACGGTCCGCTCTTCGCGCTGATGGAAGCCAACAGCCGTGCCTACGACGCCTTCGCGGAGACGTACGTCCGCCCCGACGGCCGCGATCCCTTCCACCACGACATGCCTCCCACCGAGCAGGAACTGGCCCGGTGGCGCACCTGGGCCACCACCGTCTTCATCCCCAACATCCGGGCCATGCGCGACGTGGTGGTCACCAAGGCCGATCTCCTCATCGAGGAAGAGATGCCCCCCGTCCTGCTCCAGCTCTGCGCGCATGTCGCCGGATACGAGATCACCGCCGCGCAGTGGGCCGCGGGCAGGTACGAGGAACATCTGTCGCTCATACCGTTCCCGGGCCGGGAGCTGAGGGAGTACACCCGCGACCGGTTCACCCGCCTCAAGAGCGAGCAGGCGATGCTGCTGGGGCGCCGCGGCCGGCACTGAAACCTGGCTGAGACCGCCGGCGCCCGGCTGGAGGGGCGCAGCCGGGCCGCGTCCGGCGGTCAGTCCCCGGTCCTCGCGGGGGTCTCGCGGGTGTGTTTCAGTCTGCTCCGGGCGTCGACTCTCTCCGCGGTCGCGACCTGGTCCCAGAAGCGGTGGCAGGTCACGAAGACGGCCAGTTCGCGTTCGCGTCGGCGGAGTTTCTCCACCTCGGCCTGGTCGTCGGCCGTCCAGCCCGGGGACGCGGGGCGCTCCACCTTGCGCCAGCCGCTGCCGTCGCTGAAGCCGTCCAGCGGCTCCACCGACCAGGGGAGCCGCTTGAACAGGGCCAGAAGCTCCGCCCGGACCTGATGCAGCTCCTCCTGACCGGCCAGGAGGTCACTCGGGAAGTCATGGGGAGTCGCTGCCACGCGGCAATGGTACGCCTGTTCGATTTAGTGATGCGAGTTCCTCCGGTGACTTCGAACACGGACGGGTGGGCGGCGGGGGCGGCGCGGGCCGAGTCCCGCCGCACCGGGCCGGCGCGATGCGCGCCCCGCCCTCCGCCGCACCGGGCCCGCGCGATGCGCGCCCGCCCCCCGCCGCTCCCGGGCCACCGCGGGCTCAGCCAGCCGCGTCCGCCAACTCCCGCACCAGTCGCGCCGCCACCGGCACGGACACCCCGTACCGTTCCGCCGCGCGCAGCAACGCGCCGCCGATCGCGTCGAGTTCCAGCGGGCGGCCCGCCTCCGCGTCCCGTTGCATGGAGGACCTGGTGCCGGGCGGGAACGCGTCGTAACGGGCGAGGGCCTGCGCCGGGTCCGCCGGGGCGCCGCTCGCACGGCTGACGGCCGCCGTCTCCTCGACCAGTGCCGTCAACTCCTCGCGGTGACCGGTGCGTACGTCGCCCAGCGGCAGCCCGTATCGGGTCGTCAGCAGGGCGAACGGCGCCAGGAACGACATCTTCGCCCACAGCGTCGCCGCCTCGTCGTCCCGGACCCGGACGGCCGGTCCCGCCGCCGCGAGGGCCCCGGCGAGCGCGTCGAGACGTTCGCGCGGCACCGTGTCCCCGGTCAGGTCGATCTCCGCGAAGGGGCTGCCGTGCTCGATCACCCCGGGGGCGACGCGGGTCGACTCCACCCGGATGACGGCGGGGGCCACCCGGGCGGCGCCGTAGCGGGCGCGCAGGACCGCGGGGTGTTCCACGCCGTTGAGGAACGGTACGACCAGGCCGTTCTCGCCGAGCGCGTGCGGCGGTACGCGGTCCAGGGCCTCGTCCAGGGCCGTGTGCTTGACGGCGATCAGGCACGCGTCGACCGGCTCGCGCAGCTCGGTGTCCGCCGCCACCCGCGCCGTGAAGTCGCCGAACGGGCCGCTGTGCACGCGGATGCCGCCGGTGCGCAGCGTCCGCGCGGTCTCGTCCCGGGCCAGGCAGATCACCCGGTGGCCGGCCCGTGCCATGAGCGCCGCGAGGAGTCCGCCCACGCCGCCCGGGCCCAGTACCGCGACCGTCAGCCGGTCCCCGGCCGGGGAAGCGTGGATTCCGGTGCTGGTGGGCAGGGGTGCGCTCCGGTCCGGGGCATGGTTGTCCGTCATATGGTCATTCCTCTCGTCGGTCGGCCCCGTGACGGTGGCCGCCTCGCCGTGGATGATCTCACCATGAGGGTGGACGGGGACAGAGGCCCGTCGTTCCCCGGCGGGGAAGGTCGCGTGCGCGCGACACTGGACCTATGTGCCGCAGCATCAAGACGCTCCGTCCGCCCGTACTCCCCGAGGAGGCGACCGAGGAGGACATCCGGGCCGCCGCCCTCCAGTACGTCCGCAAGGTGTCCGGCTTCCGGGCGCCGGCCGCGCACAATCGCGAGGTCTTCGACCGTGCCGTGGAGGCCGTCGCCGAGGCGACGGCCGAATTGCTGGAGGGGCTGGAGGTGCGGGGGCGGGCGGCGGCTCACTGAGCCGCCCCGGTTCCGGGGGCGCGTCCCGTAGCCGGGCTTCCGGCCGCCCGCCCGCGGTTTCGCCATGCCCGCTCCGGGTGCCGTGCCCCCGGCCTCGCTCCGCTGGGCGGGTGCGGCGAGCGGGGGCGGGGCCCCGGCCTGTCCCGGCGAGCAGGCGGGGCGGAGGGCGGGGGCGGGGGCGGTGGGACGCTGCTACCGCTGCACCGCCGGGCGGCGCACCAGGAACGCGGCCGCGGCGCCGGCGGCGCAGAGGGCCGCGAAGGAGACGCCCGTCGCCAGCCAGGTGGCGCCCAGCCACTGGCCGCCGAAGTAGCCGAGGGCCACGCTGTACGCGGCCCACGCGACGCCCGCGAGGATGGACCACGGCAGGAAGTCGCGGACCCGGCGGTGAGCGGCGCCCGCGCCGAGGGAGACGACCGAGCGGCCCGCGGGGGCGAAACGGGCGATCACGACCAGGCCGCCGCCGCCCCGGGCGAGCGCGGCGCCGAGACGTTCCTGCGCGCGGGTGAGCCGGCGGGAGCGGGCGATGGCGCGGTCGAGGCGTTCGCCACCGCGCCGGGCGAGGCGGAACGCCACCATGTCGCCCAGCACCGACGCGGTCGCCGCGCAGAGGGTGAGGGCCAGGATGTCGGGCACGTCGTGCGGGACCCGCGCGCCCGTCGCGGTGCCCGCCGCGGCCGCCGTGGCCGCGGCGATGACCAGGACGCCGCTGGGCAGGACCGGCAGGAAGACGTCCAGCAGCACGGACACGGCCACCACGGCGTAGATCCATGGGCTGCCGGTCAGCAGCCCCACACTCTCAAGCACGAACACTCCCCCTGGACTCCCCCGTGGGCACGACCACGCCGCGACGTCGGGAGGAGCGGCAGGGCGGCCTGTGACAGCCATTCAGCGTACGCGTGAGGTGTGACAGGAGAGCCACGGGGGGCGCATGTGTCGTCACGCCATGCGTCGGCTTCCGGGTTCTTCCCCTTGGCGCAGGGCAGGTGAAGACGGGCGCGGCCTGCGGGTACTGGGCCGGCGAGGGGGCACCGGTCGGCTCCCGCACAGACGACATCGTTTCCGCCAGCGGCCGCCACACCGGCGCCATGCACCCTGGAGCTGCTCCGGGGTGCATGGCGAGGACGGACACCGCCTGGCCGCAGTCCCGGGCCGTGATCCTCCGGGTGGTAGGTCTCGAACCGGCGCGGAGCCCGGTAGCGGTGGCCGGCCTCCTCCAGCACGGCGACCGCGTCGGCGACCTTCGCCTCGGTGGTGTCCGCGAACACGAACGCCACCGGCACCAAGCCCTCCCGGCCCGTCGGCGGGTAGACCCGGCGCCACCGGACCAGCCGGGCGAAGCGCCACACTTCCTCCGTGTTCCGTGGATGGTGCTACCTCTTGCGGGCCTTGCTGATCAAGAACGCCACTCCGACGATGGCGACCAGAGCGACAGCGATGATCCAGAAGGAGGGAGTGCCCTCCCCGGCGCCCTTGGCCAGGAGCTGACCGTGCGACATGTAGTTCTCCTGTCAGCTGGTTGTTGCTCAGCGGTGTCTGATTCAGGACGCTGGTTGCGGCCGTCTCCCCCGGTTCGCCCGCGCGCCGTATCCGAGTAGTTGCCCTCGTCCTGCCGCCGGCAAAGCGGTAGGGGCGACGGGTGCACTGGACCGGGCCAGGGTGCGCACGCCGCGGGGGCTGTAGGCGTACGAGTCGGCCATGTTGCCGTCCTCGTCCGCCGGTGCGACCGCGCTGGACGGCGGCGGGCGGAGCCCCGGAAAGAACAGGCTCCGCAAGCTGCACGGATCTCGGGTGCTACTTCTTCTTGCGAGCCTGGGCAACGCCGAAGGCGATGAACGCCAGGATGACGATCCCGACCAGCAGCCAGAGGGGGACGCCGCCAAGTCCCTTGTAGGCCAGCACAGTCGAAGCTGCGGTCGATTGCATGGTGTCTCCTTCGTTGCAAGCGGGACGAGGGCTCTGACCTAGCTCGTGGCGGCGTCGTCGTACGCCGCTTCCGTGGCCTGGCCGACTGCCATCCCGCCGACTGCGCAGGGGATGGCTCCTGCCCCGCCGGTCAGGTAGGTGCAGCCGGCAGCGAAGGCCTTGTCAGCGGCGACACTGATCACCGTTCCAGCCGCCTTGTAATTCCCGGTGACCAGCTGTCCGACGAATTGGCCGGCAGCGATCGCGTCCCCTCCCTGGCCGACAGCGTCGAGCACGCTCCCGAGGCTGAGGGTGCCGTTCGGGTCGATACGGTTGACCGGGTCGCCTTCGGCGTACAGGTAGGGGTTCTGTTCCTGGCCGGAGGGGTCGGGCTGGGTGAAGCGGCCGGAGTTGGCGTCGTAGTAGCGGGCCTGGCCTCACTTTTTCACGCAGGGCGGTCATCTGCGGCAGGAGGCTCGACATCTCACACCTCGGCATTGAAAGCGGCGCAGGCCTTGAGGTTGTAGAGGCCAGCGGAATAGTGGTAGTTGCCGACATCGGTAGGTCGGGGCGACCATCTTTGTTGCCTACAGCCGATTTCCCTGCTCACGTCGCATATAGCTGTCGCGCCAACTCCCCGACCGAGCACTTCCGATGCCCCAGTCGTAGGGACGGCAGGGAATACAGGGGTGAACTGGCAGACGGATCCGGTGGCCCAGCACGGGCTGGGCCACCGGATCCGTCTGTCCGAGGAGTGCTACTTGCGCTTGGCGCGCATGGCCAGAACTATCCCCCCGAGGGCCACTATCGCGAGAACAATGAAGAGCCAGATCGGCATGGAACTGCCGGACCCCCGAAAAGCCAAACTGGTCATTTCCTGGAACATTGTGTCACTACCTTCCGTCACGAAGTTGCACCTTCATATAGCCTGTCGACTCCCTCGCTGACCAGCATCCCGCCGAATGCGCAGGGAACGGTTCCGACGGCGCCGGTCGCGGCGGTACAGCCTGCGGTGAAAGCCTTGTCCGCAGCAGTGCTGAGCACTGTCCCGAACGCACCCGTGAAAAGTCGCCGTTTCCCAATTGACTTCCGAGCTTGCCGACGGTCAGGACGTCACCGGCGAAACCGACTGCCTTGCGGCGATGCTCTGAAGCGTCCGAAACCTGCCGCAGATGTGCCGCGGCCGCTGGAGCCGGCCCCTACGGCGCGCAGCTCGTGTCGGCGGGTGCCGCGGGCCGGCGGACGCCGGCGTCCGCCCGGGGGTGGGGACGGACGCCGGCGCGCGAGGGGTCAGGCCGTGACCGGTGCCTGGCCCGCGGTGTCCTTGTCGGCCGCCGGGGAGGTGCGGCCCGCGAGGAGCCGGTCGAGGCCGAGAGCGCCCGAGCCGGTGAAGACGAGCAGGAACAGGGACCAGCAGAACAGTGCGGAGAGTTCGCCGCCGTTCTGGATGGGCCACAGGGCCGCCGACTGGTGCACGTCGAAGTACGCGTACGCCATCGAGCCCGACGAGACGAAGGCGGCGGCGCGGGTGCCGAGGCCGAGCAGTACCAGGGTGCCGCCCACGAGCTGGATCACGGCCGCGTACCAGCCCGGCCAGGTCCCGGCGGGGACGGAACCGCCGCCCACGGCGCCGCCGAGGACGCCGAAGAGCGAGGCGGCGCCGTGGCAGGCGAAGAGCAGGCCGACGACGATGCGGAACAGGCCGATGGCATAGGGCTGGGCGCTGTCGAGGCGTTCGGTCATGTGGGGGGACTCCTTCGGTCGGGGCCGGTCCGCGGACGGACCGGTCTCGGGGACGGAACCGAGTGAGCCAAAGGTTAGGCGTACCTAATCTATACTTGCAAGTTCAACATCCAGCCTCGGTTTCGGCTCCGTTTCCGGTTCCGTCTCGGGGGCCGTCGCACGTAGCGCCGCCCGCGCCACCGCGTCGGCGTCCGACAGCGTGACCGAATCCACCCCTGGCCTGGCCCCGGCCGCCGTCACCCAGTGCACACCTTCCGTCGGCACGCCGAAGGCGAACCGGCGCGCGTGCGCCCGCCCCTGACGATCCATCAGCCGATACGGGCGCGGGGTCACGTCCAGCCCGCCGGTCTCGTAGCCGTCGACGGTGTGCGGGCGGCAGCAGCCCGACGTCAGCAACCCGGCGAGGAGTTCGTCGGCGGTCCGCCGCACATCCGGTTCCGGCAGCCGCGCCTCGACGAGCGTGGTGGCCCGGACGGCCGAGCCGGGCACCTCGGGGGAGTGGGCGACCCACCTGCCGCCCTCGGTCCGCACCTCCATCCGCGGGCCGACCACGTCCAGCACGCCCGCCTCGATCAGCGCGGCCATCTCCTCGATGCGCCGCCGGGGCGGGCCGATGGAGAGGAAGGCGTTGAGCGGGGTGTACCAGCGGTCCAGATGGTCCCGGCGTGAGGTGCCCGACAGGCCGCCGTGGTCCACGATCAGCCGCAGCTCGTTGCGCAGGTCGCGCAGTACGTCGAGGGCGGCCTTCAGCGGGCCGTCGACATTGCCGAGGGCGGCCTGTCCGGCGTCCGCGCGCAGATGCGGGAGCAGCCAGCCGCGCCAGGCGTCCGGTCCCGTGAAGGACCGCGGGCCGTACGGGCGGGACAGCCGGTCCCAGGACCAGCGGTCGGCGTGCGGGACGCCGAACTCGTCGAGCAGCGCCGCCTCCTGGGGGCTGCGGTGCGCGCCGGCCAGGAAGCGGGCCCGGAAGGCGGCCCGCGCGGGTGTTCCCCGGCGCCGCAACAGCCCGTCGTAGTAGACCGTTTCGACCTCCTTGGCGACCAGCGGCCATATCTCGGTGAGGAAGTCCGGCGCCTCCCCGGAGTCCGCGCGCTTGCGGAAGCGGGAGATCACCTCCTCCGTGAGTACCAGCGGGGTGTGGCGGCCGTACGGGCCCTTCGCGTTGTCGCCGCGGGCATGGTGGGGGATCCCCCGGCGGGAACCGGCGTACAGCCGGGGCTCGTCGCCCGAGGGTCGGTAGCGCAGGCCCCCGTCCGTGCGGACGAATTGGCCGCCGCGGCCGGTCGTCAGCAGGGCCATGTGGTCGAAGAAGTTGAGGCCGAGCCCGCGCAGCAGCACCGGTTCGCCGGGGGCGATCGGGGCGAGGTCGACGTCGGCGGGGTTGGCGGGCGGGACGTGGCGCAGCCCGTGCCGGCGGGCGTACGCGGTCAGGTGCCGGTGCCCGGGGTCCGCTAGCACCGGCAGATGGCCCTGGGCGAGGACCACCGCGGACAGGTCCCGCAGGGTCCGGCCGGTGGAGAGCGTGACCGTCTGCCGGCCGTCGGGGCCGTCGTCGAGGCGGACGGCGCGGGCGCTGTGCGTCTCGACGCGCACGCAGGGCGGCGCGGCGCGGACCGTCTCGGCGAAGACCCACGCGAGATAGCGGCCGTACTGGGCCCGCGTCGGGTAGTCGTCGGGGCCGGGCGCCGCCTCGGTGTCGGAGCCGGCGGCCCAGGCGTGCAGGCTGGGGCCGGGGCGTACCGGGCCCGCGCACTCGACGCTCTCGTCGGTGAAGAGGGTCACCTGCGAGGCGACTGTGTTCATCAGCAGCTCCGGCGGCTGCGTGGTCCGCCAGACCCGGCCGGGCCCCGGCGGCGACGGGTCGACGACATGGACGGTCAGGCACGCGCCCGGTGGGAGCAGTTCGGGTGCGGAGGCGCACAGACGCTCCAGGACGCTGGTGCCGCGGGGACCCGCGCCAATCAGGGCGACGGAGGCGTGCGCGGCTTCCGCGGGTGCTGCAGACAAGGGGGTGACTCCCGGGCGTATGGGGCGCAAGGGCAGCAGACCGTCCGCCAGAAGCGGACGGTCTGCCTCATCATGCCGTCGTACGGGGCGCGAGCCGAGCCCGGAGCGGATGATCGGCGCCGGGTGTGGGATGCGTCACGGGCATCCGGGACAACGCACCGGGCAACCGGGCGCAATGGGCTCATTGCGGGGTGAGGCGGGACTCCTCCACCGTCGTCAGCCGGGCGTCGGCGCCCTCGACCGCGCGGGCCTGTTCGAGGCGCAGCCGGGCTTCGCGTCCGTGCAGGGTCAGGGTCATGAGCTGGTTGCCGAACCAGGGTCCGCCCGTCCTGCGCCAGTCCACCGCGGGCCGGCCGAGACGTCCGTGCCGGGAGAGCAGGCGCCCTATCGCGCGTCCCGTCCGGCTCCAGCCGAAGCGGAAACCGAGCCGCATGGACGTGGGGATGGAGTTGTGGACGGGCGAGCAGGTCAGCTGGAGGACCCGGGCGTCCGGGGTGGCGTCGGCGGGCCACAGGGGCTCGGCCACATAGGCGTGGTGCACGTCACCGGAGAGCACGAGCACCGTGGCCGGGGCCTGTTCGCCGCTTCCCGCCTCGGCGATCAGCCGGCGCAGCGCCTCGAAGGACTCGGGGAACGCCGCCCAGTGCTCCAGATCGGCCTTCCTGCGCACCTGTTCCCCGATGCGCGCCCAGCGGGCCCCGCGCTCGCCCCGGCACACGCCCGCGTTCCACGTCTCGGCGTCGTGGATGAGGTGGGGGAGCAGCCAGGGCAGCGAGGTGCCGATGAGGAGGTGGTCGTAGGCGTCGCGGCGGTCCAGCACCTGCTCCCGCAGCCACCGCTCCTCGCCCTCGTCCAGCATCGAGCGGTTGTCCTCGTCCAGGACGCGGGCCGCCCGCGAGTCCAGCATCACCACGCGGACGCGGCCGAAGTCGCGGCGGTAGCTCCAGCGGAACGAGGCCGGGTCGGCGTCGGACCGGGCGGCGTGCTCCCGCAGGACGTCCGTGCCGTCGGAGGTCGCGCGGACGGCGGCGTAGAGCGGGTCGGCCTCCAGCTCGGCCGGTGACAGGTTGCCGAGGTGCTGGTGGACCCAGTACGACATCAGGCCGCCCAGGATGCGCTCGCGCCACCACGACGTGGCACGGATGTCGGCGAGCCAGGACGCGCTCGTGTTCCAGTCGTCGATGACGTCGTGGTCGTCGAAGATCATGCAGGTGGGGACCGTGGACAGCAGCCAGCGGATCTCGGGGTCCCGCCACGATTCGTGGTACAGCCGGGTGTACTCCTCGTAGTCCGCGACCTGCTCGCCCGGGGGCTGGTCCAGGTCGCGGCGGGAGGCGATCCAGCGGCGGGTGGACTCGGAGGTCTCGTCCGCGTACACCTGGTCGCCGAGCAGGAGGAGCACGTCGGGGCGCTCCGCCTCCGGGGAGGAGAACAGGCGCGCGGCGAGCGTGTCCAGGGCGTCGGGGCCGACGGGGTCCTTCTCGTCCCCGGGCGGCGCCGCCCAGCGGCAGGAGCCGAAGGTGACCCGCACGCTGTCCCCGCTGTCCCGGTCCAGGGTGCGGATGGCCGGGGGCGGGAAGCCCGAGTCGGGCAGCGGCCAGACGGGTGTGTCGTCCAGCAGCAGTTCGTACGTCGATTCGGTGCCCGGCTCCAGGGCGGTGAGGACCACCAGCGCGTAGTGGTGGCCGGCGACTTGGAACGTGCGGGCCTCGCCCTCGGCACCCTTGGCGCACCGCACCCTTGCGGTACACGGACCACTCGTCTCGACCCATACGGTCGCGGACGAGTCGTCGACAAACCTGAGCAGGGGGCCCAGGAGCAGCTCCGACACGGCGATCACCTTCCTCCGTCGTCCCGTACGGTACGGAACGACGGAGACTGGCGACAGGGTTCCCGGGAAGTGTCGGGCCCTCAGCAGCCGCTGAGCACCGAGGACAGCTTGTTCTTCTCCGCGCTGTCGACCGAGAGGTCGTAGTAGTACTTCACCTGGACCCAGGCGCGCACGTAGGTGCAGGCGTAGCTGGTCCGCGAGGGCATCCAGGTGGCGGGGTCCTGGTCGCCCTTGGCCTGGTTGACGTTGTCGGTGACGGCGATGAGCTGGGGACGCGTCAGGTCGTTGGCGAAGGCCTGGCGCTGCGCGGTGGTCCAGCCGTCGGCGCCGGAGTCCCATGCCTCGGCCAGCGGCACCAGGTGGTCGATGTCCAGGTCGGAGGCGGCGGTCCAGGTCGCGCCGTCGTAGACCGAGTACCAGCTGCCGCTGGTGGCGGCGCAGGCGGAGTCGGTGACGACGTTCGTGCCGTCGCGCTTGAGGACCGTCTCACGGGTGTTGCACGCCCCGCTGACCGTGATCCAGTGCGGGAAGAGGTCGCGGTTGTATCCGGTGCGGTCCTCGGTCGCCACGCTGAGCGAGGCGAGGTAGCTGCGGGCGGTGGCGGCGCTGACCGGGGTGGGCAGAGCGGCGGAGGCCGTCGGGCTGTTGAAAATCCCGGCCATGGCTATCAGACCGGTGACGGCTGCGAGTATGCTCAGCCGTCGACGCGCGTAGACCTTTGGCATGCGAACTCCCTTGCAGAGCAGGACCGTTGGGGCGAGCGAGCACATGCTTGCGGCGGCTTGTTTCCGGGAGATGTGCGTCGGGTGAGAAGCTAATGACGGGTACATGACAAAGCAAGGGTCATGACGGGACCAAAGACCCTGGGGGGCGTCCGCGGGCGTCGCGTAGGATGGACGGCGCAGAAGGGGAGTAGCTCTTCGCCGGACCGTCGACATACTGCTCAGCTCGTCTGAGCCGGCGCCCGGAGGCAGACCTCGTGCGCGGGGCCGGCCAGCGAGACCTTCGGCAAGCAGTGCACCGCCCGCGCGTCCCCGTGCGGGTGCCCGTGTGTGCTGCCGTGCCGAGGTGTCCAAGCGCAGCGCAGCACTCTCGGCGGGGCGGCCCCGACCGATTGAGGAACATTGATCAGCTTCAGCGTGACGGCGCTCGTCTTCGGCGTCGTCTTCCTTGCCGAGCTGCCGGACAAGACCGCGCTCGCCGGACTCGTGCTCGGCACGCGCTACCGCGCCTCGTACGTCTTCGCCGGCGTCGCCGCCGCCTTCGCCGTCCACGTGGCGCTCGCCGTCGCGGCGGGCAGCGTGCTGACCCTGCTGCCGCAGCAGATCGTGCACGCCCTCACGGGTGTGCTCTTCCTCGCCGGTGCCGCGGTGCTGCTGATGAAGAAGGACGAGGACGAGGAGGAGGTCCGCGACCCCGCGAACCAGAGCTTCTGGAAGGTCTCGGGCGCGGGGTTCATGCTCATCCTGGTCGCCGAGTTCGGCGACCTCACCCAGATCATGACGGCCAACCTCGCCGCCCGGTACGACGATCCGCTCTCCGTCGGTCTGGGCGCGGTCCTCGCGCTGTGGGCGGTCGCCGGGCTCGGCATCGTCGGCGGCAGGGCCCTGATGAAGCGGGTGCCGCTCGCGCTCATCACCAAGGTCGCGGCGCTGCTGATGCTGGCCCTCGGCCTGTGGAGCCTGTACGAGGCGGTGACCGGATGAGCCCGCCACCGCGGGGGATCACCTCCTTTCGGCGTCCCGGCCCGGGCCCTCGCGCAGGTGCAGGCGAAGCCCCTGGTCAGGCGTGGTGGCGCCAGGGGGCCTTTGTTTTGTATCGTGAAGGAACAAAGTGGCTCCCGCCCGTTTCTCCCTGACCGGCGGGCGGGGCCGCCTTGTCCCCGGGGGCCCCGCGCGGCTCCCCCTCACGCTTCTTGGAGCATGCCGATGACGGCCACCACCGTTCTGACCGCCCGCGCCCTCCTGCTCGACATGGACGGAACGCTCGTCAACTCCGACACCGTGGTCGAGCGCTGCTGGCGGCGCTGGGCCGACCGGCACGGGCTCGACGGGGACGAGGTCATGAAGGTCGTCCACGGCCGTCAGGGCTACGCCTCCATGGCGGTCCTGCTGCCGCACCGGCCCATGGAGCAGAACCACGCGGACAACGCCCGCATGCTCGCCGAGGAGACCGCCGACATGGACGGTGTCGTCGAGGTGCCCGGAGCCGCGGTGTTCCTCGCCTCCCTCGCCGGGCTTCCGCACGCGCTCGTGACCTCGGCCGACGTCGGCCTGTCCACCGCGCGGATGGCCGCCGCCGGGCTCGGGCTGCCCCACCTGCGCATCACCGCCGAATCGGTCGGCGCGAGCAAGCCGGATCCCGAGGGCTTCCTCAAGGGTGCCGCCGAACTGGGCGTCGCGCCCGAGGACTGCGTCGTCTTCGAGGACTCCGGCGCGGGGATCGCCGCCGGCAGGGCCGCCGGGATGCGGGTCGTCGGGGTCGGCCCCCGCGCCGCGGCCCACGGCCCCGACGCACTGGTCGACGACCTCACACAGGTGCGGGTCGAGGCGGGCGCGGACGGGTCGGTCCGGCTGCACATCGGCTGAGGGGTTCCCGGGGCCGCCGCTTGCGTGAGGCCGGGGTTCCGGTCGCTGGTCCCCGGGCGTCGGTCGCCGCTGTGACCTCCGTGGCTGTCCCGGACGCGTGTGGCTGTCGCAGACGCGTGGGGCGGGTGTTCACCGTCGCCCTGTGCGGGCTCGCCCCGCCCGCGGTGTGCCGTGGCGTCCGGCCCCCGTGCGGGCGGTCGTCCGTCGGGCGCGTGCGAAGGAGCCCGGGGAGAACCCGCGGCCGGTCAGGGCTGGGGGGTTTCCGACTCCAGGCGGGCGCGGGTGGCCGTGCCGTAGACGCCCAGTTCGTCGGAGCTGATCCCGCGGGTCCACTGGTAGTGGCGCACGGCGTCCTCGACCTGGCGGCTGAAGGTGCCGTCGATGCCCCCGTTGTAGATGGCCAACTGCCGCAGCCGCAACTGGAGTTCGGTGACCTCGGAGCCCTGGTCGCCGCGGCGCAGTACGGTGGCGCGGTGTTCGTCCGGAGCCTCGGACGGGGGCCGTACCGAGCCCGTGGCGCGGGCGGTCGTCGGTGTCCCCTTCGGGCTCTTCGACGGGGACGGCGTCGCCGACGGGCTCGACGACTTCGAGGGCGAGGGGCCGGCGCTCTCCGACGCCGTGGGGTCCGGGGAGGCCGGCGCGGACGACCTGCTCCGGCTCGGGGACGCGGAGGCCGGGGCCGACCGCTCCTGCGGCACACTCGCCCGTACCGCTTCCGGCGCCGCGCCGTCCCGCTCGGGTGTGTCGTAGGACAGGACTCCGCTCGCCAGCCCGGCGACGGCCACGACGGCCACCGCCGCGCCGGCCACCATCAGGAGCACCGTGCGGCGGCGGCGCCGGGGCGGCTCGTCGCCCGGCGGAGGAGTACCGGGCGGCGGGGTGCCGGGCCCGGGATCCGCCTCCTGGAAGAGCCGGACGTCCTCAGGAGCAGGAGCAGGAGCAGGAGCAAATGGAGCAGGAGCAAATGGAGCAGGAGCAGGTGCAGGGGCGGGTACGGGCGTCGCCGCCGTGAGCGGCATCGTGCGCTCGGCCGGCCGCTCCGGCGGCAGGGGCACGGGGCGCGTGGCGGACTCCCGCGTCCACGCGTCCGGCGGCTTCGGCCCGGCGGGGCCCGTGCGCGCGGAGTCGGAGTCCTCACCGGCGCCGGGGGAGGCCGTGCCGAGCTCCACGTAGGGACGGATGCGCAGCGGGTCGAAGTCCTCCGCCGCCGCGGCCTCGGCCGTACGGGCGTCACGCGCGGCGTCCGACGCCCGCCGGGTGCAGGCGCAGGACGGAGTACCGTCCGGCTCCCGGCGCGTGCCGCACTCCGGGCAGACGTGTCCCTCGGATCCGCTCACGTGTGGCCCCTCCCCCTCACGACCTCCAGAGACTATCCAGGCCGCCTCAGATCCCCCCGGCACCCCGGGATTCCCGGCCCCGGGGGAGGACTCAACAGGCCATAACCGGTCACACCGACCACGATGGGAGATGACCGAGACGCCTGGGCCCAGGGAGATCCGTATGACCGGCGACGCGCAGGGCACCGACGCGGCGGTGGCGGACGGGAGCGTGTCCGGCGAGGACCATGTGCACGGCAGCGTTCTCGTGTCGATCGGCGCGCTGCTGCTCGGCATGCTGCTGGCCGCCCTCGACCAGACCATCGTGTCGACCGCGCTGCCGACCATCGTCAGCGAGCTCGGCGGGCTGGAACACCTGTCCTGGGTCGTCACCGCGTATCTGCTCGCCTCGACGGCGGCGACACCCCTGTGGGGCAAGCTCGGCGACCAGTACGGCCGCAAGAGGCTGTTCCAGACGGCGATCGTGATCTTCCTGATCGGGTCCGCGCTGTGCGGCATGGCGCAGAACATGCCGCAGCTCATCGGCTTCCGGGCGCTCCAGGGCCTCGGCGGCGGCGGGCTGATGGTGCTGTCCATGGCGATCGTCGGCGACATCGTCTCGCCGCGCGAACGCGGCAAGTACCAGGGGCTGTTCGGTGCCGTCTTCGGCGCGACCAGTGTCCTCGGGCCGCTGCTCGGCGGCTTCTTCACCGAGCACCTGAGCTGGCGCTGGGTCTTCTACATCAACCTGCCCGTCGGCGTGGTCGCGCTCGCCGTCATCGCCACGGCCCTGCACATCCCGCGCCGGGCCGCCCGCCACGTCATCGACTACCTGGGCACCCTGCTCATCGCCGCCGTCGCGACGTGCCTGATCCTGGTGGCCTCGCTCGGCGGCACCACCTGGGGCTGGACCTCGCCGCGGCTCGTCGGGACCGCGGTGCTCGCCGTCGTCCTTGCGGTCGCCTTCGTGGCCGTGGAGCACAGGGCGGCGGAACCGGTCCTGCCGCTGAAGCTGTTCCGCGTCCGGACCTTCACGCTCTCCGCCGTCATCAGCTTCGTCGTCGGCTTCGCCATGTTCGGGGCGATGACCTATCTGCCGACGTTCCTCCAGGTCGTCCAGGGCGTCTCCCCGACCCTGTCCGGCGTGCACATGCTGCCCATGGTGTTCGGCCTGCTGCTCTCCTCCACCGTCTCCGGCCAGATCGTCAGCCGCACCGGCCGCTGGAAGGTGTTCCCCGTCGCGGGCACGGGCATCACCACCGTGGGACTGCTCCTGCTCCACCAGCTCGACGAGAACAGCGGCACGGCCGAGATGAGCGCCTTCTTCTTCGTCTTCGGCCTCGGCCTCGGCCTGGTCATGCAGGTCCTGGTCCTGATCGTGCAGAACGCGGTCCCGTACGAGGACCTGGGCGTCGCCACCTCCGGCGCCACCTTCTTCCGCTCCATCGGCGCCTCGTTCGGCGTGGCCATCTTCGGCACGGTCTTCGCGAGCCGGCTGGGCGACAAGCTGACCACCGCGCTCAGCGGGCAGCAGCTCCCCCCGGGACTCGGGGTCGACTCCCTCAAGGCCGACCCCAAGGGCATCGCCGAACTCCCGGCCACGCTGCGGACCCCCGTCCTGCACGCCTACGCCTCGGCGATCACCGACGTCTTCCTGTACGCCGCCCCGGTCGCGCTGGTCGGGTTCGTGCTCGCCTGGTTCCTGCGCGAGGACCGGCTGCGGGGTTCCGTCACGGCACCGGACGCCACACAGACGCTGGCCAGCAATCCGGTCGAGCGGTCCTCGTACGACGAGGTGTGCCGGGCCCTGTCGGTCCTCGGCACCCGCGAGGGGCGGCGCGAGATCTACGAGCGGATCACCGAGCGGGCCGGTGTCGACCTGCTCCCGGCCGCCGGCTGGCTGCTGCTGCGCGTCCGCAAGCACGGCCGGGAGGAACCGGCGGTGCTGGCCGAGCACAGCGCCGTACCGCTGGACGTCGTGATCGCCGCGGCCCGCCAGATCGAGGAGCGCGGGCTGGCCCGCCGTGAGGGTGTCGAACTGGTGCTCACGGACCAGGGACGCGCCGCTGCCGGCAAGCTGGCCCGGGCCCGCGAGGAGTCCCTCGCCGAGCTGCTCGGCGACTGGTGGGGCCCCGACCGTCCCACCGACCTGATCCGGCTGGTGGAGGAACTGACCACCGAGATGTGCGGCTCCGACGCGGAGCGCCCGCACGGGACGCCGGGACGCCCGTACCGCCGGGTGGCCTGAGCTTCTCCGCGCCCGCACGTCCGCGGGCTTCGTGGAGCCGGTCAGCCGTTCAGGTCCTTCGTGAACCAGTGCTCCGCGTACTCCTCGTCGTTGTGCGGCTCCGTCTCCTCGTACCCGAGGCGCGCGTACAGCGTCCGGGCCTCGACCAGATCGCCGCGGGTGTCGAGCACCATCCGCCCGGCGCCGAGGGCGCGGGCCGCGTCCTGCGCGGCGCGCACCAGGAGTGCGCCGCCGCCCCGGCCGCGCACCTCCTCGCGGAGGAAGACCCGCTTGAGCTCGGCCGTCGTCGCGTCCGTCAGCCGCACGCCCGCACTCCCGACCGGCTCGCCCGCGTACCGCGCCAGCAGCAGCACGCCACCGGGCGGCGCGAAACAGTCCCCGCTGTCCGCGGCGATCTCCCGTTCCAGCTCGGCGGGGTCGGTGCGGTGCCCCTCGTGGAGCAGGTACCAGCGGTCGCTGACCTCCGTGTAGTACGCCCGCCAGAGCGCGGCGGCGTCCGGCGAGTCGAAGGGTGCCGGTGCGATGGTCCAAGGGGAGGGCGTACGGGTCATGGCCGTCATTGTCGCGATGTGCCGTCCTCCGTCCGCAAGCGGTTTTCCCCGTGCGGCGGGCAGGGCCGGGGGCGCGCACCGTTTGCGGAGCGGCTTCGGGGCAATCCGAGAACTGAACCGGCCCGTTGGGTCGAAAACTCCGGAAGGCACCCATGTCCACAGGCGTGATCATCACATTGATCGTGATTGTGGCGGCCGTGGCGCTTGTCGCGGTCGTCCTGAAGCTGCTCGCCCGCCGGCCGCAGGGCGGGCGCAGCCTCCAGCGGCGCTTCGGCCCCGAGTACGACCGTGCCGTCGCCCGGCACGACGGCGACGAACGGGCCGCCGAACGAGACCTCACCGAGCGGGTGAAGCGGCACGGTTCGCTGCGCGAGCGGCCCCTGGAGCCCGCGGCCCGTGAGCAGTACGAGGCCCGCTGGGCCGCCGCTCAGGAACGCTTCGTCGACTCGCCGCGGGAAGCGGTGGCCGAGGCGGACCGGCTGCTCGGTGAACTGGCCGGGGAGCGGGGCTTCCCCGAGCACGGCCGTTACGAGGAGCAGCTCGAAGCCCTCTCGGTGCATCACGCGCACCACGTCCACGGATACCGGCGGGTGCACAGCGCGGCACACGGCAGTGCCGACGGCGCCGCCGGGAACGGCACCTCCACCGAGGAGATGCGTGAGGCCATGCTCGACGCCCGCGCCCTCTTCGAGGAGCTGGTGACACCCAGCCGCAAGGACGACGCCCGCCACCGCGCGGACAACGGCACGAACGGTGCGCAGACGGCCGCCGACGACTCGGAGACGGATCGTTCCGGCAACCGCACACACGCACCGTGGACCTTCAACGGGCGCCACGCGAAGGGAAGTTGACAGAAATGGCAGACGTGACACGAGGTGAGGGCGCGGAGCGCCGGGGGACGGCACGAGGGTCCGAGGGCCCGGGCGCCGATGTCACCGCGGCCGGGACGCCCGGCCGTGACGGGCGAGAGGACCACCAGGGCGTGACCGGTGACCTCACCACGAGCCGGGAGACCGCCGAGGCGCGGGAGACGGCCGCGGCGCGCGAGGCCGACGGGACGACGGGCACCCCCGGCACCCACCCGGGGACGGGTGCGCGCGGCGCCGGCGCGGCGCCCCGCGGCGAGGGGCTCGGCACGGAGACGGACCGTGACGGCGCGACGACCGCCTGGCGGGACGGCGCGGGTACCCCCACGGGGACCGGCCGGAGCGCCGGCACGGCGGCCGAGGGCCTCGCCGCCCGCGCCCGCGAGGGCGCCGGCGTGACCTCCCGCGAAGGTGGTTCCGGTGAAGGCCGGGGCAGTGGGACTCCGCTGCTGGCGCACGAGGAGTCCGACAAGCTCGCCCGGCGGCTCCAGCACGCGGTCGGCGGGTTCGTGGACGAGCCCCGGACGTCCGTCGAGGAGGCCGACCACGTGCTGGAGGAGATCGCCGCGCGGTTCACCGACGCGATCACCGAGCGGCGGCGCACCCTTCGTTCCGCCTGGCAGTCCGCAGGTGAGGGCAAGGGCACGGCCACCGACACCGAGCAGCTCCGGCTGGCCCTGCGGGACTACCGGGAGATGGCGGAGCGGCTGCTGCACACCTGAGCACACGCATTACCCGTACGGGCGTGCGACCCGTACGGCGCACTCGTACGGCGCGCGACCCGTACGGCGGACGACGCGTACGGCGCACGGCTCGTAGGGCGCCCGCGCCGCCCGTACCGCACGGCGAGAGGCCGCGTCCCGGACCATGTCCCGGGCGCGGCCTCTCGCCGCGCGCCGGTCAGCTCTCCCGGCGCTCGCGCCAGTCGCGGACGATCTCCTCGACGTCGTACGGCTTGAGCCCGAGCGGGGGTCCCGGCGGCGGTTTGAACATGACCTCGCGGATCTTGGCGTTGACGGCCTCGACGATCCGGCGGACTGCCCCCTCCGAGGGGGCCGCCGCTGCCGCCGCGAGCGCGTCCTCGGCCTCCTTGCGCAGAGCCAGCGTCGGCGGCAGCACCGAGAGTCCCTCGCGGGCCATCTTCCGCTTGACCCACCACAGTTCGTCGTACGGGGCGTCGGTGACCGCCGGCAGCGGGCGGCCCGCGCCCGCGAGTTCGGTGAACTCCCCGCGGGCCTCCGCCTCACGGATCTGCTTGTCGACCCAGGACTCGAAGCTGACACCAGGTGGCTTTCGCTCGGTCATGAGTCCATTGTGCCGGACGCCACCCGGCAGGTCCCGTGGCGAATTATCATGCGTCGGCGGTGGTCGACGACGCCCGCACAGGGACCGGACAGCTGAGCCTCTAAGGAGCGCACGTGCTCGAACTCACCATGGCCTCGGTCTCCGGGGCGGACGCCGGGGCGACGGCCGGAATGCTGATGGCCGAGGCGCCCAGCGAGCCGGGCGCCGTGCTGCGGGTGGGCCGGGACAAGGCCGTCTGCCGGCTCGCCACCCCCGACGACTGGCTGTTCGTCTCGCGGGTCCACCTGGAGTTCCTGTGCGGGCCGGACGGCACCTGGCAGGTGACCTGGCTGCGCGGCTCGCACCCGGACCCCTCGTCCGAGGTGCGCCTGGCGGCGGCGGGTCTGCCGCCGCAGCCCCTGCCGTACGGCGGGACGGCGAGACTGCCCGGGGGTGGCTCGGGGGAGCTCGTCATCCAGGACCGCACCGGCCCGCGCAGCGTGAACGTCGGTTTCTACCACGAGGCCTGACGGCCGGTCAGTCCAGTACCCGGGCCAGCGCGAAGCCGTCGTACCCCTTGCTGCCGACGGTCTGGATCGCCGTGCCGCTCAACTTCGGGTGCCCGGCGATCAGTTCGAGGGCGGCGCGGGTGCCCCGGATGCTCGGGTCGTCGCTGCCCGCGTCGGTGACCCGGCCGCCGCGCACCACGTTGTCGAGGACGATCAGGCTGCCGGGGCGGGTGAGTTTCGCCGCCCACTCGACGTAATGCGGGTTGTTGACCTTGTCCGCGTCGATGAAGACGAGGTCGAACGGCTCGGGGTGCTCGGCGGCGAGCGCGGGCAGCGACTCGAGGGCGGGGCCCACCCGGACCTCGCACACCTTGTCGAGACCGGCGCGCGCGAGGTTGCCGCGGGCGACCTCGGCGTGCCCGGCGTCGTACTCCAGGGTGACCAGCCGGCCGTCGGCGGGGAGTGCGCGGCCCAGCCAGATCGTGCTGTAGCCGCCGAGAGTGCCGATCTCCAGGATCCGGCGGGCGCCCTGGATCCGGGCGAGGAGCTGGAGCAGCTTGCCCTGGTTGGGTGCGACGTTGATGGGTGGCAGTCCGGCGGCCCTGCTGTCGGCGAGCGCCGCCGTCAGGGCGTCGTCGGGCGGGGAGAGAAGCTGGGTGAAGTAGTCGTCGACCGTGTCCCAGGACTGGGCCTCGCTCATGCACCACGCCTTTCGTATGCCTAGTTAGATGAGCTAACTAGTTCCCGGGCGAATCTAGTCGCGCGTGTGGCGATTGTCAGCGGGTTTTCCGGCCCCCGCCCCACATGTCGGCCGACCGGCCCCGTCCACCGGTGAGCGGCCCCCGTCCACCGGTGACCGGCCCGCCCGCTGGAGATCGGCTCGGGCCGTCGGCCGTGCGAAGGGCGCCGTCAGTGGTCGGCGGGCTCGACGGACGGGGCGGAGCCGGGCAGGGGGCGGCCCGCCGACTCGGCCATGAACCACACCGCCACGCCGCCGATGACGGCCGGGCTGTGAATCGCCCACAGCTACAGAGGCTGCAGAGGTAGAGGCGAAGTCACGAGGGTGGGTGCGACGACCGGCCATTGGCACTGTCGTCGGGGATAATTCCGGCCATTCCTTCTTCAGTCCCAGCTGTTTCGCTTGCCCCTTGCCTTTGACCCATGCGTATCGTGACGCTCACATGACGCAGCTATGACCAAGCTGCTTAATCAGGCGCCCGCCCCTGACCTCGGGAGCCGCCACCACGGGGGATTATCGCCATGCGTTGTTGCCGAACCGTTGCGCACGCACGCCAATGCAGTCGTACGTGTCCTTCCCTTCACGCTGCGACCACTGCCCCCGACATGGCGTGCTGTTCGGAATAACGCGGCATGTTCTTGCTCGCCATTTATTCTTCTGAAGCGCTTCAATCGTTGGAAGAGAGTCCGTCAGATGTCCGATGAGAAGGTTCTTGCTGCCCAAAAATGGGCCAACGCGACGTATGGCAATCTGGTCGGCTACGTGAAGTGCCCCGAGAACGGGACGACGGGCTGGCCCACCATGTATTCCCTTACGATGGGCTTACAGCATGAGCTCGGCATTAGTCCCCTCGTAGCGAATTTCGGCGACGGCACTCTTGCCAAGGTCACGGCGCTCGGCACCATCGGCATTGGATGGAAGCAGAAGCCCAACATTGTGAAGATTATCCGCCACGCCCTTTTCTGTAAGGGGTACTGGGGCGGTGACATGTCGGTGGCCGATTTCGACACAGTTGCAGCGGCGTCCGTCGACAAGATGAAGGAGAACATGGGCCTCCCCCAGGACGGTGGGGTAGTCCAGGCAAAGGTGCTTAAAGCCTTGCTCAACATGGATGCATACATCACCGTCGCTGGCGGCACGGACAAAATTCGGTCCATCCAGCAGTGGCTGAATCGGAACTACTGGACGAAGAAGACGTTCTCTGTCGGTCCCACCGACGGGATCTACTCGCGCGACGTGCAGCAGTCGCTGATGAAGGCGATCCAGCTCGCGATCGGCATCGCGGAAGCGGACGCGAACGGCAACTTCGGTCCCAGCACGCAGACCGGTGTCAAGGCCCACCCCGTCGGACCCGGTTCGTCCGGCCTCTTTGTCCAACTGTTCTCCGCAGCCTGCGTGTTCAACGAGCCCGTTCCCGGATATGGTGAGCCCAACGCAGCCACCCACTTCACTGATTCCTGGGATGCAGATGTCGAGGGCTGGGTAAAGGCGTTCCAGACATTCTCCCAGCTCCCCGTCACAGGCAAGGGCGACTACACCACGTGGGCTCAGCTCCTGGTGTCCATGGGGGATCCCGACCGGCCGGCCACTGGTTCCGATACCGCCTACACGATAACCCCGTCCCGCGGCGCCAAGTTGTACGCCGATGGCTACCGCTACGTCGGCCGCTACCTCAACGAGGCCTCGGCCGGTGGCGGATCGAAGATGCTGGAACAAGGAGAGCTCGACAACATTTTCAAGGCCGGGCTGCGGGTCTTCCCGATCTTTCAAGACCATGGCAGGACCCTAGCGGAGTACTACTGGGGAAATGGGTACAAACATGGTCAGTTTGCCCATGATCAAGCCGTACACTTCGGCTTTAATCGGGGCACCGTGATCTACTTCGCAGTCGACTACGACGCTACCCAGGAAGATATGCCGCACATCCTGGAGTACTTCCGAGGGGTCACCTCCGGTCTTGCATCCAGGGGTAAGCGCTACGTCCATGGCGTCTACGGTTCCCGGAATGTGTGCACTCAGGTAACGAAGGAGTCTTCCGCAGTCTACTCGTTCGTCTCTGGCATGTCCTGGGGATTTTCCGGAAACCTCGGATTTCCCCTCCCCGCGAACTGGTCATTTAACCAGGTCAAGGAATACAAGGTCACGAACGGCAGTGACTCGTTCATGCTGGACCGTGACGCACACCGAGCTGGCTCTGATAATGGCCAGCAGAACATCAACCGAGCTGTGTCTCCCGCTGCGGGCTTCCTCGCGAATATTGACCAGGTGTACAACCTTGCCAAGAGTTACGGCAAGGGCGATCCAAATAAGCTGGTTACCGACTACTACCGGCAGCAGCGCTATGCGGGACGTGAGTGGACAGACCTCATCGGTGAAGTAGACTGGTCGTTCATCGAATACGCCAACAGCCATGGCGCGGAACTGATGTCCGATTTCACCGATCCCTTTACGGGGCAGACGCTGGGGCCACAGCACCTGCTTGCCACCGCAGCGGGACACATGCTCAAGCCGCCGCTGTCCGACAAGCGCAAGGCCAACAGGGGTGACGTGGCCGGTTGGGCTGGAGATCTCATGACGTTCTACGGAGAATGGCGTCGCGACAGCGACTCCTTTGCCTCCGGGTACACCTATTGTGCCGAACGACTTGGGAAAATAGGTTTAGTGTCCTCGTTCGGATTCAACGATCTCGTAGAGGACGCCGACGGATTCCTCCTCGCCGAGAAGATGCGGTCCGGCGTATCCATCACTGCAGCGCTGGGTGAGCACTATGAGAAGACTGGTGGGATAACCCGGTTCAGGGACTACCTTGCAAAAAGGTTCCCCACGCAGGACACCGCGGTGGACGCTGCATACGACATCCTCACATCCATCGAAGATCCGCTCGTCAACGTCGGACGAATCGCCCTCGAAACGCAGACGGGCGGAGTAGCAATGATCCTGTCCCACCTGCTTCCGGAGGATAGGCTGAGGAATTATTGCCTTGGCTTTTCGGCGACCCTGATCGGTCGCGCCGGGTCGGAGGCCCGTAGCCAGGCGAAGATGAAATCCAACCATGCGAACTTGTTCGCACACGGCTCAGCCTGATGGGTTCCTGGATCCTGGCGGTCCTCTTCGTCGGCTTCGGTCTGGCCTTCGTGCGTATCCGGGCGGGGCGACGGCTCCTTGGCCTGATCAAGGCATCCACCGCCACGGGAACACTCTGCTATCTCCTCGGCTGGTCTCAGGTCTCGTTCGCCTTCCCGTCGCATGCATGTCCCGATTACTTCGAAGGACGTCCCATCGTCCAATTCGACCACTTCGACGACAGCACATTTCCGTTGCACGCGACCTGCTATTGGGAAGACGGTGCGAGCAAGGAACTCGTGAGTGGGTGGGTCAATCCGCTCCTGTTCATCTGTATGACCATCTTGCTAGGCTCTCTGGTGTCGTCGGCAGTCCTTGCCTACCGCCAATACCGGAAAGGACACAAACGTTGAGCGACATTACTCACTCACCCACTCGCCGACAGGCCCTCGGGCTGACATCCGGCATCGCCGCAGGAGTGCTTCTCACGACAGTCTCGACTGCTGTGGCATCCACCCCCTCGCAGAGCAATTGGTCCGGTCGGCGATCGCAGAACGGCTGGCCCCTTGTTGATGGCAACAGCGTCGAGCTCTTCCGTGTTGAGGGCACGAGCGTCAACGTACCGCTGCTGAAGGGCGACGTCTCCACGGTGTTACTGCACGTGGCCCGCCGATTCGCATATGAGATCGACATGCTCCGCCCCGGCGACGTTCGCGGCCACTCTACCCACCGGACCATCAAGGCCGACTTTGAGTCAAACCACCTGTCTGGCACCGCGGTTGAGATTCGCCCACTCTTTTACCCGCTCAATGCCCAGCCGGGCACTGGGCTGTCCGATCTTGAGAAGGTCGTCGTCGCCGACATCCTCGCCGATTGCCAGGGCATCATCTACTGGGGCGGACATGCCAAGCCAGCCAAAGAGTCCCACTTCCAGATCAATGTTCGGCCCAATGATCCCAGTCTTGCGGCCCTAGCCCGTCGAATCCGTGGTGCAGAGGCCGGCTCCGGTTCTGCAGCCGGGGCAATCGACCCGTTCCTTCCCGACCGCCGCAAGACAGCCGCAGCCTACCTCTGAGCCGCCTCATCCTCCATGAAAGGAACACCTGAGTCCATGCATAAACTTTTAGGCGTCCTAGCCCCGGTCGCCGCCCTGGTATCCGTCCTCATAGCCGCCCCGCAGTCCCCGGCTGACGACCACGCCTCTACAGCCGTCAACATGATCGTTCCCGGGACCGATGTCGCATTCTCGGCAGCCGGTGCGCGCAGCGCGAAGACACGCGCCGTTGCAAGCGCTGACCCCGCAGCAATCCGTGCCACGGCAACTCTGTGCGGAAGCGGCTACCAGCTGGAGTATGCAGAACGCCTGCCCGATGCGCGACGCTTCGGAACACTGTTCACTTACACCAAACTCGCGTCAGGTCAAAATGGGGCGTGCGCAGTTTTCGAAAACAACATCGGCACCCCGAAAAAAATGAAGCTCAAGCTGTGCCCAAATAAGGCTGGCGTGTCGTGCAAGGTGGACGAGGGAACGTACTCGCAGTATGCCGGACCGGTAAAATACGAGAGCGCTGGCAGCGGCGTATGGGTTGACTGTTCCACTGTTGCGGCTGTCATGTGGCAGGATGGCGTTCCCATCATCGATCGTGTTACGACCGTCGCGGCATGTGACTGATCATGCAAAGAACACCGCTTAGTAGTGCATACCTCGCCATAGGTGCCATCCTGTCGGGCGCGTTCTTGCTGGCCGGCTGCGGATCGGCGCAGCAGGACAGCGCAAACCGGGAACAGGTTCGTCCCGCCCGGAACGGTAGCCTGGACAGCCCATCCTTGGGGAAATCCACTGCTCCAGTCTCCACCAAAACCGCGGAGAAGCGGAAAAAGGAATCAGTGGAGGACAAGGTTGAGCGGCAACGAAGAGAGGCGGCGCCTGCTGGTGAGGTAATCTCACCCTCGCCGGTCACGGGAATTACGGAAGGGGGAGAGAACTTCGGGGATCCTATAATACGGAAAAATGATCTGACGGTGTACACATCGAAAGTCATAGGCGACGCGCTGGCCATCCCGGTTAAAATCACTAATAGTGGTAATAAGCGCGCCTATTACCGATTCACCATCCGCGTCACTGGCACCAACGGATTTGACGCAACAGTAAGCGCCTCGATGGACGTCGTCGGTCTGTACCCGGATACCTCATGGCCCACAGAGCTGACGGCGACGGACGCTTCCCATGCACCCCCAAAGCGTCCGCACATTACTGTCGTCAGACTGGAACGTAAAGAACACGGTCATTGATGAGCACCTCTCAGCGGCTTCCTGCTCCTTTCGCAGCAGCAGGAGCGGGAAGCCGCTGAGAGGTCAGAGAGCGTGAAGCTGACCTGGTCGCCGGCGCCGTTCCTCCGGGGTCCACGAGAACACCGCCAACGCAGCAGACTCAACACGACGACCGGGCCCGATCGCAGCAGCCTGTGGGCAGCACTGCCGCCAGGGCGCGGGCCATCGAGCCCGCCGTCAAGCAGTGGGCCGAACAGGCGCGTGCGGCCCGGAACGCGTCGACTCCAAAACTGCGAGCCCCAGCCTGAGCCGAAACGCGGGAGGTCGGCATTATCTCCTTCCTGATCTCCTGATCGTTATCACGGCCTAGCGTGGCAGCTGCACGCCCTGTACGCCGCGTAGCGGTGAGCGGCGAAAGGGGCTGCAAGCGAAGAGCTGTACTGGCCAGCTGCTATCAGCTGATCGCGCCCGTAAGTGCGGGCGGCTCGCTCAGGTCTGGAAAGCGCACGACCCCCACGATGCCATCGAGACCGTACTGAGGGGGACCCTGCGGCCGAAGCGGTGGCCGAGCCTGAACACCATGCCGCCGAGGAGCCGGACGAGGAAGGCTGCTGCGGACCTGCCGAAGGCCGAGCGTATCTGCGCGGTGGGTTGTCGGACCGGAGAAACGTTCTGCAGAGCGTCACCCCGACATAACTGCATGCGGGTTCGTTTAGGCATCGGCTGGGCCAGATGAAGGCGGTCTGCGACGTGGAGTCCGGCCGGTTTATATGGTCGTTGTCTTCTCCTAGCGTCGGCCAGGCCGGGCCGGTGCGGGTGGGTCGCTTCGCCGGGGAACGCCGTAGGCGGTCCATGACGTTGCTGGCGGCAGGCTCGTTCTGTTGGCGAGGACGAAGCCTCGGGGCCGGCGGTGGGCATCGGCAGCGAGGTGGATCTCCGTGGTCGGCTGGTCGGTCCACCCCGAGAGCGACCGATGTTGCGGTCGTTGGGCTCGTTTCGTGGGGCGCCCTATTGCAGGCCCCGGACGCGTGCTGGTGAGCGTGCACGGTTGTGGAGCGACGCCCCGGTTGAGGTCTTCGTCGGCGTCGGCTTGGGCCATCAGCGGTGAGCATTCGCTCCCAGGGCCGTCGACGGCCCGCATCGGCAGCCAGTTGTGTATGCCTCTCCAGTTGCCGTACCGCTCCGGCAGGTGGATTCACTGCGTTCCGGACCGGGGCTTGAAGGCGATCGCATCGATCACCTACTGGTGGTCCCGCCAACGGCCACCCCGCTTCGGCATCCGGGCGGGTAGCAACGGCTCAATTCGTGCCCACCGCGGGTCAACGACACGGCCGAACCAACGATCAGATGCGAAACGGCCTAGACGCCGTAGTCGATCGAACCACTCCATCGCGTTGCCCAGCGCGGCGGCCTTCACGGCGCGCCTGACCAGAGCCGGGTCGGTGACGGTGACCTCGGGCCGGCCGGGGCCCGTTAACGGCGGATGCGACGGGACAGCAGATAGGCGCCGGATCGACCGCGTATGTCCATGAACGTGGCGAGAGCCTCATAGGGTTCGGGGAAGGACATACCGCCGGAGCCGGCGGGGCGGGAGGCAGGCGCGGCGTGGCGAATGCGGAGCACGGAGAACCGTCGGGCGAGGCCTTCGCCCCCGGGACGGCCGGAACGCCCCGGGCACGGCTTGAAGCGGCCCGCGCCGGACTCTGGCTGGTCGCCGCCGGGCTCGCCGTGCGGCAGGTCGCCGTCGTCCTCGCGACGCCCAGGGGTGACCGCCTGACGGACCTGGAGACCTGGGCCGGCCCGAACGGCGTCCTGCACACGAAGGGCTCCCTGTACGACTCGACCCGCTTCACCGGCACCCCGTTCGCCGGACTCGTCCTGAAGCCCCTCACTCGTTCGGCTGAACAGGCGCTGGGCTGGGGCTGGACCTTCGGCACGCTGCTGCTGGTCGTCGCGCTCGGGCTGGTCGCGGCGCGCGCCCTGCCCCGGCCCGTGACCCTGCGCACCCGGCTGCTGGCCGCCCCCGTCGCCGTCAGCCTGCTCGTGCTGTCGCTGCCGGTGCGCAACACCCTCCACCTCGGCCAGACCAGCGTCCTTACGGTCCTGTTCGTCCTCCTCGGCTGCTTCGCCGTACGCGGACAGGGCGCGAGCGGCGTGCTCATCGGCGTCGCAGCGGCCCTCCAGCCGACCGTGCTGCTCTTCGTTCCGTTGCTGTGGTGCACCGGACGCGGACGCGCGGCCGTCTCCACCGGGATCACGTTCGCCGCCTGCACGGTGCTCGCCCGGGCCGCGCTGCCCCACGACTCGTCCACCTACTGGGTCCACCATGTGGCGGGCGTCGGACTCGGCGGCCGCGCGGACGGCCTCGCGAACCAGTCCCTGCACGGCGCGTTGCTGCGCCTCGGCCTCGAAGGGCCCCTGGAGACCGGTCTCTTCCTGGTCCTCGGCGCGGCCGTCGCCGTCGTCGGCACCCGTCGCGCGGTGCGCTGCGCCCGCGACGGACAGTCGCTGCTCGCCGTGGCGATCATCGGCTGCGTCGCCGTCGCGGTGTCGCCCACCACCTGGCAGCACCAGCTGCTGTGGGTGCTGCTCGCGGTGGTCGGCCGGGTCGGCCGCAGGGCCTCGGACCGGTACCTGTGGCCGGTGGCGATCGTCCTGGTGACGACGCTGCCCGCGCGGACGGTGCTGCCGGATGTGACGCTGCTCCACCCTCTGCGCGACAACCTGGTCCTGGTGGCCGCGCTCGCCGCCGCCTGCGCCGTCCCGTTCCTGTCCCTCTCCTCGCCCCACTACCGGACCCCGGTCCCCACCGAGTACGCGCCGCCCGTCCCGGCCCGGTTCCGCCGGGTCCCGCTGCCGGCTCTCCCCGGCCGGGTGCTGAGCCGTCCGAACCTGCTCCTCGAACTGCTCCTGATCCGGGTCGGCTACGCCGCGTACCAGCAGGTCAGGCTGGCGGCGACCGGCGGCACCAACTCCGGCGGCCGGGCGCTCGCCGAGCGGCACGGCGAGCAGATCCTCGCGGTGGAGCGCCTCCTGCGCGTCGACATCGAACACTGGGCCAACCACGCCGTGGTGCGAGCCGGACGGCTGCGCGAGTTCTTCGACTTCTACTACACGTCGTTCCACTTCCTCGTCCCGCTGACCGTCCTCGGCGTGCTCTACGCCCGCCGTCCCGCCGACTACCGCTGGGCCCGCTCGGCGCTCGGCTTCACCACCGTGCTCGCCCTCGTCGGCTTCTGGCTCTACCCGCTGGCGCCGCCGCGGCTGATGCCGGGGTTCGGCGTCATCGACACGGTCCACGGCGTGCAGGACTTCTCCCGGCCGGACTACGGCACGCTGACCGCGCTCACCAACCAGTACGCGGCGATGCCCTCCCTGCACTTCGGGTGGTCGCTGTGGTGCGGTCTCGTGGTCGCGCTGCTTGCCCCGAAGCGGTGGATGAAGGCCCTCGGGCTGCTGCATCCGCTGGGCACGGCGGCGGCGATCGTGGCGACCGGCAACCACTGGGTGCTGGACGCGGCCGGGGGCGCGGTGGTGGTGGGCGCGGGGTTCGGCCTGACGTATCTGCTGTCCGGGCCGCGGGCCCCCGCCCCGCCCGGCGGAAAGACCTCGCGGGCCCGGGCGGGGACGGCCGCGAAGGCAGGGCCTGCAGACCGTCCTGTACACCCGCCCGGGGCGCGGTGACCGAGCGCAGTGACCGAGCTGTGACGTGACGGGGCGCAGTGACCGAGCGCAGTGACCGGGTGCTGTGACGGGGTGGCGGGCCGGGCGCGGGCGCAATGGCCGTGGTCGGCTGCCCGGGGAGGCGGGGGCGTGGGGTGTCCCCGCCTCCCCGGAGTCGGGCCGGCGGCGCCGGGAGGCCGTCGGCCCGGGCCGGCCCCGGGGCGGCCGCTCAGGCGGGGGTGACCCGCAGCTCCTTCACACCGTTCAGCCAGGCGGAGCGCAGCCGGCGCGGATCACCGGCCGCGCGCAGGTCCGGCATCGCGTCGGCGACCGCGCGGAACATCAGGTCGATCTCCAGGGTGGCCAGGGACTTGCCGAGGCAGTAGTGCGGGCCGCCCCCGCCGAAGCCGAGGTGCGGGTTCGGGTCGCGGGTGATGTCGAAGACCTCGGGACGGTCGAAGACGTCCGGGTCGTTGTTGGCCGAGGAGTAGAAGATGCCGACGCGCTCGCCCTTCCTGATGCGGCGGCCGGCCAGTTCGACGTCCTGGGTCGCGGTGCGCTGGAAGGAGACGACGGGTGTGGCCCAGCGCACGATCTCCTCGGCGGTGGTGGCCGGCCGCTCCCTCTTGTAGAGCTCCCACTGGTCGGGGTGGGTCAGGAAGGCGTGCATGCCGTGCGTGATCGCGTTGCGGGTCGTCTCGTTGCCGGCGACGGCCAGCACGAGCACGAAGAAGCCGAACTCGTCCGCGGCCAGGTTGCCCTCGTCCTCCGCCGCCACGAGCCGGGTGACGATGTCCTTCGCCGGGCACTGCTTCCGGTCGGCGGCCATGTTCATCGCGTACGAGATGAGTTCGGTGGCCGACTCGGCGCCGACCTCCTCGCTGATCGCGAACTCCGGGTCGTCGTAGGAGATCATCTTGTTGGACCAGTCGAAGATCCTGGCCCGGTCGTCCTGCGGGATGCCGATCAGTTCGGCGATGGCCTGGAGGGGCAGCTCGCTGGCGACCTGGGTGACGAAGTCGATGGTGCCGTCCGGGTCCTTTTCCGCGAGCGCCCGCTCGACGATCTGTCCCGCGCGGGTGCGCAGGGCGTCCTCCAGGGCGCGGATCGCGCGCGGGGTGAAGCCGCGCTGCACGATCTGGCGGACCCGGGTGTGCTCGGGCGGGTCCATGTTGAGCAGGATCAGCCGCTGCACCTCGATCTGTTCACGCTGGATACGCTCGTTGAAGCGGATGATGGCGGTGTTCACCCAGGAGGAGAAGAGCTCGGGGTGCGTGGAGACGTACTTGACGTCCGCGTGCCGGGTGACGGCCCAGTAGCCGTCGTCGTCGAACCCCGCGATGCCGGGCCGCTGCGGGATCCAGTGCACCGGTTCGACCCGGCGCAGTGCGGCGAACTCGGGGTGGGGGACGCGGTGGTGCAGCACGTCCGGGTCGGTGAAGTCGAATCCGTCGGGCAGCGCTGGACAGGACATCGGCAACTCCAGGTCTGGCGCGTACTGCGGTGCCGGCCATGTTCTGACGGTTCATCAGGAACCGGGAACTGCCGTGAAGGTAGTAACGGGTTCTACAAGAGGCAAGGGGTGTGGCGCCCCCAATTGCGCGCGGAAACAGGGCAGATCACGACTTCGGGCACTGCACGACCCTTGCGGGGCGGACCTTCCGCTCAGCAGACTGCACGCAGAACTAGAACGCGTACTAGTTCAGCGTGGCGGGTGGCCGGGACGCCCGCGCCGCGCGGGTGAGCAGGGCCGGGCCGCCTGGCAGGCCCTTAGGAGAGGACGACCCATGGCCGCGGAACCCGTGATCGTCGAAGCCGTACGCACCCCCATCGGCAAGCGCGGCGGCGCGCTCGCCGCGCTGCATCCCGCCTACCTCCTGGGCGAGACCTACCGCGAACTCCTCGGACGCACCGGTATCCACGCCGACTGCGTGGAGCAGATCGTCGGCGGCACGGTGACCCACGCCGGTGAGCAGTCCATGAACCCCGCGCGCACCGCCTGGCTCACCATGGGCCTGCCCTACGAGACCGCGGCGACGACGGTCGACTGCCAGTGCGGGTCCTCGCAGCAGGCCTCGCACATGGTGGCCAACATGATCGCGGCGGGCGTGATCGACGTCGGGATCAGCTGCGGGGTCGAGGCGATGTCCCGCGTGCCGCTCGGCTCGGGGTCCAAGCACGGTCCGGGCAAGCCCTTCCCCGAGGAGGCGCACGTCGACCTGCCGAACCAGTTCGAGGCGGCGGAACGCATCGCGCGCCGCCACGGACTGACCCGCGAGAACGTGGACTCGCTCGGGCTCATCTCCCAGGAGCGGGCCGCGAACGCGTGGTCGGAGGAGAGGTTCAAGCGCGAGACGTTCGCCGTGCAGGTGCCCACCACGGAGGAGGAGCAGCGGGCCGGGCAGGGCATGTGGCGCCTGGTCGACCGGGACGAGGGGCTGCGCGACACCAGTATGGAGGCACTTGCGGGGCTGAAGCCGGTGATGCCGACCGCCGTGCACACCGCGGGCAACTCCTCGCAGATATCCGACGGCGCCTGCGCCCTCCTGTGGGCGTCCAAGCGGATGGCGCGGGCCCTCAAGCTGCGGCCACGCGCCCGTGTCGTCGCGCAGGCGCTGGTCGGCGCCGACCCCCACTACCACCTCGACGGGCCGGTCGACGCGACGCGGGCGGTGCTCGGCAAGGCGGGCATGTCGCTCAGGGACATCGACCTCGTCGAGATCAACGAGGCCTTCGCGTCCGTGGTGCTGAGCTGGGCGCAGGTCTTCGAGCAGGACCTGGAGAAGGTCAACGTCAACGGCGGCGCGATCGCGCTCGGACATCCGGTCGGGGCGACGGGGGCGCGGCTCATCACGACGGCACTGCACGAACTGGAGCGCCGGGACAGGGAGTTCGCGCTCGTCACCATGTGCGCGGGCGGGGCGCTGGCGACGGGGACGATCATCCAGCGGCTGTGACGCGCGCCCCGCCCGGCGGCCGGGGCAGGGCGGTGTCCCGGGGACCGCAGGCAGAGCGAGGGCGGCGGCCCGAGGGCCGGGGTATGGCGAGGGCAACGGCCCGGGGCCCGGGGTACGGCGAGGGCAACGGCCCGGGGCCCGGGGTGCGGCGAGGGCGGCGGCCCGGGGATCGGGGCATGGCGGAGGCGGCGGCCCGGGGATCGGGAGCCGCCGCCTTCGCGTACGGGGGTGCCGCAGGGGCCGCGCTGCATGCGCGTCCGGGACGGCCCGGGCCGGTCAGTACCAGCCGTGGCTCTGCCAGAAGTTCCAGGCGCCGACCGGGCTGCCGTAGCGGTCGTTCATGTAGTCCAGGCCCCACTTGATCTGGGTCTCGGCGCTGGTCTTCCAGTCGGAGCCCTTGGAGGCCATCTTGTTGCCGGGCAGCGCCTGGACCAGACCGTAGGCGCCCGACGAGGAGTTCGTGGCGGTGACGTTCCAGTCGCTCTCGTGCTCGACGATCTTGCTGAACGCGTTGTACTGCGCGGCGTCCGGGATCATCTTGTGCGCGACCGACTGGGCGGAGGAGACCGTGGGGGTCGCGGCCTGGGCGGGGGCCGCGGCCAGCACCATGCCGGTCGTGGCGGCGGCCACGGCGGCGGTGGTGAGGGCCTTCTTCGGGGAGGCGATGCGGCGGATGACGGAGACGGGCACGAAGCACCTTTTCTTCGGGGACGGGGGTGCGCCGGCATGCCGGAACCACGCGGGGGCGGCGGGGGCATACGGCGGCGCCGCGGCCCGGGAGGGCACGTCGGCGCCTGGCGACTCCTCCAGAGAAACAGGCCCGGCAGGCGTCCGCAACGACCGCTGTTACTAGTGGTGGTCGCATGCGGGGGACCAGTACCTTCTGTGACCTGGCTCTCAAAGCCCAGGTCAGCGCTCTGGGCGACGCGTGCATGCCACCCTCTCCGGCTACGGCCCCGCCTCGTAGAGGACCAAGGTCCTGTGGGACGGCTCACCCCCGGACTGACTCGGCGTGGCCGCGCGTCACCCGGTGCGGTCGGCCCGTGTGACCCGCGACGCAGGACGTCACGGCAGGAAGGTGACCGGGCTCTCGAAGGCCGCCCGGCGGGTGGCCCGCCGCAGCGCCTTCAACAGGGGCGTGCCGAGGGTCAGGGTCAGTACGACGGTGACGACCGCCCGTCCCAGGTCCCACCCGAGCGAGGTCGCCGCGCAGTAGGCGAGGAACCGTACGAGGTTCGAGTGGAGCGGGTCGTCCGGGACGAAGGCGACGCCGGCGGCCAGGGCGTCCAGGAACGGCCACCCCATCAGGTTCATGACGGTGCCGTAGGCGAAGGCGGCGAGGCACCCGTACCCGGCGAGCACGGCCAGCTCGCCCCGGCCGCGCAGCCGGTCGGGCCCCGGCAGCAGCCCGGCGCCCATCGTGAACCACCCCATGGCGAGCATCTGGAACGGCATCCACGGCCCGACACCCCCGGTGAGCAGGGCGGACGCGAACATGGTCACGGACCCGAGGACGAAGCCGAACCCCGGGCCGAGCACCCGGCCGCTCAGCACCAGCAGGAAGAACATCGGCTCGATGCCGGCGGTCCCCGCCCCGATCGGCCGCAGCGCGGCCCCGGTCGCGGCCAGCACGCCGAGCATGGCCACCGCCTTCGGGCCCAGCCCGGACTCGGAGATCGTCGCCGCGACGACGGCGACGAGCAGCACGAGGAGCCCCGCGAAGAGCCAGGGCGCGTCCTGGGCGTGCGCGCCGACCTCGGAGCCCCGCCCGGCCAGGAGCGGCCAGCCGAAACCGGCGACGCCCACCGCGCTGACCAGGACGAGCGCGGCCACCGAGCGGGGGCCGAGCCGGACGGCCCGGGCCTGCGGGCGGCCCCCGTCCTCGGACCCGGTCACGCGAGTGCCTCCCTGACCTGGGCGACCGTGAGCCAGGGCTGCGGGGCGAGGATCTTCGTCACCTGTGGGGCGAAGGAAGGGGAGGCGACGACCACCTCGGCCGTGGGACCGTCCGCGACGACCTCGCCGTCGGCGAGGATCACCACCCGGTGGGCGAGTTCGGCGGCGAGCTCCACGTCGTGGGTGGCCAGCACGATGGCGTGCCCGGCGGCGGCCAGTGTGCGCAGCACGGCCACCAGACGGGCCTTGGCCGCGTAGTCGAGGCCGCGGGTCGGCTCGTCGAGCAGCAGCAGCGGGGGACGCGCCGTCAGGACCACGGCCAGCGCGAGCGCCAGCCGCTGCCCCTCCGACAGGTCCCGCGGATGCGTGTCGTCGCCGATGCCCGGCAGCAGCTCACCGACCAGCGCGCGGCAGGTGCCCGGCTCGGCGCCCGCGTCGTGGTCGGCCGCGGCGCACTCGGCGGCCACCGTGTCGGCGTACAGCAGGTCCCGTGGCTCCTGCGGTACGAGCCCGACGCGGCGTACGAGGTCCCGCGGGGCGGTGCGGTGCGGCACCGAACCGCCCACCCGTACCGATCCGGCGGCCGGCTCGACGAGGCCGACCAGTGCGCCGAGCAGCGTCGACTTCCCCGCGCCGTTGCGGCCCATCAGCGCGATGGTCTCGCCCGGGGCGGCCGTCAGATCCACCTTCCGCAGCGCCTCGACCCGGCCCCGGCGGACGGCCAGACCCTCGACCACGGCCGGGGCGGCGGCCGGGGCGGCGGCCGGGGTGGACGGACCGCGTCCGCGCAGGAAGCCGGGGTTTCGGGACACGACGGAGACAGCCGCCACCCGCCGGGGCGCCGGAGCCGCCGGCGTGCGGGCCGCGAGCCGCTCCCGCAACGGCCCCGCCGCCCGGCGGGCGTCGCGCACCGTCAGCGGAAGCGGCGACCAGCCCGCGAGCCGGCCCAGTTCCACCACCGGCGGGCACACCGGCGAGACGGCCATCACCTCGGCCGGGGTGCCGAGGACCGGCGCGGCCCCCGGGGCGGGCAGCAGGACCACCCGGTCCGCGTACTGCACGACCCGCTCCAGCCGGTGCTCGGCCAGGAAGACGGTCGTCCCGAGATCGTGGACGAGACGCAGGAGGACGGCGAGAACCTCCTCCGCGGCGGCGGGATCCAGCGCGGACGTCGGTTCGTCGAGGACCAGCACCCCGGGGTGCGGCGTCAGCACCGAGCCGATGGCGACCCGCTGCTGCTGCCCGCCGGACAGCGTGGCGATGGGACGGTCGCGCAGGCCGGCCAGGCCCAGCAGGTCAAGGGTCTCCTCCACACGGCGGCGCATCACGTCCGGCGCGAGCCCCAGCGACTCCATGCCGTAGGCGAGCTCGTCCTCGACGGTGTCCGTGACGAAGTGGGACAGCGGGTCCTGGCCCACCGTGCCCACGACGTCGGCGAGTTCGCGCGGCCTGTGCGTGCGGGTGTCCCGTCCGGCGACGGTGACCCGGCCGCGCAGGGTGCCGCCGGTGAAGTGCGGCACCAGACCGCTGACCGCGCCCAGCACCGTCGACTTGCCGACCCCCGACGGCCCGGCCAGCAGTACGAGTTCACCCTCCGGGACCTCGAAGTCCAGCCCCTGGACGGTCGGTCCCGCGGCCCCCTCGTACGTCACCGAGACGTCCGCGAAGCGGATCATGAGGACTCCTTGGGGGCCGGGGCGAGGACGGAGGGCAGCAGGCCGAGCAGGATCGCGGCGGCCGGCCACAGGGGAAGAGCGGGGGCGGTCAGCGGAACCACCCCGGGGTGCAGCGCCGCCGGGTCGTGCGAGGCCGCGACGATCATCAGCGCGGCCACCGCGACCCCGGACGCCGACACCAGCCAGGCCCGCACGCCCCAGACGTCCGGCCGGTAGCGCGTACGCGGGGAGCGGCGGCCGCCGAGCCCCAGGCCGCCGAGCGCCGCGGCCAGCCCGGCGAGGAGCACGGGCAGTCCGTAGCTTCCGCCCTCGGCGGTCAGCAGCCCGTACGTGCCCGCGCACACGCCGAGCAGACCGCCCAGGGTGAGGGCTGACGTGGTGCGGCGGACCGCGGCCGGCACCTCGGCGGTGCGCCCGTAGCCGCGCGCGTCCATCGCCGCCGCCAGCGCCACGGAACGCTCCAACGCGCCCTCCAGCACCGGGAGTCCGACGTGCAGCAGCCCGCGCAGACCCCGGTCCGGGCGGCCGCGCAGCCGGCGTGCCGCGCGCAGCCGCTGCACGTCCGCGATCAGGTGCGGCGCGAAGGTCAGCGCGACCACCACGGCGACGCCCGCCTCGTACAGCGCGCCCGGCAGCGACTTGAGCAGCCGCGCCGGGTTCGCGAGCGCGTTCGCCGCGCCGACGCAGATGAGCAGCGCTGCCAGTTTCAGGCCGTCGTACAGGGCGAAGACCAGGCCCTCCGCGGTGACCCGGCCACCGATGCGGACGCCCTGGGCCCAGTCGGGCAGCGGGACCTCGGGGAGCGTGACGACGACCTGCGTACCCGGGACGGGGGAGCCGAGGAACACGGCGAACGCCAGGCGGACGGCGAGGACGGCGAGGGCCAGCTTCACGAACGCGCCGTACGAGCGGGCCCAGGGCGCGTCGGTGCGGCGGGCGGCGACGACATAGCCGGCGACGCCGACGAGCAGGGCGAGGAGGAGCGGGTTGGTGGTACGCGAGGCGGCGGTGCCGAGGCCCAGGGCCCATATCCACCAGGCGCCCGGGTGCAGGGCGTTGCCGCGGTTGGCCTCCGCCGTCAGGTGCCGGCGGAGGGCGCCCGGGCGGGTGACACCGCGCCCCCGGTGAAGGCCGCCGAGAAGGGCACCTGCTCCGGTGGGGTCGCCCGGCGTCGTGCCGGTGCCGTGCGCCTGCGGGACCGCCGCACCGTGCCCGCGGAGACGGACACCATGGGCGGCCTGCCGTTCCGACGACCGGCTGTCCTCAACCGGTGCCGGCTGTCCCGGGGTGGGATTGTCCTCGGCCGGGGCCGGCTGTCCCGGGGTGGGGACGTCAGTGGCTCGGGCAGCCTGCCGTTCCGAGGGGCTGCCCTCGGCCGGGGTCGGCCGTTCCGCCCGGCGACCGTCCTGGCCCTTGAGGCCCTGCTGTTCCGGGGTGGGGGCGTGTTCGGCCGGAGTCGGCTGTTCCGGCGGATGGCTGTCCATGCGGCGGCTGTCCTCGGGCCGCATCGGCCGTTCCGCCTGGCGACCGTCCGCGCCCTGGGAACCCCGCTGTCTCGGGGTGCGGTTGTCCCGGCTTTGGGAACCCCCCTGTCGGGAGGGGCCGTTGTCCTCGGCCGGGGCCGACTGCCCCGGAGTGCGGACGGGTTCGACCGGGTCCGGCCGACCCGGGGTGCGGCCGTCCGCGCCTTGGGCGGCCTGCCGTTCCGCAGCGCGGCTAGCCTCAGCCGGGACAGACCGTCCCGCGAGGCGGCCGTGCGCCGCCGGAGCTGCCCCTTTCGCAGCGCGGCCGTCCGCGGGGCGGCTGTCCTCGGCCGGAGGCGGCCCGTCCGCGAGGCGGCTGTCCTCCGCCGGAGTCGACCCGGCCGCTGGGCGGCCGACCTTCCGTGGGGCAGGCGGAGCGGGACGGTCGTGCTCGTCCGTCGTCACAGGTTCCACCTCACGTCAGTGTCGGCGGCGCCGAGCCTGCCAGACCGCCGCCGCCCCCAGTGCCGCGACCGCCGCGAGACCCGCGAGCAGCCCGACCGACGGGCCGGAGTCCCCCGTCCCGGTCCCGGAGCCGGAGCCGGACCCCGACTCGGAGCGGGGGCGGGCGGAGGCGCCCGGCTCGGCGGCCGCGACCTGTTCTCCGCAGCCGGCCCGCGGATAGCCCGCAATGGCGCACAGCAGCGCGTTGCCGTCGTAGCGCAGCGGCTTCGCCACGGCGGCGAGCGCGTCGGCCGTCGTCGCGTCGGGACGGACCCGCGCGCAGGCGGTACGCGTCCGCGGCGGCGTCTCACCGGACGGCGCGTCCGCGGCCGTACCGAAGTCGAGGACGAGAGCGATCCGCTTCGTACCGTCCCGGGCGGGCGTGCCGGCGCAGATGGACCCGAAGTCCGCGTCCCCGCGCGGCTTCACCGCGCGCGAGGAGTCCTCGCTCACCGCGAACCGGAATCCCTGCACGTCACCGTCGGACGGCCGCGCCGTCGACGGCCCCTGGGTGGCGTACGCCCACGTCCCGCCGGTCAGGTCCCAGAACGACCAGTAGCGGTAGCCGGCGGCCCGGGCCTCGCCCGCCCCGCCGAGTACGAGGAGCAGCAGGGCGAGGACCGAGGCGACGCCGCCGCGCCGGGTCACGGCTGCCGCTTCCTGTTGCGGCCGCTGATCAGGAAGCCCACGCCGACGCCGGCGACGAGGCCCACGCCGACGATCCACCAGACGCCGAGCCCGCCGTCCTCGTCGCTGTCCTTCTTCTTGTCGCCCTGGTCCGTGCCAGGGCCGTCCGAGTGGCCGGAGGTCTGGGTCGCCGGACCGGTCGCGCCGAGCTGCCGGACCAGGTCCGCGCCGCCGAAGTCGCGCGGGTCGGTGCCGGTGGCGTGCGCCGCGAAGATCAGCTGCGCGTACGCGGCGGGCCCGGACTTCGCCGCCCAGGCGCCGGAGTTCTTCTCCAGCCAGGCGAGGGGCTTGTCCGTGTCGCCGGTGCGGCCCGCGGCGGCGAGCGCGACGACGGCGTCCGCGGTGTTGCCGTAGTCGGGCTGGTCCTTGGCGCCGGGCATCGCCGACTTCAGGTAGGCGGTGCCGTGCAGGGCGTCGGCGAGGTGGACCGCGCCGTTGCGGGCCGCGTCCCGGGGCGTGGGCTTCTTCGCGTCCGCGCAGGCCGAGCCGTCCGCCGCCTTGCCCGCCGGCGCCGCGAACCCCTTGCCGAGGGCGCCGAGCACGCCCGCCGCGGTGGCGTCCTCGTTGGCCGCGAGCGCGCCCTTCTTGTCGGGCTGGTAGGCGAAGGCCCCGCCGCCGTCGTCGCCGCAGGGGACCGCCAGCTTCAGCAGGGCGTCGTACGGGGACCTGCCGCCCTTGGTGACGTCCTCGGGCCGGTCACCCGCGGCGGCGAGCGCGCCGATCACCACGGAGGTCGAGTTCGCGTCGCTGGCCCCGCCCGCGGCGAAGCCCCAGCCACCGTCCTTGTTCTGCGCCGACTTCAGCCAGGCGGCGGCCTTGTCCGTCTCGGCGGCGTGGCCGCCGAGCGCGGCGAGCGCCTGCACCGCGGCGGCGGTGCTGTTCGTGTCCACCGTCGTCCTCGCGTCGCACTTCGCGGACGCGTCGGCGCGGTAGGGCGCGAAGGCGCCGTTCGCGCACTGCTGTCCGGTCAGCCAGTCGACGGCCTTGCGGGCGGGCTTCACGCCCGCGGTGTGCTGGGCGAGCAGTGTGAGCGACTGCCGCCAGACACCGTCGTAGGTGGGGTCGGTGGAGCCGTACAGCCCGGAGGGGATCGCCTGCGAGGGTGACGGGGACGAGTCGTCGGCGAGGGCGGCGGGTGCGACCGCCGTACCGATCACGGCGGTGACGGCCAGTACCGCGGCGGTGCGGCGAACAGACATGACTCTCCCTGCGGGGAGCCGGGCGGCACCGGCACGCTGGAGTACCGGGTGGCTCCGGCTCCGTATCCCTCGACGGTGCCGGCCGGCGGCGGGCTGCCGCAGGCACGAGCCGGTCACGTCCCGCGCGAGGCGATCCGGCTCACCGTCCGGCGGACGGTTCACGGTTGCGGGTCAGCGCCGGAATTGCACCGGCTTCCCCCCGTACGGGTGTGATGACGACGCGCTCACTCTACCGGCCCGCGGTCCACGGCCCGGGGGCCGCCCGGTCCGCCCCCGCGGCGGGCGGTCCGCCCCCGCGCCCGGTCACACGGCCCGGTACGTGACGGGATCGCTCCCCGGTACCGTCTCCGCCCGGCCCAGCTTCACCAGCCGGCGCACATGGGCCTCGGCCTCGGAGACGGCGATGTTCCGCGAGGAGTACGGGATGCGCTCCCAGGGACGGTTCCACGCCATGCGCTCGGCCAGCTGCCATGCGGTGAGCGGGACGCGGAGCAGGCCGAGCAGCCCGGTGAGCCGTTCCTCGTGGTGGGCGAGCAGCGTCCGGACGCGTGCCGCCGCGTCGGTGAAGGCGTACTGGTGGGCGGGGAGCACCTCGGCGGCCCCGAGACGGCCGACGCGCTCCAGTGAGTCGAGGTAGTCGCCGAGCGGGTCGGTGACCGTGGCGTCGTCCGGGTCCTCGTACAGGCCGATGTGCGGGGTGATCTCCGGCAGCAGGTGGTCGCCGGAGAACAGGCGCCCGCGGCCCGCGAGCCGTGCCGGATGGTCCTCCTCCAGGTGCAGGCAGACGTGGCCCGGCGTGTGGCCGGGCGTCCAGATCGCGCGCAGCCGGCGGCCCGGCAGGTCGAGGAGGTCGCCGGGGACGATCTCGCGGTCGGGGAGCGCGGGGGAGAGGCCGGGCAGTGCCCGGGGGCGGGCGGTGCGCAGCGGTGCCACGTGCGCCTCGGGGGCGCCGGCCGCCGAGAGCTTGTCCGCCATGTACGTGAACCACCGCTCGGGCCGGTACTCGCGCATCCGCCGGACGACCGAGGCGTCCGCCGCGTGCATCGCGATCCAGGCGCCCGACGCCTCCCGCACCGCGGCGGACAGGCCGTGGTGGTCGGGGTGGTGGTGGGTGACGACCACGCCGTGGATCTCGGCGACGGAGGTGCCGCAGCCGGTGAGCCCGGCGCTGAGGACGTCCAGGGACGCGGGGTCGTCCCAGCCGGTGTCGATGAGGACGGGCCCCCGGTCGGTGTCCACGACGTACACCAGCGTGTGGCCGAGGGGGTTGTCCGGGATGGGGACCCTGATCGACCGTACGCCCCCGCCGTGGTCGGTCACCTGCGTCATGGGCTTCCCCCCGTCGCCGTGTCCCGGCCACTATAACTAGAACCAGTTCCAACGGTGGCCCAAGTCGGCTGCCCGGAGCCCTGGTTGGGCCCCGGGGTCGTCCGGGGGCGTGGGCTCCGTGGACTCATCGGGCCGGAGCTGGTATCAGTTCTCGTATCTGATGAGTCGTCAGGAAACGTCCTCCGGAGGAGCAGTCGCCATGACCGAGCTCGTGGAACACGGACAGCTTTTCATCGGCGGGGAGTTGACGGATCCCCTGGGCGAGGACGTCATCGAGGTGATCTCGCCGCACACGGAGGAGGTCATCGGGCGGGTGCCGCACGCCTCGGCGCGGGACGTCGACCGGGCCGTCGCCGCCGCGCGCCGGGCGTTCGACGAAGGACCCTGGCCGCGGATGACGCTCGGCGAGCGGATCGAGGTCGTCACCCGGATCAAGGACGGGATCGCGCTGCGCCACGAGGAGATCGCCCGGGTGATCTCCTCCGAGAACGGTTCCCCGTACTCCTGGAGCGTCCTCGCGCAGGCGCTCGGCGCGATGATGGTCTGGGACGCGGCGATCACCGTCGCCCGGGACTTCACGTACGAGGAGACGCGCGACGGCGTCCTCGGGAAGATCCTCGTCCGGCGTGAGCCGGTGGGTGTGGTCGCGGCCGTGGCGCCGTGGAACGTGCCGCAGTTCGTGGCCGCCGCGAAGCTCGCCCCCGCGCTGTTGACCGGCTGCACCGCCGTGCTGAAGCCGTCCCCCGAATCGCCCCTGGACGCGTACCTGCTCGGGGAGATCGCGCGGGAGGCGGGCCTGCCCGAGGGGGTGCTGTCAATCCTCCCGGCGGACCGCGAGGTGAGCGAGTACCTGGTCGGGCACCCCGGCGTCGACAAGGTCTCCTTCACCGGCTCCGTCGCCGCCGGCCGGCGCGTCATGGAGGTCGCCTCGCGCCGTCTCACGCGCGTCACCCTGGAGCTGGGCGGCAAGTCGGCGGCGGTGGTGCTGCCGGACGCCGACCTCGGCACCACCGTGCCGGGCATCGTCTCGGCGGCCTGGATGAACAACGGCCAGGCGTGCGTGGCGCAGACCCGCATCCTCGTGCCGCGCTCCCGCTACGACGAGTTCGCGGACGCCTTCGCGGCGGCGGCGGGCGCGCTGGTGGTCGGCGACCCGCTGGACCCGGCGACGCAGGTGGGGCCGCTGGTCGCCCGGCGCCAGCAGCAGCGCAGCCTCGACTACATCCGCATCGGCCAGGAGGAGGGCGCCAAGATCCTCACCGGCGGCGGCCGTCCGCCGGGCATGGAACGCGGCTGGTACGTGGAACCCACCCTCTTCGGCGACGTCGACAACTCCATGCGCGTCGCCCGCGAGGAGATCTTCGGGCCGGTCATCTGCCTGCTCCCGTACGGCGACGAGGGCGATGCGGTGAAGATCGCGAACGACTCGGACTACGGGCTGAGCGGCAGTGTCTGGACGGCCGACGTGGAGCACGGCATCGACGTGGCCCGCCGGGTCCGCACCGGCACCTACTCCGTCAACACCTTCAGCCTCGACATGCTCGGCCCCTTCGGCGGCTACAAGAACTCCGGCCTGGGCCGGGAGTTCGGCCCCGAGGGCTACGGCGAGTACCTGGAGCACAAGATGATCCACCTGCCCGCCGGCTGGGAGGCGTAGGGATGGGCGACCGCTGGCACGTCGAGGTCGACCGCTCCGTCTGCATCGGCTCGGCCCAGTGCACGCACCTCGCGCCGGACGCCTTCCGCCTCGACGCCGGCCGGCAGTCCCACCCCGCCGGCCCGGAGACCGACGCCGACGAGCGCACCCTCGAGGCGGCGGAGGGCTGCCCGGTCGAGGCGATCATGATCACCGTCCTGGGCTCAGGAGAGCCGGTGTTCCCACCCGAGGAATGACGTCCGCCGACGCCCGTGCGTGACTCCGCCCCAGTGCGACACTCGGCCCACGTGCGGAGACACGAGACGGGGGGACCGGTGCGGGGCGGGAAGAGGTGCGCCGGCCGTGACGGCGGCCCCGGCGTCTCGTTCCACGGGTTCCGCGAGGGCTGCGGCGCGGTCACGCCGAGCCCGGCCCCCTGGCCTCCGTCAGGTCGATCAGGCGGCAGACCGTCTCGATGTCGATCTTGACCTGGGCGATGGACGCGCGGCCCGACAGCCAGGTGATGAGCGCGGAGTGCCAGGTGTGCTCGATGACGCGGACCGCGGAGAGCTGCTCGGGCGTGGGATCGTCCAGCCCCATCGCGTCCAGGATGATCACCGTCGTCTGGCGGGACACCTGGTCGACCTCCGGGCTGACGCTGCGGTCCGCGAAGGTCAGCGCCCGGACCATCGCGTCCGCGAGGTGCGGCTCCCGCTGGAGCGCCCGGAAGGCCCGCATCAGCGTCTCCGCGACGCGCTCGGCCGCGGTGTCCCCGGCCGGCGGCTTCTTGCGGAGGGTCCCGTGCATGTGCTCCAGCTGATCCTGCATCGTGGCGACCAGCAGGTGGACCTTGGAGGGGAAGTACCGGTAGAGCGTGCCGAGCGCGACCTGCGAGGACTCCGCGACCTCGCGCATCTGCACCGCGTCGAAACCGCCCCGGCTGGCCAGCTGGGCGCTCGCGTGCAGGATGCGCCGACGGCGCGCCTCCTGCCGCTCCGTGAGTGGGGGCGAGGCGGGCTGCGCGGCGGCGCGCGGGTTCGCGGGCCGCGCGAGGTCCCGCGCGGTGGTGGCTTCCGCCTTGGCTTCCGCAGGCATAAGTCCCGTTCCGTGACATTCAGCGAGGGGGAGCGAGGAGTCAGCATGGCAGGGCACCGGACATTCCCCAAGCGCCCGGTCCCGCCCCAACACGGCGGCCGCCTGCGCGAGTCGGCCGACCGGGCCACTCCGCCGTGGCGTGAATCACCTGATCCACCGCTCACGCCGGTCCTACCTGCCGGTAGATTCAATGCTCCTTGAACGATCAAGTCTGAAACTTGTTCTAGATTAGCGTCCCGGCGTAATCTCGCGGGACAGTGCAGGGAGAAGGGGGCCGGGAGTGACCGCTGAGGCCATGGAGGCGGGTCCCCAGGAGGACCCTGCCGCCGACGGCGGCCGAGCCCTGCGCATCGCGCTCCTCACGTACAAGGGGAACCCGTTCTGCGGCGGCCAGGGCGTGTACGTGCGGCACCTCTCGCGGGAGCTCGCCCGGCTCGGCCACCGCGTCGAGGTCATAGGCTCGCAGCCCTACCCCGTGCTCGACGAGGGCGAGGACCTGCGCGGACTCTCCCTCACCGAGCTGCCCAGCCTGGACCTCTACCGCCAGCCCGACCCCTTCCGCACCCCGGGCCGCGGCGAGTACCGCGACTGGATCGACGCCCTCGAGGTCGGCACGATGTGGACCGGCGGCTTTCCCGAGCCGCTGACCTTCTCGCTGCGCGCCCGGCGCCATCTGCGCGCCCGCCGCGGCGACTTCGACGTCGTGCACGACAACCAGACCCTCGGCTACGGGCTGCTGGGTGACGTCGGCGCCCCGCTGGTGACCACCATCCACCACCCCATCACCGTGGACCGCGGGCTGGACCTGGACGCCGCCCAGGGCTGGCGCCGCCGCGCCTCCGTGCGCCGCTGGTACGCGTTCACGCGCATGCAGAAGCGCGTCGCGCGCCGGCTGCCGTCCGTGCTCACCGTCTCCGGCACCTCGCGCCAGGAGATCGTCGACCACCTCGGCGTACGCGACGACCGCATCCACGTCGTCCACATCGGCGCCGACACCGACCTCTTCTCGCCCGACCCCGCGGTGCCGCAGGTGCCCGGACGGATCGTCACGACGTCCAGCGCCGACGTCCCGCTCAAGGGTCTCGTCTTCCTCGTCGAGGCGCTCGCCAAGGTGCGCGCCGAGCACCCCGGCGCCCACCTCGTCGTCGTCGGCCGCCGTGCCGAGGACGGCCCCGTCGCCCAGGCCATCGAGCGGTACGGCCTCGCCGGCTCCGTCGAGTTCGTCAAGGGCATCTCGGACGCCGAACTCGTCGACCTCGTACGGTCGGCCGAAGTCGCCTGTGTGCCCTCCCTGTACGAGGGGTTCTCCCTCCCCGCGGCCGAGGCCATGGCGACGGGCACGCCGCTCGTCGCGACGACCGGCGGGGCGATCCCCGAGGTCGCGGGCCCCGACGGCGAGACCTGCCTCGCGGTGCCGCCCGGCGACGCCGGCGCCCTGGCCGCCGCCCTGAGCCGGGTGCTGGGCGACCCCGCCCTGCGCGTCCGGCTCGGCCTGGCCGGCCGGGAGCGGGTGCTGCGGCACTACACCTGGGCCCGCGCCGCCGAAGGCACCGTCGCCCGCTACCGCGAGGCGATCGCCGACGCGGCGGGCGCGGCCCCGGGCCGCAGGACCGCCGCCGCACCCGCCGCGGGCGCCGCCTCCGCGCCCTCCGTTGACACCCTCGATCGCGAAAGCAGGGCCACGTGCTGACCGTCGACTTCTCCCGGTTCCCGCTCGCCCCGGGCGACCGCGTACTGGACCTCGGCTGCGGGGCAGGCCGGCACGCGTTCGAGTGCTACCGGCGCGGCGCCCGGGTCGTGGCGCTGGACCAGAACGCCGAGGAGATCCGCGAGGTCGCCAAGTGGTTCGCGGCGATGAAGGAGGCCGGCGAGGCCCCGGCGGGCGCGACCGCGACGGCCATGGAGGGCGACGCCCTCGCGCTGCCCTTCCCCGACGAGTCCTTCGACGTCGTGATCATCTCCGAGGTCATGGAGCACATCCCCGACGACAAGGGCGTCCTCGCGGAGATGGTCCGGGTACTGAAGCCGGGCGGGCGCATCGCGATCACCGTCCCGCGCTACGGCCCCGAGAAGGTCTGCTGGACGCTGTCCGACGCCTACCACGAGGTCGAGGGCGGCCACATCCGCATCTACCGCGCGGACGAACTGCTCGCCAGGATCAGGGAAGCCGGCCTCCGCCCGTACGGCACCCACCACGCGCACGCGCTGCACTCGCCGTACTGGTGGCTGAAGTGCGCGTTCGGCGTCGACAACGACAAGGCGCTGCCGGTGCGGGCGTACCACAAGCTGCTGGTCTGGGACATCATGAAGAAACCGCTGGCCACCCGGGTCGCCGAGCAGGCGCTGAACCCGCTGATCGGCAAGAGCTTCGTGGCGTACGCGACCAAGCCCCACCTGCCCGTCGGCAGCGCCGCGGTGGACGCTTCGTGACGACGCCCCGGACAGAGCACCTCGTCCTGCCCGGGGTCCTCACCGCGGAGGAGGCCGCCGCCACGGTGCGCGGGATCCTCGCGGTGCAGCGCCCGGACGGTGCCATCCCGTGGTTCCGCGGCCACCACCTGGACCCGTGGGACCACACCGAGGCGGCGATGGCCCTCGACGCGGCCGGGGAGCACGAGGCGGCCGAGCGCGCCTACGAGTGGCTCGCCAGGCACCAGAACCCCGACGGCTCCTGGTACGCGGCGTACGCCGACGGGAACCACGACGAGGTCACCGACCGCGGCCGCGAGACGAACTTCTGCGCGTACATCGCCGTCGGTGTCTGGCACCACTACCTGGCCACCGGCGACGACACGTTCCTGGACCGGATGTGGCCCGCGGTCTACGCGGCCGTGGAGTACGTGCTGCGGCTCCAGCAGCCCGGCGGGCAGATCGGCTGGAAGCGCGAGGACGACGGCACACCGGTCGAGGACGCCCTGCTGACCGGGAGTTCGTCGATCCACCACGCGCTGCGCTGCGCGCTGGCCGTCGCCGAACAGCGCGAAGAGCCCCAGCCCGACTGGGAGTTGGCGGTCGGCGCGCTGCGGCACGCGATCCGCAGGCACCCCGAGCGGTTCCTCGACAAGGGCCGCTACTCGATGGACTGGTACTACCCGGTGCTCGGCGGCGCGCTGGCCGGCGCCGAGGCCAAGTCCCGTATCGAGGAGGGCTGGGACCGCTTCGTCGTGCCCGGCTTCGGCGTGCGCTGCGTGGTCCCCAACCCGTGGGTGACCGGCGGCGAGTCGGCCGAACTGGCCCTGGCGCTGTGGATCGTGGGGGAGTCCGACCGCGCCCTGGAGATCCTCCAGTCCATCCAGCACCTGCGCGATCCGAAGACCGGGCTGTACTGGACGGGTTACGTCTTCGAGGACGGCGCCATCTGGCCCGAGGAGCTGACGAGCTGGACGGCCGGCTCCGTGCTCCTCGCGGTGGCCGCGCTCGGCGGCGACGAGCCGACCTGCGCGGTCTTCAGCGGCGAACGCCTCCCGTCAGGACTGGACCCGGACTGCTGCCGATAGGCCCGCGGGGCCTGCCGGTGGGCCTACGGCGTACGGACGCCCGAAGGCCGGCCCGGGACGGCTGTGCGCCGTTCCCGGGCCGGCCTCGGTCACCGGCCGGAAAGCCGGTCAGTGCCGGTTGAGACGGTTGGCGATCGCGTGCCCGATGAACAGGTACACGACGGCCGCCAGGCCGTAGCCCGCGACCACACGGGCCCAGGCCTCGTCGAAGGTGAACAGGTCACGCGACCAGCCTGCCAGCCAGGCTGCCGCGTCATGGATGAACTGCACCAGGTCGTTGGCGCGGTTCGCGTCCAGCAGGTACATCAGGATCCAGAGACCGAGGATGACGGCCATGATGTCCGCGACGATCGCGATGACCGTCCCCGCCTGGTTGGAACCGTTGCGATATCGAGGGGACATGACCAACAGATGGCCCCGAATCCCTGTTTGAAACCTGGAACGGATCGGGTCCGTTACCCGAACGGATTTCCCCGGCTGGCGCAGTCGCCGGAGCGGGGTGAGGCTGCCGGAAGAGCCGTGCACTCCCGGGCCCCGGGAGCCGTTCACCCGGAGGATCCCGTGCCTGTATCCCTGCGCCGCCTGCTCCTGGCGCTCACCCTCACCTGCGCCCTGCTCGCCGGCACGACCGCGTGCGGCGGCGGTGACGGCGACTCCGCCGCCACGGCGACCCCCAGCCCCACCGGCTCCGCGGAGAAGCAGAAGTTCGCCAAGACGCGTTTCGTGGCGAACGCCGGACTCGCGGCCGGGGCCACCTACCAGTGGATCGTGAAGCCCTGGCGGGCCGGCAAGTTCAAGAAGGGCGCCGACGGCCGCAGGACCGCGCTCATCAAGGCGGGCCTGGCGGGGGCCTTCACGTACAACCGGCTCAGCGCTGCCCGCAAGAACGCCGAGGGCGACCCCACGCTCGCCAAGGCCATCGCCCCGCTCACCGCGGGCATCGACACGCTCAAGGACCTGCCCGCCAAACTGCGCAAGGGCGACTCGGCGGACGCGGCGGCCGGCTCCTTCGACGACATCATCAACAAGGTGAAGGACGCCGGGAAGAGCGCGGGAGCCGAGGTGAAGGACAAGGTGCCGTCGACGTCCGAGCTGTCGGGCGGCTGAGTTCCGGTGCCCCAGGGCCTGTCTGACAATTCCCGTCGTCGCCCGGGAGGCAGACGGAAATTGTCAGACAGGCCCTAGGAGTTGAGCTCCGCGAGCACCCGCAGCGTGTGCGGGTCCGGCGTCAGCAGCAGCAGGTCCGTCACCGGCCCCTCGCGCCACAACTCCAGCCGCTCGGCGATGCGTCCACGCGGGCCGACGAGGGAGATCTCGTCGGCGAAGGCGTCCGGGACGGCCCGTACCGCCTCCTCGCGGCGCCCGGCGAGGAACAGCTCCTGGATCCGGCGGGCCTCCTCGGCGAAGCCCATCCGGGCCATCAGATCGGCGTGGAAGTTGCGGGCCGCGTGCCCCATGCCGCCGATGTAGAAGCCGAGCATCGCCTTGACGGGCAGCAGTCCCTCGGCGACGTCGTCGCAGACCGCCGCACGGGCCATGGGCGCGACCATGAAGCCGTCGGGCGCCTCCGTGAGCGCGGCCTCGTACACCTGCGTGCGCAGCGGCGACCAGTACAGCGGCAGCCAGCCGTCCGCGATCCGGGCCGTCTGCGCGATGTTCTTCGGCCCCTCGGCGCCCAGCAGGACGGGCAGTCGGGCCCGCAGGGGGTGCGTGATCGGTTTCAGCGCCCTGCCCAGACCCGTGCCGTCCGGCCCCCGGTAGGGCAGGGCGTGGAAGCGGCCGTCGAGGGCAACGGGGGCCTCGCGTCCGAGTACCTGGCGTACGACGTCGACGTACTCGCGGGTCGCGGTGAGCGGCGACTTCGGGAACGGGCGCCCGTACCAGCCCTCGACGACCTGCGGGCCCGACAGCCCGAGGCCGAGCAGCACGCGCCCGCCGGAGAGGTGGTCCAGGGTCAGGGCGTGCATCGCGGTCGTGGTGGGGGAACGGGCGGCCATCTGGGCGACGGCCGTGCCGAGGCGGATGCGGGAGGTGCGGGCGGCGATCCAGGTGAGCGGGGTGAACGCGTCGGAACCCCAGGACTCGGCGGTCCACACGGAGTCGTACCCGAGCCGCTCCGCCTCCCGCGCCAGCGACAGGTGGTCCGCCGAGGGGCAGCGCCCCCAGTAGCCGAGTGCGAGACCGAGCCGCATGTCCCCTCCAGGTCCGGACCGTCGCTGGGCCAGCCTCGCTGACGCTCCGTCAGAAAGTGTTCGGAGGGCGACTGTACGACAACGGCCCCCCGCCCGGAAGGGCGGGGGGCCGTGCGTCGGCGGGTGTCAGCCGCGCTGGATGCCCGTCGTGTCCTGCAGGACACCGCGACGGCCGTCCTGCGTCTGCGCGACCAGGCTCGGACCGCGCTGCTCGACGGCCAGGTACCAGGTGCCCGGCGCCAGCTCGGCGATCGGCGTCGGCGAACCGTCCTCCGCGTACAGCGGACGCGCCACCGGGACCGCGAACCAGAACGGCGAGAAGTCCCCGCCGGACTGCTGCGCGGCCGGAGCCTGCGGTGCCTGCGGCTGACCGGCCTGCGGCTGCCCGCCGTACGGCTGCGGCTGGGGCTGCTGCGGCTGGCCGCCGTAGGGCTGGCCGGGGACCTGCTGGGCGCCCGGGTAGCCGTAACCACCCTGCGGCTGACCGCCGTAGGGCTGCGGGGCCGCGGGGCGCGGGGCACCCACGAGGGCGGCGCGGAGCGCGGGCACGAGGGGCGTGGCGATCGCGGCGGCGGCCAGGACCAGGGCGGCGATCAGCCCGAGGATGAGCCCGGCGCCGCTGTCGGCGGCCGAGTCGAACTGGTCGAACACGCCGAGCGGGTCGATGATCGTCCAGAACGCGGTCCACGCGGCGAAGAGCGTCAGGGCCACCCCGAGCTGGCCGAGGTCGAGACCGATGACCTTGCGCTGCTGCGGGAGCCCCCGGGCGAGGACGATCAGTGCCGCACCGACGATACCGCCGACGTACATGCTCATCACGAGGCCCAGGTTGTCCCAGGCGTTGGGGGCGTCACTGCCGGAGCCGTCGAACGTGTCGAGGAACGACGCGACGAAGAGCAGTACCGCTGCTCCGATCACCACGCCGTCGCCTCTAGTGAGGGAGCGGATATTCACTTCAGGTCCTTCGTAGTCGTCTCGTCGTCATCGGTGGAGGCATCGCTGTCACCAGGTCGCCGTCAGGCAGGGTGCGGAGCGCGGGGGTGGCCCCTCATCGTAGGGACGACACTATCGCCCGTCCGATCAGGGTGTCCGCCGGGACCGCTGTGCCGATCCCTACCCGTGCAGGAAACTCACGATTCCCTCAGAGATCCCCCGTGCCGCCTTCTGTCGCCAGGTCCCACTGGTCAGCAGTGCCGCGTCCTTGCTATCGCGCATGTTGCCGCACTCGATGAACACCTTGGGAACTGTTGACAGATTGAGACCGCCGAGATCCTCGCGCGTGACGAGTCCGGTGCCGCCGCCGACGTAGTTGGAGGGCGCGCTGCCGGTGACGCGCACGAAGTTGCCCGCGATGCGCTCGCCCAGATCACGCGAGGAGGCGACGATCGGACGGGTGTCGGCGGCACCCGCGTGCACCGTCGCGGGGAGGATCACGTGGAAGCCGCGGTTGCCGGTCGCCGAGCCGTCCGCGTGGACGGACACCACCGCGTCGGCGTGCGCCTTGTTGCCGATCCGGGCCCGTTCGTTGACACAGGGTCCCCACGGCCGGTCGCCGTCCTGGGTCAACTCGACCGTGGCGCCCTGTTTTTGGAGCAGCGTGCGCATCCGGCGCGCCACGTCGAGCGTGAACTCGGCTTCCGTGTAACCCGCGTTGGTCGACGTACCGGTGGTGTCGCACTCCTTGCGGTTCGTGCCGATGTCCACCTGGCGGCTGATCTCGGCCGGGTGCCGGAAGTTGCCGGAGTTGTGGCCCGGGTCGATGACGACGACCTTGCCCTTGAGGGGACCGGACGCGGCGGGCCGCGACGCGGAGTCGGACGGCGTGGACGGTGTGCCCGACGCGTCGTCCCCGTGCTGCTTCCCGTCGTCCTTCCCGGACGCGGTGGGCGGTTGGGGCGCCGCGGACATGGAGGCCGCGGCCGAGGATGTCGCGGGGCCCGCCCCGCCGGATCCGTCACCGTCCCCCGTGTCGCCAACCGCCTGCCACACCAGCCAGCCGGCCAGCGCGCCGGGCACCAGCGCGGCGACGGCGACGGTCAGGGGGCCGCGCCGGGAACGGCGCGGTCGGGAGGGCTCGAAGTCAGGACCTGCGTACGACACGTCAGCGACTCTAACCGCGGCCTCAGATCCCGGTGCCCGTTCGCCGCAGGACGCGCAGTGAGCCGGTCGCCGAGACCTCGGTGAAGGCGCCGGACTCCAGCGCCCTGAGGTAGACGCGGTACGGGGCCTGACCGGTGAACTCGTCGGCGGGGTCCGGGAACACGTCGTGGATGACCAGCAGGCCGCCGTCGGCCACGTGGGGCGCCCAGCCCTCGTAGTCGCCATTCGCGTGCTCGTCGGTGTGGCCGCCGTCGACGAAGACGAGACCGAGGGGTGTCCGCCAGAAGGCGGCGATCTGCGGCGAGCGGCCGACCACCGCCACGACGTGGTCCTCGAGACCTGCCCGGTGGAGCGTGCGCCGGAACGCCGGCAGGGTGTCCATCCGGCCGATCTCGGGGTCGACCGTCTCCGGATCGTGGTACTCCCAGCCCGGCTGCTGCTCCTCGCTGCCCCGGTGGTGGTCGACGGTGACCGCGGTGACCCCGGCCTCGCGTGCCGCGTCCGCGAGCAGGATCGTGGAGCGGCCGCAGTAGGTGCCCACCTCCAGGAGCGGCAGCCCCAGCCGGCCGGCCTCGACGGCCGCCGCGTGGAGCGCGAGCCCCTCGCCGGCGGGCATGAACCCCTTCGCGGCCTCGAAAGCGGCAAGGATCTCCGGCTTGGGTGCCGCGGGCATGGGGGTCCTCCGTCGTGTACGAACCTGAGCGCCCCATGGTGCCCCACGCCCGGTACCTGCCCGTAGGCGCCCCGCCCCCGGACGCACCTCACCCCCGCCGCTCGCACGACGGGGGTGAGGGAGTACGGACCGGTCAGGCCGGGACACCCGCGTTCTCGCCCGGCAGGGCGAGGTCGACCTCGACCGGACGGGCGTCGCCGGGGTGCGTCGCGGAGGAGGCGAGCGGACCGTGGCCCGCGGCCTTCGCGGCCAGGACGTACGCGCCCTCGGCCGGCACGGCCAGCGCGTAGCTGCCGTCCCCGGCGGTGAGCGTCGCGCCCGCCTGCCGCCCGCGGCGGTCGATCAGGGTCACCCTGGCCCGGCTCACCGGCACCCCGGCGGTGTCCAGGACCCGGCCGCGGAAGCCCCCGAGCACCTCGTGGGCCCGCTCCAGAGCCGCGTCCTCCTCGCTGCTGGCGCGCAGCTGCGGCTTGGCCGCCCGGCGCTGCCCGGGCAGGAAGAGCGCCATCAGCAGACCGACGGCCACGGCACCCGTCGCGATCAGGAACGACACCCGGAAGCCGTGCAGGGTCGGGACCGCGACGCCTCCGACGTGGTTCGCCGTGTTGGCGAGCACCATGCCGATGACGGCGCTCGACACCGACGTGCCGATGGACCGCATCAGGGTGTTGAGACCGTTGGCCGCGCCGGTCTCCGAGGCGGGCACGGAGCCGATGATCAGCGCGGGGAGCGAGGAGTACGCGAGGCCGATGCCGGCGCCGAGGACCACCGAGACGACGATCGTCTGCCAGGCGGCGCTCATCAGGCCGAGTCCTGCGCCGTACCCGATCGCGATGATCAGCATGCCGATGATCAGCGTGACCTTGGGACCGTACTTCGCCGAGAGGCGGGCGTAGACGGGGGCGGTGAACATCATCGTCAGGCCGAGCGGCGCCACGCACAGGCCCGCGACGACCATCGACTGGCCGAGGCCGTAACCGGTGGACTTCGGCAGCTGGAGGAGCTGCGGCAGGACCAGCGAGACGGCGTAGAAGGCGACACCGACCATGATCGAGGCCAGGTTGGTGAAGAGCACCGGGCGGCGGGCGGTGGTGCGCAGGTCCACGAGCGGAGCCTTGACGCGCAGCTCCATCACGCCCCACAGGACGAGGACCACGGCCGCCGCGCCGAACAGGCCGAGCGTGGTGCCGGAGGTCCAGCCCCAGTCGCTGCCCTTGGTGATCGGCAGCAGGAAGAGGACCAGGCCGGCGGAGAGGCCGAGGGCGCCGAGCACGTCGAAGGTGCCCGGGGCGCGCATCGGGGACTCCGGTACGACGGCCAGGGTCAGGACGATCGAGGCGACGCCGAGGCCGGCGGAGAGGAAGAAGAGGGCGTGCCAGTCGGCGTGCTGGGCGACCAGGGCCGCGAGCGGCAGCGCGAGTCCGCCGCCGACGCCGATCGAGGAGCTCATCAGGGCCATCGCCGAGCCGAGCTTCTCGCGGGGCAGCTCGTCGCGCATCAGGCCGATGCCGAGCGGGATCGCGCCCATCGCGAAGCCCTGGAGGGCGCGGCCCGCGATCATCACCAGCAGGTCGCTGGTGAAACCGCAGACCAGCGAGCCGACCACCATCACGGCGAGGCTGGTGAGGAGCATGCGCCGCTTGCCGAACAGGTCGCCGAGGCGGCCCATGATCGGGGTGGCCACCGCGCCCGCGAGCAGGGTCGACGTCAGCACCCAGGTGGCGTTGCTGGGTGCGGTGCCGAGCAGCTCGGGCAGGTCCTTGATGACCGGGACGAGCAGGGTCTGCATCACCGCGACAACGATGCCCGCGAAGGCCAGTACCGGCACGATCGCGCCGCTCGGCCTCCGGGTGGGCTCTTCGGTCGTCGTGTGGGTCATTGCGTGGGGCCTCCAGGCCGGAAGGAAGAAAGGGGAGCCAGTGATCCGCGCGGGATACGTGCAGGGTGAACCCCGTGCGCCCGGGCAACTATTCCGATGCTTCGGCGCACTAACGAATCCTTGACTTCCCCATGGGGATCTGACCTGTCGTCAGAATGGAACCTGTTCTAGTCTGGCGCGGTCTCGGGCCGCCGGAGCCGTGCGTCACGGCCCCGGGCCCCGGGCCTTCCCAGTGACGGAGAGGGACCACATGAAGGCGTACGTCGTCGGGGTGGGGATGACGAGGTTCGAGAAGCCCGAGACCCGGGAGTGGCAGTACTGGGACATGGCGCGGGAGGCGGGCGAGGCCGCCCTCGCGGACGCCCGGATCGCGTACGAGGACGTGCGGCAGGTCGCCGTGGGGTACTGCTTCCAGGCCTCGACGGCCGGCCAGCGTGCCGCCTACGAGCTGGGCCTGACCGGCGTGCCCGTCTACAACGTGAACAACAACTGCGCGACCGGCTCGACCGCGCTGATGCTGGCCCGGCAGTTCGTCGAGGGCGGCAGCGCGGACTGCGTCCTGGCGCTCGGCTTCGAGAAGATGCGGCGGGGAGCACTCGGCGGCGGCTCCGACGGCGGCGACTTCGCCACCTCGCCGGTCGCCCGCCACTACGGGATCATGGCCGCCCGGCACGGTTTCGAGGCGAGCCCGCCCACCGCGCAGATCTTCGGCGACGCGGCCCGCGAGCACATGGAGAAGTACGGCACCACCGAGGCGCAGCTCGCGGCCGTCGGCGCCAAGAACCACCGGCACTCGGCGGACAACCCGTACGCCCAGTTCCAGGACGTGTACACGGTCGACGAGGTGCTCGCCGCGCGGACCGTCCACCGGCCGCTCACCAAGCTCCAGTCCTCGCCGACCTCGGACGGCGCGGCCGCGGCGGTCGTCGTCTCCGAACGCTTCGCCGAGCGGCGCGGGCTCGGCGGGCAGGCCGTCGAGATCGTCGCGCAGGCGATGACCACGGACACGGAGGAGTCCTTCGCCTCCGGCTCGTGCATCGACGTCGTCGGGCAGCCGATGTCGCGGGCGGCGGCCCGCCGGGTCTACGAGCGCTCCGGGCTCGGCATCGAGGACGTGGACGTCGTGGAACTGCACGACTGCTTCTCCGTCAACGAACTCCTGACCTACGAGGCGCTCGGCATGTGCGGACCGGGGGAGTCCGGCCCGCTCGTGGAGTCCGGGGCGACGACGTACGGCGGGCGCTGGGTGGTGAATCCGTCCGGGGGACTGATCTCGAAGGGGCATCCGCTCGGCGCGACGGGCATCGCCCAGGTGACGGAACTGACCTGGCAGCTGCGGGGACAGGCGGGCGCCCGGCAGGTGCCCCGCGCGCGGGTCGGGCTCGCCCACAACATCGGACTCGGCGGGGCCGCGGTGGTCACACTGCTGCGGGCGGCGGGCTGAGCGGGCGGCGGCACGCTCCTGGCCGGCCCGTACGAATGCCCCGCCGGCCCGTCCGTGAGGCCTAGGGCCTGTCGTTTGGATCAGGCCGGCTGTGACCGACGGTTCGTCCTGACCGACCCGAGCGGGGTCTGGCGCGTGCAGCTGCAAGGCGGAGGAGGGAGTCGACGCGGAGCGTCGGCGACCGACGACAACGCCGCAGATGTGCGCGCCAGCCCCCGCGACGCCGGCCTGATCCAAACGACAGGCCCTAGGTCCCAGGACCGAGCCGGGCGTGCAGCGAAATCCCGATGCAAGGGGCGTAACCCGGTTGAGAGCATGACACCCATGCTCCGAACCGCCGCAGACACGCGTACCGTCCCCCGTCCCGTTCAGCCGCTGTGGGCGGTGGTCGCGCTCGCGTGTGCCGGGCAGTTCCTCGTCGTCCTCGACGTGTCCGTCGTCAACGTGGCGCTGCCCTCCATGCGGGCCGACCTGGGCCTGAGCGCACCGGGACTGCAATGGGTGATCAACGCGTACGCGATCGCCTTCGCCGGCTTCATGCTGCTCGGCGGCCGGGCCGGCGACCTGTACGGGCGCAAGCGGATGTTCCTCGTCGGGCTCGCCCTGTTCACACTCGCCTCGCTGGCGGGCGGGCTCGCGCACGAGGACTGGGAGCTGCTGGCCGCGCGGGCGGTGCAGGGGCTCGGGGCCGCCGTACTGGCCCCCTCGACGCTGACCATCGTCACCTCGGCCGTCCCGGAGGGGGCGGCACGCGCGCGTGCCATAGCGACCTGGACCGCGGTCGGCGCCGGGGGCGGCGCGGCGGGCGGACTCGTCGGCGGGCTCCTGGTGGACGGCCTGTCGTGGCGCTGGGTACTGCTGATCAACGTGCCGGTCGGGGCCGTGGTCCTCGCCGGGGCCGGCCGCTGGCTCGTCGAGAGCCGGGCCGGTGACCGGCGCCGGCTCGACCTGCCGGGCGCGCTGCTGGTGACGGCGGGCCTCGCGACGCTCGCGTACGGGATCGTGCAGACCGAGGCGCGGGGCTGGACGTCCGCCGCCACGCTCGTACCGCTGTGCGCCGGACTCGCGCTGACCGGTCTGTTCCTGGCCGTCGAGGCGCGGACGAGGGAACCGCTGATGCCGCTGAAGCTGTTCCGCGTGCGGGCGGTGTCCTCGGCCAACGCGGCGCTGTTCCTGTGCGGCTCCGCCATGTTCTGCATGTGGTTCTTCATGACGCTGTACGCGCAGAACGTGCTCGGCTACTCGCCGCTGGACGCCGGACTCGCGCTGGTGCCCAGCTCCCTCGCGGTGGTCCTCGGCTCGAAGCTGGCCCCCCGCCTCATGCGGGTGACCGGGGCACGCAACGTGGCGGTCCTCGGCGCCCTGGTGGCCGCGGCGGGCTTCGGATGGCAGTCGCGGATGACGGCGGACGGGCCGTACCTCACCGCCGTCCTGTTCCCCGGGATCCTGATGATGGCGGGCGCGGGCCTGTCCGCGACCCCGCTGGCCGCCCTCGCGACCTCGGGCGCGGCGCCGGGGGACGCCGGCCTCGTGTCGGGCCTGGTCAACACCTCGCGGACGATGGGCGGTTCGCTCGGCCTCGCCGTCATGTCGACGATAGCCGCGGCCCGTACGGCGGGCGACGGCTCGGCGCAGGCACTGACCGCCGGCTACGCCCTGGTGTTCCGCACGGGCGCCGCCGTCCTGCTCGCCGGCGCGGTCGTGATGCTGCTGTGGCTGCCGCGACGGCCGTCTCCGAGCTGAGGGCTCCCGCGGTCTTCGTCGGCCGGGGTGGGTCGCGGTCTTCGCCGGCCGGGGTGGGCCGGCGCCGGGCCGCCGGGTTCAGAGCCAGCCCTGGTGACGGGCCTCCCGAAGGGCCTCCGTCCGGTTGCGGGTGCCCGTCTTGCCGATGGCGGAGGAGAGGTAGTTGCGGACCGTCGACTCACAGAGGTGGAGGCGCCCGGCGATGTCCGCGACGGTGGCGCCGTCCACCGAGGCGTTGAGGACGTCGCACTCGCGGCCGGTGAGCGGACTGGGCCCGGCGCTCAGCGCGGCGGCGGCGAGCGCCGGATCGATCACTGTCTCCCCGGTCAGCACCCGGCGGATCGCGGCGGCGAGTTCCTCGACGGGCCCGTCCTTGACGAGGAAACCGGCGGCGCCCGCCTCCATGGCCCGCCGCAGATACCCGGGCCTGCCGAACGTGGTCAGGATCAGCACCCGGCAGTCGGGCGCCTGCGTCCGCAGCTCGGCCGCGGCGTCCAGCCCGCTCATCCCCGGCAGCTCGATGTCCAGCAGCGCCACGTCGGGCCGGTGCGTCAGGACGGCGTCGACGATCACGTCCCCGGTTCCCACCTGGGCCACGACGTCGAGGTCCGCCTCCATTCCGAGGAGCAGCGCGAGAGCGCCCCGCATCATGCCCTGGTCCTCGGCGAGCAGCACTCTGACGGACTTCGCGGGACGGTGATCCCGGGGCATCTCGTTCACGGGGTCAGGGTAGAGGTCCCGGCGGGCCCGAGCGTCCTCGGCGGACGGACCGAGCGGCGTCCCCCGCGGGCTCACCGGGAGACCGTGAGGGGCTGCGGCGTCCCGGCCGTCCCGGCGGGGAGTTCCGCCGTCACCAGGAAGCCGTCCCGCGGGCCCGGTCCCGCCTCCAGGAAGCCGCCCGCCGTCGCGAGGCGTTCGGTGAGCCCCTTCAGGCCCGTGCCGCCGACGCCTCGGGCCGGGGCCGTCAGGCCGGTGCCCGTGCCGTCGGCGCCCTGGGCCGAGGGCGCCCGGCCGGTGCCGGTGCCGGTCCCGTCGTCGGTGACCCGCAGGCGTATCCGCTCGGAGGTGCCCTCGACGGTGATCTCGCAGCGGGTCGCGTCGCTGTGGCGCAGGACGTTGGTGACCGCCTCGCGGACGACCCAGCCGAGCAGGGCCTCCGTCCGGGGGACGAGCGGGGGCCCCGACAGGCGGACCACCGCTTCCACGCCCGCCGCGGACAGGGCCGAGCGGGCCCGGTCCAGCTCCGTGGCCAGACTCCCCTCGCGGTAACCGGTGACCGCCTCACGGATCTCCGTGAGGGCCTGACGGCCGACCGACTCGATGTCGGTGACCTGGGAGAGGGCCGCGGCCAGATCACGCGGGGCCAGCCGCCGGGCCGCCTCCGACTTCACGACGATCACCGAGAGCGTGTGGCCCAGCAGGTCGTGCAGGTCGCGGGAGAAGCGGAGCCGTTCCTGCTCGACCGCGCGGCGGGCCAGCTCCTCCCTCGCGGACCGCAGTTCGCGGACCGTCTCGGCCAGCGAGAGGATCGCCGCCGTCACCATCGTCGACAGGAACGTGCCGTACGCGACGTTCACCGCGCTCCAGCCGTCCCGCAGCCCGGCGACCGTCCCCGCGACCGCGGTGAGGCCGAGCCCCGTCACCCCGAGCCCGCGGCCCCGCACGGTCGCCCCCGCGGCCAGCCCGAGCAGCGGGAAGAACAGCAGCCAGCTGCCGCCGTACCCGAGGGCGAGCGCGCAGGTGAGCACGCCCAGCAGCACGAGCGCGAGCCGGGTGGAGCGCGCCTCCCGCTTCTCCTTCACGAAGGCCCGGAACACCACGTAGATGTAGAGGGAGTTGAACGTCAGCAGGCCCGCTCCGCCGATCCACGGATTGGGCGTGTCGTCCTGGAAGAGGTGCGAGAAGGCGCCCAGGCCCATCAGCAGCCAGGGCAGCAGGGTGAACCCGCTGGCCGGTGGCCCGGCTTCGGGCAGTTGGACGCTCCCGCGCCCGCCGCGCGCGCCGGTTCCGGCCCGCTCCGCGCCGGCCGCCGGCTCCGCGCCCGGCCCGCAGGTGGTGCCTCGCATCCGGATCATGTTCCAGCCCCCCGTATCGGTGTCGTTTCCCCGACCGTACGCAGCCGGGGCGCGGGGCGGCAGATGCGCTTGTACGGAGTCCGCCGGGACAAATGTCACGGGTGCCGTTCGCGGCCGGTGCCCGGCGACGCGCGGCTGACGCACGGTCAGGAGCCTTCCCAACTGCTGGTCGCTCGGCTATACAGGGGGACGCCGGACTGGAACGCGTTCTAGAACGGGCGGGTTCCACGGCCCCGTGTCGACCTCGGTGCGGCCGACGGTGCGGACGGCCGCACCGAGGTCTTACGCGCTAGCGATCAGGAGCCCCATGCCCATTGACGCCGCCAAGGCCGTCGCCGCCGAACCCCGGACCGCCGAGATCGCCTGGGGCCACAAGGACGTCCAGCTCTACCACCTCGGCATCGGGGCGGGCGTCCCGGCGACGGACCCCGGCGAACTGCGCTACACCCTGGAGTCCCGGCTGCACGTCCTGCCCAGTTTCGCCACCGTCGCCGGCGCGGGCTCGCCGGGCGTGATCGGCGGTCTCTCCATGCCGGGCGTCGACGTCGACCTCGCGCAGGTCCTGCACGGCGGCCAGAGCGTCACACTGCACCGCCCCATCCCGGCCGAGGGCAGCGCGGTCGCCACCTCGCGGGTCGCCGCCGTGTACGACAAGGGCAAGGCCGCGGTCCTCGTCCTGCGCACCGAGGCCCGTGACGCCGGGGGACCGCTGTGGACGAACGACGCGCAGATCTTCGTACGGGGAGAGGGCGGGTTCGGTGGCGACCGGGGCCCTTCCACGCGCCCGGAAGCGCCCGAAGGGCCCCCGGACACGGTCGTCGAGCGCCCCGTCCGCGAGGACCAGGCCCTCCTCTACCGGCTCTCCGGCGACTGGAACCCGCTGCACGCCGACCCCGGGTTCGCGAAGCTCGCCGGGTTCGACCGCCCCATCCTGCACGGCCTGTGCACCTACGGGATGACGCTCAAGGCCGTCGTCGACACCGAACTCGGCGGTGCCGTGGCACGCGTCCGCTCCTACCGCACGCGTTTCGCCGGGGTCGTCTTCCCCGGTGAGACCCTGCGCATCCGTGTGTGGCGGCAGCAGGGCGGCGTCCGGGTGTCGGTGACCTCGGTCGAGCGGGACGACGCGCCCGTCCTCGCCGACACCGTCGTCGCGTACGACACCCCGGCCGGGCCGGACAGCGGCCCCGGCACCGGGACCGGCGCAGGCCGAGATCCGGCCGCCGGGCACGCCTGACCGCCGTACGCCCTTCCGGGCGCCGCCCCGCACACAGTTCCCCAGCTCCGTACCTCCGCAGCCAGTACCTCCCTATCTCCGTACCTCCGTGACGTTCCTCCTGAGGGGAGCCGCACCATGCGCGCAGCCGTACTGCACGAGATCGGCCAGGACAAGCTCGACGTCCTCGACGACGTCGAGGCGGTGGGCTTCGGCCCCGGAAAGGTGAGGATCCGGGTACGGGCCACCGGGCTGTGCCACTCGGACCTGTCCGCGATGAGCGGCGTCCTGCCGCAGCCCGCACCCTTCGTACCCGGACACGAGGGCGCCGGCGAGGTCGTCGAGGTCGGCGAGGGCGTCGGCAACGTCAAGGCGGGCGACCGGGTCGTCGTCTGCTGGCTGCCGGCCTGCGGCATCTGTCCCGCCTGCCGGCGCGGCCAGACCGAGCTGTGCCTGGCCGGGTTCATGAACGCCGGCACCCCCAACTTCCGGCGCCCTGGAGGGGACCTCTTCGGCTTCGCGGGCACCGGCACCTTCGCCGAGGAGGTCGTGGTGGACGCGGGCTGCGCCGTGCCGATCCCGGACGACGTGCCCTTCGACATCGCGGCGCTCATCGGCTGCGGTGTGACGACCGGCCTCGGCGCCGCCCTCAACACCGCGGACGTGAAGGCCGGTTCGTCGGTCGCCGTCATCGGCTGCGGCGGGGTCGGCATCTCCGCGATCCAGGGCGCGCGGCTCAAGGGCGCGGCGGAGATCGTCGCCGTCGACCCGGTGGAATCGCGCCGCGAGGCCGCGCTCCGGTTCGGTGCCACCCAAGCCGTCCCGCCCGACGGACTGCCGGACGCCAGGCAGCAGATGACCGGCGGCGAGGGCTTCGACTACGTCTTCGAGGTCGTCGGCAGGTCCGCCACCGCCCGCACGGCGTACGAGCACACCAGGCGCGGTGGCACCCTGGTCGTCGTCGGCGCTGGCGCCATGGACGACTTCCTCCAGCTCAACATGTTCGAGCTGTTCTTCGACGAGAAGCGGATCCTTCCCTCGCTGTACGGAGGCGGTGACGTGCTGCGGTCGTACGAGCGGACGGTCGCCCTGTGGCGGGCGGGCCGCATCGACCTGGACGGCATGATCACGCACCGGGTGCCGCTGGCGGGCATCAACGAGGCCCTGGACCAGATGCGCACGGGTACCGCCCTGCGCACGTGCATCGAGATCTGATGGCCCGTCACCCGAACTGAGGAGCGCGATGGCACTGCCACTCGAAGGGCTCACCGCGATCGTCACCGGCGCCGGGCGCGGGCTGGGGCGGGCCGAGGCGCTCGAACTCGCCCGCCTGGGAGCGGCCGTCGTCGTCAACGACTACGGGCGGCCCGGCCGGGACGGGTCCGGCGAGGCGTCCGCCGCCCCCGCGGAGGAGGTCGCCGCCGGGATCCGCGCCGCGGGCGGGCGGGCCGCCGCCCACACCGGAGACGTCGCCGACCACGAACAGGCGCGGCAACTCGTGGAGTTGGCCGTCGACCGGTTCGGCAAGCTGGACATTCTGGTCAACAACGCGGGCATCCTGCGCGACCGGATGATCTTCTCCATGACGGAGGAGGAGTGGGACACGGTCGTCCGGGTCCACCTCAAGGGCCACTTCAACACGACCCACTTCGCCTCGGTCCACTGGCGGGAGCGGTCCAAGGCGGCCGGCGGCCCGGTGTACGGGCGGATAGTGAACACCTCGTCCGAGGCGTTCCTCGCGGGCTCCGCGGGCCAGCCCAACTACGCGGCCGCGAAAGGCGGAATCGTCGGTCTGACCACGTCCACGGCGCTCGCGCTGGCGAAGTACGGCGTCACGGCGAACGTGATCTGTCCGCGCGCCCGCACCCGGATGACGGAGGACGTCTTCGCCGGGCTCACTCCGCCCGGGGCAGGGCCCGACCCCCTGGCCCCCGAGCATGTCGCCCCGCTCGTCGGGTACTTGGCCTCACCCGCCGCGGCCCACGTCAACGGTCAGCTCCTCGTCGTGCACGGGGGGACGGTCGCGGTCGTCGAACGCCCGCGGGTCGCGGCCAAGTTCGACACCGGGCGGGACGTCTTCACGTACGAGGAACTGGACGCGCTGCTCACCCCGTACTACGCGGACCGCCCGGACGGGGAGACGTTCGCGGCGGTGGAGGTACTCGGGCTCAAGCACGAAGGGGCGTGATTCGTCCCGGGGACGAGACACCCGGCCTGAGGGCGGGAAACGGAACGGCCCCGCAGTCGTGGGACCGGCGGAGCCGCTCTGTGTGCTGTCCTCGCCGCTCCTGTCGAGCGGTCCGGCGTACCGTCAGGACGCCGTGTCAGGCTGCCCGGACGGCCTGCGGTGACGGCCCCGGGGGGCCGCCTGGTCGTCCTGGGCGGAGACGGGACCCCGGTGCCTGCCGTGACCCTGGTCGGACTGCGTCACGGACCCCCGGGGGTCGGTTGTCGCCATCTCCGTCATCTGTGCGTTGCTCATCGGAAGAGTTCACCCCGTCAACAAGATCCTTTTACAGCCGGGTGAGTCTAACCGGCGGCCTGCGGACATTGTTCCGCGACCGTCGACGCACTCCCGCCACCGGTCACACGCCTCTCACCGCCCCGGCTTCCACCGGCCCTCCGACGCGGACCCACACCACCGGTTCCGGCTCAGGCGCCGAGGACAGCGGCCGCGCCGCCGGGGGTGGTTCGGGGGCCGGCCTTCCCGTCGGGGGTACGTCGGTCGGCGGGGGCGCGAGGGTCCGGGCGGGGGCCGGCTGGCTCACGGGGGCGGCCGGTGGCGGTGCCGTCTGCGTGACGGGCGTGACGGGCGTGACGGGCATGACGGGCATGACGGGCATGACGGGCATGACACGTGTGACAGGCGTGGCCTTCTCCGGGCTCCCGTCCACCGGTACCCACTTCGCAGGCCGTCCCGCCGGGGGCGGAGCGGTCGCCGACGTCCCGGTGACCGCTCCGGTCCGCTCCGTGGGCGTCGGCGTCGGGTGCTTTCGCGCGGGGCGGGGGCGGCCGTGGAGCGGCGCCTGTTGCAGCGGCACCGGGCGAGGGGGCGCGGGCTCGGGGGATCCGGGGGCGGGCGTCGGCTCGGCGGAGGGGGAGCCCCACGTCGCATCCGGCGCCGGTACCGGCGCCGCCGCAACCCTCGTACCGGCCCTGCCCGGAGTCCTCGCGGGCGCGGACGCCCTGGCGACCCCGCAGGCCACCGTCCGGGTCGCGTACGGCAGGTGCAGCACCCCGTCCCGGGTCCACAGCCCGGCGCCCGCCAACCACCCCTCGGGCGCCGGGAGATGGTGGACCTGCCGGTCGGCGGGCCGCCAGACCCCCACCCAGGTGCCCCCCGCGCCGTCGATACGCAGCGCCACCGCGCAGCTCTCCGGCGTCAGCACCTGCCCCGGCTGGATCGCGAACGGCGTCACCGCGCAGTCCGCCAGCCGCAGCGCCTCCGGGAAGCGGACCGGCAGCGTGCTCCCCAGCACACCCCAGCCCAGCCGGTCGTGCCCCGGCGAGGGCGCGTCGGAACGGATCAGCAGCAGCCCGCTGTCGGGGTCCGCGAGCAGCAGCCGGTCATTGCTCTCCTCGGCGATCTGCAGCAGCGGGGACACCTCGCCGCCGCGCTCCAAATCGACCACGACCGCCTTGGTGCGTCCGGCGGCCTCCCGGTCAAGGGCCAGCAGCCGCCCCGTCCCGTCCAGCCACACCCCTCCCGAGCAGCGCCCGGGGATCTCGGCGAGATGCTCGGGCCCGAACGAGCCGCCCGCGACCAGCCACACGGCCGTCGAGCGCGGACCGACGGCGAGGGCGTACGCGCGCTCGCCGCCCGGAGCGGGCGGCAGCAGCCGCAGCCGGGTGCCCCGGTCGGGGCACTCCACCGCGCCGAGCGGCAGCTCACCGGTCGCGGGACCGGTCGGATAGAGCAGCGAGAACACGTGCCGGCCGTCCGCCACGCGGTGGATCAGCACGCGCCCGTCGGTCATCGGCAGCACCTCGGTGCCGGGCTCCTCGGGCTGGTTGCCGGGCAGCGGCACGGCGTACGGCTCGGGGCCGTCCAGGGTCCAGCGCTCCGGGAACCAGGACTCGCCGTCGCGGGCGAGGCGTGCGCCGTAGCTGCCGTCAGCGGCGATCACACAACCGGGCCGTGGGGCCCGGCCGTCGCCGTTCTCCGCCGCGGACGATGGGGGTCCCCCCTGCCGCGGTGAAGCCGCGGGCTGGGGAGAGACACAGGCCGTCATCGTTCGGTCACCTCCGGCGACGAAGCTAGTTTTCGTACGCACAGACGTGGGACCGCCGAGGGGCCGCTTCACACATAAGGGTGGCCAAGTCGCGATTCGCCTGAGGAAACGGGGACGCGTGTGCTGACCGGGCCCCGGGCGACCGGAGCGGCCGCACGTCAATGGGCGTTCCCGGCACCGCCGACGCCGGCACCCCGGGCCTCGCCGCCCGCGACACGATCCAGGCGCCGCCGCCGGTTCCGCGTCCGTGACAGCCCCGGTGCCGCAGCCGGTTCCGCGGCCGCGACAGCCCCGGTGCCGCAGTCGGTCCCGCGGCCGCGACAGCCCCCGCGTCCGCGATGGCCCGGGCGCCTACGACGGTCCCGGTGCCGCAGCTGGTTCCGCGTCCGCGACAGCCCCGGTGCCGCAGCCGGTTCCGCGTCCGCGACAGCCCCGGTGCCGCAGTCGGTCCCGCGGCCGCGACAGCCCCCGCGTCCGCGATGGCCCGGGCGCCTACGACGGTCCCGGCGTCGACCGGCGGGGCCTGGCGGGTTTGCCGACCGTCCGGGCGCCAGCGACGGCCTGACGTCGGTCACGGTCTGGCGCCCGCGACGGCGACGGGCTGACGTCTGTGGAGGCCTGACCTCCGACGGCCTGGCGCCTCTGACGGGTACGGCCTCCACAATGGCTCCGGCGTACACCGATCGCCCTCGGCGCCCGCGACGCGTCTGGCGTCTGCGGCAGTCCCGGCGTACGCCGATGGTCCCGGTGCCTGTGACGGTCCAGACGTCCGCGGCGGACCCGGCGTCCACTGCCGGGCCGGCGCCCGCCGCCCCCCGGCACCGGTGACTGACCAGGCCTCCGCGACGGCCCCCGTCTTACCCGGGTCCCGTGTCCACCGGGTCCCGGCAGGCCGCCGACGGTCCAGGCCTCCGCGATGGCCCGGCACCCCTGGGCCCCCGGGCGCTCGCCCTCGCCCGGGGCACTGCCCGATGCACCCCCGGCGCTCGCCGATGCACCCCGGCACCCGCCGCGCCGAGCCGACCCCGACCGCCGGGCGCCGCCCGCAACTCCGCTCCGGTCGGGCCGGGCAGCTCGAGTCACCCGTGACCGGTCGGGCGGGGACGGGAGCCAGGTAGCCTTTCCCCGTGCCCCGTCTGTCTGAAGTCATCGCCGCGCTCGACGCCCTCTGGCCGCCCGAGAGGGCCGAGGGCTGGGACGCGGTCGGCACGGTCTGCGGCGACCCCGACCAGGACGTGTCCCGGGTGCTGTTCGCCGTCGACCCCGTCCAGGAGATCGTCGACGAGGCGGTGAAGCTGGGCGCCGGTCTGCTGGTCACCCACCACCCGCTCTACCTGCGCGGTACGACCACGGTCGCGGCGACGCACTTCAAGGGCCGTGTGGTCCACACGCTCATCAAGAACGACATCGCCCTGCACGTCGCGCACACCAACGCCGACCGCGCGGACCCCGGCGTCTCGGACGCCCTCGCCGGAGCCCTGGACCTGCGGGTCGTACGGCCCCTCGTCCCGGACGCGACCGACGCGGAGGGCCGCCGGGGCCTCGGCCGCGTCTGCGAACTGGACCACCCGCTGACCGTCCGCGACTTCGCCGCCCGCGCCGCCGAGCGGCTGCCCGCCACCGCGCAGGGCATCCGGGTCGCCGGCGACCCGGACGCGCTCGTCCGGACCGTCGCGGTCAGCGGCGGCTCCGGCGACAGCCTCTTCGACGCGGTGCGCGCCGCGGGCGTCGACGCCTTCCTCACCGCGGACCTGCGCCACCACCCGGCGTCCGAGGCCCGCGCCAACAGTCCTCTCGCGCTGCTCGACGCGGCGCACTGGGCCACCGAGTGGCCCTGGTGCGAGCTGGCCGCCGCCCAGCTCGACGAGATCTCCGACCGGCACGGATGGGGACTTCGCGTCCACGTCTCCCGGACGGTCACCGACCCCTGGACCGCCCACGCGGCCTCACCGAACACATCAACAGGAGCCCCCAACTGAACGCCGCGCCCGCCGACCAGATCCGACTCCTCGACGTCCAGTCCTTCGACGCGCGCCTGCAGCAGCTTGCGCACCGGCGCAGGTCGCTGCCCGAGCACGCCGAGATCGAGTCGCTGAACAAGGACCTCATCCAGCTGCGCGACCTGCTCGTCGCCGCGCAGACCGAGGAGAGCGACTGCGCCCGCGAGCAGACCAAGGCGGAGCAGGATGTCGACCAGGTGCGCCAGCGCGCCGCCCGCGACCAGAAGCGCCTCGACTCGGGTGCCGTGTCGTCCTCCAAGGACCTGGAGAACCTCCAGCGCGAGATCGTCTCCCTCGCCAAGCGGCAGGGCGACCTGGAGGACGTCGTCCTCGAGGTCATGGAGCGCCGCGAGTCCGCGCAGGAGCGGGTCGCCGAGCTGACCGAGCGGGTCTCCTCCGTCCAGTCGAAGATCGACGACGCCACGGGCCGCCGCGACGCCGCCTGCGAGGAGATCGACGGCGAGGCCGCGTCCGTGACGAAGGAGCGCGAGGTCGTCGCGGGTTCCGTCCCCGCCGACCTGCTGAAGCTCTACGACAAGCTCCGCCAGCAGCAGGGCGGTGTCGGTGCGGCCCGGCTGTTCCAGCGCCGCTGCGAGGGCTGCCGCCTGGAGCTCAACATCACCGAGGTCAACGAGGTCAAGGCGGCCTCTCCCGACACCGTGCTGCGCTGCGAGAACTGCCGCCGCATCCTGGTGCGCACGTCCGAGTCGGGCCTGTAGAGGACGCACGGGTGCGGCAGTTCATCGTCGAGGCCGACGGCGGTTCCCGGGGAAACCCGGGACCCGCGGGGTATGGCGCCGTGGTGATCGACGCGGCGACGGGGGAGACCCTGGCGGAGGCCGCGGAGTTCCTCGGCGTCGCCACGAACAACGTCGCGGAGTACCGGGGTCTGGTCGCGGGCCTGCGTGCCGCCCGTGAGCTGGACCCGGCCGCGTCGGTCCGCGTCCGGATGGACTCCAAGCTCGTCGTCGAGCAGATGTCGGGCCGCTGGAGGATCAAGCACCCCGACATGAAGCCTCTCGCGGCCGAGGCCGCCCGGGTCCTCCCGGCCGCCCAGGTCACCTACGAGTGGATCCCGCGCGAGCGGAACAAGCACGCCGACCGGCTCGCCAACGAGGCGATGGACGCGGGCGGGCGGGGCGAGCGGTGGTCGGCGGCCCGTTCGACGGCCGACCTCGCCGCCCGCGCGGCGAGGACCGCGGCGCCCGAGCCCGCAGGCCCGCCCGGCGACGCCGCCGCCGGTGCGGCCAGGGCCCGCGCGGCCCTCGTGCGCCCTCCGGTGACGGCGACGGAGCCGACGAGGACCAGCGCGGCGCTGTTCCGGCATCCCGCCCCGTCGCCGGCGGTGGCCGCCTCCGCCCCTCCGCCCACCGGTCCGGACACCCCGGACACCCCGGACACCCCGGACACCCCGGACACCCCGGACACCCCGGACACCCCGGACACCCCGGACACCCCGGACACCCCGGACACCCCGGACACCCCGGACACCGTGGGGACCCAGGGCGAGAGCGTCCCCGTGGACACCGCCGACCCGCGCCCCGTACCCGGCCTGCGGGCCGCCGCCGACGCCCGCGCCGCACGAAACGCGGCAAGGACGCGGAGCAGGTCCCCCGCGCCCGAGGCGCCGGGCACATCCCCGACGCCCACCGGACCCGGCACGCCTGACGGACGCACGACACCGGAGGCCTCCCCGGTGTGTACCGGACCGAGCGCCTCGCTGGCGTCCGCCGAATCCGGCACGCCTGACGGACGCACGACACCGGAGGCCTCCCCGACGTCCCCCGGACCGAGCGCCTCGTCGCCGTCCGCCGAACCCGGCACGGCCCACGGCCGTACAGACCCGGGCGCATCCCCGGCGCCTACCGCTCCCGGCGCGGCCCCCGTACCCCCCGGACCGAGCGCCGCCTCACCGGCGACCGCCGAACCGGGCGCAGCTCACGGCCGTACCAGCGAGAGCGCATCCCCAGAGCCCGCCGAAGGGGCCACAGCCCCCGCACCCCCCGCACCCCCCGTGCCGCCCCCGGCCGCGTCCCGGGCGGAGCCCCCCGTGCAGGGCGCCCCCGTCGCCCCCACCGCACCCCCCGACCTCGGGCCCCCCGCCACCTTCGTGCTCCTGCGGCACGGTGAGACGCCGCTGACCCCGCAGAAGCGGTTCTCCGGAAGCGGGGGGAGTGATCCGGCGCTGTCGGAGGCCGGGCGGCATCAGGCCCGGCGGGTGGCCGCGGCGCTCGCCGCGCGCGGCACGATCGAGGCGATCGTGTCGTCGCCGCTGGCCCGCTGCCGGGAGACCGCCGGGATCGTCGCCGGCCGCCTGGGCCTGGACGTGGTCGTCGAGGACGGTCTGCGTGAGACCGACTTCGGGGCGTGGGAGGGGCTGACCTTCGGCGAGGTGCGCGAGCGCCACCCCGAGGACCTGAACGCCTGGCTGCATTCGGCGGAGGCCGAGCCGACCGGCGGCGGTGAGAGCTTCGCGGCCGTGGAGCGGCGGGTCGCCGCGACCCGGGACGAGCTCGTCGCCGCGTTCGCCGGCCGCACCGTGCTGCTCGTCTCGCACGTGACGCCCGTCAAGACGCTCGTACGGCTCGCCCTGGGCGCCCCGCCCCAGGCCATGTTCCGCATGGAACTGTCGGCGGCCTCCCTGTCGGCGCTGGCGTACTACGCCGACGGCAACGCCAGCCTCCGGCTGCTGAACGACACCTCCCACCTGCGCTGAGGAGCCGCCCGGTTCAGGGGCGCAGCGCCGCCGCCTCCCGCGCGAGCGCCTCCACCCGACCCCAGTCCCGGGCCGCCACCGCGTCTCCCGGAAGCATCCAACTGCCGCCCACGCAACCGACGTTGGGCAGTGCCAGATACTCCGGAGCCGAGGCGAGCCCGATCCCGCCGGTCGGGCAGAACCGGGCCTGCGGAAGGGGTCCGGCCAGGGACTTGAGATAGGCGGTGCCGCCCGCGGCCTGCGCCGGGAAGAACTTCATCTCGCGCACACCGCGCTCCAGCAGCGCCACCACCTCCGACGTGGTGGACACTCCCGGCAGGAACGGCACCCCGGACGCCCGCATGGCCTCCAGCAGTACGTCCGTCCAGCCGGGGCTGACCAGGAAGCGGGCGCCCGCGGCGACGGCGTCCGTCACCTGCGCGGGGGAGAGGACGGTGCCCGCGCCGACCACCGCGCCCGGGACCTCCGCGGCGATCGCCCGGATCGCGGCGACCGCGGCAGGGGTCCGCAGCGTCACCTCGATCGCCCGCAGCCCGCCCGCGACGAGGGCACGCGCGAGCGGTACGGCGTCGGCGGCGTCCTCGACGACGACCACGGGGACGACGGGCGCGAGATCCAGCAGGGAGCCCGGCGCGGAGTCGAGCGTGGAGGCGAACGCCGAGTCCGGCGCGGAGTCCACGGAGTCCAGTACGGAGTCCGGTGCGGCGCCGGCCGGCGCCGGGGGCTCGGCGGCGGACGGCGACGAGGGCAGCGACGAGGTCATGCCCTCATCCTGCCCGGGGTGTGCAACATGCGCAAAGGTCATTGCGCATGTTGCAACGCATGTGGGGGTGGGTCAGTGGATCTCCGTGACCACCACGTCCAGGTTCCAGACCCGGCCGGCCTTCGCGGGCGGCTGCGCCTGCACCGCGTACCCCAGGTCCCGGAGCGCCTCCACCAGTTCCGCCGGGTTCGCGGGCACGGCACCGGCGGTCAGCAGGGCGCGCACGATGCGGCCCTTCGTCGCCTTGTTGAAGTGGCTGACGACGGAACGCTTCTCCACCCCGTCGACGAGCTGCGAGTGCAGCACCCGCACCGTCGCGGTCCGCCCGGCCACCTCACCCTTCGGCTTCCAGGCGCTCGCGTACGCGGACGAGCGCAGGTCGAGCACGAGACCGGACCCCGCCGCCTCCGGGAGCACCTCGGCCATCGGCGCCCGCCAGCAGGCACCCAGCGCTCCGAGCCCCGGCAGCCTCACCCCCATGGAACAGCGGTAGGACGGGATCCGGTCGCTCACCCGGACCGCCCCCCACAGCCCCGAGAACACGAGCAGCGACCGCCCCGCGCGCCGCTTGGCGGCCGTGTCCAGCGAGGCCAGGTCCAGGGCGTCGTACAGGACGCCCGTGTAGATCTCCCCGGCCGGCCGCGTCCCGGCGGCCGGCAGCTGCGCGTTCTTGCCGACCTCGCCGCGCAGGCCCTCGCTCAGGCCGAGCACCTCGCGGGCCTTCTCCTCGTCACCGGAGCAGAGCTCGACCAGCTCGTCGAGGACCGCCCGGCGCGTCTCGGTGAGCCCAGGAAGGGACAGCGAATCCAGTTTCAGGGCGGCGCCCCGGCCGGACGGGGCCTTTCCCTCGGAGGGCGGCAGCAGGACGAGCACGGTTGTTTCTCCTCATGGTGGCGGTGGCCCGGCGCAAGGCTACGGGGTCCGGCCGGGCCGCCCGCGCACCCGGGCCACGCCCCGGATCCCCCGCCCGGGACCCACCGAGGCACCCCCCGGTACGGCCTCCGGGCCGTTTTCTGCCTACGCTCGCTGCATGCCTCGTCGTCACATACGCGTCACCGGCGCAGCCGAAGCCCCGCTGCGGGAAGCGCTGCGCGCCCTGCGCACCGAACTCGACGTGCCCGAGACCTTCCCGGCCGGCGCCCTCGCCGAGGCCGAGCAGGCCGCGAGAACGCCCCGCCTCCCGTCGTACGACGCGACGGACGTGCCACTGTTCACCATCGACCCGCCCGCCTCCACCGACCTCGACCAGGCGATGCACCTGTCACGCAGGCCCGGTGGATACCGCGTCCACTACGCGATCGCGGACGTCGCGGCGTTCGTCGCACCCGGCGGTGCCCTGGACGCGGAGGCCCACCGCAGGGTCACCACCCTCTACTTCCCGGACGAGCGGGTCCCGCTGCACCCGCCGCGGCTCTCCGAGGGCGCGGCCAGCCTGCTGCCCGACCAGGTCCGCCCGGCCGTGCTGTGGACGATCGACCTCGACGCGGACGGCCGCACGGAGTCGGTCGACGTCCGCCGGGCCCTCGTCCGCAGCCGCGCCAAACTCGCCTACGAGCAGGTGCAGCGGCAGCTCGACGAGGGGACGGCGGAGGAACCGCTCACCCTCCTCAAGGACATCGGCCTGCTGCGCGAGCGGCTGGAGGAGGAGCGGGGCGGCATCTCCCTCAACGTCCCCGAGCAGGAGATCGTCGGACACGACCACACGTACGAACTCGCCTTCCGCGCCCCGCTCCCCGCCGAAGGCTGGAACGCGCAGATCTCCCTGCTCACCGGGATGGCGGCGGCCGACCTCATGCTCGCGCACGGCACCGGCGTCCTGCGTACGCTCCCGGCCGCCCCCGACGGCGCCGTGGGCCGTCTGCGCCGCACCGCGAAGGCGCTGCGCGTCGACTGGCCGCACCACGTCTCGTACGCGCAGCTGATCCGTTCCCTCGACCCGCACCACCCGCCGCACGCGGCCTTCCTCCAGGAGTGCACGACGCTGCTGCGCGGCGCGGGCTACACCGTCTTCCGTGACGGCGCGCTCCCCGACCTCACCTCGCACGCCGCCGTCGCCGCGCCCTACGCGCACTGCACCGCCCCGCTGCGCCGGCTCGTCGACCGGTACGCCGCGGAGATCTGCCTCGCCGCCGTGGCCGGCCGGCCGACCCCGGACTGGGTGCTGGCAGCCCTGGACGACCTCCCCAAGGAGATGACCGAGGGCACCCGAAGGGCCGGCTCCGTGGAGCGCGCGTGCGTGGACACCGTCGAGGCTGCCCTGCTCGAGGACCGCGTAGGCGAAGTCTTCGACGGCTGCGTGGTGGACGTGAAGGAACGCGAACCCACCGTGGGCACCGTCCAGCTGGAGACCCCGGCGATCGTCGCCCGCATCGAGAGCACCACGACCCCGCTCCCCCTGGGAGAACGCCTGCGCGTCCGCCTCACCCAGGCGGACCCGGGCGCGGCGAAGGTGAGCTTCGCGCCGGCGTGAGCGGGCTCGGGACGGCGGGCGCCCGTACGCCCGGTAGCATGGCCGGTACGGCAGACGAGCCGGGCGGGCGGCCGCGTGGAGGTTCTTGTGGACCTCCCCGAGGAACGTCCGGGCTCCACAGGGCAGGGTGGTGGCTAACGGCCACCCGGGGTGACCCGCGGGACAGTGCCACAGAAAACAGACCGCCCGGTGCTTCGGCGCCGGGTAAGGGTGAAACGGTGGTGTAAGAGACCACCAGCGCCTGAGGTGACTCAGGCGGCTAGGTAAACCCCACCCGGAGCAAGGTCAAAAGGAGCGCTGTGAGAGGCGCTCTGCGCGGACGTTCGAGGGCTGCTCGCCCGAGTCCGCGGGTAGACCGCACGAGGCCGGCGGCAACGCCGGCCCTAGATGGATGGCCGTCGCCGGCGGGTTCGCAAGAACCCACCGGAACAGAACCCGGCGTACAGCCCGACTCGTCTGCCTCTCAGGTCACCCACCTGCGAGGCATCCGCTTCCGCTCTCTTCCGGGGCTCCTCGGGGGAGTATCCGGGGAGACCGCGGCTCGCCGGACGTGCGCCACGGTCCCCTCAAAAAGGATCGGCACTCCCCAGCGACCGCTCCCGCACCCCCGCCAGATGGGCCGTGAACGTCTCCCGGGCCTCCGGGGTCAGGGTGCGCAGGGCGAGCAGGGCCGTGATCGCGACGTCGCAGAGTTCGGCGCGGACGTCGTCCCACGAGTGGCTCGTGCCCTTGCGCGGGTTGTGGCCCGTCGCGCCGATCACTGCTTGCGCGACCTCGCCGACCTCCTCCGTGAGCTTCAGCATCCGCAGCAGGAGTTCCTCCCGGCCGTCGTCCGTGCGGTGGTCGTCCAGCCAGGCGTGCAGGTCGTCGATCGTGGCCCAGAGGTCTTCGGCGGTAGCGGTGTGATCAGCCATGGGGGCAGTCTCTCCCCCGAGGCCGGCGGTGATGCCTACTCCTCGAACAGGGGGTCCTGCTCGCCCTCGGCCGCCTTCCGGACCCGCTGGTTGCGGGTGCCCACCACCACCAGCGTCACCGCCGCCGTCACGGCGAGCGCCGTCGGCACCATCCAGCCGCGGTTCACCGTGTGACCGAGCAGGTGGTCCAGGGAGAGCCGGCCCGGTCCCGTCACGGCGAGGCCGGCCGCGGCCAGGCCCAGGTACGCGGCGTGCTCGTAGCCGCCGCTCTGCGCGAAGAAGCCGTTGGGCGCGTGCACCGCCGCCGCGCCCGCCATCCCGCCCGCCGCCGCGGCGCCCGCCGCCGGTGTCGCGAGGCCCAGCGCCAGCAGCGTGCCGCCGCCCGCCTCGGCGAGGCCCGCCGCCGTCGCGCTGGCCCTGCCGGGCGTGTACCCCATGGACTCCATGGCCGTGGCGGTCCCGGAGAGGCCGCCGCCGCCGAACCAGCCGAACAGTTTCTGCGCCCCGTGCGCGGCCAGCACCCCGCCCGTGCCCAGCCGGAGCAGCAGCAGGCCCAGGTCGTTTCGGTCGTAACAGGTCACCATGACTCCCAGAGCAGAGCAGCGGACAGCATCGGAATGGACCCCTCCTGCGTTCACCCTCGCACCGATCGGCCGGGTGCGGCGGCCCCGGGCGGCCGTACGGGTGGCGCCCTCCGGGGAGCGATGTGAATGTGACTGGCATGACGATTCAGGTGACCAAGCTCAGTGACCCGGCCGTGCGGGCCTTCGTCAGTGCCGTGAACGCCCACGACCACGAGGCATTCCTGGCCGTTCTCACCCCGGACGCCACCATGTCCGACGACGGATCCGACCGTGACCTCGCCGACTGGACCGACCGGGAGATCTTCTCCTCCCACGGCCACCTGGAGGTCGACAACGAGTCCAACGGCGGCCGTTCCCTCCTCGCCCGCTACAGCAACGACACCTGGGGCGAGATGAAGACACGGTGGACCTTCGTCGTCGAGGACGGCAGGATCTCCCGCTTCGAGACCGGCCAGGCTTGACACCGGTTTCAGCGGCGGCCCACCTTCTTCGACACCGCACCCCGCGCACCGTCCCGATCCCGGGTTTCCGCTCGGTCGCCCAGGCCGAGGAGAACGCGGGCGCGATCGCCAAGGGGCCGCTCATCGCCCGCCAGTTGACCGAGATCGACGACGTGCTCGGACGGTGAACGGCCCGGACCGGGCAGGGGGGCGCCGATCCCGACGCGGCCCCGCCCCGCGTACGGCCGAGGTGACCCCCAGTGCGGCGGCGCCCTGCCCCGCGTACGCCAGCGGGGCGACCCCCGCGCGGACCTACCCCGCGTACGCCCCGGGTGACTCCCGGCGCGGCACGTCCTGCTCGGTCAGCGTGATCCGGCCCGCCCCGATCGTGGCGAGCCGCGGTGCGCGGCGGGCGATCGACGAGTCGTGGGTGACCATGACGAACGTCAGCCCGTACTCGTGCCACAGCCCTTCGAGCAGGGCCATGATGTCGTCGCGGGTGCCCTCGTCGAGGTTTCCGGTCGGCTCGTCGGCGAGCAGCACCTTGGGCCGCTTGACCAGGGCGCGGGCGATGGCGACGCGCTGCTGCTGGCCGCCGGACAGCTCCGCCGGTGCATGCGCCAGCCGGTCGCCGAGCCCGACCGAGGCCAGCGCCTCGGCGGCCCGCGCGCGCCGCTCCGCGGGCCTCACGCCGAGCGGTACGAGAGCCGTCTCGACGTTCTCCTGCGCGGTCAGCGTCGGGATGAGGTTGAACGCCTGGAAGATGATCCCGACCTTCTCGGCGCGCAGCCGGGTCAGCTTGGCCTCGCTGACGGAGGCGAGGTCCACGCCGTCCAGTTCGACGCTGCCGGAGGTGGGGCGGTCCAGGCCGCCGATCATCTGGAGCAGCGTGGACTTGCCGCCGCCCGTGGGGCCCTGGATGACGAGCTGGTCGCCGTCCTCGATGACGAGGTCGACACCGCGCAGCGCCTCCACCGTCTCCTTGCCGCGCGTGTAGCGCTTGGTGACACCGGTGAGCTTGTACATGAGGTTCTCCGAGGGGAATGAGGGTCGCCCGGGGCACAGTCGTCTCCCGGTCGGGGGGAGGGGGTCAGGAGACGCTGCGCAGGGCGTCCGCGGGCCGCATGCGGGAGGCGCGCCAGCCCCCCATGGCACCGGCGATCAGACCGCCCGCGATGGCGAGGCCCGCCGCGAGCGCGATGGTGGTCACCGAGACCGGCGCGGACAGCGCGATCTCCACGGTCTTCGATGCCGCCTGCCGGCCCGGCCCGCCGCCGCCCGGGCCGCCGCCCGGGCCGCCGCCCGCGCCGCCGCCACCGGAGGCGAGTTCCGCGGTCAGCTTCGGGCTGATCGCGGTCACCGTGTACGCCGCGCCGAGACCGAGGGCGATGCCGAGCGCGCCGCCGAGCAGGCCGTTCACGATCGACTCGCCCACGACCTGCCGGGTGACCTTGCGGGAGGGCCAGCCGAGCGCCTTCAGCGTGCCGAACTCGCGCACCCGGCGGCTGACCGCCGACGAGGTGAGCAGCGCGGCCACCAGGAAGGCGGCGATCAGGACAGCGACGGACAGCCACTTGCCGACGCTGGCCGCCAGGTTCGAGGCCGTCGACAGGGAACCGGAGACGGTGTCGGCGAGGTCGGCGGAGGTGGTGACCGTCGTGCCCGGGATGTTCTTCTGGATGGCCGCCTCGACCGTGTCGATCTGCTTCGAGTCGGTCGCCTTGACGTAGATCGTCGTGACCTTGTTCTTCGCGTCGCCGAGCGTCTGCGCCTGCTTCAGCGGCAGGTAGACGTCGGTGGTCGCCTCACTGCTGTCCGGCGTCGCGATGCCGATGATCTCGTACGCGGTGCCGGAGATCTTGAGCTTCTCGCCGACCGTGTACGAGTTCTCCTTCGCGTACGACTTGCCGACCACGGCGACCTTCGCGGCGGACTGCGACGCCGTGAAGGTCCTCCCCTTGGTGATCTTCGACGTGGCGAGCGGGCCGAGGTCCTGCTCGGTGACGTCGATCCCCGCGACCGAGTACGAGTTGACGTCGAAGGAGGCGCCGCCGCCCTGCCTGCGGCTGGCCGCTCCCGCCGCCCTGGGCGGCGCCGGGGCCGCCCTGCTGCTGGGTCGTCGAGGACTTCGCCTTGCCCTGGGTGAAGGAGCCGTCGACCTTGGTGACGTTCAGGCTCAGCGCGCCGACCGCGCTCGCCACGCCCTGCTGCGCGGCCACCTCGTCGACGAGCGAGGACTTCAGGGACTGGCCGCCCTGGGTCATCACCCGGTCCGAACTCTGCGTCGTGTCGCCGTCCGACTTGGCGTCGAAGTCGAACTTCGGTCTGCCCGTCGCGTTCGCGGAGGGCGCCGCCACGGCCTTGGTGACCGTCATGTCGGTGCCGAGCCCGTACAGCGACTTCAGGACCTTGTCCTGCGCCTGCTGCATGCCGGCCGACACCGAGTTGACGGTGATGACCAGCGCGATACCGAGCGCCAGACCCATGGCGATCACCAGGGCCGCCTTCTTGCGCCGGCTCAGCTCACGCTTGAGATAGATGCCAAACATCCCGTTCCCCAAAGGTTCTTGGCGCCCGCTGTGGGCGCGGCCACAAGCTACGGAGAAAGCTTTGAGCCGGGCTGAGTAAAGGGTGTGCACGGGCTGAGAATGCGGCGTCCGGAATCAGAATCCGGTAAGACAGCTGATTCCTGTGCGGAGGAGGGTGTACGGCCAGGAAACCCCTGTTGACTGGGGGCCGGTGAGCCTTTCCGCCACAGTTCCCGGAGGCCGGTTCGGGGCCCGTCCCGGTGCCCTTGCTGTCCCTTTGGCAGCGGCATGCCCTCCCTTTGTGACCCCGCCGCACGGTGCCGCGGGGCCGCTTTGTACGGTCCCGGGATGCGTGATTCCTCTCGGCTCACCCGCCGTGCCGCTCTCGGCCTCGCCGCCGCTGCCGTTCCGTCCGCCGTCGCCGGCCCCGCCTTCGCCGCCACCACGATCGGCGGTGAGCGGCTGGCGCGCGGCGGCGTCCAGGTCCGCGGTGCCTCGGGCCTGCCCCGGCTCACCGCCCGGGCCTGGCTGATCGCCGACCACGGGAGCGGGCAGGTGCTCGCCTCGTACGACGCGCACCGCCGCCTGGCGCCCGCGTCCACCCTGAAGATGCTGTTCGCGGACACGCTGCTGCACAAGTTCGGGCGGACCGAGCGGCACACGGTGACCGACGCGGACCTCGCCGGGATCCCGGCCGGCTCCAGCCTGGTCGGTATCCGGCCCGGAATCACGTACACCGTCGAGCAGTTGTGGCTCGGCGTCTTCCTGCGTTCGGGCAACGACGCGGTGCACGTGCTCAGTCACCTGAACGGCGGGGTCGACGAGACCGTCGGCCAGATGCAGGTCAAGGCCGCGGACCTGCAGGCCTTGGACACGCACGTGGTGAGCCCCGACGGTTTCGACCACAAGGGGCAGCTCTCCTCCGCGTACGACCTGACGCTCTTCGCCCGGCACGGCCTCCACAACGCGGACTTCCGCGCCTACTGCGCGACGCGGACCGCGGACTTCCCGGCCGGCGGGAAGAAGACCTTCCAGATCCAGAACACCGACCGTCTGCTGACGGGGGCCTGGGGCATGGAGACGTACCGGGGCCTGATCGGGGTGAAGAACGGCTACACCAGCCACGCGGGCAACACCTTCACCGGGGCGGCCACCCGCGACGGCCGTACGCTCCTGGCCACCGTGATGCACCCCAAGCGCGCCGGGAATGGCGTCTACGAGGAGACGGCCGCCCTGCTCGACTGGGGCTTCGCGCACGCGGGGAGCGCCGAGCCGGTGGGCGTCCTGGTCGAGCCGATCAGCGAGGGCGGGGCGAAGGCGACGGCGACGAGGAAGCCCGCCAGGGGTGCCGCCGGTGCTCCCGCCTCCTCCGGTGCGGGCACCTCGTCCTGGGGACCGGCCGCCGGGGCGGCCGGAGCGCTCGCGCTGGCGGCGGGCGGTGCGTTCGCGTTGCGCCGTCGCAGGAGCGGGCGGGGCGGCGACGGCGGGACCGCGGAATGACTGGCGGGGAAGGCCACTTGGACAGGGAAAACGCAACTTCGACACGGTCCGCGGCGGCAGCTACCTTCACCTGGTCTTCGGCGATCGCCCAGGGAGAGACGCATGCCCCATCTCGCGCTGTACACATTCGGTGTCCTGAAGGCACCTCTCGTCGATCCCGCACCTCTCACGTGCGAGTTCTACGACATCGGTGAGGCCGTCTACCGGCAGATCAGTCAGCACCCCGGGTACCTCGCGCATGCCGAAGCGGCAGACGGTGAGCGGGGCGCGCTCTTCGAGGCGGACTGGGGTGCGTGGGGAGAGTTCGCCGTACCGGCCTGGTACGGCAAGGGCCGTACGGTGGAAACCACCGCTCTGGCCGCGACCCTCTCACTCTGGACCGGTCTGCGCCCCGCCTTCGACGCCTTCTACACCGGTCTGCACCGTGAGGCGCTGACCAGGCGGGACGACTGGTTCGAGAGGACGGAACACCCGAACTACGTGTTCTGGTGGGTTTCCGACGGCGTGATACCCACCTGGCAGGACGGGGTTTCCAGGCTGGAACACCTCCACGACCACGGCTCCGCGCCGCACGCCTTCACCTTCAACCACTCGTTCACCCCGGAGGGAACTCCGGTCAGGGTCAAGGGCATTGGGCCGAGGGGCGACCAGGCTCGCTGACGAGGAGGCCTGCACGACCGGGTTCGCTGTCAACGCCTCGACCGCCCCTCCCGGCCTCGACCGCCCCGCCCGGCCTCAGCCCCGGCCCACGTACGGCATCGCTGTCGCCAGCACCGTCGCGAACTGCACGTTCGCCTCCAGCGGCAGTTCGGCCATGTGCCGCACGGTGCGGGCCACGTCCGCCACGTCCATCACGGGCTCGACGGCCAGTTCACCGTTCGCCTGCAACGTTCCCGTCCGCATCCGCTCGGTCATCTCGGTGGCGGCGTTGCCGATGTCGATCTGGCCCACCGCGATCCGGTACGGGCGCCCGTCCAGGGAGAGCGCTTTGGTCAGCCCGGTCAGCGCGTGCTTGGTTGCCGTGTACGCGACCGACTGCGGGCGCGGTGTGTGCGCGGAGACCGAGCCGTTGTTGATGATCCGACCGCCCTGCGGGTCCTGCTCCTTCATCTGCCGGTACGCCGCCTGCGCGCACAGGAACGCGCCGTTGAGGTTGGTGTCCACCACGTGCCGCCAGGCGTCGTACGGCAGTTCCTCGACCGGGACGCCCCCGGGACCGAACGTGCCCGCGTTGTTGAACAGCAGGTCCAGGCGTCCGAAGCGGTCGCGGACGGCCGTGAGGAGGGCGGCCACGTCGTCGGGGTCCGAGACGTCCGTGCGTACGACCAGGGAGGGGCCCCCGGGAACCAGGGCGGCCGTCTCCTTGAGGGTCTCGGTCCTGCGGCCCGCCAGCGCCACCGACCAGCCCGCGCGCAGCAGTTCCACGGCGACCGCGCGGCCGATGCCGGAGCCCGCCCCGGTCACCACCGCGGTCTTCGTCCGCATGGCATTCATGGCCCCGAAGCGTACGCGAGGATCCGCCGTCCGGAACTCATCCATCCGCCATCTGGCTGTTGTGTACGCGACAGTCCAGCGTCGACCCTGGCCACTCCAATGCCTCGTACCACCACCGTCAGGGGAGGGCCAGATGACACCCGCAGCCCATCAGCCATCGCACAGCTCGCAGCACGGCGCCGAACTGCGCGCCGCCGCCCGGCACATCGGACGCCGCCGCTTCCTCACCGTCACGGGCGCCGCCGCCGCGCTCGCCTTCGCCGTCGACCTGCCCGCCGCGGGCGTGGCGAGCGCCGCCGAACTCGACACGGCGAGGATCACCGACGACCCCTTCACACTCGGCGTGGCCTCGGGCGACCCGCTCCCCGACTCCGTCCTGCTGTGGACCCGGCTCGCGCCGGCGCCGTACCAGGCCGACGGCGGACTGCCCCGCAAACGCGTCACCGTGCACTGGGAACTGGCCCACGACGAGCGCTTCAGCCGCATCGTCAGACGCGGCACCGCCGTCGCACACCCCGAGTTCCACCACACCGTCCACGTGGAGGTCGGTCACCTCGACGCCGACCGGATCTTCTACTACCGCTTCCGCACCGGCAGTTGGGTCAGCGAGACGGGCCGCACCCGCACCGCGCCCGCCACCCGCAGCCGCACCTCCGCGCTCACCCTCGCCGCAGTCTCCTGCCAGGCGTACCACGACGGCTACTTCACCGCGTACGGACACCTCGCCGAGGACGACGTCGACGTCGTCTTCCACCTCGGGGACTACCTCTACGAGTACGCCGTCAACTCAGTCGGCGGCGCCCGCAAGTACACCGACCGGACCCTGCCCGACCTCTTCAACCACGAGACCGTGACCCTGGAGGACTACCGCCTGCGGTACGCCCTCTACAAGTCCGACCCCGACCTGCGGGCCGCCCACGCCGCCCACCCCTTCGTCGTCACCTGGGACGACCACGAGACCGAGAACAACTACGCGGGCGACATCGACGAGAACGGCAACCCGCCCGAGGAGTTCCTGCTGCGCCGCGCCGCCGCCTACCGCGCCTACTGGGAGAACCAGCCGCTGCGCCGGCCCCAGCTCCCGGACGGGCCCGACGCCCGCCTCTACCGGCGGCTGCGGTGGGGCCGCCTCGCCCAGTTCGACATCCTCGACACCCGCCAGTACCGCTCCAACCAGGCGTACGGCGACGGCTCGCACGTCCCCGGCCCCGAGTCGGACGACCCGGCGCGCACCATCACCGGGGGGACGCAGGAGCGCTGGCTGCTCGACGGGTGGCGCGAGTCGCGGGCGCTGTGGAACGTGGTCCCGCAGCAGGTCGCCTTCTCCCAGCGGAAGCTGGACCTGAACCCGGTCGCCAAGGTGTCGATGGACGCCTGGGACGGCTACCGCGCCTCTCGCCGACGGGTCCTCGCCGGGGCGAAGTCCGCCGGGATCGAGAACCTGATGGTGCTCACCGGCGACGTCCACGTCGGGTACGCCTTCGACATCAAGGACGACTTCGACGACCCGGCGTCGGCGACGCTCGGCACGGAGATCGTCGCGACGTCCGTCGCCAGCGGCAAGGACGGCGCCGAGCGGCCCGCCAACTGGGCCACGTACACGAAGGCCAACCCGCACCTGAAGTTCTACAACGGGCGGCGCGGCTACGTGACCGTCGAGCTGGGGCGCCAGGAGGCGCGGGCCGACTTCAAGACGGTGTCGGCGGTGACGACGCCGGGGGCGCCGATCACCACGGCCGCGTCCTTCGTGACGGAGGTGGGCGACCAGGGCCTCGAGCCCGCCTGAGCCGACGGCGAGCCGTGCGCCGGCCCGGGCCCCGGGCCGGCGCACAGGTCCTGGCCGGCCTCCCCGGGGTAGCTAGCCGGCCTCCCCCGGGTAGCGGACGCCGATGCGGTCCCGTATCGCGTCGAGCGTCCGCATCACCGCGAGGGTGCCGTCCAGCGGGACCAGCGGCGACTCGGTCTCACCGGCGCGCAGGGCCCGCATCACCTCCGCGGCCTCGTGCCTGAGGCTGCTGCGGGGGCCGCTCGCCGGGTCGGCCAGGAACTTCTCCGGGTCGCGGCCGTCGCGGTGCAGGACGAAGTGCTCCGGGAAGAAGAACCCGTCCGGGATGTCGATACGGCCCGCGGAGCCGGTGACCGAGGCGGACACCGGAGTGCCGCCGCTGATGGAACAGTGCACCGAGGCGAGGGCGCCGCTCTCGAAGGACAGCAGCGCACCCGTCTGGAGATCGACGCCCTCGTCGGAGAGCACGGCCCGCGCGGTGACGTCCGAGGGCTCCCCGAGCAGCAGCTGCGCGAACGACACCGGATAGACGCCGAGGTCGAGGAGCGCACCGCCGCCCTGCGCGGGGTCCCGCAGCCGGTGCGACGGCGGGAAGGGCCCGGCCAGCCCGAAGTCGGCCTGCAACGTGCGCACGTCACCGATCGCGCCGTCGTCCACCAGCGCCTTGAGCCGCCGGATCAGCGGATTGCAGTACATCCACATGGCCTCCATCAGGAAGCTGCCCCGCTCCCGGGCGAGCGCCACCAGCTCCTCGGCCTCCCGCGCGTTCAGCGTGAACGCCTTCTCGCACAGCACGTTCCGCCCGGCCTCAAGGCACAGGCCCGCGGCCACCCGGTGCGCCGAGTGCGGAGTGGCCACGTACACCACGTCGACGTCCTCGTCCGCGGCGAGCGACGCCCAGTCGCCGTACGCCCGGGGTATCGCGAACCGCTCCGCGAACGCCTTCGCCGACTCCTGGCTGCGCGACGCCACCGCCACGACCTCCGCGTCCGGCAGATCCACCAGATCCGCCGCGAACGCCGCCGCGATCCCTCCGGTCGCCAGAATTCCCCACCGCACGCTCTCGCCCGTCATTCCCGGCCCCTCGCCCTGTGACCCCGAACACTCCGTACGAGCTGAGAGCATAGGTGGCGGACCGAACGGAGAGGGAGGGGCACATGCCGGAGGCCGGCCGCACGGACAGGGGCGAGGACGAGATCCACGGGCACGTGACGGAGGCGGCGGTCACCGAGCAGGCACCGGACGCGGCATCCCGGGCGCTGCCCGGCCCGGCGGCGCCGCGCAGGACGGGGCTCCTCGTCATCCTCGTCCTCGGCGGGCTCACCGCCACGCCCCCGCTGGCCATGGACATGTACCTCCCGTCGCTGCCGGAGGTCACCAGGTCGCTCGACGCGCCCGCCGCGACCGTGCAGCTCACGCTCACCGCGTGCCTCGCGGGCATGGCGTTCGGGCAGCTGGTCGTCGGGCCGCTGAGCGACAAACTGGGCCGCCGCAGGCCCCTGCTGGCCGGCCTCCTCGTCTACATCCTGGCCACCGCGCTGTGCGCCGTCGCCCCGACCGTCGGACTCCTCGTCGTCTTCCGGCTCGCCCAGGGCCTCGCGGGCGCCGCCGGGATCGTCATCGCGCGGGCCGTCGTCCGCGACCTGTACGACGGCGTGGCCATGGCCCGGTTCTTCTCCACCCTGATGCTCGTCTCGGGGGTCGCCCCGGTCGTCGCCCCGCTCATCGGCGGGCAGATCCTGCGCGTCACCGACTGGCGGGGCGTCTTCGTCGTCCTCACCGCCGTCGGCATCGCGCTGACGGCGCTGGTCTGGTTCCGGCTGCCCGAGACCCTCGCCCCCGGGGAACGGCACAGCGGCGGCGTCGGCGAGGCGCTGCGCTCCATGCGCGGACTGCTCGCCGACCGCGTCTTCGCCGGCTACATGCTCGCGGGCGGCTTCGCCTTCGCCGCGCTCTTCGCGTACATAGCCGCCTCGCCCTTCGTGATCCAGGAGATCTACGGCGCCTCCCCGCAGACCTTCAGTCTGCTGTTCGGCGTGAACTCGGTGGGCCTGGTGGCCGCGGGCCAGATCAACGGCAAGCTCCTGGTCGGCCGGGTCAGCCTCGACAAGACGCTCGCCACCGGTCTCGCCGTCGTCACCCTCTCCGCGACCGCCCTGCTCCTCATGTCCGCCGGCGCGCTCGGCGAGGTCGGCCTGGTGCCCGTCGCGACCGCGCTCTTCGTCCTGATGAGCGCCATGGGCATCACCCTCCCCAACACCCAGGCCCTCGCTCTGATGCGCACCCGGCACGCCGCCGGCTCGGCGTCGGCCCTCCTGGGCACCACCTCATTCCTCGTCGGCGCGATCGCCTCGCCCCTCGTCGGAGTCGCCGGCGAGCACACCGCCGTACCGATGGCCGTCGTGCAACTCGCCGCGGCACTGGTGGCGATCGCCTGCTTCGTGGCACTGTGCCGTCCCTGGGAACAGGGATCCCCGGCGCTCGCCGGAGACCGCGAGCCCGGGGACGGCCGGACAGCACTGGGAAAGGCGGCGGGGAACTGAGCGCACCGAGACTGCGCGTCGACACACCGGAGCGGGCCGGGCTCGACTCCGGCGAACTGCGGCACCTCGTACGGGAGGTGCGCACCCTCACGACGGGGGAGCGCCCCTGGGCGGCGGGCACCGTCGTGGTCGCCGGGCGCGGCCCCGTGATCGCCGTCGAGGAGGCGGCCGGGTGGGCGGTGCGCTACGCGTCGTACGACGAGAAGAAGGACGTAGGGATCGAGCTGGCGCCCGGGGAGCGGGTGCCGATGACCGTGGAAACGCCCTTCGACCTGGCGTCGCTGACCAAGCTGTTCACGGCGGTCGCAGCAGTCCAGCAGCTGGAGCGCGGCACGCTGGGTATCGACGCGCGGGTCGCCGCGTACCTGCCCGACTTCCGGGGTGTCGCGGAACACGGCATCACCGTGCGCCAGCTGCTCACCCACACCTCCGGCCTGCGGCCCGAACTCCCGCTGTACGACTGCCCGTCCGACGCGGCCCGCCTCGATCTGCTGCGGGCGCAGGCGCCGGTGACGCGGCCCGGCGCCGCGTACCGCTACTCCGACCTCAACCCGCTGCTCCTCCAGTACGTCCTGGAGCGCATCGCCGGGCGCGGGCTCGACGTCCTGATCCACGACGGCATCACCCGTCCCCTCGGCATGACGGCCACCGGTTTCGGACCCCGCCCCGGCGCCGCCGCCACCGAGGACCAGCGGCGGCCGTGGGGGAAGGCGGACCGGGGGATGCTGCGGGGTGTGGTCCACGACGAGAACGCGTGGGCGCTCGGCGGCGTGGCCGGCCACGCGGGCCTCTTCTCCACGGGCCGCGACCTCGCCGTCTTCTGCCGCGCCCTCCTCGCGGGCGGCTCCTACGGCCCGGCCCGCATCCTCGGCCCCGACTTCGTGGAACTGATGCTGACCCCGCCCGGCCTCGGCTTCGCCGTCGACCAGCCGTCCTTCATGGGGGAGCTGGCGCGGCGCGGAGCTGTCGGCCACACGGGCTTCACGGGCACGTCGCTCGTCCTCGACCCGGCGACGGACACCTTCCTCGTCCTCCTGGCCAACACGGTCCACCCCCGCCGCCGCCCCCCGGACAACACCCCGCGAGCAGCGGCGGCAACCCGCTTGGCACACGCGGTGAGAGGCCCCAGCGGAGGGACGGCGCAGTAACGGCACCCCGACCGGGGACGACGGCTTGCCCCGGGGCGCGAGGCCCAGGGCGCGGGGCCCGGGGCGCGGGGTTCCGTCCGGGTCGGCGTGGCTGTGGGCATGCGTGCCGCTCGGGGCGGCACGGGTGGGCACAGCGGTACCCCGCCGACGCCGGGTTCGCTGTCATACCTCGGGTTGTGCCGGGCTGCCGTCCGGGTCGGCGTAGCTGTGGGCATGCCTGCCGCTCGGAGCGGCACGGGTGGGCACAGCGGTACCCCGCCGATGCCGGGCTCGCCGCCCCACCTCGGCGTGCGCCGCAACGCGGGGCGCCCACGCGCAGAGGGGGGCTGTCCCCGACGCACCCCGCCAACGCCGGGCTCGCCGCCCCACCTCGGCGTGACCCGCAACGCGCGGGGCGCCCGCGCGGGGGAGGGGACTGCCCCCACCGCACCCCGCCAACGCCGGCCCCGCCCGCATACCCTCGGCGTGAGCCGCGACGCGGGTGACCCGCACAGGGAAGGGGAACCGCGCCCACCGCCCCCCGCGGCACCGCCGGACCCCCGGCCGGCGGGCGCGACCGTAGAATCGCCGGGTGAACGCCCCCGCCAGCCCCGCCGAGACCCTGCGCACCGCCCTCGCCGGGCTCCTCGACGGCCTGCCCCCCAAGGCAGCCGCGCAGTCGGTCGAGCGACTGATCGCGAACTACCGGGGCACCACCCCGACCCACACCCCGGTCCTGCGCGACCGCGCGGACGTGACGGCGTACGCCGCGTACCGGATGCCCGCGACGTTCGAGGCGGTCCGCGCGGCACTGGACGCGTTCGCGGACGCCGTGCCCGGGTGGACGCCGGGCAGTCACGTGGACGTCGGCGGCGGCACCGGCGCGGCGACCTGGGCGGTCAGCGCGACCTGGGAGGGCGACCGCCCCGTGACGGTCCTCGACTGGGCCGAACCGGCGCTCGCCCTCGGCCGCGACATCGCCGCCGCGAACCCGGCGCTGAAGTCCGCCGAGTGGCACCGCTCCCGTATCGGATCGGCGCTCACCGTCGAGGCCACCGACCTCGTCACCGTCTCCTACGTCCTCGGCGAACTCACCGAGGCCGACCGCGCCTCCGTCGTGGACGCCGCCGCGACCGCGGCCCGAACCGTCGTGATCGTCGAGCCGGGCACCCCCGACGGATACGCCCGCGTCATCGAGGCCCGCGACCGCCTGACCGGCGCCGGGTTCAGGATCGCGGCACCCTGCCCGCACAGCGCCGCCTGCCCCCTCGTCCCGGGCGAGGACTGGTGCCACTTCTCCGCCCGGGTCAGCCGGTCCTCCCTGCACCGCCAGGTCAAGGGCGGCTCCCTGGCGTACGAGGACGAGAAGTTCAGCTATGTCGCCGCCACCCGCCTCCCGGCGGAACCGGCCCCCTCCCGCGTCGTGCGCCGGCCGCAGATCCGCAAGGGCCAGGTACTCCTCGACCTGTGCGGGCCGGACGAGTCCCTGCACCGCGAAACCGTGACCAAGCGCCACGGCGCCCTCTACCGCGCGGCCCGCGACGCGGACTGGGGAGACGCCTGGCCCCCGGCCGACCAGCCCCGGCCCGCGACGCGGACTGGGGAGACGCCTGGCCCGCGGCCGACCAGCCCGGGGAACGCCTGAGCCGCGGGCGCTCCGCGCGCCCCGGGCGCGCTCCGCGCGCCCGGGGCCACCCAGCACCGCTCACGACGCCCCCGGGCCCTCTTCCGCCTCCGCCGCACGCGCCTCTCCCGTCGGCTCCTCGCGGCCGTCCCGCGCGGCCTCCCCGCGCCCCTCCCGCAGCTTGCGCAGCAACTCCCGCTTCTGCGCCTGCGGATCGAGCCCGCCGCCGATCCGGCCGCCGCGGCCGCCACCCCGCAGGGCCGTCCGCCCGAGCTTCTGCCGCGTCCCGCCCACGCCCAGCATGTTTCCGTCTCCGCCTCGCGCCATCACCGGCTCCTCTCATCACACACCACCAATACGAGACGTTTCGTCTCGCATCCGTCCCACACTCTCAGCGAGACGCGCCGTCTTGTCAACCTGTTACATTCGACCCATGGTCCAGAAGCCCGCCCCCGACGCCACCCGCCGCAGCGAGAGATCGCGCCGCGCGATCTACGACGCCGCCCTCGCCCTCGTCGGAGAGATCGGCTACCCGAGGACGACCATCGAGGGGATCGCCGCCCGCGCCGGAGTCGGCAAGCAGACGATCTACCGCTGGTGGTCCTCGAAGGCCGACGTCCTGCTGGAGGCCTTCCTCGACCTGAGCGAGCAGGCCGCCCTGGCCGCGGCCCGGCCCGGCCAGGACCCGCGGCAGCCGTACGCGATCCCGGACACCGGCGATCTCGGGGCCGACCTCAAGCTCGTCCTGCGGGCCACCGTGGACGAGCTGCTCGACCCCCGGTTCGAGGTCCCCTCCCGGGCGCTGGCCGCCGAGGGCCTCGTCGACGAGCAGCTCGGAGCCGTGTTCGTGAGCAGGCTCCTCGAACCGCAGCTCCAGCTCTACGTGCGGCGACTGCGCTCGGCGCAGGACCAGGGCGCCGTCCGCACCGACGTCGATCCCCGCGTCGCCCTCGAACTGTTCGTCTCCCCGCTCGCCCAGCGCTGGCTCCAGCGCACCGGCCCGATCACGTACGCATACACGGACACCCTCGTCGAGTACGCCCTCTACGGCATCGCCCCGCGCTGAGCCGCCCGCAGCGCCCGCAGCGCCCGCACGGCGTGCCGCGCCCTGAGCGCCCTCAGGGTCCGCGCGGCCCCCGCCGCCGGCGCGGCTCTCGGCGGACGGCGGGCCAGCCGCCCCGGCGCGTCCGTGATGACCCCGTTGCAGCCCAGCGCGAGGACCCGGTCGCGCTGGGCCGGGGTCACGACGGTGTGCGCCCACACCCGGGGGATGCCCGACCTCGCCGCCCGCAGGAGGTCCGCGTCCCGGGCCCGGTGGTCCACGTCGAGCAGATCCACGAACGGCGCCCAGCGCTCGGGCCGGTCGTGGCGCATCTGGTCCGCCGAACGCCACAGCTGCGCGACCAGGCCCATGCGATGGGCGCGCCGGGCCACCTCGGGCCGGTTGGAGTTGACGAACACCGAGCGGGTCAGCCCGCGGTCGCGCAGCAGCCCGGCCAGCGCGCGCAGACTCTCCGGGTCCTTGGCCTCCAGCATCAGCACGATGCGCCCGCCGAAGCGGTCCAGCACCTCGGCGACCGTCGGCGGCCGCTCCGAGCGCCAGCTGCCCGGCAGCACGTCCTTCGGCCGCAGCCGCACCCCCTGCCAGTCCCGCAGGTCCAGGTTCCGCACCGGACCGCCCAGGTAGGTCGTGCGGTTCAGGGTCCGGTCGTGGATGACGACCATGTGCCCGTCGCGCAGCATCCGGGTGTCGAAGTCGAGCACCTGGGCCGTCCCGCGTCCGTATGCCGCCATCAGGCCCGACATGCTGTTCTCCGGGACCTCGCGGGCGCCGCCGCGGTGGGCGACGTGGACGACGCGGGGGAGTGCGTCCACGGTCAGGGGACGGCCGCCCCACTCCAGTGGGGCCAGGGTGCCGCCGTGTCCGGCGAGGGCCAGCGAGGTGAGACCGGCGATACCCGCGAGCGCAGTCCGTGTGACCATGACGACGAGGGTAGGGGCGTAAATCCCATTAAACTATGTAATGACACTCGATCCCGGCCCCGGGCCGACCGCCCCAAGCACCCCGGATACCGGCGCGAGCCACCCGGGGCGCAGGATGGTGGGACCATGAAGCAGTGCTGTCCGCACCACAGCAAGGCGAGGGGATAGATGAGCGAGGAGTTCGGCGGCCGTTCCGGCCGGCAGGGCAGGATCTCCCAGTGGCTGCGTGGCCGTCGCCCCAAGGAGACCCCCGACGCGGGCGACCGTGAGACCCTGCTGCTCGCCGCCGCCGCAGCCGGGCTGCCCCTCGCCCCGGCCGCGCACCCCGCCGGCTACCGGTGCTCCTGCGACCGCGTCGGCTGTCCCACCCCGGCACGGCACCCCGTCTCCTTCGCCTGGCAGACGCAGTCCACGACCGACCGCGACCAGATCGAGCAGTGGGCCCGGCACGAGCCGCAGGCCAACTTCATCACCGCGACCGGCATGGTGCACGATGTCCTCGACGTGCCGCTCGACGCCGGGCGCGCGGCGCTGGAGCGGCTGCTCGCCGCCGGCGTCGAGGTGGGTCCCGTCGCCGAGACGGGCGACGGACGGATGCTCTTCTTCACCCTCACCCGCGGTACGCCCGAGGACGAGGACGAGTGGTGGCCCTGCGAGCTGGACTGCCACCCGGAGACCATGGACGAGCATCCCGGCCTGCGGTGGCACTGCCGCGGCTCGTACGTCCTCGTGCCCCCGGCGCAGCTGCCGGGCGGCCTGTCGGTCGACTGGGTGCGCGGCCCCGAGCACGCGCTGCCCGAACCGCTCGGCCTCATCGAGATCCTGACCGACGAGTCCGCACGCTCCGTGGGCGACGGGTCGGACCAGCTCGCCGCCTGGCCGCACGGGGGCTGACCCCGCCCACCCGGCTACTCGCCGTGCGCCGCCGTCAGCCCCTGGACGCGGCTGACGAACTCCACCTTCGGGTCCGCGGCCGTGCTCGCCGGGTCCAGGACCGCCTGGTTGGAGACGAACTCCAGGGTGAGGGACTGCTTGACCTCGCCCTCGCCCTTCATCAGGGCCTTGATGTTCGGGTCGGTCACGTTGAGGTCCACGCCCTGCGCGGCCGTCTGCTTCTCGAAGTGGCGCGTGCCGAAGAAGACCAGCGCGCCGCCGTCCGCGGTGCGCAGCCCGGCCGGGGCGTAGTCGCCGGCCGACAGCGCCTCGTCGACGTACTGCCGGGCGAGGCCGGGCTTGCTCGCGTTCTTCCTGCGCAGCGTCCGCCAGCCGGACGTGTGGGCACCCGGCGCGAAGTCGTCGCCGCCGCTCTTCAGGTACGTGGCGTACGACCGGCTCAACCTCGCGGGGCTGACGGCCAGTCGGGTGTCACCGGCGGCGACGGGCTCGGCCCAGCCGTCCTTGTCCTTCGCGAAGGCCGGTACGTCGTCGGCGGACACCACGGTCAGATACGAGACCCGCCACACGTCGTCGGCGTCGCCCCGGGTGAAGACCAGCAGCCAACGGGAGTCGGCGGCACCCTTGTTGGCCTTGGTGTCGGCGAGGAACCAGCGGGGCCAGCCCGCCTTCTTCGGGATGGCGAACTTCGCGTCGGTCAGCTTCAGCGGCCGGTGGGCAGGGTTGCCCGACGGGTTGTTGGTGTGACCGGCCCGCAGCTTCGCGCCGTCGATGTCGGCGAGCGGCCCGGCGACCCGGTTCGCGTCCAGGGACGGGTCGTACGCCCGGTCGGCCTTGTTGTAGGCGGACAGGAAGTCCCGGAGAGCGCGGGCGGCTTCGGACTTCTTCGCCCCGGGGAGCACCTCGCGCTCCCCGTGCACCACCACGCATCCGCTCGCCGTGACGGACAGCGCGATCCCCGCCGCCATCGCCGGCACGGACCGCCTCAGCCTTCCAAGCCTGCTCATCGGGTCCCTTCGCCTTCCCCAGTCCCGGGCCCGAACCCTACCGGGCAACGAACGGGCCCCGGCGCGGGGATCCGCAATCGGGCCCCGTCGTGACCTCCGGGCACGGACCGGACCGGACCGGCGAGGTCGCCCGGCCGGTTCAGCTCCGGTCGGCCACCGCGCCGCCGGACGCGGGCTGCGGCTGCCCGGGAGCGGGCGCGGTCCTCCCCGCGCCGAAGCCCAGCGGCCACAGGAAGACGAGCAGCGTGGGGACCAGGTACAGCGCCCACACGGTCACCTGGAGGACGGTCGGGTCGGGCTGGAAGTTGAAGACGCCCTTCAGCAGCGTGCCGTACCAGCTGGTCGGCTCGATGGTGCCGCTGATGTCGAACGCCAGGTGGGTCAGGCCGGGGATCCAGTCGGCCTCCTGGAGGTCGTGGACGCCGTACGCGAGCACGCCCGCCGCGACCACGACCAGCATGCCGCCGGTCCAGGTGAAGAACTTGGCGAGGTTGATCCGCAGGGCGCCGCGGTAGAAGAGCCAGCCGAGCAGGATCGCGGTGGCGAGGCCCAGGGCGACGCCGATCAGGGGGCGCGGCGTCCCGTCGCTCGCGGCGTGCACCGACGCCCACACGAACAGCGCCGTCTCCAGGCCCTCCCGGCCGACCGCGAGGAACGCGGTGGCGACCAGCGCGCCCGTGCCCATCGCCAGCGCCGCGTCCAGCCTGCCGTGCAGCTCCGCCCTCAGATGCCGGGCGGTGCGCCGCATCCAGAAGACCATCCACGTCACCAGGCACACCGCCACGATCGACAGCGAGCCGCCCAGCGCCTCCTGCGCCTGGAACGTCAGCTCCTGCGAGCCGAACTCCAGCGCGCAGCCGAAGCCGAGCGCCAGGACCACGGCGACCCCGATGCCGGCCCAGATGGGCCGCAGGGCGTCCCGGCGGCCGGTCTTCACCAGGTAGGCGATCAGGATGCAGACGACGAGACTGGCCTCCAGCCCCTCGCGCAGGCCGATCAGATAGTTGCCGAACACGGCTACGCCTCCTTCGAGAACAGCGCCCGGCCCCACCAGTCGTCCTTGTCCCGGACGCCGGGGGGAACCGCGAACAGCGCCGAACCCACGTGCTGGATGTACTCGTTGAGCGCGTCGGCACGCGACAGGTTGCGCTGCACCGGGATGAAGCCCTTGCGGACGTCACGCTGGTACGCGAGGAAGAACAGCCCCGCGTCCAGGCGGCCGAGGCCGTCCGTGCCGTCGGTGAAGGAGTAGCCCCGGCGCAGGATCGTCGCCCCGTCGTTGGAGTGGGGGTGCGCGAGCCGGACGTGCGCGTCGGGCTTCATCGCCTTCAGGAACGGCTCGTCGCGCTCCTTCGCCTTGCCGACGGGAGCGCCCTCGCCCTTGTCGCGGCCGAAGACGTCCTCCTGCTCCACGAGCGAGGTGCGGTCCCACGTCTCGATGTTCATCCGGATGCGGCGGGCCACCAGGTACGAGCCGCCGGTCATCCAGTCGGGACCCTCCCCGCCCACCCACACGAACTTCTTCAGCCGGTCGGTCTCGGTGCCCGCGATGTTGCGGGTGCCGTCCTTGAAGCCCATCAGGTTGCGCGGGGTCTGCGCGTCCGGCGTCGTCGACGACGTCTTGCCGAAGCCCAGCTGGGACCAGCGGACGGCGACCTTGCCGAAACCGATCCGGGCGAGGTTGCGGATCGCGTGCACCGCGACCTGCGGGTCGTCCGCGCACGCCTGGATGCACAGGTCGCCGCCGCTGCGGGCCTTGTCCAGGTTGTCGCCCGGGAACCTCGGCAGGTCCACCAGGGCCTCGGGACGCCGGTCCCGCAGCCCGAACTTCTCGAAGAACGAGGGGCCGAACCCGATCGTCAGCGTCAGCCGCGACGGCTTGAGGCCCAGCGCCTCACCGGTGTCGTCCGGCGGCGCCTCGGCGAGACCGCCGTACGCGCCCTCGCCGACCGCGTGTCCCGCGGTCATCCGCGCGGCGGCCTCGGTCCAGTCCTTCAGCAGCTGTACGAAGGCGGCGCGGTCGTCCGTCTTCACGTCGAACGCGGCGAAGTGCAGCCGGTCCTGGACCGCGGTCGCGATGCCGGCCTGGTGCGGGCCGTGGAAGGGGACCGCGGCCCCCGTCTCGGCGCCGGCCGGCTCCACGTCGTTGCCGGCGCGGCTCATCGCCACCGCGCCGCCCGCCGCGACGGCGCCCAGCGCGAGCCCGGCGCCGCTCCAGCCGATCAGGGAACGCCGGGACGGCGTCTGCGCGCTGTCCTCGGCGGCGGTGCCGGACGTGTTCTCGGTGGTGTCCGTCATGGGGGTCCCCTCGCTCACTTCACGACGGCGGCGGCGAGCTTGGACAGCGGCTCGGCGAGTGCGTTGACGGCGTCCTGGAGATCCTTGACGTCGGACTTGCCGAGCTTGTCGTACGAGACGAAGTCGTACGAGGTCTTGTCCGTGCGGTACTTGTCGAGCAGCGTGTTCAGCGCGGTGAACTGCTTGTCCAGCTCCTTGGTCAGCGCCGCGTCGTTCTCCCCGGCGACCGGCTTCAGCAGCTCGTACGCCTTCTCGGCACCCTCGACGTTGCCCTTGAAGTCGACGAGGTCGGTGTGCGAGTAGCGCTCCTCCTCGCCGGTGACCTTGCCGGTGGCGACCTCGTCGAGCAGTTCCTTGGCGCCGTTGGCCATGGACGTCGGGGTGATGACGGCCTTGCCGACGCGCTTCTGCCAGTCGGTCAGGTCCGCGACCAGCCGGTCGGCGAGCTTCTTCTCGGTCGCGCCGATCTTCTTGTCCTGCCAGAGGGACTTCTCCAGGCGGTGCCAGCCCGTCCAGTCCTTCTCCGGGTCCTGGCCCTCCTCCAGGCCGTCCTCGCGGACGTCGACCTGCGGGTCGATGTCACCGAAGGACTCGGCGACGGGCTCGGTGCGCTCCCAGCCGAGACGCGAGGGCGCGTACTCCTTCTTCGCGGCGTCGATGTCGCCGTCCTTGACGGCCTCGGCGAACGCCTTGGCCTTCGGCAGCGTCTCGTCGGCCTGCTCCTGCGCGTACTCGCGGTAGGCGGCGACGGCCTTGTCGAGGCGGGGGTCGCGCTTGGCGACGCTGCCGCCGGTGACGGTGAGCTTCTGGCGGACGCCGTGGCCCTTCATGCCAGGACGGCAGGCGATCTCGTACGAACCGGCCTTGACCTCGGCGGTCAGCGTGTACTTGGTGCCCGGGCCGATGTTCTCCTTCTCGGAGACGATCCTGTCGTCGGGGAAGACGATCTCGACCTCGGTGGCCTTGGAGCCCTTGTTCTCGATCTTCAGGGTGACCTGGCCGGCCGGGACCGACTTCGACGAGGTGTCGCACTCGGTGTCCGCGGCGGTCACCTGGATCGTGCCGCTGCCGCCCTTGGCGTCGCTCTTCTCCGTGCAGCCCGTGACGGCGGTCAGAGCGGCCGCGGTGGCGGCTGCGGTGACGACTGAGAGTCGGACGGCTCGCATGAAGGCTCCAGGTGAAGGGACGGACGAACCGCGCGGGGCGACCCGCGCGGGAGAGTGAGGCTGGCCTAACTTATCTGAGGCTTGCCTCAGTGGTACCCACCCGTCCGGTGATTCAGCTCTCACAGGGGGCTCACGGGCACGGCCTGATCACGATGGCCAAAAGTCGCCCCCAAGGAAAGGTCAAGCGGAGGTAAAGAGGATTGTTGCCCGCACCCCGGATCACGGAAGGGCGGCCGGGGCGCGGCGGGCGCACGGAGGCGCGAACGGGCGCGCGACCGCCGGTACGGGATCCGCGCGGCACCGACTGGCCGCCGCGCGGGGTGTTTGAATGCGCGGGTGACTGACTTCGACGTACTGCGCGTCTTCTGCGGACCCGGCGGCGGCCACGGCAACGAACTCGGCGTCGTCCGCGAGGGATCGGTGCTGCCGGACCGCGGGGAGCGGCAGGACTTCGCCGCCAAACTCGGGTACAGCGAGACCGTGTTCGTCGACGATCCCGAGCGCGGAGTCATCGACATCTACACCCCCACCCTGCGGCTGCCCTTCGCCGGGCACCCCTGCGTCGGCGCGGCCTGGCTCCTCGACGTGCCCGAACTGGTCACGCCCGCCGGGATGCTGGGCACCCGCCTCGACGGCGAGTTCAGCTGGATCGAGGCGCGCCCGGAGTGGGCCCCGCCGCGCACGCTGCGGCAGTACGCCTCGGCCGGCGAGGTCGACGCCCTCCCCGTCCCGCCGCCCGGCGAGTGGATCTACGCCTGGGCCTGGGAGGACGAAGCCGCCGGCCGGGTCCGCGCCCGCGCCTTCCCCGGCCGCGACGACGGCATTTGGGAGGACGAGGCCACCGGAGCGGCGGCGCTGCTGCTCACCGCCCGCCTCGGCCGGGCACTGAACATCATCCAGGGGGCGGGCTCCCAGATTCTCACCGCGCCGCAGCCGCGGGGATGGGTCGAAGTGGGGGGCCGGGTACGGCTGCTGCGCGGCTGACCCCGCCGTACCGGCCGGGGTGCCGACGGACAGGGCTTCGGGCGGACGGGGACGTCAGGCGGACAGCGGGAACTTACCCGGATCGCGGTCGCCCCACCCGTCGTCCCACGGAAAGGGCCCGCCCCGTGGGACGGGCCCGTCTCGCGGTCCGCGGCGAGGACACGGCGGAATTCCGGTCCCCCGGCGACGACTACGGCAGGGTGAGGATCTCGGCGCCGCTGTCGGTGACGACCAGGGTGTGCTCGAACTGGGCCGTCCGCCTGCGGTCCTTCGTGACGACCGTCCAGCCGTCGTCCCACATGTCGTACTCGTGGGTCCCGAGCGTGAGCATGGGCTCGATGGTGAAGGTCATCCCGGGCTGGATGACGGTGGTCGCGTGCGGGCTGTCGTAGTGCGGGACGATCAGCCCGGAGTGGAACGACGAGTTGATCCCGTGGCCCGTGAAGTCACGGACCACCCCGTACCCGAACCGCTTGGCGTACGACTCGATGACCCGCCCGATGACGTTGATCTGGCGGCCGGGCCTGACCGCCTTGATGGCACGGTCGAGGGACTCGCGGGTCCGTTCGACGAGCAGCCTGCTCTCCTCGTCGACGTCCCCGACGAGGTAGGTGGCGTTGTTGTCGCCGTGCACACCGCCGATGTACGCCGTCACGTCGAGGTTGACGATGTCGCCGTCCCGCAGGACGGTGCTGTCCGGGATGCCGTGGCAGATGACCTCGTTGACGGAGGTGCACAGCGACTTGGGGAAACCGCGGTAGCCGAGCGTCGACGGGTAGGCGCCGTGGTCGCACATGTACTCGTGTGCGACCCGGTCCAGTTCGTCCGTCGTGACACCGGGGGCGATCAGCTTCGCGGCCTCGGCCATCGCCCGCGCCGCGATGCGCCCGGCGGTGCGCATCGCCTCGACGGTCTCCGGGGTCTGCACCTCGGGGCCGGTGTACGGCGTCGGCGCGGGCTTGCCCACGTACTCGGGACGCCTGATGTTTCCGGGGACGGAACGGATGGGGGAGAGCTCCCCTGGTACGAGCAGCGACTGGCCAGACATGCCAGCGAGTCTAACCAGCGGCCATGGGGGAACATGTCCCTGGCGAAAGGAGCTGGTCATGGCCCTGTTCAAGAAGCGGACCGCCGGCAAGCCCGGTGAGTGGTACTACTGCCTGGAGCACAAGAAGGTCGAGGAGGGCCCCGATTGCCCCGCCAAGGACCGGTTCGGCCCCTACGCCTCCCGTAAGGAGGCCGAGCAGGCGATGGAGACGGCCCGGGAGCGGAACCTCCAGTGGGAGAACGACCCCAAGTGGCACGACCCCACCCCGAAAGGCACGGACGAGGTCTGACGGACGGGTCCGGCCGCCACCACGACTGCGGCCCGGCCCGCAGGGCCGGACCAGGCCCGCGACGCCGGATCCGGGCCGTGACGACGGATCCCGGCCGCGGGGACGGTCGTGGCCGCGACGACGGATCCCGGCCGCGGTGGCCGTCCCGGCCGGCTGTCAGCGCGGGCGAGGGGGCGTTCCCCGTCGCGTCCGCCGGGGCTCACACGGCGTCCGGCGCGGGAGCCGTCGCCCCCGCCTCGCGCAGGGTCCGCTGCCGTAGCGCGTGCTCGTTCGTGCGCACGTCGTACGTCATCAGCTTCGGCAGGCACAGGGCCAGGAGCCCCACCGCGCCCACACAGAGGGCCCCGCCCGCCCAGATGGACGTCCGGACACTCGTCCACGCGGCCATGCCGCCCGCGCGGACCTGCCCGAGCTGGGGCCCGGCGGAGTAGGACAGCAGCTCGATCCCGGCAAGCCGGCCGCGCAGCTCGTCCGGGATGGTCTGGTTCCACATCGCCGCGCGGAAGATCCCGCTGACCATGTCGAAGCAGCCGCCGAGGACGAGGAACGCCAGCACCGGCCAGACGTCGTGCGCGGCGCCCGCCGCCGCCATGGCGAGCCCCCAGCAGGCCGCCGCGAGTACCACCATCCGGCCGTGCCGGTGGACGCGCGAGGTCCACCCGCTGGTGAGGGTCACGAGCAGCGCACCGGCCGGCAGCGCCGCGTACATCAGCCCGAGCGACCACTCGGCGTCCAGCTCGTCGGCCAGGAACGGCAGCAGGGCGAGCGGCATCGCGAAGAACATCGCGGCGAGGTCGACGGCGTAGGTGCCGAGCAGTTCCTTGCGGCTCCAGGCGTACCGGGCCCCCTCGGCGATCGACCGCAGCGAGGGCCTCGCGGCCTCGTGGGCGGCGGGAGAGGCGGCGAGCCCGGCTACCAGCGCCACCGACACGGCGAACGTCAGCAGGTCCACGGCGTACGCCCAGCCGAGCCCCGCGTACGCCACCACGACGCCCGCGAGAGCCGGGCCCGCGACTCCGCCGACGGTCCAGCGCAGCGAGTTGAGGGAGGCGGCGGCGGGCAGGTGCTCGTGCGGGACGATCCGCGGGACGAGCGAGTCCAGCGCGGGCCGCTGGATCGCGCCGAGGGCGGAGGAGAGCGCGGCGACCGCGTACAGCGGCCACACCGCGGGGCGCGGCAGCAGCGAGTCGACGAGCAGAACCGCGCACAGCAGCCCCTGCCCGATCTCCGTGTGGACGATCAGCCGGCGCTTGTCCAGGGCGTCCGCGAGCGCCCCGCCGTACAGCCCGAAAACGATCATCGGTACGAGTTCGACGGCCCCGATCGCCCCCACCGCGACGGCCGACCCCGTGAGGTCCTTCATCTGCACCGGCAGGGCCACGAACGTCAGGAAGCTCCCGAAGTTCGTGATCAGCCCCGCCAGCCACAGCCTGCGGAAGTCGGCGGACACCCGCCAGGGCGACAGGTCGGGCAGCACCGAACGCAGGCCCGGGGGAGCGGCGGATTCCGTGGCAGGGGCGTCATCGGTCACGACGGGCCATCCTCAGCGGCGGACCCGCTCGGAGCAACCGGTTTTCCGCCCGCCGGGACGGCCTACCAGCGGGCCGGTGGAGGGGAGGTCAGCTGGTCCGCCAGCCGGGACAGCCGGTCACGGAACCGCCGACGCCCCCGTCGCACCGGCAGCGAGTTCTCCCCGGCCGCCGCGCTGACGAGGTGCTGGACCGTGTCGAGATCGAGCTCCGGCCCGGCGGGGACGGAGAGCGACTCGTGGGCCATCGACCGCAGTTCGCCGTCGCTCTCGTCGAGAGCCAGCACCGTCGCCCCGGCCCGCCGGGCGTCGGAGACCCGCTCAAGGAGCCGCGCCCCCGGCGTGTCCGGCGCCACCACCAGCAGCGTCTCCCCGCGCCTCGCGGCCTCGATGCGGCCGAGGCCGACCGCGAGATGGGCGGGGGCCGAGGCCCGCGCACCGTGCCGGACCAGTGTCGGCGACAGCTCCGGCGTCCCCGACCAGGCCGCCTCGTCCACCAGGTGCGCGGCCAGGTGCCAGGGCTCGTAGCCGGCCGTCCCCACCAGCAGCAGCCCGCCGCCGTGCGACACCACCGACCCTCTGAGGGCCCCGGCGAACCGCCGCGTCGCCCCCAGCCACTCGGTCCCGGCGAGCACTTCGCGCAGCAACGCGACCCGTACGGCGTCCATGGCCACGCATCCTGCCTCAATCGACTGATCGTCAGGCCGCGTTCACCGCGAATTCGCCCGGGATGGGGAAGGGCAACGATCGCTCCCCGCCCGGGGAGCCCGGCCCAGGAGCCGCCCATGACCGAGTCAAGCATCCCGTTCCGCGCCGGCCTGGAGGGCTACGCGAGTTTCCGGATCCCCGCCGTCGTCGCCACCGCCGCCGGTACCCTCCTCGCCTTCTGCGAGGGCAGGGTCGGCTCCGCGCAGGACCACGGGAACATCGACATCGTGCTGAAGCGGTCCACCGACGGCGGCCGCACCTGGGGCCCGCTCCGGACCGTCGCCGGGAACGGGAACAACCTCGCGGGCAACCCGGCACCCGTCGTCCTCGACACCGGCCGGATCCTGCTCGTCCACGTCCGCGCGGCGGCCGCCGCGAGCGAGGACGCCATCCTGCGCGGCAGGGTGAAGGCCGCCGACGGGCGCCGCGTGTGGGTGCAGTACAGCGACGACGACGGGGCGACCTGGTCGCAGCCGCGGGAGATCACCGGGCAGGTGAGGAAGCCCGGCTGGCGCTGGTACGCGACCACGCCCGGACACGCGCTCCAGCTCACCACCGGCCGGGTCCTCGTCCCCGGCAACCACACCGTCCCGCCCACCGGCGGGGACAACGGCACCGAGCCCAGGTACAACAGCGGCCACTGCCTGCTGAGCGACGACCGCGGGCAGACCTGGTACCTCGGCTACGTGGATGAGAACACCAACGGCTACGTCAACGTGAACGAGACGACGGCGGCCGAACTGCCCGACGGCCGCGTCTACTTCAACACGCGCAACGACTCGCCGTCCCCCGGCAACCGCGCGGACGCCCACTCGTCCGACGGCGGCAGGAGCCTGGAGAAGCCGTTCCGGCCGCAGGCCGGGCTCGTCACGCCCGTCGTCCAGGGCAGCCTCCTCCAGCTCCGCGACCCCGACCTGCTGCTGTACTCCGGCCCGGCCGACCCCGCCTTCCGCGCCCTGATGACAATCCGCGCCTCCGCCGACGGAGGCACCACCTGGCGGCCCGTGCACACCGTCGACGGCCTCCCCGCCGCGTACTCCGACCTCGTCCGCGTCGACGCGACGACCGTCGGACTGCTCCACGAGACCGGCGACTTCGGCGCGTACGAGACGATCACCTTCCGCCGCGTCCCCGTGACGGCCCTCACCTGAGCGGCGGGGCGGCGATCGGCGCACGTAAAGTCGGCCCATGACCTCTACCGACAGTGGCTCCACCGCCAGCCAGAAGGCCCCCGCCAAGGACCCCTGGGACCTTCCCGACGTCTCCGGGCTCGTCGTGGGCGTGCTCGGCGGGACCGGCCCGCAGGGCAAGGGCCTCGCCTTCCGGCTCGCCAGGGCCGGCCAGAAGGTGATCATCGGATCCCGTGCCGCGGACCGCGCGCGCGGCGCCGCCGAGGAACTCGGACACGGTGTCGAGGGCGCCGACAACGCCGAGTGCGCCCGGCGCAGCGACATCGTGATCGTGGCGGTGCCGTGGGACGGGCACGGCGAGACGCTGGAGAGCCTGCGCGGGGAACTGGCCGGCAAGCTCGTCGTCGACTGCGTCAACCCGCTCGGCTTCGACAAGAAGGGTGCCTACGCCCTGAAGCCGGAGGAGGGCAGCGCCGCCGAGCAGGCCGCCGCCCTGCTGCCGGACTCGCGGGTCACCGCGGCCTTCCACCACCTCTCCGCGGTGCTCCTCCAGGACCCCGCGATCGAGGAGATCGACACCGACGTGATGGTCCTCGGCGAGGAGCGGGCGGACGTGGAGACCGTGCAGGCGCTCGCCGGGCGCATCCCCGGGATCCGCGGCATCTTCGCCGGGCGGCTGCGGGGCGCCCACCAGGTCGAGTCCCTGGTCGCGAACCTGATCTCGGTGAACCGGCGCTACAAGGCGCACGCGGGCCTGCGACTGACCGACGTGTAGCGGGCGCCCGGGCATGGGGGACACTGGGATGTCGTACCGCTACGTCCGTCTGTCAGGAGCCGACCCCCATGCCCCGCCTCGCTCTGTACGCCCTTGTCGTCTGCGTCCTCTCCGTCGCCGCGGCCGTGGTCTCCTTCGTCCAGGGCAGCTGGCTCGGCGTCGTGTGGGTGCTGCTGGCCGGTCTGTCGTCCAACATGACCTGGTACTACGCGCGCCGCGGCCGGATGCGGGACGGTTCCGTCACCGGTTAGGAGACGCAGATCTCGTCGGTGCCGCGCCAGAACCGGTACAGGTCCTGGCCGCAGTACCGCTGGAGGTCGTCGATGCCCAGCCCGCCCAGGATCGCGTCGACCGCGTCGAAGAACGCGATGTTCACCGAGGGGATCCACAGCACCGCGAACACGGCGAGCAGCCCGAACGGCGCGAACGGCTCCACCTGGCGGCGCAGGCCGTACGACAGCCACGGCTCGATGACCCCGTAGCCGTCCAGGCCCGGGACCGGCAGCAGGTTCAGGATCGCGGCCGTGACCTGGAGCAGTGCCAGGAACGCCAGCGCGTACTGGAACTCGACGGGCACCCCGTCCAGGGCGTGCAGCCAGAACGGGGCCGTGCACACCACGGCGAACAGGACGTTGGTGAGCGGGCCCGCAGCCGAGATCAGGCTGTGCTTCCAGCGGCCCCGGATGCGACTGCGCTCGATGAAGACCGCGCCGCCCGGCAGACCGATCCCGCCCATGATCACGAAGATCACCGGCAGGACGATGCTCAGCAGCGCGTGCGTGTACTTCAGCGGGTTGAGGGTGAGATAGCCCTTGGCGCCGACCGAGATGTCCCCGCCGTGCAGGGCGGTGCGGGCGTGCGCGTACTCGTGCAGACAGAGCGAGACGATCCACGCGGCCGTCACGAACAGGAACACGGCCACGCCGGGCTGCTCGGCGAAGCCGGTCCAGGTGGCCCAGCCGGTGACCGCCGTGACGGCCAGGATCCCGAGGAAGACGGGGCTGATCCTCCGGTCGCTGCGGCGGGACGCGGCGGTGGTCATGGGACTCCCAGTGCTGGTGGTGGGCTGACGGTCGGGCCGGTCGGCCCGCCCGACCGTACCGGGCGCCCCCGGAAAACGTCTCGCGAGCCCCCGAGGGTTCCGGGGAAGGTGGGGGCATGCGGATGCGGCGGCGCAGCGACGGCCGCTCGGACACCGCCCCCCGACGACGGTCGCCAGGGCACCACCCCCTCGACGACGGCCGCCCGGGGCACCCGCCCCCTACGACCGTCACCCCGACACCGCCCCCTGCGACCGCCCCCGGCGCACCCGACACCCGCCTCCCCAGGGCACCGGAGACAATGAACCCCGTGCGCTACCGCGTTCTCGGCACCACGCAGGCACTCCGCCCCGACGGCACCCCCGTACCGGTCGGCGGAGCGCGTCTGCGTGCCCTGCTGACCGTGCTCGCCCTGCGCGCCGGGCGGACCGTGCCCGCCGCCCACCTCGTCGACGAGGTGTGGGACGGCGACCCGCCCGCCGACGCCACGGGCGCGCTCCAGGCGCTGGTGGGACGGCTGCGCCGGGCGCTCGGTCCGGACGCGGTCGCCTCGGCGGACGGCGGCTACCGCCTCTCCGCCGCTCCCGACGACGTGGACCTGCACCGCTTCGAGCGGCTCACCGGAGAGGGCGCGCGGGCGCTGGCCGACGGCGACCCCGCCAAGGCGGCCGTGGTCCTCGACGACGCCCTCACCCTGTGGCACGGCCCGGCGCTCGCCGACCTGCCCGACCGCACCGCCGAGTCGGCCCGCTGGGAGATCCGGCGCCTCGACGCGCGCCGCGCCCGCCTCACCGCCGCCCTCGCCCTCGGCCACGCCGCGCAGGCGCTGCCCGAGCTGACCGCCCTGTGCGACCTCCACCCACTCGACGAACCCCTCCAGGCCCTGCGGCTGCGCGCCCTGCGCGATGCCGGCCGCCCCGCCGAGGCCCTCGCCGCCTACGACGCGGTACGCCGGCTCCTCGCCGACCGCCTGGGCTCCGACCCCGGGCCCGAACTGCGCTTCCTGCACGAGGAGTTGCTGCACCACGGGCCGGCGGACGCCCCGGGCCCGGCACCCTCCCGCCCCGAACCCGGAGCCGCCGCGGCCGCCGCCCCCGCCGCCGGCCCGCGGCCCGCGCCCCCCGCACCGCCCCGCACCGGCCCCGCCACCACGCCCCCCGGCAACCTCCGGGCCCGCCTCACCTCCTTCGTCGGCCGGGAGAGCGACATCGATGCCATCCGCGGCGATCTCGCGGCGGCCCGGCTCGTGACGCTGCTCGGACCCGGTGGGGCCGGCAAGACCCGGCTGTCGCAGGAGGCCGCCGAGCGAGCCGGGGACACGGCGCGCGACGGGGTGTGGCTCGCCGAACTGGCGCCCGTCGACGACCCGGAGGCCGTGCCCGAGGCCGTGCTCACCGCGCTGGGCGCCCGCGAGACCGTGCTGCGCGGCGCCGGTGCCGAGGAGCTGCGGGCCGTCGCCGACCGGCACGACGACCCCGTGTCCCGGCTCGCCGAGCACTGCGCCAAGCGCCGCATGCTGCTCATCCTGGACAACTGCGAGCACGTCGTGGACGCCGCCGCCCGGCTCGTCGAACAGTTGCTGGAGCGCTGCCCCGGGCTGACCGTGCTCGCCACCAGCCGCGAACCTCTCGGCGTGCCGGGGGAGTTGCTGCGTCCCGTGGAGCCGCTGCCCGAGCCCGTCGCGCTGCGGCTGCTCGCCGACCGCGGCGCCGCGGCGCGCCCCGGGTTCCGTGTCCAGGACGACCCGGACGCCGCTGCCGAGATCTGCCGCCGGCTCGACGGGCTGCCGCTGGCCATCGAACTCGCCGCCGCCCGGCTGCGGATGCTCACCCCCCGCCAGATCGCCGACCGGCTCGACGACCGTTTCCGCCTGCTGACCTCGGGCAGCCGCACGGTCCTGCCCCGGCAGCAGACCCTGCGCGCCGTCGTCGACTGGTCCTGGGACCTGCTCGACGAGGAGGAACGCGAGGTGCTGCGGCGGCTGTCCGTCTTCGCCGGCGGCTGCGACCTGACCGCCGCCGAGGCCGTGTGCGGCCCGGCCGCGCTGGAGGCACTCGGCTCCCTCGTCGACAAGTCCCTCGTCGTCGCGGCACCTTCCGGGGACGGCGAGATGCGCTACCGGCTCCTGGAGACCGTCGCCGAGTACGCGGGCGCCCGACTCGACGAGTCCGGCCGGCGCCCCGCCGCCGCCCGGGCCCACCTCACCCACTACCGCGAACTCGCCCGCACCACCGACCCCGAACTGCGCGGACCGGGCCAGCTCGCCGCCATCGAACGGCTCCAGCGCGAGTACGAGAACCTCCGCACCGCCCTGCGCCACGCCGTCGCCGAAGGGGACGAGCAGGAGGCGCTCTGCCTCGTCCTCTCCCTCGCCTGGTACTGGCAGACCCGCGACCAGCGCGTCGAGACTCGCACCTGGTCCCGCGAGGTCATGGCGCTCGGCCCCGACCCGTTCGCGCCGGCCCGGGGCCCGGTCGCGCCGCTCTACGAGAGCTGCACGGCCGCCCCGCCGCCGATGCGTCCCGACGTCCTCGAAGAGGCCCGGCGCGGCGTGCACCTCATCCACCTCGCCTGCATGGACATGGACCTCCAGGCCTGGCAGACCCCCGAGGCCAAGGCGAAGCTGCGCGCCATCAGCGAGGCCTACCGGCCCGGCCAGCCGCAGACCTGCCGCAGCCCCGGCTACCTCTGGTTCTACGCGGTCCTGCTGACCGGCGACATGGACCGGGTGCGCGACGTGATCGACAGGACGGTCGCCACCTGCCGCGAACTGGACTACGGGTGGGAACTCGCCGTCGCCCTCCAGATGCGCGCCAACATCCTCGCCAACCGGTCCGACTGGGCGGGCGACGCGGCCCGGGACGCCGACGAGGCGCTGGAGATCTTCGTACGCCTCGGCGACGCCTGGGGCGCGGCCGAGGCCCTGTCGGCACGCGGCGAGGCCCACGAGCGACGGGGGGCGTACGCCCTCGCCGCCGCCGACTACACGGAGGCCATCACCTACGCCGAACGGCTCGGCGCCCACGCGCAGTCGGCGGTGCTCACCGCCCGGCTGGGCAGTGTCCTCGTCGAGTCGGGGGAGCCGGAGCGGGGCGAGCGGCTGCTGCGCGAGGTGCTGGCCGCCGGGCACGGCGCGGTCAACGAGGCGATGCCCGCCTCCCGCCTCTTCCTCGCGATGTGGCTCGGCCGCACCGGCCGGGTCCCGGAGGCCCGCGAGCAGATGCGTCTGCTCCGCACCGACTTCGAAGCCGTCTCCTTCGTCGTGTTCGACATGTTCGTCCTCGGCGTGGAGGCCTGGCTGGACACGGTCGAGGGACAGTACGCGAGCGCCCGGGAGAAGGCACGGCGGGCGCTGGAGCGGGCCGCGGACCCGCTGACCCAAATGATCGCGCCGCACATGACCTCCGCCCATCTGGTCACGGCGGCCATCGCCCTCGCCGGACTCGACGACGGCCGGCACGCCCGGGACGCTGCCCGGCTCATCGGCGCCGCCGACAGCCTGCTGCCGCCGGGCCACTTCGCCCGCCCCACGGAGGACGAGGTCCGCCTGCAGGCCGAGGCGGACGTGCGGGCGGTGCTCGACGAGCCGGCGTACGCGGCGGCGTACGCCGAGGGCGGCGGGCTCTCCCTCGAGGAGGCCGCCGCCCTCGTCTGACGCGGATCCGGGCCGGTGCCCGGCCGCGCGTCAGCTCTTGGTCCGGAACTTGTGGATCGCGACCGGCGCCATCACCAGCGTGAGCGCCGCCGTCCAGGCGAGGGTCACCCACAGGTCGTGGGCGACCGGGCCGCCCACCATCAGACCGCGCGCGCTGTCCGCGAGGGCCGACAGCGGGTTGTAGTCCGTGAAGGCCTGGAGCCAGCCGGGCATGGTCTGGGTCGGCGAGAAGATCGACGAGCCGAACTGCAGCGGCATCAGCACCAGGAACCCCATCGCCTGTACGGACTGCGCGCTCTTCATCGTCACGCCGAGGACCAGGAAGATCCACATCAGGGCGGAGCCGAAGAGGGTGGCGAGTCCGACGGCCGCGAACAGCCCCGGCCAGCTCTCGATGTCGAAGCCGACCAGGACGCCGACGATCAGCAGGATCGTCGTCGCCACGAGCATCCGCATCAGCTCCACCACGATCTTGGCGAAGAGCACGGAGCCCTGGCCGATCGGCAGGGTGCGGAAGCGGTCCATGACACCGGTGTGGAAGTCCTGGTTGAAGCCGGTGCCGACGGCCGTGGCGATGTTCATGCCCATCATGGCCATCAGCCCCGGCACCACGTACTGCACGTACTCCTGCTGTCCGCCGCCCAGCGACTGCCCGATGGAGCCGCCGAAGACGTACACGAACAGCAGGGTGAAGACGACGGGCATCAGGACGGCGTCGAACATCGACTCCGGGTCCTGGCGGATCCACAGCAGGTTGCGGCGGACCAGCGCGCCGATGTGGCGCGCGTGGGCACGGGGTGAGATACGGGAGTCGCCCTCGGCGGCGAGGGGGGCCTCGACGACAGAAGGGAGGTGCGCGGCGGAGCCGCCCTCCGGAAGGGTGGCGGTGGGCGACGGGCGGGCACTCATGCGGAGACCTCCTCGTAGGCGCGGGCGGGGGTCTCGTCCTGCGGGGCACTGGCCTTGTGGCCGGTGAGGGACAGGAACACCTCGTCCAGACTGGGCAGTTCGGTGCTGATGGAGCTGATCGTGATGCCGCACGCGGTGACCGCGCCGACCACGGCGGTGAGCTGCTCGTCGCTGAGGATCGGGACCAGCGCGCTGCCGGTCTCGCCGTCCACGATCGTCGGGGCGAGACCGGTGAGTCCCATGTCGTCGAACATGGCCGCCAGCGGGCGCAGTTGCAGCGGGTCCAGCGGGCGGATCCGCAGCGTCCGGCCGCCGACCCGCGCCTTCAGCTCGTCGATCCGGCCGTTGGCGATGACCTTGCCCCGGTCGATGACGGTCAGTTCGGACGCCAGCTGCTCGGCCTCCTCCATGTACTGGGTGGTGAGCAGCACGGTGACGCCGTCGGCGACCATGCGCTTGACCTCCTGCCACACCTCGTTGCGGGTGCGCGGGTCGAGTCCGGTCGTCGGCTCGTCCAGGTAGAGCACGGCCGGGCTGCCGATCATCGAGGCGGCGAGGTCGAGCCGGCGGCGCATCCCACCGGAGTACGTGGCCGCGGGGCGCTTGGCCGCCTCGGTCAGCGAGAAGCGCTCCAGCAGCTCGTCGGCCCGGCGGCGGGCCTCCTTGCGGGGCAGGTCGAGCAGCCGCCCGATCATGTACAGGTTCTCCCAGCCGGGGAGCTTCTCGTCGACCGAGGCGTACTGGCCGGTGAGTCCTATCACCCGGCGCAGCTGCCGGGGCTGCTTCAGCACGTCGTACCCGGCGACCGTGGCCTGCCCGGCGTCCGGGGTGACCAGGGTGGACAGGCAGCGGACGAGGGTGGTCTTGCCGGCGCCGTTGGGACCGAGCACACCGAGGACGGTGCCTTCACGCACGTCCAGGTCCACACCGTCGAGCGCCCTGGTCTCGCCGTAGTGCTTGACCAGCCCCCGTACGGTGACGGCGCTCCGGGCGCCGTCGCTGGGGTTGTTGTCGATTCGCGTCATGGGGCCAAGCTCCCACCCCCCACCGACAAACCACCGACAGATCACCGACGGATCACCGACAGCGGGCCTCCGGAAACGGCACAGCCCCGCCGACGGGGGAAGATCGGCGGGGCTGCTCGTGCCGCAGTGGCTCAGTGGCTAGTGGACGGAGTGCTCCTCCAGCGGGAACGTCCCGCCGACCACGTCGTCGGCGAACGCCTTCGCCGCGTTCCCCATGACCGTACGCAGATCGGCGTACTGCTTCACGAAGCGAGGCATTTTGCCCCCGGTGAGACCGAGCATGTCGGTCCAGACGAGGACCTGCGCGTCGGTCTCGGCGCCCGCGCCGATCCCGACCGTGGGAATGTGCAGCACCCGCGTGACCTCGGCGGCCAGCTCCGCCGGCACCAGCTCCAGGACCACGGCGAACGCCCCCGCGTCCTGGACCGCCTTGGCGTCCCGCAGCAACTGCTGGGCCGCCTCCTCGCCCCGCCCCTGCACGCGGTACCCCATGGAGTTCACGGACTGCGGGGTCAGGCCGATGTGTGCCATGACCGGGATGCCGGACTCCACGAGCAGCTCGATCTGCCGGTGCGAACGCTCGCCGCCCTCCAGCTTCACGGCGCCGACCCCGGCCTCCTTGACGAGACGGGTGGCCGAGCGCAGGGCCTGGACCGGCCCCTCCTGGTACGACCCGAAGGGCAGGTCGCCGACGATCAGAGCCCGGCTGGTGCCGCGCACGACCGCCGCGGCGAGCATGGTCATCTCGTCGAGGGTGACGGGCACGGTCGTCTCGTACCCAAGGTGGCAGTTGCCCGCCGAGTCGCCGACGAGCATGACCGGGATGCCGGCCTCGTCGAAGACGGACGCGGTCATCGCGTCGTACGCGGTGAGCATGGGCCACTTCTCGCCGCGCTCCTTGGCGGCGGTGATGTCACGCACGGTGATGCGGCGAGTGCCCTTGCCGCCGTACAGCGCTTTGCTGTCGGACGTGGGGCCAGAGTCCTGGCCCGGCTTCGGGGCAGCCGAGAGCTGCGTCATCGCAACGGCTCCTTCTGTCATCTCGAGGCGCCCTGACGGCGTCCCCGGATCCCCTCCATGGTGGCACCTCGTGCCACCGGAGGCCAGACCGCGTGACGCGACCTGTGTCTCCCTCCTGCCGGAGACCGCCGGGAACGTAAGGTCTTGGTAAGTTCTCCGCAAAGTACATTCGATACGAGACGGTCCCGTATCGAATGTCGCTAGGCTGGCGGCATGACAACTCCAGCTCCCACCGAACGGCGGGTGTCCGAGGCGGTGCACCGGCGCCGCTGGGCCATCCTCGGCGTGCTCATGCTCAGCCTGCTGATCGTCGTACTGGACAACTCCATCCTGAACGTCGCGATCAAGACGATCTCGACCCCGGCACCCACCGGCCTGGGCGCCACCCAGGGCGAGCTGGAGTGGGCCATCAACGCCTACACGCTCGTCTTCGCCGGACTGCTGTTCACCGCGGGCCTGCTCGGTGACCGGCTGGGCCGCAAGAAGGTGCTGCTCGCCGGTCTCGCCGTCTTCGGCATGGGGTCGGCTCTCGCCGCGGAGTCCGGTTCGCCGGTCCAGCTCATCGTGTTCCGCGCGGTGATGGGCCTCGGTGCCGCCTTCGTGATGCCCGCCACCCTCGCCGTCCTCATGAACGTCTTCGAGCGCGACGAGCAGCCCAAGGCCATCGGCATCTGGGCCGGCGGCGTCGGCCTCGCCATCGCCATCGGCCCGATCACCGGCGGCATCCTCCTCGACCACTTCTGGTGGGGCTCGGTCTTCCTGATCAACGTGCCGATCGTGCTGCTCGCGCTGGGCCTGATGATCTGGCTCGTCCCCGACTCCCGCGACCCGAACCCGGGCCGGCTCGACCCGGTCGGCGTGGTCCTGTCGGTCGTCGGACTCGTCCTGCTCGTCTACGGCATCATCGAGGGCGGCCAGGCGGCCGACTTCACCGACCCGAAGGTGCTCGCCGCCGTCGCCGCCGGACTCGCGGTCCTGGTTGTCTTCGTCGTGTACGAGAAGCGCAGTGACCACCCGTCCATAGACGTCACCTACTTCAGGAACAAGGTCTTCTCGGCCGCCGTCTCCGCCATCGCGCTGGTCTTCTTCGCGCTGATGGGCGTGACCTTCTTCTCCGTCTTCTACACCCAGAGCGTGCGGGGCTACTCGCCGCTGCAGACCGGCCTGCTGATGCTGCCGCTCGCCGCGGCCCAGCTCATCTTCGCGCCCCGCGCCCGGCTGGTCGTCGACCGCTTCGGCAACCGGGCCACCTGCACCGCCGGGCTGCTGGTCATCGCCGCGACGCTGGCCGCGTTCGCCACCCTGGAGGCGGACACGCCGATCTGGATCCTCGAGGTGATCTTCTTCCTCATGGGTACCGGCATGGCGCACATCATGACCCCGACCAGCGTCGTCATCATGCAGGCGCTGCCGCGCGAGAAGGCGGGCTCCGCCTCGGCGCTCAGCAACACCTTCCGCCAGGTCGGCGGCGCCCTCGGGATCGCGGTGCTCGGCTCCGTGCTCTCGACGGCGTACCGCAACGGCATCGAGGACGACCTCACCCGGCTCCCGGCCGGTCTGCGGCACACCGCGGGCGAGTCCATCGAGGCCACGCTCGGCGTCGCCGCGAAACTCGGTCCCCGTGGCGAGGCGCTCATCGCTCCCGCCAACGACGCCTTCCTGCACGCCATGCACGTCACGGCCCTGTGCGGTGCGGGCGTGGCGCTCATCGGCGCCGTCGTGGTCGCCGTGTTCCTGCCGGGCCGCACCCCGGCACAGCGGGAGGGCGAGGGCGAGCCGGAGTTGGTGACGGCCGAGCATTAGGGCGTCCCGCGTCGGGGAGAATCACCCCCAGCGGTTCGGAGAAACGGAGTCGACGTGAGCCTCGCGCACAGCCGAGCAGGGCAGGAGGGACCCGCGTCCCGGGGGCGCCCCCGCAGCGAGGCCGTGGAGCGCGCGATCCTCGAGGGTGTGATGAAACTCCTCGAGGAGGGCGTGCCGTTGGGGGAGGTCTCCATCGAACGGGTCGCCCGTACCGCGGGAGTCGGCAAGGCGACCATCTACCGGCGCTGGCGCGGCAAGGAGGAACTCTTCGTCGACGTCCTGCGCGCCGCCGAGCCCCAGGAGCCGGTGCTTCCCGGCACCTCGATGCGCGACGACCTCGTCGCCCTGGTGGAGGGACTGCGCCAACGCGGCCTGCTGAACCGCTCGTCGGCGATCCTGCACAACGTGTACGCCCAGATGAAGAGCAGCCCCCGGATCTGGGCGGCGTACCACGCCACGGTCATCGAACCGCGTCGCCGGCTCACCTTCGAGGTCCTGCGCCGCGGGCAGCTGAACGGCGAACTCCGCGACGACCTCGACGTGGAACTCGTGAACGACATCGTCGTCGGGCCCATGCTGGTCCGCTCCCTCATGCGGCCCGACGCCGACCTGCCCGACGACCTCGCCGCGCGGATCGTCGACGCGGTGCTCGCGGGACTGCGGCCGCCGGCGCCGTAGTCCCGTGGCCCAGGCGGTAGTTCACCGGGCAACAACTTGCCCGTATGTGCGCGTTTCGTCACAGTGGCCGGGCGGAAGGCCGTGGTCCGGAACTCCGGACGGCGAGTTGTTCGTCCTCGTGGCCGTACGGCCGTCGCGCGACGGCAGGAAGAGCACCGATCATCCCCTAGGGTCGTAGGCGCGGGACAGACGGTGTGCACGGCAAGTTGTGAGGCGACGGTATGGCGCAGGCGTATGTGACGGAGACGGGCAGCGGCGGCTCGGGACCCGACCGCCCAGGATCCCCGCTTCGGCGCCTGGCTGACGGCTGGCGCGGCGACCGGGGCATCTGGCGGCGCGGCCTGGTCCTCGCCGGGCTCGCGCTGATCCTGGCCCTGGTCGTGCTGCTGCACGCGCAGATCCCCAACAGCATCGGCAACCTGGGCAGCCTCACCGAGACCTTCCTGCCCTGGCTGGGCGTCTTCGTGCCGGTCCTGCTGGTCCTCGCGGTGGTCAGGAAGTCGGCGACCGCGCTGATCGCCGTACTGCTGCCGGCGGTCGTCTGGCTGAACCTGTTCGGCGGGCTGCTCTCGGACCGGACCGGGAGCGGCGGCGACCTGACCGTCGTCACGCACAACGTCAACGCCGACAACGCGGACCCGTCCGGCACCGCGCGCGACGTGGCCGCCTCCGGCGCCGACGTCGTGGCCCTGGAGGAGCTGACGGCCTCGGCGGTCCCGGTGTACGAGAAGGCGCTCGCGCCGACGTACCGCTACCACTCGGTGCAGGGCACGGTCGGGCTGTGGAGCAGGTACCCGCTGAGCGACGCCGGGCCGGTGGACATCAAGCTGGGCTGGACGCGCGCGATGCGGGCGACGGTGACGGCGCCGGCCGGGCAGGTCGCGGTGTACGTCGCCCACCTGCCCTCGGTCCGGGTGAAACTGGCGGCCGGATTCACCGCCCACCAGCGCGACAAGAGCGCGGACGCGCTGGGCGAGGCGATCGCCGACGAGCCGGTGCGGCGGGTCGTGCTCCTCGGCGACCTCAACGGCACGATGAACGACCGCGCGCTCAACGCGGTCACCGCGCAGATGCGCTCCGCCCAGGGCGCGGTGGGCAGCGGCTTCGGCTTCAGCTGGCCCGCGTCGTTCCCGATGGCCCGCATCGACCAGATCATGGTCAGGGGCATCGAGCCGGTGACCGCCTGGACGCTGCCCGAGACCGGCAGCGACCACCTTCCGGTCGCCGCGCGCGTCAAGGTGGACGCAACCGCTTCGTAACCTCTGGGAATACTGGGCCTGGAAGAGTTTGTTCCACGATTGAACTTAAGCTGCCCGTGCACAGCGGTGTGCACGGGCACGACCTTGCGCGCCGACGCGTCCCCCACCGGCGTCAGCGCGCTCCTCCGCTCTTCTGAAAGGCCCTTTCATGCCCCTGGCCCTGCTCGCCCTCGCCGTGGGCGCCTTCGGCATCGGTACCACCGAGTTCGTGATGATGGGCCTGCTGCCCGACGTCGCCGACGACCTGCACGTCTCGATCCCCACCGCCGGTCACCTGGTCTCCTCGTACGCGCTGGGCGTCGTCATCGGCGCCCCGCTGCTGGCCGCCGTGACCTCCCGGATGTCCCGCCGCAAGGTCCTGATCGCGCTGATGGGCCTGTTCGTGATCGGCAACGCGCTGTCCGCGTTCGCCCCCGACCACCACTGGCTGCTGGCGGCCCGCTTCCTCAGCGGCCTGCCGCACGGCGCCTTCTTCGGGGTCGGCGCGGTCGTCGCCACGGGCCTGGTCGCACCCGAGCGCAAGGCGCGCTCCGTCTCGCTGATGTTCCTCGGCCTGACCGTGGCCAACATCGCCGGTGTGCCCGTCGCCACGCTCATGGGACAGCACCTCGGCTGGCGTGCCACGTTCCTGGGCGTGAGCGTGATCGGCGTGGCCGCGATAGCCGCGCTCGCCCTGCTCATCCCCCGCGACCACGCCCACGCCCCGGCCGGCGGCCTGCGCGGCGAGCTGGCCGCGCTGGGTTCGCTGCCCGTCTGGCTCGCGCTGGGCACCACGGTCGCCGGCTTCGGCGCCCTGTTCTCCGCGTACAGCTACATCACGCCGATGCTGACGGACGCCGCCGGGTACGCCGACGGCAGCGTCACCCTCCTGCTCGCCCTCTTCGGTGTCGGCGCGACGGCGGGCAACCTGCTGGGCGGACGCCTCGCCGACCACTCCCTCCGGGGGACCCTCTTCGGCGGTCTCGTGTCCCTGGCCGCCGTCCTCGCGCTGTTCCCGGTCCTCATGACCGCCCAGTGGAGCGCGGCCGTCGGGGTCACCCTCCTCGGCATGGCCGCCTTCGTCACGGGTTCGCCGCTTCAGCTGATGGTCATGGAGAAGGCCTCCGCGGCCCCCTCCCTGGCGTCCTCCGCCAACCAGGCGGCCTTCAACCTGGCCAACGCCGGCGGCGCCTGGATCGGGGGGCTCGCCCTGGCGGCGGGCTTCGGAGCGACGTCGCCCGCGGTGGCGGGGGCGGTGCTCGCGGTGCTGGGTCTGGGGGTCGCGGGGGTGGCGCACGCCGTCGACCGGCGACGCGCCCTGGTTCCGGCGGACGCTCCGGGTACGGGCCGGCTGGTCGCGGCGCACGTCCCCCAGCACCGGCAATCGGCCCACCGCTGACCCCGGGGAAGCCGTTGCCCGTGGGGCGGGACCTCTCCCGGAACGAAACGGGCAGCCGCCGTCGGCCGGTTTGGGGAAGCCGCCGCCCGTGGGGCGGGAAGGGACCTGTCCCGGAACGAGACCGGTAGCCGCCGTCGGCCGGTCCGGGGAAGCCGTTGCCCGTGGGGCGGGACCTCTCCCGGAACGAGACCGGCAGCCGCCGTTGGCCGGTCCGGGGAAGCTGCCGCCCGTGGGGCGGGACAGCTCTCGGAACCGAGACCGGCAGCCGCCGTCGGCCGGTTTGGGGAAGCCGCCGCCCGTGGGGCGGGAAGGGACCTGTCCCGGAACGAGACCGGCAGCCGCCGTCGGCCGGTTTGGGGAAGCCGCCGCCCGTGGGGCGGGAAGGGACCTGTCCCGGAACGAGACCCGCAGCCGCCGTTGGCCGGTTTGGGGAAGCCGCCGCCCGTGGGGCGGGAAGGGACCTGTCCCGGAACGAGACCCGCAGCCGCCGTCCGGGGAGAGGGGACGGGGCGGTACATCAGATGCCTGTCGCAGACCGGGCACGTAACCGAGGGGGACCTCCCGGCGGAGCTCTGTGCCCGTTCTGCGACAGGCGGATGCACCGCCCCGGCCCCGCCCCGGAAACCACCGCCCGCGCACCCCGGCCAACGTGCACACCGCACCCGACGCGTCGATCATGTGCCCCATGACGACGCCGCCACCCCCCTCCCGCCAGGACCGCCAGGACCGCCGGGATCGCCGGGACCTCCCTGAGTGCAGGGACCGCAGGGACCACCGCGCCGTCGCCCTGCTCGTCGTGCTGGGCACACTCACGTACACCGCGTGGGCGCTGGAGGCCGTCCTGCCGACCGGACTGGCGCCGGCGCGGACCTACGTCAGTGAGCTGGCCGCGCAGGACCAGCCCCGAGGCGGACTGTTCCGTACGACGGACCTGGTCGCCGGGACGCTCCTGTGGGCCGGCGGGCTGTGGGCGCTGCTGCGGCTGCCGCGCCCGAGCCGCTGGGCGACCGCCGGCTGGACGGCCCTGGTGCTCTTCGGCGCGGCCACCGCAGTCGACTCACGCCTGCCCCTGAGCTGCGCGGCGACCGTGGACCGCCGCTGCGCCGAGCGGGAGCACGCGGGGCTCGTACCGATGGCCCACCTCGCGCACACCACCAGCAGCGCGCTCGCCCTGTGCTGCGCGCTAGCGGCCATGGCGGCCCTCACCCACGCGGCCCGCCAGGCGGCCCGCCGAGCCGCACCCGCGCCCGCCTCAACCCTCGCCCGCCTCGGCCCGCCCCTCGTCGCCCTCGAACTGGTGGCGACGGCCTGGACGCTGGCCGCCGTCGCCGCGCTGGAGGAGGGCCACGCCGACTGGTCGCTCGGGCTCGCTCAGCGCGCCCAGTTGGGCCTGATCGCGGTGTGGCTGGGGGTCCTCGGGGTCTCGCTCACCCGGCCCGCCCCGGAGGCCGGGCCCCCCGCCCGGCGGCTCGTCCCGGAGACGGGACGGGCGGGGCGATGACGTCCGTGCGCTTCGTGCGCGTCGAAGGCGTACCCCACCACGTCCGGGTGGACGGAGACGGGCCCGTCTGCGTCCTGAGCGCGGGCCTCGGACTGGCCTGGTTCGACTGGGATCCGGTCGTGCCCCTGCTCGCCCCGCACCGCACGGTCGTACGGTTCGACCGCCCCGGACTGGGGCTCAGCGGACCCGCGCGCACGTGGCCCACGCTGACCGGAGAGGCGCGGCGTATCGCGCACGTCCTGGACGCGCTCGGGTTCGACGCCCCGGTGACCGTCGCCGGACACTCCCTCGCCGGCTTCCACGCGGAGGCCTTCGCCCGGCTCCACCCCGCCCGTACGGCGGGGCTGGTCCTGCTCGACGCGGCTGTGGAGGAGGAACCGGGCCCCCGCAGGGCGCGGGCGGCGCGCGACGCGTGCACGCGCGCGTGCGGCACGCTGCTCGGCGCGGCGGGCCTGCCGCGGGCCCTGGGCCCGGCACTGCGGCGCGCGGTGGTGCGAGCCGGACGCGCGGCGGGCGGCGACCTTGCCCCGTACGACCTGGTCAGGAGCGCGTACTCCACCAGCCGCTCGCTGCACGCGGTCCTGGCCGAGAACGCCACCTACCGCGACGAGGCGGTGCAACTGGCGGCCCTGCGGCGGCGCTCGCCGCTCCCGGCCGCCCCGGTCACGGTCCTGGCCGCCGCCCCGGCACCCGCCGCCGTCCTCGCGGCCCGCTCCGGAAGGTGGGTGGCCCGGCAACGGGCCCTGGCCGCACGGCTGGACGCCACGTTCCGCGTCACGCGCGGCCCGTCGGGACACCTCCTCATGCTCGACCGCCCGGAGGACGTCGCGGCCGCGGTACTGGCCACCGGACCCACCTGAGCCGCCCGAACCACGTGATCCCGCCGGACACGGCGGCGCCCGCCCCCCCAGGAGGAGCGGGCGCCGCGACGGTGACGGAGCGTCAGTGCGACCGGTACGAGTTGACGTACCCGGCGGCGGGCGAGCCGACTCCGGTGACGTCGTCGTACCCCTTCACGGCCTTGAGGGAGCTGTCCTTGCCGAGGCTGCGGACGGAGGTGAGCAGCCCCTCCGACGCGTCGTAGCCGTTGGCGAAGTCCACACGTGCCACGGCGAGTCGGGACCCCGTCGGGCGGTCCGTCACGTCGTGGTACACCTTCGAGCCGTACTTCGCGTAGATCGACGGGTTGGCGAAGCCGATGGGCTTGCCGCCGCGCGCCTCCTGGGCGAGGGCCTGGACGGCCGCGATCACCGGCGCGGCGAGCGAGGTGCCGCCGATCCGGTACTCGTCGTACCGCTGCGACCCGTCCGGGAAGGTCTGCGTCTGGCCGACCCTGAAACCGGTGTTGGGGTCGGCGATCGCCGCGATGTCCGGCACGGTCCGCATGGCGGTCGTCCCGTTCGCCCTGGCGAGCGCGGCCGGCACGACGCTCTTCTGGTAGAACGGCTGCGACACGGTCCGGCTGGTGCCGCCGCCCGCGCCCGAGGTGAAGGTGCCGGGGAAGCCCGTCCAGCTGCTGCCGTCGGCCGACAGGCTCGCCTTCTCGGTGCCCCAACCGGTCTCGAAGAGGTACGTGTCGTGCTTGCCGACCGCCAGCGAGGTGCCGCCGACGGCCGTCACCCAGGCCGAGTTGGCCGGGGTGTCGACCTGCTTCGTGCCGGTGTTGGCGACCTCGTCGCCGTTGTCGCCGGAGGAGAAGTAGAAGCCGATGCCCTCGACCGCGCCGAACTGGAAGACCTGGTCGTAGGCGGCCGCGATGTCCGGTGTCTCGTTGGCCTCGATGTCGCCCCACGAGTTGGAGACGAGGTCGGCCAGGTGCCCGTCGACGATTCTGTTCAGCGAGTCGAGCAGATCGTCGTCGTAGCAGGAGGCGGCGCCGACGTACGTGATGTCCGCGCCGGGCGCGACCGCGTGCACGGCCTCGACGTCGAGGGTCTCCTCGCCAAACCAGCCCGAGGCCCCGCACTCCTCGGTCTTCGTGTAGGTCCCCGGCAGTACCTGACGCAGCTGACTGCCGCGGTACTTGGCGTCACCGTGCTTCTTCGCGTAGGTGGCCGCGTCGAAGGCGATGGTCGGCGAGGCGTACGCGTCGGTGATGGCGACCCGCACCCCCTCGCCGGTCCGCGTGCCGGCCCCGTAGGCGGCGCGCAGCTGCTTGCCGGTGTACCCCTTGACGGCGTACGGGACCTTCTTGCCGTACGCGGACGGCAGCGTGCTCGCGATGTTCGACCCGTGGTACGAGGAGAACGGTCCGGCGTTGCGGAACACGGCGTCCGGCGGCGGCAGTTGGTCCTGGTGGGTGGCCTTGTGCGGGGCACTGTCCAGGCCGGTGACGGTCAGCACGGCGCCGTTCAGGGCCGCCGGCGCGGAGGCCGTCCGGGTCGGCGCGCGGTAGGTCTTCCCGCCCTTGGCGTAGTTGTGCAGCTGCGTGCCGAACGCCTTCTCGGTGGCGGCCACGTCACCCGTCACGGAGACGTAGTGCCGTGTCGTGCCGGTGACTTCGAGGCCCGCCGACCTCAGCCAGGAGGTCACCCCGGCCACCTGTGCCTTCGTCGCCCCGAAGCGCGCCCGCGCCTGACCGGCGGTCAGGTACCTGCCGTACGAGGCCGACCCGGGGTCGGACACGGCTCTGGCGTACGCGGCCAGACCGGAGGCGTCCCGGCCGGCCAGGTAGACCCGGGCGGACACCCGGGAGCCGTCGGCGGCGGCTCCCTTGTCCGCCGCGGCCGTGGCCCAGGCGGGCTTGGTGCCCGCGAGGGTGTCGCGGGCCGGGCCGTCCGCGGCCTGCGCCGCGGGTATGCCGAGCGCCAGCGCACCGGCGAGGAGCGGCAGTGTCGCTGCCAGGCTCACTCCGGCGCGCGCTGTGGCGCGGTTGGATCTCATGAAACCCCCTGCGATGCGGTTCGTCGCATGTAGTGGCCGGTTCGTGATCCGCGTAGACCCCTGTGCGGCAAGGCGGCACAGGGAGTGGATCACGCTGTGGTCACTCTCGCGACGAAGCGTTCATGCCAGGGGAATGCGGGGGCCAAGAAGACCCCAAGGAACCGTATGCGTAAGGGAATTGGGCGCGATGCCCGTCATGTCCCGCATTCCGCGCGGGAGTCCGGTCGGTCCCGTCCCTGCGGAGTCCGGCGTCGGTCGGTTCGATGCCGATGGTCCGGCGGGTCCGGAGCCCGGCCGGTGAGCCTGGCCGTTTGGCGGGTCCGTTGGATCCGGCAGGTCCCGTCAGTTTGGCGGGGCGGAGCCGCGCTCCTTCAGCATGCCGGAGATGAGGTCCATCTCGGACCGCTGCCCCGCGACCATGCCCTTGGCGAGCCGCCGCTCGACGCCGACCTCGCACTTGCGCGCGCAACCCTGGGCCATGTGCACACCGCCCGCGTGGTGGGCGTACATCAGCCGCAGGTAGGTGATCTCGGCGTCCTTGCCGCTCTCCTTGCGTAGGCCGTCCATCTCGGCGTTGGTCGCCATCCCCGGCATCAGCGCGCCGTCCTTGCCGGAGGCCATGCCGCCCATGTCCATCCACGTCATGGGCGGATCGGCGGAGACCTTCGGCAGCTCCCACAGGTCGAGCCAGCCCAGCAGCATGCCGCGCTGGTTGGCCTGGGTCTGCGCGATGTCGTACGCGAGGCGCCGCACCTCCTCGTCCTCGGTGCGGTCGCGCACGATGTACGACATCTCGACGGCCTGCTGGTGGTGCACGGCCATGTCCCGCGCGAAGCCCGCGTCGGCGGAGTCCGCGGCGGGCGTGCTCGTGCCCGAGTCGCCGCCGTCCGCGACCGCGTACGTGATCGCCCCGGCGGTGACGAGCACGGCTGCCGCGGCCCCCGCGATCCAGCCGGTCCGCCTCGTGCGGCTCACTTCGCCAGTCCGTTGGTGCAGGCGGCCCCCGGCTCGGGCGTCTGCTTGCCCTGCACGTACTCCGCGAAGAACTTCTCGACGTTCGGGTCGCCCGCGCCCGTGACCGTGCGCTGCTTGCCCCAGGCGCTGAGCATGATCGGGTCCTTCTGGTCCTCGACGGGGCTCATCAGCGTGTACGGGGTCTTCTTGACCTTCGCCGCGAGCGCCTTCACGTCGGCTTCCGGTGCCTTGGCGTTGTACGTCACCCAGACCGCGCCGTGCTCCAGCGAGTGCACGGCGTTCATGTTGCCGATCGCCTTGGTGTAGACGTCGCCGTTGCAGTTCATCCACACCTGGTTGTGGTCACCGCCGACCGGGGGCTCCATCGGGTACTTCACCGTCTTCGTGACGTGGGTGCGGCCGAGGGTGCCCTTCCAGGTCTTCACCCCGTCCTTGCCGGTGACGAAGTGACCCGACGTCCCCTTCGAGTCGCTGGAGCCGTCCTTGTCCGACTGCGACGTGACGAGGTACGTCCCGCCGGCGACGAGACCCGCGACGATGACCACGCTCGCACCGATGGTGAGGATCCGGCTGCGGCGCTCGCGGGAACGCTCGGCGCGGCGCATCTCCTCTATACGCGCCTTGCGCGAGGCATTGGTGCTGTTCTTGGCGGAGCCCATGGCGAGTCCTTCGGGGGCTGGCGGATGTGGGACGGTCGGGTTTGCTGATCGTAGTGGGAATGCGGGCGGGGTACGGAGTGGAGGTCCCGGGAATGTCCGGAGCTGCTGCGTTCCGCCCGCCGCCGGATGCGGGCCGGGCCTGTTCCTCGGTATCGCCGGACCCGGATGAGCAGGCAGTATGGGCAGCAGCGCAGTGCACCGTCCGTAAGCGAGACGTTCAGACCATGGTCGGCCTGCCGATCAAGGTCCGCAACGCGCACGAAATGGTGTTGTGGTGGGATGCTCATGTGCCCCGATCGTCCCCGAGGCGTGGGAGCAGGCGGCCTGACCAGCAAGGATGGGTGGAAGCGGAAGATGGACAAGCAGCAGGAGTTCGTGCTCCGGACACTGGAGGAGCGTGACATCCGGTTCGTACGCCTCTGGTTCACGGACGTGCTCGGCTTCCTGAAGTCGGTGGCCGTGGCCCCGGCCGAGCTGGAGCAGGCCTTCGACGAGGGCATCGGGTTCGACGGTTCCGCGATCGAGGGCTTCGCCCGGGTCTACGAGTCGGACATGATCGCCAAGCCGGATCCGTCGACGTTCCAGGTGCTGCCGTGGCGTGCGGAGGCCCCCGGCACGGCGCGGATGTTCTGCGACATCCTGATGCCGGACGGCTCGCCGTCCTTCGCGGACCCGCGCTACGTCCTCAAGCGTGCCCTCGCCAAGACCTCCGACCTCGGGTTCACCTTCTACACCCACCCCGAGATCGAGTTCTTCCTGCTGAAGGACCGCCCGCTGGACGGCTCGCGGCCCACCCCGGCCGACAACTCCGGCTACTTCGACCACACCCCGCAGAACGTGGGCATGGACTTCCGCCGCCAGGCGATCACCATGCTGGAGTCGATGGGCATCTCCGTCGAGTTCTCCCACCACGAGGGTGCGCCGGGCCAGCAGGAGATCGACCTGCGGTACGCCGACGCGCTGTCCACGGCGGACAACATCATGACGTTCCGCCTGGTCATGAAGCAGGTGGCACTGGAGCAGGGCGTGCAGGCGACCTTCATGCCGAAGCCCTTCTCCGAGCACCCCGGCTCCGGCATGCACACCCACCTCTCCCTCTTCGAGGGCGACCGGAACGCGTTCTACGAGTCCGGCTCGGAGTACCAGCTCTCCAAGGTCGGCCGCTCCTTCATCGCGGGCCTGCTGAGGCACGCGGCGGAGATCTCGGCGGTCACCAACCAGTGGGTGAACTCGTACAAGCGCATCTGGGGCGGCTCGGAGCGCACGGCGGGCGCCGGCGGCGAGGCCCCCTCGTACATCTGCTGGGGCCACAACAACCGCTCCGCGCTGGTCCGCGTCCCGATGTACAAGCCCGGCAAGACCGGCTCGGCCCGCGTCGAGGTCCGCTCCCTCGACTCCGGCACGAACCCGTACCTGGCGTACGCGCTGCTCCTGGCCGCCGGCCTCAAGGGCATCGAGGAGGGCTACGAGCTGCCGCCGGGCGCCGACGACGACGTCTGGGCCCTGCGCGACGCGGAGCGCCGCGCCCTGGGCATCGAGCCCCTCCCGCAGAACCTGGGCGAGGCCCTGACGCTCATGGAGCGCAGCGAACTCGTCGCCGAGACCCTCGGCGAGCACGTCTTCGACTTCTTCCTGCGCAACAAGAAGAGCGAGTGGGAGGAGTACCGCTCCGAGGTCACGGCGTTCGAACTGCGGAAGAACCTGCCGGTGCTGTAAGGCCAGGTCAGAGCAGGTTTCTGCTGTCTTCTGCGAGAGGGCCCACGGTCGTCGACCGTGGGCCCTCTCGCCTGTCCGGCTACGGCTGGGCCGTCTGTGGGCCGTCGGACGCTGAACCGGTGCGTTGGACCAACCTGGGCCACACCGACCCCGGCTTCACGCTCCGGGTGTACACGCACCTGCTGCCGAGCAGCGAGGGGCGTAGCCGGAAGGCGGTGGACTCCGTGTCGCGCGCTCTCTCAAGGGGCAAAATGGCTGCTCACCCTCCCGTAGCGGTGACGTTGCCGTGGCAGCGTCCTGACGGCCGCCGGTTACGAAGAATTTTATTCGTACGTCCCGACGGCCGGGGCGCCCTGCGCCGAACGGCCTTCAACACGCACTTCTGGAAGCCTGCGCTCGTGGCGGCCGGCGTCATTCCTAAGCCCCTGCCGGGCGAACGTCACCAGTCCGCCCGCGAGCACGGCATGCATGTCCTTGGCACTTCCAAGCGTCTGTGCTCCTGGACGCGGGCGAGAACATCAAGGCGCCGAGTACCTACGAATCGGCGAGCGGCACATCTCGTTCCTTCTCGCGCTTCGGAGGAGCGAACACGAGTTTCCCGCCGGACACCTTCAGCCAGTGTCAAACCTGATCTCATCGGCCGAAAGCCCGAAAATCTCGCCCTGTCGCAGGACGCAGCCGGCCCCCAGGTCGACGATGGCACGGTGCTGCGCCGGGAGGGCGGCGCGCACGGCGAACGTGCGCTCGGCAGTCCACGGGACTACACGGCCGTTGCTCGGGCCGGGGGCGCGGACCGTGCTGGACTTGCACGGGTTCCGGTGCAAGTGGTCTCCTCCACGGCCGCGGCGAAGACTCCGGAAGACGCTCGCAACGATGACCCGCTGGTAGCTGGACGCGGGAATTGCCCGCTGCAGGTCGGCGAGCCAGTCGTGGATGTGCTCCGGCGTTGAATGTGCCAAGAGGACGAGACTCGAGGTAAGGAATGGCGTGGCGCCGGATCTGGACGTAACCCAAGCGTCGAGAACCAAGGCTAGAGCCCTTCGACCAGCTCAGACATCGAGGGATGTGATGATCGTTGACGTGAGAGTGCGTGCGGACGGTTAGGGAGGGCGAATTGCGGAAAGACAGATGAAGGACGACTGGCGGACCACGTCAGAGGTTCCCTTGGTGCGGGAAAAGGTAAAGGCGGGGGCGATGACAATTCCGGACGAGACGCAGTCTGAAGTGACGTCTGTACGCAAGGAATTTGCGCTTGAACGTTACCGCTACATTCTGCAACAGATTCATGCGGTTAACGAGAATGCGCATCGGTTCCTCGCCATCTATCAAACTCTGGCTACGGCGCTAGTGGGCGCCATCCTCGCTCTGTTTGTCGGATACGAGAAATGGGGGATCTCTCCGGAAACTGCACGTGGTGGAGTAATCGGGCTGCTCACCCTCGTCACCGTGGTCGCGGCCTTTACTAGCGTGCTGATCATAGTTGGAGCACTGGCTTGGCTAGATTACCGAAATGAGGAGTGCGACATAACTGATGAAATTGTAGGGCAGGGATTCCGAAAACGTCCAAAATCCGGGAACCTTTTCCGCTGGTATGAGACGTACGTGCTGGTATTCATCATCGCTTCAGTGGTCTTCATGTGGGTGCTAGCCGGGATTCTCCTTATGCCGACGATGAAGTAGCTAACAATGGTGCCATCCGGGGGTAACACGGGGAGTTGAGCGAGCGCTCGCTTTTCGAGCGCACGTTCGCAAGGGATCTGGTCCCTGCGGGTCTTTTGTTGTTCTGCTGACGCGCTACTGCATGGCGCGCTATGGTCTCCTCCTCGTTCGCTACCCGGGGGGCTCCATGTCGCTACTTCCTTCGCAAGCTGAAATTTCGGCAAACGATGCGGGGCATTTGGCAGCTTTTGGCGGTATCAATCTCGTGCAAACTCGCCGAGACCTGGAGGAGCTCCTTGGTCGTATCGGGCAGTTTGGCTTTTTTGACGAGTACACCAAACACGACATCTCACATATCGACGCCATGTTGACGAAGTTGGATTGGCTAGTTACGCGCGAGACGCGAGCTAGCATGACGCCGGCGGACTGGCTCCTCATTGTTTTGTCCGTCTACTTTCACGATCTTGGCATGCTAGTTACCAAGGGCGAGTATCAAAAGAGAGCGGACTCGAATTTCGAGCGGTTCCGTGACGATCACCTGACGACAGAAGACGCTGATGGCAGAGATTACTCCGCCCAGTTGCGCAACCTATCATCAGAAGAAAGGGAGAAGTTTCTCTATCAAGAGTTTGTGAGGTACCATCACGCTACGCGAGTAAGGAAGTGGATCGAAGGAGATCCGTCTCCGAATTTGGGTGCGTCAGAAGCGATTTTCACCGAAATTCAAAGAATTCTCGGACAACTCGATCCCGTGTTCCGTGAGGATCTCGCCAAGGTCTGCGAAAGTCACCACCTTGATGATCTATTCGACACCAAGAAGTATCCCGTGGAACAGTACTATGGGGCCACCAAGAGTGAACGGGCAAACGTGCAGTTCGCAGCAGTCATGCTTCGGACGGTTGATTTGTTGCATGTCACCAGGGATCGCACACCTTCCGTTGCTTTCCGGGTCCTAAATCCAGCAGATCCCATTAGTCAGAACGAGTGGGCAAAGCAAGCAGCAGTGCGTGCTGTTGTGCCGATGTTGGGAACTGACGCAGAGGGAAACCTCTCGGACAGCGCACCCAAAGACACAATCGCTGTACATGCAACATTCACAGACGAGAACGGCTTCTTTGGTCTGACGTTTTACCTCAAATACGCGGCTGACCAACTGCGGAAGAGCTACGAGTGGATTCAACGCTCTAATTCCAAGCAGGGTGTCAAGTACTATTTTCCCTGGAGGAACATCGATACTTCCCGGGTTGAAGCTAAGGGATTTCTCACCGAGCCATTCCAGTTCACCATTGATCAAGAGAAGGTTCTTGATCTGCTCACTGGTCACACGCTTTACAACGACTCCAACGTCGTGCTCCGCGAGCTGCTCCAGAACGCCATCGATGCTGTTCGACTTCAACATGGACATAGAGCCTCAGTAGACGGTTCCGTCAGCGTCCTTTGGGATAGTTCTGAGCGAATCTTAGAAGTGTGCGACAACGGTACTGGTATGACGCAGGGAGTTATCGAAAATAACCTGCTTAGGGCGGGTTCGAGCTTCTATCAGGATCCGGAGTTTCGCAAGAAGAATCCAGACTTCAATCCGATTAGCAGATTCGGTATTGGGGTCCTGTCCACTTTCATGGTGGCCGACCAGGTCGAAATTATTACCTGCCACCCTGAGGAGGCTGAGGCTCGCCAATTGTCCCTTCGGTCAGTGCATGGGCAGTATCTCGTCAGAATCCTGGAAAAGGGGCAAGAAGTTCCCGATCGGATTCTGCCTCATGGCACTATCGTGCGGATGAAGCTCAGGCCCAGCTCCGAACTGGAGAACGTCGCGCGCAAGACCAAGGACTGGATTGTTCTTCCCGGGTGCAAGGTAACCGTCAAGGAGGATGATGCGCATGCAGAGGGAATTGGTTTCGAATCCGTAGGTGCGGCGCTTGAGCACGGCATCAGGGTGTCAAACGCCAGATATGCCAAAAAGCTAGACGATGGCAAACTTCGTGTAGTTGAGCGCGAGCGAGAGGGGATGTCTATCGCTTACGCGCTGCAATGGAACGATCATTTTCGCGAATGGACCTTCATGCCACTTGAAGAGTTCACAAGTCGTGGCCGACACATTCCACCCAATAATGCATCTGGCAGTTGTGTTAGTGGCGTCCGGGTCGAACACGGGACTCCAGGATTCCGAGGGCAGAATCCAGTTTATGCTCTTGCTAATTCCTATGGTCCATCTGCTCCGCGCACGAACGTAGCCCGATCCGCTCTGGATCCGTCTCCAGAGTTCAATGCGTTTGTTCAGCATTGCTACGAAGCCTACTGCGCCCATGTGGTGGAAGAGGTTGCCGCCCTGCAAAATCAGCGTGGCTACTCGATTACTTGGGCTACGGAGGAAGCAGTCTATATCGCTGGCCCTCTCCTGGGAACAGAGGGCGCTGTAGCGGCGCCAGCCTTGATGGACGCCGTGGGAGAAATTCCCTTCTTTCTGATCGAGGAAGGGGGTAAGAGGAAGAGCGTGCCCGTAGGTTACTTGGATCGTTTTGATTTCATCGAAACGACTGAGAGTGCGATTACGGAGCATATCGAGTACTTGTTGCGAGAGCTTCCAGGGGTCTCGCGCAGTTCGGTATCCGCACTGCTCAAGCAAGTTGCGCCGAGTGAACCTGAATTGGCGCTGTGCTCGCATTTGGGTAGAGTAGAGGAAATCGACCGCTACTTTTTGGAGAAGTGGGAGATTGCCGAAATCAAGGGTGATGTGGGAAATCGGTCATTCGTTGCAAAATGGTCCGTTAGGGGGGGAACTCCCCGCTGGACACCGTCTACGGTCCCAGATGGTAACAGCATTCTAGGTAAAATGGAGATGAATGATTTTGCCGGAAGGAGCCCGCGCCTTATCAGAGTGCCGCTCCACGGTATCGATGCGAGCGGGTTCGCCGATGACCATCTCGGCTTCATGATCGGTGATTCGCAATACCTTCTCCCAGGCCACCCTTGGGAGTCGATGTTCACTGCCCTCGCGGATGAGGGATGCGTCGACGTGCAGGACGAGAAAGTCCTGCTGCTGTGCTGGCTCATCACGCAGGCGCTATTTAGCACAAGCCGTGATTTCCGGTATCGGGGAATCAAGCAGTATTCAAGCGCAGAGATGCTGGAACATCTCCAGAGGGCAGATATCGTCGATCTAGTCGATTGGGCCGAATTCTCTCGGATCGTGCGAAACATTGAACAGCCGGCAGAATTCTTCGACACTCGAAAGTGGAAGCGGTGGGGTAGCTTTGGGGCGTACTAAGTCCCCACTGTTTCCGGACACGTCGTGGACGGTCGCGCTGGCAAGTGCAGCCGTCAGCAAGTGTTCTTGGGGAGAGTGTGCGTCTGGAGGCTTGGAAGCGCGCTCGCTGGGCCGTCGTTGGCCGTCTAGGGGAGACATGCAATGACCATCGATGACCGGTGAGGACCTGCTTGTCGCAGGTCGGAGGTGGTGACGGGCAGATTGCCCCCGCTGTTACTGGAACTCATCAATTCCTGAGCAACAAGAAGTCGGAGGGGGAGTAGTACCGCTCCGAGGTCACCGCGTTCGAGCTGCGGAAGAACCTGCCGGTGCTGTAGGCGCGGGCCGCAGGCCCACCTCCGCGGACGCACACAGGGCCGACGGTCACGGACCGTCGGCCCTGTGTGCGTCCCGGAAAGTGTTTGACGCCCGTCCGTGGCCTGCGGTCGGATGGCGCGTCATGGGCACAGGGCGGGAGTGCGGCGTCGACGAGGGACTCGTGCGGCGGCTGGTCGGCGGGCGGTTTCCGGGGTGGGCCGGGCTGGCGGTGGAGCGGGTTCCGTCCGGGGGGACGGTCAACGCCATGTACCGGCTCGGCGAGGACATGGTGGTACGGCTGCCGCTCGTTCCGGGCGGAGCCGGGGACGTGGCCAGGGAGCAGGAGTGGCTGCCTCGTCTGGCGTCCCGCCTGCCCACGGCCATCCCCGAGGTGCTGGGGGCCGGTGAGCCGGCCGAGGGCTTTCCGTGGCCCTGGACGGTGCACCGGTGGCTGGCGGGGGAGAACCCCGAGGCGGGGGCGCCGGCCGAACCCGAGGCGCTGGCCCGGGACCTGGCCGCCTTCGTCGCGGCGATGCGGGCCGTCACTCTGCCGGGGGCGCCCCCGGCCCACCGCGGCGGACCGCTCGCCTCGCTCGACGAGGAGACGCGGGCGGCGATCACGGCGCTGCGCGGGATCCCCGAGGAGGGCGTCGACTGCGACGCCGTCACCGCCGTCTGGGAGGACGCGCTGCGGATCCCGGACCGGGACCGGCCGCAGGTGTGGCTGCACGCCGATCTGATGCCGGGCAACCTGCTGGTGGCCGGGGGCAGGCTGACCGCGGTGATCGACTTCGGGTGCATGGGGGTGGGCGATCCGGCCTGCGACCTGTTCCCGGCGTGGAACCTGCTGCCCGCCGGGGGCCGGAAGGTCTTCCGCGAGTTGCTCGGCGTGGACGACGCGTCCTGGACGAGCGGCCGGGCGCGGACGCTCTCGCAGGCCCTGATCGCCCTGCCGCACCACCGCACCACGAACCAGGCGATGGCGGGCAACGCCCGGCACGTGATCCGGGCGGTGCTCGCGGACGCCGGCTGAGGAGCGCCGTGCGGTCAGGGCAGGAACGCCGGTGACACGGCCGCGGCGCTGATGCGGCGCGGCGGCCCCGTGCCGTCGGACGGGACCGTGTAGAGGTCGGCCCCGTAGTCGCCGGGGAGTGCGTAGACCAGGGTGTGACCGTCCTGCCAGACGGCCTGGTCGTCGACGCTGCGGGACTCGGCGAGCGGGGTCTCGCGCATCGTGCGCAGATCGAGGACGTACAGGCGCCAGGGGGCGTCCGCGGGGCGGCCCGCCACCCGCTTCTTGAACGCGACGCGCATGCCGTCGGGGGAGAGGGACGGGCACTCCACGTTCGTGCGCAGCGTGGTGACCGTACGGGTGCGCAGGTCCCCGCGGACCAGGTGGGTCCGCCCCTTCGACGCCAGCGTCGCGTAGAAGTGCCGGTCGTCGGCGGCGAAGGTGACGCCCCAGAAGTTGACGTCCGCGGCCCGGTACGGGCGGCCGTCCCTGACGATCCGGAACGTCTCCAGCGACGGCGTGAACCGGCCCGTGCGCGTGTCGACGATCGCCGCGCGGGTCGAGAAGTCCGTCCCCGCGTACGAGTCGCCGCCCACGAACGCCGTCCAGGCGGCGAAGCGCCCACTGGGCGAGACCCGCGCCCGGGACGGGATGCCGGGCACGTCGTAGCGGGCCTTCTCGTGCAGCGCCGCGTCCAGGATCACCGCCCGGTACGTGTCCTGGACGGCGCCGCGGACCGCCTGGAGGCAGACCCCCGTGCCCGCGGCCGCGTGAAAGCGCAGGCACGTCACCTTCGACGCCGTCCGCGGGCCCGCCGGGTCCGACGCCGGCACCGCCGTCAGCTCGTCGCGGTGCGGGCCCCACGCCATGTTCCGGAACACCATGCGGGGGCCCGCGCCGCCCAGCGCGACCGGGCCCGCGGTGATCCGCGGGCCCCCGGGCCGCGCCCGGTCCCGGCGGTCGGCGCGGGCCGAGGCGTGCAGTACTGAGGCTGTGGCGACGCCCGCCAGCAGGACGAGGGAGAGGGCCAGGACGAGGACGCGGCTGCGCGGGGTCATGCGGGGCCTTTCGGGAGGGTCGCCGTGGGGCGCAGACGGAGCGAGCACAGGGCGCAGACGGCCAGCGCCACCGCCGACGCGGTGAGCGCCGTACGGTCGCCCCACGCCGTCCAGGCCGCGCCGAAGCCGAGCGAGCAGACGAACCGGGCCAGCGCCTGCCCGGTCTGCACGAGGGCGAGCCCGGAGGAGCGCAGGGACTCCGGGACGCTGTCCGACGCGGCGGCCATCAGCACGCCGTCGGTGGCCGCGTAGAAGCCGCCGTGCAGGAGGAGCACGGCGTACGGCAGCGCGGCCCCGTGCCAGGAGGAGAGCAGCAGGCCGTACGCGAGGAGCAGGGCGCCGTGGCCCGCCAGGAACACCCGCCACCGGCCGGCCCGGTCGGCGAGCCGTCCGATCGGGACGGCCAGCAGCAGGAACGCGGCCGCGGTGCCGAGCGGCAGCAGGGCGAACCAGCGGTCCGCCACGCCGAGGCGCCGCTGGAGCAGCAGGTAGACGAAGGAGTCGCTGACCGTGGCGAGGCCGAGCAGCAGGGCGCAGAGGGTGATGCGGCGCAGGCCGCGCTCCCGGAGGAGCCCCAGCGCGGCCCGCAGCGTGGGCCGGGGCGCGGCGGCCCCGGCGACCCCCGAGGTTCCGGAGGCGGGTGTCCCGGTTTCCCCGCCGCCGCCGCCGCCGTCGTCGTGGCCGCAGCCGTCGGCCGGGGCGGAACCCGCCCGGGGAGACCCCACGCCGGGAGCCCCCGCCCCGGGTGAACCCCCCGGTACGAACAGGACCAGCACCAGGACGCCCGTCACGGCGACACAGAAGCTGACGGTGAACACCGCGTCGTAGCCGTCGACCGTCGCCCGCAGGATCAGGAAGGCGACCAGGGGGCCCAGCAGGGCGCCCGCCGTGTCCATGGCCCGGTGGACGCCGAAGGCGCGCCCTCGCGTCCCCGGCGGGCTCGACAGGGAGATCAGAGCGTCGCGCGGCGCCGTGCGCAGGCCCTTGCCCGTGCGGTCGACCGCCAGGATCAGGCCGATCGGGGTCAGCGTGTGGGCCAGCAGGAGCAGTGGTTTGCAGGCCGCCGACAGGCCGTAGCCGAAGCCGGCCACCCACTTGTGGCGGCCGCCCCCTCGGTCGGCGAGATGCCCGCCGGCCAGCCGGACCAGCGCCGAGAACCCGTTGTAGATCCCGTCCAGCAGCCCGAAGCCCAGCGGCGACAGGCCGAGGCCCGCCACCAGGTACAGCGGCAGCACCGCCGTCACCATCTCCGACGAGACGTCCGTGATCAGGCTGACCGTGCCGAGGGCGAGCACCGTGGGGGCGACCGCGGCGCGCCGCCGCCCGGCACGGGGCCGGGCGGCGGTGGCCGCGGACGCCGTGGCCGGGGTGCCGGCCCGGCTGTCCGCTACGTACACGTCAGGACGTCCAGATCCCGGTGATGTCCTTCGCGGAGGCCGCGTTGCCCGCGTGCGGGAGGCCGTGCATGTCCTCCAGGGTGCGGAGCAGGTCGTAGTGGTTGTAGGTGGTCGACGAGGTCGCGCCGGCTGTCACCTGCTGCCCGTACAGCACCGTCGGGATCCGGTTGCCGCTGAGCCGGTTGTCCTCGTCGAAGGTGACGACGAGGAGGCTGTTGTGGGTCTTCGCCCAGGTCGCGTACGCGCCCAGCTTGTTCTTCAGCCAGGTGTCGCCGGTGGACACCGAGCAGTCGTGCATGTCGCTGCACAGGTCGGGGACGACGAAGGAGACCTGGGGGAGCGTCGCGTAGTCCGCCGGGAACTGGGCGAACGTCTTCGCCGTGGACGTCGGCACGTTGCGGAAGCCGAACCAGGGGTTGTGCTTGCGCGCGTACCTGCCGCTGCTGCACGTCGTCGAACCCTGGCTGGGCAGCGTCTCGTTGTAGCTCGCCCAGCTCTTGCCCGCCGCGATCAGCTCGGAGGCGAGGTTCGGCGCGGAGGAGAAGGCGGGCGTGTAGCAGCTGTCGTCCGTGATGCCCTGCGTGGAGCCTGAGAAGAGGGCGAAGTAGTTGGGCTGGCTCGGGTGGGTCTCCGCGTACGACTGGGAGAGGTTGGCGCCGCCGGTCCTGAGCGAGTTGATGTACGGCGCGCTGGAGGAGTTGATCACCTGGCTGTAGGCGTGGTTCTCGAAGACCACGACGACCACGTGGTCCGGGGTCGGGACCCCGGCCGCGGCCTGCGCGGGGGACGAGCCGCCGAACCCGGTCCAGAGCCCGGCCGCCGCGGCGGCGAGGGCCAGGGCGGACGCCACGAGGGCACGGCTGCGGTGGTACACGGTTCTGCCGGACACTTCAGACCTCCGGTGTGGGGGACGAGGACGGGAGCGGTGCGGACAGAGCATGCACACGCCAATATTCCCGTGGCCCACGTCCCCCAACCCGAGGGGTGAAGAGCGGGTGAACTACTCCTGCCGGCCCGCCAGCTCGGTGAGCAGCGCGTGCAGCGGCTTCGTGGCCCGCTGCCGGTACTCCTGGATGGCCCAGCCGTTCCCGTCCGGGTCGGTGAAGTACATGAACGTGGCACCGTCCTGCGGTGCGAACGACTGCGGCTCGCTGACGTCCAGACCGCGCCCCCGCAGCTCCTCGTACGCGGCCTTCGCATCCTCCACGCACAGCTGCATGCCGTGGTACGTCCCCGGCCGCGGCGTCCCGGTCGGGATCGGCAGTCCGTCGACGAGCGCGATGGAACACCCCGAGCCCGGCGGCGTCAGCTGGACGATCCGCACCCCCTCCATCACCTCGCCGTCCAGATCGACGTGGAAGCCGACCTTGTCGCGGTAGAACTCCTTGGCCCGGTCCACGTCGGTGACCGGCAGCAGGATCACTTCGAGGGTCATGTCCACAAACGCATCCCTTCGTCGTACGCCGACCGGGCGCCCTCGCGTCCGGCCGGACGGTTCCCCCTTACCGAAGCCCAGGACGGCCCGCCGCGCCACCGCATGCGCCGAAGGGACCCGCACGGTTCGCGGGTGCCCGCCCCGGAGCCGCCACCGGCCTCTGCGGTTAGGCTCAAGGCCGTACGACCTTGATCCGACAGGAGGGCCGAGCATGACGGCGCCGGGGCGCAGAAGCAGTACGTTCACTCGGCTGCTGCGGCACGGTTTCACCGACCCGTCCGCCGCCGAGCGGCTCCTGGACGGCGCCGAGCTGGCGCCCGTCCGGGCCGATCCCGTGCTGCTCGACGCGCTGGGCGCGACCGCCGACCCCGATCTCGCGCTGCTCGGGCTGGTCCGGCTCGTCGAGGCGCAGGACGGCCACACCGCCCAGCGGGAGCTGCTGGACACGCTCATCGCGTCCAAGCCGCTGCGGGACCGGCTGCTCGGGGTGCTCGGCGCCTCGGCCGCGCTCGCCGACCACCTCGCCCGTCACCCGCGGGACTGGCAGGCCCTCGTGATGTACGAGCCGCGGGACCTCCACCCGGGAGTGGAGGAGTTCGAGCGGGGCCTCGCGGACGCGGACGACCCCGTCGCGCTGCGCGTCGCCTACCGGCGCTGCCTGCTGTCCATCGCCGCGCGGGACGTCTGCGGCACCACCGACATCGCCCAGACCGCCGCCGAGCTCGCCGACCTCGCGACGGCGACGCTGCGCGCCGCGCTCGCGATCGCCCGGGCCGCGGCGCCCGACGACGGCGCGCTGTGCCGGCTCGCGGTCGTCGCTATGGGCAAGTGCGGCGGCCACGAGCTGAACTACGTGTCCGACGTCGACGTGATCTTCGTCGGGGAGCCGGCGGAGGGCGCGGACGAGGGCAAGGCGATCCAGGCGGCCACCCGCCTCGCCTCGCACATGATGCGGATCTGCTCCGAGACCACGGTCGAGGGCACCATCTGGCCCGTCGACGCCAACCTGCGCCCGGAGGGCCGCAACGGCCCGCTGGTACGGACCCTGAGCAGCCACCTCGCCTACTACCAGCGCTGGGCCAAGACCTGGGAGTTCCAGGCCCTGCTGAAGGCACGGCCGGTGGCCGGGGACCTCGCGCTCGGCGAGGAGTACGTGGCCACCCTCGCCCCCCTCGTCTGGCACGCCGCCGAACGGGAGAACTTCGTCCCGGACGTGCAGAAGATGCGCCGCCGCGTCGTGGAGAACATCCCCGTCGCCGAGGTCGACCGCGAGCTGAAGCTCGGGCCCGGCGGTCTGCGGGACGTCGAATTCGCCGTGCAGCTCCTGCAGTTGGTGCACGGACGGGCCGACACGTCACTGCGCAGCGGGACCACGCTGGACGCCCTGAAGGCGCTGGCCGCGGGCGGCTACGTGGGCCGCGCCGACGCGGTGCAGCTCGACGCCGCCTACCGCTTCCTGCGGACCATGGAACACCGCATCCAGCTCTACCGGCTGCGGCGCACCCACCTCGTGCCCGAGGGCGAGGCCGACCTGCGGCGCATCGGACGCTCGCTCGGACTGCGCACCGACCCGGTCACCGAGCTGAACCGCGAGTGGAAGCGGCACGCCTCCGTCGTACGACGGCTCCACGAGAAGCTGTTCTACCGGCCACTGCTCGACGCCGTCGCCCAACTCGCTCCGGGCGAGACCCGGTTGAGTCCGGGCGCGGCGCGCGAACGGCTCGTCGCGCTCGGGTACGCCGATCCCGCCGCCGCCCTGCGCCACCTGGAGGCGCTGGCCTCCGGCGTCACCCGCAAGGCCGCCATCCAGCGGACCCTGCTGCCGGTGCTGCTCGGCTGGTTCGCGGACTCCGCGGACCCGGACGCGGGGCTGCTCAACTTCCGCAAGGTGTCGGACGCGTTGGGCAAGACGCCCTGGTATCTGCGGCTGCTCCGGGACGAGGGGGCCGCCGCCGAGAACCTGGCGCGGGTGCTGTCCGCGGGACGGCTCGCGCCCGACCTGCTGATGCGCGCCCCGGAAGCCGTCGCGCTGCTCGGCGACGGCGCCGCGGGCGGACTCGGGGCCAGGTCCCGCGCCCATCTGGAGCAGGAGATCCTCGCCGCGGTCGGCCGGGCACCCGGCGGCGAACAGGCGGTCACGGCCGCGCGCGGGGTGCGCCGCCGCGAACTGTTCCGCACGGCGGCCGCCGACATCGTCGCCTCCTACGGCACCGAGGAGACCCCGGCCGTGGCCGACCAGGGGGCGCTCGTGGACCGGGTCGGCGCCGCGATCTCGGACCTCACCGCGGCCACCCTCTCCGGGACGCTGCGCGCGGTCGTGCGGGACGGGTGGGGGCAGACGCTGCCCACCCGCTTCGCCGTGATCGGGATGGGCCGGTTCGGCGGCCACGAGCTGAACTACGGGTCCGACGCGGACGTACTGTTCGTGCACGAGCCCCGGGAGGGCGTCGACGAGCAGGAGGCCTCGCGCGCCGCGAACGCCGTCGTCTCCGAGATGCGGCGGCTGCTCCAGCTGCCGAGCTCGGATCCGCCGCTGCTCATCGACGCGGACCTGCGGCCCGAGGGCAAGTCGGGACCGCTGGTACGGACCCTCAACTCCTACGCGGCCTACTACCGCCGCTGGTCCCTCGGCTGGGAGTCGCAGGCCCTGCTGCGCGCCGAGCCCGTCGCCGGCGACGAGGACCTCGGGCGCCGCTTCATCGACCTGATAGACCCGCTGCGGTACCCGGCGGACGGCCTCGGCGACGACGCCGTACGGGAGATCCGCCGGCTCAAGGCCCGCATGGAGTCGGAGCGGATGCCGCGCGGCGCCGACCCGACCCTGCACACCAAGCTCGGTCGCGGCGGGCTGTCCGACGTGGAGTGGACGGTCCAGCTCCTGCAGCTGCGGCACGGGCACACCGAGCCGGCGCTGCGTACGACCCGGACGCGGGCCGCGCTCGCCGCCGCGTGCGCCGCGGGCCTCCTGCCACAGGAGGAGGCGGAGATCCTGGACGAGGCGTGGGTGCTGGCGACCCGGGTCCGCAACGCGGTGATGCTCGTGCGGGGACGGGCCGGGGACACCTTCCCGTCGGACGGGCGGGAACTGGCCGCCGTGGGCCGGTACCTGGGGTACGAGAGCGGGCACGTCGGAGACCTGCTGGAGGGCTACCGGCGCACGACGCGACGGGCGCGGGCCGTGGTGGACGAACTGTTCTACGGAGGGTGACGCCGGGGACACGGACCGCCGGACGCGAGACGGGCCCCCGCAGGAGCCGAGGGGCATCGCAGGAGCCGAGGCCCGTCGGCTCGGGAGCATCCGGTCCCGGTCAGGCCGTCGGCGGTCGGCGGTCGCCCCGCGGCGGCCGGTCAGGCCTTCAGTGGCCGCCGCAGCGGCCCGCCCGGCTCCGGTACCCGGCGCGGCAGGGTGTACGGCAGGGCGCCGTACCAGGCTCCCGCGACCACGAAGCCGAAGGCCAGGCAGATCATGCCGCCCACCGCGTCCAGCCAGAAGTGGTTGGCCGTGGCGACGATGACCACCAGGGTGGCCGCCGGGTAGAGCAGGCCGAGGACGCGGGCCCATGGAGCCGAGGCCAGGGCGAAGATCGTGAGACCGCACCACAGGGACCAGCCGATGTGCATCGAGGGCATCGCCGCGTACTGGTTCGACATGTTCTTCAGGTCACCCGACGCCATGGAGCCCCAGGTCTGATGGACCAGGACGGTGTCGACGAAGGCGCCGCCCATCAGCCGGGGCGGGGCGAGCGGGTAGAAGTAGTAGCCGACCAGGGCGACGGCGGTCGTCGCGAAGAGCGCCGTGCGCGTCGCCGCGTACCGGCCGGGGTGGCTGCGGTAGAGCCACACGAGAACACCCAGCGTGACCACGAAGTGCAGCGTCGCGTAGTAGTAGTTCATCCCGACGATCAGCCATGTCACCGAGTTCACGGCGTGGTTGACCGACTCCTCGACGGCGATCCCGAGATGGTGCTCGGCCCGCCAGATCCAGTCGGTGTTGCGCAGCGCCTGCGTCCTCTGCTCCGGAACCGCGTTGCGGATCAGCGAGTACGTCCAGTAGCTCACGCCGATCAGCAGGATCTCGAACCAGAATCGGGGGCGGCGTGGGGTACGCAGCCGGCGCAGCAGGGCCCGGCCGGCGCGGTCGTTCGAGCTGTCCGCGACGGACTCGGGAGGGGCCTGCTTCCGGCCTTCCAGTGTCGTCACGGTGATCTCACCCATAAGGACAGAGTCTGCCAGAAAAGCCTTCCCCCACCGATCATCCCCTGGTCGGGTTCAGGCCGCATTTCCTGCTCCGAGCGGAGCACCCGGGCCGGGCGTTCTCCCCCTCAGGGACGATTGCGGTCCCCGGGGGCGGAAGCGGTCGAACCCCGCACCACCAGCTCCGGCATGAACACGAACTCGCTGTGCGGCGCGGGCGTCCCGCCGATCTCCTCCAGCAGCGTGCGCACCGCCGCCTGACCCATGGCCGGCACCGGTTTGCGGACCGTGGTGAGCGGCGGGTCCGTGAAGGCGATGAGGGGCGAGTCGTCGAAGCCGACGACCGAGATGCCCTTCGGCACGTCCAGGCCGAGCTGCCGCGCCGCCCGTATCGCGCCCAGCGCCATCATGTCGCTGGCGCACACCACCGCCGTGCAGTCCCGCTCGATGAGCGCCGCGGCAGCCGCCTGGCCGCCCTCCAGGGTGTAGAGGGAGTGCTGGACGAGCCGCTCCTCGATGTCGTCGGGGCGCAGGCCCAGCTGCTCCTGCATCGTGCGCACGAAGCCCTCGATCTTGCGCTGCACCGGCACGAACCGCTTCGGGCCGAGCGCGAGACCGATGTTCGTGTGACCGAGCGAGACGAGGTGGGTGACCGCGAGGCTCATCGCCGCCCGGTCGTCGGGCGAGATGAAGGGGGCCTGCACCTTCGGCGAGAAACCGTCCACGAGGACGAACGGCACGCCCCGGGCGCGCAGCTGCTCGTAGCGCTGCATGTCCGCGGAGGTGTCCGCGTGCAGTCCCGAGACGAAGATGATGCCGGCGACGCCCCGGTCGACGAGCATCTCCGTCAGCTCGTCCTCGGTGGAACCGCCGGGGGTCTGGGTGGCCAGCACCGGGGTGTAGCCCTGGCGTGTCAGCGCCTGGCCGATCACCTGGGCGAGCGCCGGGAATATGGGGTTCTCCAGCTCCGGGGTTATCAGCCCCACCAGTCCCTCGCTGCGCTGCCGCAGCCGGACCGGACGCTCGTAGCCGAGGACGTCGAGGGCGGCCAGGACGGACTGGCGGGTGGTGGCGGCGACGCCCGGCTTCCCGTTCAGGACGCGGCTGACGGTCGCCTCACTGACCCCCGCCTGGGCTGCGATGTCGGCAAGCCGTGTGGTCACGGGATTGGACTGTACCGGCCGGGTCTCCCGTTGCCCACCAACCAGGCGCCGTGCGCGGCCGGTTGAACGGCTCGCTCCGGGCTGCTGCGTCATCGGGCTCCCTCGTGTTCTGGTCGGCTCGGCGTCCCGCGCGTGCGCCGCGGGAAGGGGTGGCTCCTGCAAGGCGCTGACGGGCCGATGATCCTCGTACACGGCAGCCCTGGCAAGAGCTTGCAGAGTCTTGCACAGACGGCCCGGAGTCCGCTGATCGGCCCGGTACGGGGCCTCCGGGTGCCTGGGAGAGGTCACGGCGGCGTAACTCTCGGCGGTCCTTGCACTTTTTTGCTGCAAGCTCTTTCGCGGCGCTTGCAACGCTGTTACGTTCACGTCGCCCGGCGGACGCAACGGCGCAGTCGGCAAGTCGGCAAGGGGTGCGGGCGGGACCGCTTCCCCAACCACTCGGGCTTTCACCCTCAAGGAGATCTCATGCGGCGTGGCATAGCGGCCACCGCTCTGGTGGCGTCCATCGCCCTTTCGGCGACGGCGTGCGGCGGCGACGACAGCGGCGACAAGTCGGACGGCCCCACCACCATCACGTGGTGGGACACCTCGAACGCCACCAATGAGGCGCCGACGTACAAGGCCCTCGTCCAGGAGTTCGAGAAGGCCAACCCCGACGTCAAGGTCAAGTACGTCAACGTGCCGTTCGACCAGGCGCAGAACAAGTTCGACACCGCCGCCGGCTCCAAGGGCGCCCCCGACCTGCTGCGCTCCGAGGTCGGCTGGACCCCCGCCTTCGCGAAGAAGAGCTACTTCCTGCCGCTCGACGGCACCGAGGCTCTCGCCGAGCAGGACAAGTTCAAGTCCAGCCTGATCGAGCAGGCCAAGTACGACGGCAAGACCTACGGCGTGCCGCTGGTCACCGACACCCTCGCGCTCGTCTACAACAAGGCGCTCTTCGAGAAGGCCGGCATCAAGGAAGCGCCCAAGACGTGGGCCGACCTGAAGACCGCCGCCGCCACGGTCAAGAAGAAGACGGGCGTCGACGGCTACTGGGGCTCCACCCAGGCCTACTACGCCCAGTCCTTCCTCTACGGCGAGGGCACCGACACGGTCGACGCCGACGCCAAGAAGATCACCGTCGCCTCGCCCGAGGCCAAGAAGGGCTTCGAGACCTGGCAGGGCCTGTTCAGCGGCAAGGGCCTGCACAAGGCCGACACCACCGCCGACGCCTACGCCCACATCCAGGACGCGTTCGTCAACGGCAAGGTCGCCGCGATCGTCCAGGGTCCCTGGGAGATCACGAACTTCTACAAGGGCTCGGCCTTCAAGGACAAGGCGAACCTCGGTATCGCCACCGTCCCGGCCGGCTCCACCGGCAAGCCGGGCGCCCCGACCGGCGGCCACAACCTCTCCGTCTACGCGGGCTCGGACAAGGCCCACCAGGACGCCTCGCTGAAGTTCGTGAAGTTCATGACCTCGGCGAAGTCCCAGGAGACGATCGCCCTGAAGAACTCGACGCTGCCGACCCGCGACGACGCCTACACCGCCGACGTCAAGGCCGACCCGGGCATCGCCGGCTACCAGACGGTGCTCGCCGCCGCCCAGCCGCGCCCGGCGCTGCCCGAGTACAGCTCGCTGTGGGGTCCGCTCGACACCGAACTGCCGAAGATCGCCGGCGGCAAGGAGTCGCTGGACAAGGGCCTGAGCAACGCGGAGACCGCGATCGCCAAGCTGGTCCCCGACTTCAAGAAGTGACCCCGCGTGGCCGTCGGATCCGCCTGCACCGGGGGAAGGATCCGACGGCCACCCGGCCTGTGCGCCCCGGCCGAGCCGTCGCCGGCGCCGGGCGTGCGACCAACTCCTGAACTTGCAGAAGGTGTCGAAACATGACAGTCGCCATCGACAGAGCGACCGGCGAGCGGCGTGGTGACCGCGGGCGCCGGCCCGGCCGCATCGAGCGCATCCGGCACTCGTACCAGAAGTACTGGTACGCGTACGCGATGATCACCCCGGTGGTCCTCGTGCTCGGCGTGCTGGTGCTCTATCCGCTGGCGCGGGGCCTCTACCTGACGCTGACGGACGCCAACAGCCTCAACTCGGCCCGCACGATCGGCGTCAACCACATCGACGCCACCTACGAGTTCATCGGCCTCGACAACTACGCCGACATCCTGTGGGGCCCGACGTCGTACGACCGGTTCTGGTCGCACTTCATCTGGACGATCGTGTGGACGGCGCTGTGCGTCACGCTGCACTACGTCATCGGCCTCGGCCTGGCGCTGCTGCTCAACCAGAAGCTGCGCGGCCGCACCTTCTACCGCCTGCTGCTGGTCCTGCCGTGGGCCGTGCCGACCTTCGTCACCGTCTTCGGCTGGCGATTCATGCTCGCCGACGGCGGCGTCATCAACTCCGTGCTGGAGTCGGTGCACCTGCCGACACCGCTGTGGCTGGAGGACACCTTCTGGCAGCGGTTCGCCGCGATCATGGTCAACACCTGGTGCGGCGTGCCGTTCATGATGGTCTCGCTGCTGGGCGGCCTGCAGTCCATCGACTCCACCCTGTACGAGGCCTCCGAGATGGACGGCGCGAACGCCTGGCAGCGGTTCCGGCACGTCACCCTGCCGGGTCTGCGGTCCGTCAGCTCCACCGTCGTGCTCCTCGGCGTCATCTGGACGTTCAACCAGTTCGCCGTCATCTTCCTGCTGTTCGGCAACACCGCCCCGGACGCGCAGATCCTCGTCACCTGGGCCTACTACCTGGGCTTCGGCCAGCAGCCGCGTGACTTCGCGCAGTCGGCGGCCTACGGCATCCTGCTGCTGACCATCCTGATCGTCTTCACCTCCTTCTACCGCCGCTGGCTGAACCGCAATGACCAGCAGCTCGCGATCTGAGGCGGGAGCCCCCATGAGCACCACGACACTTCCGACGTCCGCCCCGGCGGACCAGGTCTCCCCGGGCCCCGCTCCGCGCAAGGGTCCCCGGCGGGGCGAGAACACCCGCGCCGGCTCCGTCGTGTCCCACGGCATCCTGATCGCCGCGAGCCTGATCGCGCTCTTCCCGATCGCCTGGCTGGTCTACCTGTCCCTCGGCCCGGACAAGGACGACTACCTCCACCCCGGGCGCATCTGGGACAAGATGACGTTCGACAACTACGCGTTCGTGCTTCAGCACACGAACTTCTTCGCGTGGATGAAGACCTCGCTCATCGTCTCGCTCGGCACCTCGGCCATCGGCGTCATGGTCGCCGCCACCACCGGCTACGCGGTCTCCCGCATGCGCTTCCCCGGCTACCGGAAGTTCATGTGGGTGCTCCTGGTCACCCAGATGTTCCCGATCGCCGTCCTGATCGTGCCGATGTACCAGATCCTGTCGGACCTCCAGCTCATCGACAGCTACCTGGGCCTCATCCTGGTCTACTGCTCGACCGCGGTGCCGTACTGCGCCTGGCTGCTCAAGGGATACTTCGACACCATCCCCTTCGAGATCGACGAGGCGGGACGCGTCGACGGGCTGAACCCCTTCGGCACGTTCCTGCGGCTGATCCTGCCGCTCGCCAAGCCGGGCCTGGCCGTGGCCGCGTTCTACAGCTTCATCACCGCGTTCGGCGAGGTCGCCTTCGCCTCGACGTTCATGCTGTCCGACACGAAGTACACCTTCGCCGTCGGCCTGCAGAGCTTCGTCAGCGAGCACGACGCGCAGCGCAACCTCATGGCCGCCACGGCGGTGCTGGTCGCCATACCCGTCTCCGCCTTCTTCTACCTTGTGCAGAAGAACCTGGTGAGCGGCCTGACGGCGGGCGGCACCAAGGGCTGACGCCCGCCACACCAGGACTCCCGCGCGCACCGCGCGCGGGTGGCGGCCGCGACGCCCATCCGACCCCGCCGGCGTCGCGGCCGCCTCATCACCCGCTTCCATGACCCGAACTGCTCCCCCCGCTCCCGGCCCCGTCCGGCCGGGGGGACCCCCATCGCATCAAGGACGCCATGAGCCAGCACTCCGCCGACCAGGCCCCGACCTCCGCTCTCGCCACCGTCGCCGCGCACCGCGACTGGTGGCGCGACGCGGTGATCTACCAGGTCTATCCGCGCAGCTTCGCCGACAGCAACGGCGACGGCATGGGCGACCTGGAGGGCGTACGTTCCCGACTTCCGTACCTGCGCGACCTCGGTGTCGACGCCGTGTGGCTGAGCCCCTTCTACGCCTCGCCGCAGGCCGACGCCGGTTACGACGTCGCGGACTACCGCGCCGTCGACCCCATGTTCGGCAACCTCCTGGACGCCGACGCGCTGATCCGCGACGCCCACGGGCTGAGCCTGCGGATCATCGTCGACCTGGTGCCCAACCACTCCTCCGACCAGCACGAGTGGTTCAAGCGCGCGCTGCGGGAGGGCCCCGGCTCGCCGCTGCGGGAGCGCTACCACTTCCGGCCCGGCAAGGGCCCGGACGGCGAACTGCCGCCCAACGACTGGGAGTCCATCTTCGGCGGCCCGGCCTGGACCCGGGTCACCGAGCCCGACGGCACCCCCGGCGAGTGGTACCTGCACCTCTTCGCGCCCGAGCAGCCCGACTTCAACTGGGAGCACCCCGCGGTCGGCGACGAGTTCCGCTCGATCCTGCGCTTCTGGCTCGACATGGGCGTCGACGGCTTCCGCATCGACGTCGCCCACGGGCTGGTGAAGGCCGCGGGCCTGCCGGACCTGGGATCCCACGAGCAGCTGAAGCTGCTGGGCAACGATGTCATGCCGTTCTTCGACCAGGACGGCGTGCACGACGTCTACCGGCAGTGGCGCACGATCCTCGACGAGTACGCGGGAGACGAGACGGGGCCCGAAGGGCCTTCCTCGGAAGGGCGGGCGCGGGTGACGGGCGGGCGGATCTTCGTCGCCGAGGCGTGGACCCCGACCATCGAGCGCACCGCCAACTACGTGCGCCCCGACGAGCTGCACCAGGCCTTCAACTTCCAGTACCTGGGCACCTACTGGGACGCGGCCGAGCTGCGCTCCGTCATCGACCGCACCCTGGACTCGATGCGCCCGGTCGGCGCCCCCGCCACCTGGGTGCTCTCCAACCACGACGTGACCCGGCACGCCACGCGCTTCGCCAACGAGGCCGGCCTCGGCACGCAGATCCGCACCGCGGGCGACCGTGAGCTCGGACTGCGGCGGGCGCGGGCGGCGACCCTGCTGATGCTGGCGCTGCCGGGCTCCGCGTACCTCTACCAGGGCGAGGAGCTCGGCCTGCCGGACGTCGTGGACCTGCCGGACGAGGTGCGCCAGGACCCCGCGTACTTCCGGGGCGCCGGGCAGGACGGATTCCGCGACGGCTGCCGGGTGCCGATCCCGTGGACCCGCGAGGGCTCCTCGTACGGCTTCGGCGACGGCGGCAGCTGGCTTCCCCAGCCGGCCGGCTGGGGCGAGCTGAGCATCGAGGCGCAGACGGGCGTTGCGGGTTCCACCCTGGAGCTGTACCGCACCGCGCTGGCCGTGCGGCGTGAGCGCGCCGACCTCGGGGCGGGCGACGCCGTCGAGTGGCTGCCGGCGCCGGAGGGCGTACTGGCCTTCCGCCGGGGCGACTTCGTCTGCGCGGCGAACACCGGCGGCGCATCCGTGACGGTCCCGGCGTACGGGCGGGTGCTGGTGTCCAACGGTGCGGTGACCGTCGTGGGCGACGAGGCGAAGCTGCCCGCGGACACCACCGTCTGGTGGGGCGTCTGACCGAACGGGTGAGCCTCCTGCGCCTCGGCGGGCAGGGGTGAGAGCGGGCCAAGGGGCCGTACCGCGACGCGAGTTGGAATTTCTTGCGACATCTTGCTGAAACTTGTCGGCAAGCGCTACGGTCCCGATCACACCGGCGTTGTTCAGTCCGCAACCTTCGGTCCCCGCACCTCCCCCACCCGCACGACGAAGTGCAGGAGATCACATGGCCAGGAGAACTCTGGCCGCCATATCCGTCCTCGCGGCGGGCATGGCGGCCTCGGTCACCCTTCCCACAGGAGTGGCCCAGGCGTCCCCACCCGGCACCAAGGACGTCACCGCCGTCCTCTTCGAGTGGAAATTCGACTCGGTCGCCAAGGAGTGCACCAGCACCCTCGGCCCGGCCGGGTACGGATACGTCCAGGTGTCCCCGCCCGCCGAGCACATCCAGGGCGCGCAGTGGTGGACCTCGTACCAGCCCGTGAGCTACCGGATCGCCGGCCGCCTCGGTGACGCCACCGCCTTCCGGAACATGGTCAGCACCTGCCACGCGGCGGGTGTGAAGGTCGTCGCCGACAGCGTCGTCAACCACATGTCCGCCGGCTCGGGCACCGGCACCGGCGGCTCGTCGTACACGAAGTACAACTACCCCGGCCTGTACTCGGCCAACGACATGAACGACTGCACGGCCACCGTCGGCAACTACGCCGACCGTGCCAACGTGCAGAACTGCGAGCTCGTCGGGCTCGCCGACCTGGACACCGGCGAGGAGTACGTCCGCGCCACCATCGCCGGCTACCTCAACACCCTGCTCGGCTACGGCGTCGACGGCTTCCGCATCGACGGCGCCAAGCACATACCCGCCGCCGACCTCGCGAACATCAAGTCCCGGCTGACCAAGCCTTCCGCCTACTGGAAGCAGGAGGTCATCTACGGCTCGGGCGAGGCGGTCCAGCCCGGCGAGTACACCGGCAACGGCGACGTCCAGGAGTTCCGCTACGCGTACGACCTCAAGCGGGTCTTCAACAACGAGAACCTCGCCTACCTGAAGAACTACGGCGAGGGCTGGGGCTACCTGAGCAGCGGCGTCTCCGGCGTCTTCGTCGACAACCACGACACCGAGCGCAACGGCTCCACGCTCAGCTACAAGGACGGCGCCACCTACACCCTGGCCAACGTCTTCATGCTCGCCTGGCCGTACGGCGCGCCCGACATCAACTCCGGCTACGAGTTCTCCGACGCGGACGCGGGACCGCCCAACGGCGGTACGGTCACCGCCTGCTGGCAGAACGGCTGGAAGTGCCAGCACGCCTGGCCCGAGATCAAGTCCATGGTGGCCTTCCGCAACGCCACCCGCGGCCAGGCCGTCACCAACTGGTGGGACAACGGCGGCGACGCCATCGCCTTCGGCCGGGGCAGCAAGGGCTTCGTGGCCGTCAACCACGAGTCCGGCTCGCTGAGCCGCACCTATCAGACCTCCCTCGCCGCCGGGACGTACTGCAACGTGCAGAACAACACGACGGTCACGGTGAACGGTTCCGGCCAGTTCACGGCCACCCTCGCGGCCAACACGGCACTGGCGATCCACGTCGGCAAGTCCAGCTGCTGACTCCCCGCACCACGCGCCACGGCCCGGCCCGCCGCCCCCACGGCAGGCCGGGCCGTGTGCTGGACCACCCTCCGGGCAGGGCCCTCCGTGAAACTTCTTGCCGCTGCTTTCAAGACTCTTGCTGTAAAGCTTGCGTGAGCGGTACGGTCACGCCGGCGCCCGGCACAGAAGCCGGGCCGCGGTGGTGGGGTCGGACCCAATCGAGCCGTATTCGCTAGGAGTTCACGCCTGTGGCCCTGATACCGAGATGGCGGGCGCCCGGGGCGCGCCGCGCCGCGCACTCCGGACTGACCCCGCACCGCGGACGGCTCGCCGCCGTCGTCGTGGGCGCCCTCGCGGCCGCCCTCGTGCAGCCCGTCGCGGCCCACGCCGCGACCCCGCCCCCGCCCCCGCCGCCGTCCGACGCGCGACTGGCCGCCGAGCCGTCCCGGCACGACGCCACCCGCGAGCAGTTCTACTTCGTCCTGCCGGACCGCTTCGCCAACGGGGACACCTCCAACGACCGCGGCGGCCTGACCGGTTCGCGCCTGTCGACCGGCTACGACCCCACCGACAAGGGGTTCTACCAGGGCGGCGACCTCAAGGGCCTGACCAGGAAGCTCGACTACATCAAGGGCCTCGGCACCACCGCCATCTGGATGGCGCCGATCTTCAAGAACCAGCCCGTGCAGGGTGCGGGAGCCGACGCCTCCGCCGGCTACCACGGTTACTGGATCACCGACTTCACCCGGGTCGACCCGCACTTCGGCACCAACGAGGACCTGAAGACGCTGATCTCCAGGGCCCACGCCAAGGGTATGAAGGTCTTCTTCGACGTCATCACCAACCACACGGCGGACGTCGTCGACTACCGGGAGAAGTCCTACGGCTACCTCGCCAAGGGCGCCTTCCCGTACCTGACCGAGGACGGCGAGCCGTTCGACGACGCGGACCACGCGGACGGCACCAAAACGTTCCCGCAGGTCGACGAGGACTCCTTCCCGCGGACCCCGGTCGTGCCGGCCGCGAAGAGGAACGCCAAGGTCCCCGCCTGGCTCAACGACCCGACGATGTACCACAACCGCGGCGACTCCACCTTCGCCGGCGAGAGCTCCACGCACGGCGACTTCTCCGGCCTCGACGACCTGTGGACCGAGCGTCCCGAGGTCGTGCGGGGCATGGAGCGGATCTACGAGAAGTGGGTCGGCGACTACGGCATCGACGGCTTCCGGATCGACACCGTGAAGCACGTGAACATGCAGTTCTGGACGCAGTGGGCGACGGCGCTCGACGCCTACGCGAAGAAGCGCGGCCGGGACGACTTCTTCATGTTCGGCGAGGTGTACTCCGCCGACACGTCCGTCACCGCGCCGTACGTGACGAAGGGGCGCCTGGACTCCACGCTGGACTTCCCCTTCCAGGACGCGGCCCGCTCGTACGCCTCCCAGGGCGGCAGCGCCAGGAAGCTGGCCGCCGTCTTCGGTGACGACTACAAGTACACGACGGACAAGGCCAACGCGTACGAGCAGGTCACCTTCCTCGGCAACCACGACATGGGCCGCATCGGCTCCTTCCTCAAGCAGGACAACCCGAGGGCGAGCGACGCCGAACTGCTGAAGAAGGACCGCCTCGCCAACGAGCTGATGTTCCTCGGCCGCGGGAACCCCGTCGTCTACTACGGCGACGAGCAGGGCTTCACCGGCGCGGGCGGCGACAAGGACGCCCGCCAGCCGATGTTCGCCGCAAAGGCCGCCGACTACCTCGACGACGACGAACTGGGCACCGACCGCACGCACGCGAGCGACGCCTACGACACGAGCGCCGCGCTCTACCGGCGGATCGCCGCACTCGCCGAGCTCCGCAAGGACAACCCGGCGCTCGCCGACGGCGTCCAGACGGAGCGGTACGCGGCCGACGGGCCCGGGGTGTACGCCTTCTCCCGCACGGACGCAAGGACCGGCGTCGAGTACGTCGTCGCCGTGAACAACGCCGGCGAGAAGCGCGAGGCGACCTTCGCGACGGGCTCGGCGGACATGCGGTTCCGCGGGATATACGGGACCTCCTCCGACGTGACCAGTGACGCCGACCGGAAGGTGACGGTCGCCGTCCCGGCCGGCTCCGCCGTCGTCCTGAAGGCGGCGGGCAGGCTCGCCGCCCCCGCGACCAAGCCTGCCCTGACCCTCAAGTCCCCCGCCGCGGGCGCGACCGGCACCGTCGAAGTCTCCGCCGACGTCGAGGGCGGCCGGATGAACCGGGTCGTCTTCGCCGCCCAGGTCGGCAACGGAAAGTGGCGCACCCTCGGCTCCGCCGACCACGCCCCGTACAAGGTCACCCAGACCATCGGCGAGGACGTGCCCGCCGGCACCGCCCTGCGCTACAAGGCGGTCGTCGTCGACTCCGCCGGACGCACCGCGAGCGCGACGGTTACGAGCACCACCGGGACCCCGCCCGCCGCCGAGGTGCCCACCGCCTCCTCACGGGACTACGCGGTCGTCCACTACAAGCGCCCCGACGGCGACTACACCGACTGGCGGCTGTACGCCTGGGGCGACCTCGCGGACGGCGAGTCCACGAGCTGGCCCGCGGGCCACGACTTCGTCGGCCGGGACGCCTACGGTGCCTTCGCCTACGTCAAGCTGAAGCCGGGAGCCTCCACCGTGGGCTTCCTCGTCATCGACAAGGACGGCAACAAGGACGTCTCCGCCGACCGCACCATCGACGTCACGAAGACCGGCGAGGTCTGGGTCGAACAGGGCAAGGAGGCCCTCCGCACGGAGCGGCCCGACGGCCCGGCGCCGGACAGGTCCAAGGCGGTCCTGCACTACCACCGCGCCGACGGCGACTACGACGGCTGGGGCCTGCACGTGTGGACCGGCGCCGCGAACGGCACGGACTGGTCCAAGCCCCTGGAACCGGCGAGGAAGGACGCGTACGGCGCCGTCTTCGAGGTGCCGCTCGCCGAGGACGCCACCAGCCTCAGCTACATCCTGCACAAGGGCGACACGAAGGACCTCCCCACCGACCAGTCCCTCGACCTCACGGCGGACGGCCACGAGGTGTGGATGCTGGGCGGCCAGGAGAAATACCTGCTCCCGCAGCCCGCGGGCAGTGCCGCCGCACTCGACCCGACCACCTCCAAGGCGGTGTGGATCGACCGCGACACGGTCGCCTGGAACGGCGCCGACGGGGCTGCCTCGACCCAGCTCCTCGCCTCCCGCCACGGCTCGATCGCCGTCGCGAACGGGACGCTGACCAGCGACGACGAGCGCTGGCTGCGGCTGTCGAAGACCCACCTCACCGACGCGCAGAAGGCCCGGTTCCCGCACCTCGAGGGATACACGGCCTGGTCCGTCGACCCGCGCGACCGCGACCGCGTGCGCGCGGCCCTGCGCGGCCAGGTCGTCGCTTCCCAGCGCGCCGCGAACGGCGCGGTACTCGCGGCGACGGGCGTGCAGCTCGCCGGCGTACTGGACGACCTGTACGACGCGACGAAGGCGTACCTCGGACCCACCTTCCACCGGGGCCGGCCGACGCTCGCCGTCTGGGCGCCCACCGCGCAGTCGGTGCGCCTCGAACTAGGCGGCGCAACCGTCGCGATGAAGCGGGACGCCGCCACCGGCGTCTGGTCCGTCACCGGGAAGAAGTCCTGGAAGAACAAGCCCTACCGGTACGTCGTCAAGGTGTGGGCGCCGACCGTCCGCAAGGTGGTCACCAACAAGGTCACCGACCCGTACTCCGTCGCCCTGACCGCCGGCTCCGCACGCAGCCTCGTCGTCGACCTCGCCGACCGGTCCCTCGCACCCGCCGGCTGGTCGTCCCTGACGAAGCCGAAGGCGGTGCCGCTCAAGGACGCCCAGATCCAGGAGCTGCACATCCGGGACTTCTCCGTCGAGGACGGCACGGTGAAGGCCGCCGACCGGGGCACCTACCGCGCCTTCACCGACAGGGACGGCGACGGCTCGAAGCACCTCAGGGAACTGGCCGCGGCCGGCACGTCGTACGTGCACCTGCTGCCCGCCTTCGACATCGCCACCGTCCCCGAGAAGAAGACCGGCCGCACGAGCACCGGCTGCGACCTCGCCTCGTACGCGGCCGACTCCGAGAAGCAGCAGGAGTGCGTGGCGAGGACCGCCGCCGAGGACGCCTACAACTGGGGCTACGACCCGTACCACTACACGGTCCCCGAAGGCTCCTACGCGAGCGACCCCGACGGCACCCGGCGCACGGTCGAGTTCCGTGACATGGTCAAGTCGCTGAACGAGGACGGCTTGCGGGTCGTCATGGACGTCGTCTACAACCACACCGCGGCGAGCGGCCAGGCCGGCACCTCCGTGCTCGACCGGGTCGTGCCGGGCTACTACCAGCGGCTCCTGGCCGACGGCTCGGTGGCCACCTCCACCTGCTGCGCGGGTACGGCGACCGAGAACGCCATGATGGGCAAGCTGGTGGTCGACTCCATCGTCACCTGGGCCCGGGAGTACAAGGTCGACGGCTTCCGCTTCGACCTCATGGGGCACCACCCGAAGGCCAACATCCTCGCGGTCAGGAAGGCCCTCGACGCGCTCACCCTCCGGAAGGACGGCGTCGACGGCAGAAAAATCGTCCTGTACGGCGAGGGCTGGAACTTCGGCGAGGTCGCCGACGACGCCCGCTTCGTGCAGGCCACCCAGAAGAACATGGCGGGCACGGGCATCGCGACCTTCTCCGACCGGGCCCGGGACGCCGTGCGCGGCGGCGGTCCCTTCGACGAGGACCCCGGCGTCCAGGGCTTCGCCTCCGGCCTGTACACCGACCCCAACTCCTCGGCCGCCAACGGCACCCCGGCCGAGCAGAAGGCACGCCTGCTGCACTACCAGGACCTCATCAAGGTCGGTCTGAGCGGCAACCTCGCCGCATACCGCTTCACCGACTCCGGCGGCAGGGACGTCAAGGGCTCCGAGGTCGACTACAACGGCGCGCCCGCCGGATACGCCGACGCGCCGGGCGACGCCCTCGCCTACACCGACGCGCACGACAACGAATCGCTGTTCGACGCGCTGACGTACAAGCTGCCCCAGGGCACCTCGGCGGACAGCCGGGCCCGCATGCAGGTCCTCGCCATGGCGACGGCGGCCCTCTCCCAGGGGCCTTCGCTCTCCCAGGCCGGCTCGGACCTGCTGCGCTCCAAGTCGCTGGACCGCAACTCCTACGACAGCGGCGACTGGTTCAACGCCGTCCACTGGAACTGCGAGGACGGCAACGGCTTCGGGCGCGGGCTGCCCCCGGCCGCCGACAACAAGTCCAAGTGGCCCTACGCCAAACCGCTGCTGACATCGGTCGAGGTGGGCTGCGAGCAGATCGAGGGCACCTCGGCCGCGTACCGGGACCTGCTGAGGATCCGTACCACCGAGGACGCGTTCCGGCTCGGCACCCCCGGCCGGGTCCAGTCGGAGCTCTCCTTCCCGCTGTCCGGCAAGGACGAGACACCCGGCGTGATCACGATGGAGCTCGGTGACCTCGTCGTCGTCTTCAACGCGACGCCCGAGAAGCGGGAACAGACGGTCCACGCCCTGGCCGGAACCGCGTACGCGCTGCATCCGGTGCAGGCGGCGGGCGCGGACTCCACCGTGAAGCGCGCCGCCTACACGGCCGGATCCGGCACGTTCACCGTCCCGGCCCGCACCGTCGCGGTGTTCGCCCGCACCTCGCGCTAGCGGTGCGGGCGGTGGGGGCGGGCCTGCGCGCCCGCCCCCACCGGCCCCCGGCGCACGGCTGCGCGCGGGCCCCCGTCCAGGGACGGCCTCGCACCGCACGCGCTGCGGCTAGGGTGACGGGAACGTCCCCTGGAACAGGAGTGCCCATGCCGCAGATCACCGTCGACTACTCCGCGACGCTCGCCGACGCCTTCGACCGCAGCGGGTTCGCGCAGGCGCTGCACGCGCAGGTCGTCGACACGGCAGCCGCGAAGATCGGCGCCTGCAAGACGCAGTTCCGTCCGGCCGAGGACACCGTGGTGGGCGCCGACACCGGCGGGCACGCCGTCGTCCACGTCACCCTCGGGCTCCTGGCCGGGCGGAGCGAGGAGACCAAGGCCGAGCTGACCGAGGCCGTCGTGGAGCTGCTCAAGACGTATGTGAAGCCCGCCGGGGGCCTCGCCCTGCATGTGTCCGCCGAGGTGCGCGACCTCGACCCGTCGTACCGCAAGTTCGAGGCGTGACGGTCCGCGGCTACGGCGCCGGGGGCGTTGCCAGCGAGATCAGCCGGACCGCGAGGTCCGTGAAGGGCCCCTCTGCCTGCTCGTTCTCGAAGGCCCGCCGCAGCAGCGCGGCCATCTCGGCGTCGTAGGCGGCGCTCACCGCGGCCAGCGCGCCGAAGTCGTGCACGAGCTGCGTCTCCAGCTCGCCGCGCGGAATCCGCCGCCCGTCCAGCCAGATCAGCGCCGTCGACTCGGCCAGCGAGATCCACGAGCGGATCACCAGCTCCAGCCGGGCGGGCGGGTTCTCCACCCCGAGGTGGGCGAGGATCTGGACGTACGCGGCCTGGCGCACCGAGTCGACCAGCGCGTTGGTGGTCGACGAGCCGACGGCGGGGCCCCCGCGCATCAACGCCGAGAAGCCGGGCCCGTGGTCGTCCACGAAGTCGAAGAAGCGGTGCATGACCCGCAGCAGCCGCGCCCCGAGCGGCCCCTCCCGCGGCTCCACGAAACGCCCAGCGAGATCGTCGGAGGCCCGCTGCAACGCCGCTTCGTACAGGCTGAGTTTGCCGGGGAAGTAGTGGTAGACCAGCGGTCGCGAGATGCCCGCGGCGGAGGCTATCTCGTCGATGGAGACCTCGTCGGGCGAACGCCGGCTGAACAGGTCGAGGGCGACGCCGATCAACTGTTCCCGTCGCTCCTCGACACCCATCCTGCGGCGAACCCCGGTTGTCATACGAACACCTTACCGATCGGAGCCGTACCGGAACGGGCCGGTCCGGCCAGGGGTGTTCACCTGACGGGCACGCTGCGCTCGCCTTCGCCCGCGGGACACGGACCAGCGTCGGGTCGTCACGCTCCGCGTCCGCCGGCAGGGCGTCCCGGTGACAGGCCTCCCCTTCGCAGACGCGCTGCCTGTGGGCCCGGCGAGAGCCCTCTGCCCGGCAGCGGGGACCCGCAGCCCTCCGCCGGGAGGCCGCCGGCCGTCCCCGCGGCTCAGCGCAGTCCGGTGACCGATGCGCCGTTCGTCAGCGTCCCCGTCAGCTCCGCCCGTGCCCCCTGCTCCGTCCGCAGGGTCAGCAGGTTGCCCTGTGCCGTCCCGCGGACTCCGCCCGTCGCACTGACCGAGACCGTGTCCCTGCTGCCGGCGGCGAGCAGGTACCAGGACCCCGCGGCCGACTTCCACAGCACGCCCGCCAGCACGTGCGGGTCACGCGACCCGCACGCGGGAGCGTTCTCGGACTTCGCCGCCACCGCCCCGAAGCGCCCGCCCGGCGTGTGGAACTGCGCCAGCACGCGCGCGTCGGCACCCCGCCAGGTCTCCGCCCGGGTGCACACCCACGCGCCGGCCCCGCTCGCGTCGGGCAGCGACTGCCGCGCGAACTGCCAGGCGTTCACCGACCGCACGCCCTGCGAGCGCGCCGAGGCGAGGGAGCAGGCGTAGGGCGACCAGCTCTGCGGCGTGGCCTCACGGGGCGCGCCGGGCCGGCCCTCGGTGAGGTGGGCCGGGGTCAGTTCGCCGAGGTCGCTCAGCAGGCGCGGGCCCGCGCCGACGGTGCCGCCCGTCAGCCGCAGCGCCCGCCAGGACCGGCAGGTGCCGCCCTGCTGGGCCGGGCTCGCCAGCGGCCCCGTCACCCCGTCCCGCGAAAGACCCAGGTCGACGGGGGCGGCCGCGGGCTTCAGCAGATCCAGCTCGGCCGCCCTGCGTACCCAGGGCGCCGTCAGATAGCGGACGTTGCCGTCGGCGCGGTCGAGGACCACCGCGCCCGACTCGGCGTCGCTCGCGCCGTCCACCCGCGCGAAGTCGAGGGCGGCGCCGTTCGTAGAACCCTTCGGCTCGGCGTACCGGACGATGCGCAGACCGTCGTACAGGAGCACCACGCGCGCGGAGTCGACGTCACCCGCGTACAGGAGCTGGGGCGGGCCGGGGGCAGCGCCGGACGGCGTGCCCGGGGTCGCCGAGACCTGCACGGTCTCGCCCGGGCGGGCCCACACGGCGAGGGCCCGGCGCAGCAGGGCCCTGTCCCCGGTCAGGTCTCCGCGCGCGGGCCACACGGAGAAGTCGGTGCGCGCCGACGACCGCCATGCCGTCGCGGGCACCTTCACCACCCGCGCCGGGTCCAGCGCGGCCTCCGCGGCCGGGTTCTGCGCGTACGTGGGTGCGGCGGCCCCGTCCGGGCCCCAGCCGCCGCCGGGCAGCCCGAGCAGGGCCCCGCACACCGCGACGGCCGCCGCGGCGGCGAGCGCGGCCTTCGTGTGCTGCCTGCGCCGCATCAGGTCCGTGGGGCGGGCGTGCAGCGAGCAGGGGTCGAACGCGGGGGAGAGCAGCAGCTCGTCCTGGCCGGTCAGGGCGTGGGCCTCCGCGAGCGCCGCACCCGGCTTGCCGACGCCCGCCGCGTCGAGCACCTCGCGTACGCCGGCGTCGGACAGCTGCTCGAGGGCGCGCAGGACGAAGGCCGCGCGGGCCGGTCCGGTGAGGCCGGACAGCCGCTGGTCCAGGGCTAGTTCGTCGGCGCCGCCGGAACGCGGGAAGAGCCTCAGGCCCCACACCTGCGGCAGCAGCGGGGGCAGCTGGGACCGCTTGGGCCAGGCCGGCCGCTTCAGGGGCAGGGCGGCGTCCAGCGCGCCGCGCACCACCTGGAGGCGCACGACGGCATAGCCCGGGTCGCCGTCGTCGCCGTTCGCCTGGGCGGGGATCACGCACGCGGCGGTCCGTCCGCGTGGCAGCGCCCGCTGGGTCAGGGCGTGCGCCGTCAGCACCCGGCGCTTACGGCCGAGGCTGGGCGGCAGCACCAGATAGGCGAGCCGGACGAGCCGCGGATAGTGCTCGACGAGCGCGGCCTCGGCCTGCTCGACGTCGACGGCCGTTCCGGGTGCGGGGCGCGGGGCTAGGGCTACATCCTGTGACTGCACGTTCAGCAGAACGAGCGGATCGTCGGTTGGTCACCTCGGCCCGCGGGAAGCGGACCGGGGCTTCACGCGTCGGGCTCCACCAGCAGCCGGGCGTAGTTCGCCATCGACCGCTGGTAGCGCGGCAGGTGGGGAGCCAGGGCGCCCAGCACCAGGGCCAGGCCCTCGCGTTCCCGGCCGAGGTCGGCCAGGCAGAGCGCGAGGCAGGCGCGTACGGCGTCGTCCAGCTCGTCGGAGGGGGCGACCAGTTCCGGGGTGAGCAGATGGACGCCGTCCTCCGCCTGCCCGATGTTCCGCAGCGAGCTGGCGAGTTGGATCCTGGTGCGCCGGGCGCGGTAGCTGTCGAGTCCGCCCGCCAGCGCCTCCCGGTAGAGCGGCACCGCCCGGTCCGAGTGGCCCGTCGAGTCCCAGGCGCAGGCCTGCTCGAAGGGGCGGACGGGGCTGTCGTCCGGCAGCTCGGCGACGAGTTCGTCGATGACCGCACGGAAGTCCGCCGCCCGTGCCTCGTCGTAGTCGTCGAAGGTGGCCCAGGCGGCCGCCACGCGCTTTTCCCAGTCGTCGTTCACAGACCCACCCTCGCACAGGCGTGCCGGTGCGGACCACGGAGTCACGCGATCCTCCAGCCGCTGAACTCCGCGGTCCCGCGCGCACCCCCGCCCCCGTTCGCCGCGCTCGTGAACATCCCCACGTCCTGGGCGTCGGCCCCGCCCGGCACCGGCACGCTCGCCACCGCCCGCCAGGTCGCCCCGTCGTCAGTCGAGCACGTGCCGGTGTACGAGGCCCCGGCCCGCGTCAGCCGCAGCAGCACCGGCGCCGCGATCCCGGTGAGGCGCCGGTACGTGTCGAGGGTGCCGTCGCCGTTCGAGTCGTACGACAGCACGACCCCGTTGGCCGGGGTGACCGCCAGGTCGAGGAAGCCCCTGGACCCGGGGGTCGCCAGGCTGTCGCGGGCGACGATGCCCGCCCGGGCCCAGGGACCTGTGACGGCCTGGGCGTCGACGCGGAGCGTCACGACGGCTCCGTCCGTCAGGGCTCCCGCCCGGTAGAGGGTGCCGAACTCCGCGGTGCCCTTCCACAGGTCCGCACCCGCGCCGTCGATCGCGAACCGGTCGCCGAGCTGTCCGAAGACGGCCGCGTTGTTCGTGTACGTCGTCCAGCCGTCGGCGAGCGGCCCCGCCTCGAAGAGGGTGCCGTCGAAGTCGGCTCGCACCCGGTCCTCGCCCCGCGGGCCGTAACGGACCTGGATCGTGTAGGGCAGGGGGCGCAGCGGGCCGTCCAACGGAGTGCCGGGGGCGTTCGCCCGCCAGCGGACGGCGGCGGTCCCGGCGGCGGGCACCGAGGCGAGGGACGTCGGACCGTCGGGATCCGCCGCAATACCGGTGAGCGCGAAGTCGACGCGGCCGGTGGCGCGCAGGCCGTTGACGTTGGTGAAGACGGCCTCCACGCGCGCGTGCCCGCCGGGCGGGAAGGCGGGCGGGTCGGCGGTGACCGCGAGGGAGCCCTGGTAGGGCGCGCGGGCCAGGACGTCCCTGACGCGCGAGGCCGTCCGGTACGGGTCGCCGGAGGGCCGCAGCGGATAGTCCGTGCGCTCCCGGGTCCACGGCTCCTCGAACGCGAACCAGTCGACGGCGGCGGGCGGCGTCCCGGTGACGAGGGCGGCCTCCAGCGCGTCGAACCACTTCTGCCAGCGCGGCAGGTAGAAGTCGGCCAGCAGGCCGTTCCACTCCCGGTTGCCGTACTCGTGCAGGTCCCCGGCGTCGGAGGTGGCCCGGCCGCCCCACACGGTGATCAGCGTTTTGGCGGTCCGCTCGAACTCGGCGCGCTCCCGGTCGTCCGTGGCGAGCCGGCGCGCGTCCTCGACCCAGGGCCCGAGGAGGAACGCCGGGTGCGTCCCGGTGACGTCGTCCGACAGCCGCATCAGCCGCAGCCACAGCGCGGCCAGCGCCCGGAAGGCGGGCAGGTCCCGCCTCTGGTGGGCGGCCCGCAGCTGCGGCAGGTACTGGCGGCTGCGGTGCGCGAGCGCCTGCCGGGCCACGTCCACCACGTCGTACCGGTACGCGGCGCTGCCGCGCAGGTCCCCGGCCACCGCGAGCAGCCCGGCCAGCGCGGCGTCGAAGCGGCCGGGGTCGTAGGTGAGGGCGCGCGGCGCGTACGCGGCGGCACGGACGGCCGCCAGGTCGGGACGGGCGCAGAACAGCGAGTCGTGGGGGTCGCTGCGCTCCACGGCCCGCTGCTGGTAGGCGGTGTCGTGCAGGGCCCGCCAGGCGCCGCGGGCACGGGGGTCCCGCCGCCCGTACCGGAAGTCGGCGTACGACGAGAACCAGGCGGCCCGGTCGATCCGGCCGGGGCTCCAGGCCAGTTCGGAGAAGAGCTCGAACGCGGCCGGGTCCCGGTCGGCTGCTTCCGGCAGGAACGCCGTGCCCGCCAGCGCGCTGCCCGCCTTGTCCCGCCAGGCGAAGAACTTCTCGTTCCACAGATGCGTCCGGGCGCCGATCGTCGTACGGCCGCCGAAGTTGGGGATCGAACCGAACGCGTACGGGGTGCCGCCCCAGTCCCGCTCGCGGTCGGTGACGCCGCTGAAGCGGTCCGAGACACCGTCGACGATCAGCATCCTCTCCCTGTCGACGGCGTCGAGGAGCGCGGGCAGCGGGTTGGCCTCCCAGCCGAGGATCACCCAGGTCGCGCCCGGGTGGGCCCGCCGCAGGGCCCGCTCCACCCCGCGGGCCGCGTCCGGCACCGGCACGTCCCCGGCGGTGCCGCCCTCGTGCAGCAGGTCCATCTTGAAGTGGGCGGCCCCGCCGAACACGTCCTGCTGATGGCGGTAGAACGAGGCGGCGACCTCCGCGAAGGCGCCGGTGCGCGGATCCAGCCAGTCCGGGCGCGGGAAGCCGTGCCAGACGCCCTGCGGCACGACGTGCGCGTCCCCGCCGTTGCGCGCCACGAAGCCCTGGGGGACGTGCCCGTAGTAACCGGGCAGCACCGGGGCCATGCCCAGCTCCCGCAGCCGGCCGGCGATGCGGCGGCCCAGTTCCGCGCGCCGGACGATCAGCGCGGGGGAGAGCGGACCGCCGTACCCGGCGAGGTTCTGCAGCAGCCACCACGGCTGGTGGGAGGGGGCGGGCAGCCAGCCGCGGGCCTCGGCGTCGGTGTACCCGAAGTCCCGCAGGACGCGGTGGTAGACGGCTTCCATGCCGGCGACGACCATCACCTCGTTGCAGCCGTGCGCGGCGAGGAGGTCGATCTGGTGCTCCCAGTACGACCAGTCCGCGTACGGGGCCGTGTAGCCGTCATTGGTGTCGTTGAGCGCGAACCGGTGGGGGAGCGCGGTGTCCCGGCCCAGCGGGCGCGCGGGCGCGGGCAGCCGGCGCGGCAGGCGGAGCTGGGAGCCGTTCCAGGCCAGGTGGGCACCGCACACGTACTTCAGATGGAAGTGGACGCCGGTGAGCAGCACGGCCGGACTCGTCCCCGTCACCTCGATGCGTCCCGTGGAGCCCGTCACCCGGAAACGGTCCCGCCCGTCCGCGGACGCGACCGGACGGAGGTGGTACTGCTCGGCGTGTCCGGGCAGCAGCCGATTGAGCGCGGAGCGTGCTGGAGCCGTATCGAAGGCGGGGCCCTCGCCGGGGCTCCCTGCGGCGTGGGCCGGGACCGTCACCCCGAGGGCGGTCCCGAGGCCGATGGCACCGGCCGTGCCCAGCACCGTGCGTCGCGACGGACTGTTCATCTGCGCGCCCCCTGTCTCGACAGGTGCGGCACGCTAACCGGACGGGCGTCCGTGCTCAACGGTGCGAACGGAGCTGGCGAGTTCATGTCGCCGTGAGGGACCGGAGGAACGAATGAGGTTGACGCGCGAAGGGCTTGCGGCCGCCGCGACGGGGGCCGCCGCGGCGCTGCTGCTGCTCACCGGCTGCGGCGGGTCGGGCGACGCCGGAGCGGGGGACGACAAGGTCCCGGCCACGGCCACCGGCAGCCTGGAGGACCTGGCCTCCGAGGCGAAGTGCGAGCCGGACATCCAGACGGACGCCGACGAGATCCGCCAGGCCGTCTGCAAGAACACCGACGGCAAGTTCATCCTCGCCACCTTCGCCACCGACCGCGGTCAGCGTGAGTGGCTCAACGAGGCGAAGGACTACGGCGGTTCGTACCTCGTCGGCAGCAAGTGGGTCGCCGTCGGCGAACCGAAGACGGTCACGGCGCTGCGCGGCCGGCTCGGCGGAACCATGGAGGAGGGGACCTCGCACCACTCGGGGAGCGGTGGCGGCGCGGAGACCGGGACCGCGCACTCCGGTCACCACAGCGGCTGACCACACGGATTCGCGGGTGCCCCGGGGACACTCCAGGGGCGCTGCGGGGAAACGCCGGAGGCCGGCGGCGGGAGATCCCGCCGCCGGCCTCCTCGGTGAGTCGGCTCAGCCGGTCACTTGCACTTCTTGCCGGTGTTGATGCAGTTGACCATCTTGTTCATCAGGTTCTCGTCGAAGACGTTGATGAAGTCGTCGTGGTCGGTGCTCGGCTTGTGCAGCTGCTCCGGGAAACCGTCCACCGCGTAGGCGTTCTTGACCTGACCGTTCGCGATGGTCGGCGGCGGCACGTCGTACACGAGGCGCATCGTCAGCTGCGGGATCGCCTTGAAGCCGTTTGCGCAGTTGCCCTGGGCGTCGGCGAAGGCCACGTGCGTACGGTGGTTCGCGCTGTCGGCGTTCTGGCCGTCCCAGCAGCTCTGGAAGGCGAACGAGCGCACCACGCTGCTGCCCTGGGGGCAGATCGGGTACTGCGCCGTCAGCTGGACCTTGTTCTCGAAGCCGGTGCAGCTCCAGTGGGCGTTGGCGTTCGCGAGACCGTTGGTCGTGGTCTTCGCGTCACCGGTGATGATCCGCAGGAACTTCGGCATCGCGACGACCTTGCTGCGCGGGTTGCCGACGAACTTGATGGACGCCTGCTTGGTCTGCAGGACCTTGCCGACGTTGCCCTCCTTGCCGCCGCCGTCGTTGTTCTGGTCGAAGTCCTGCGTACCGTCCTGGATCCGCACCACCGGCCAGTAGTACGAGGACTTGTCGCCCTGGTTCGCGCAGCTGGTCTGGGCCGCGGCGAACGTGTCGTTGTTGGCGAACGCGTCGTTCGACTGGTTGCCGACGTAGTCGTGCAGGTGGTGAGCGCCGTTGGTGACACCGGGCGCCACGATCACGTTGTCGGTGTTGAACTTCTTGTTGGCGTTCACACCGCAGGAGCTGGTGAAGGTGCCGGACGAGCCGGCTGCGCGGGTCCGTGCCTTGCGGGCCACGTTGGGCCGCACCTTCGTGATGTCGACGAAGTCGGCCGCGACCGGACCGTTGCCGGCCTGCCCGCCGTTCCCGGCCTGACCCCCGTTGCCCTGGCCCTGGCCGCCGCCGTTCTGGCCCTGGCCGCCGGTGCCCTGGTTCTGGCCGCCGCCGTTCTGGCCCTGACCATTGCCCGCCTGACCATTGCCCGCCTGACCATTGCCCGCCTGACCGTTGCCGGCCTGGCCGTCGGTGGTCTGCGGCGGAGCCGCGGGGACGCCGGTGCACGGCGCGAGTGCGTCCAGCGAGCTGGGCGCGGTGCTGCCGACCCGCTTGAATCCGATCTTGATCCGTTCGATCGTCGCGGTCCGCTTGTCCTTCAGCGGGCCGAGGATGGCGTTCTGGACGAAGGCGGTGTCCTTCGTCGCGGCGTCGCGCGTGGCGGCGAGCCGGGCGTAGGCCTCGGTGATCTGCTTGTCGAGGGCCGCCAGCTCCCTGTCGACGCCGGATCGTGCCCGGTACGGGACAGTGGTCAACTGCTGACCCACGTCCGGGCACTTGATGGTGGCCACCTGGGCGGCGGCGGCCTTGGTGCTGTTCTGCGCCGAGTTCTCCTCGTGCGCGGAAGCGTAGAAATTCGCCCAGACCAGACCGCCGCCGCCGATCGCCAGAGCCGCCGATGCGGCTATGGCGCGGACGGCGAGCGGTGAACGGCGTTTTCGCGTGTTGCGTCCCATGGAACTCCTCTGACTTCCTTGCGGGGCAGCGAGGCGCCCGACAGGAGTGAAGCGGCTCCCATCCATACGCGTGAGGCGTGTGGGGTGTTCAGGAACCGCGGAAGAACTTGGAAACGCATGAGGCCATTTCCGGCACAAGGGGCCAGAACGCCGTTGAATCAAGGGAGTTGATCTCCCGGATCAGGTTTGAACCATAGTCAGTGCGGTCGGGTACGGCGTCGTGCGCGGCCCGCACTGATCCGGGAGGGCACGCCCGGAGTCACATGCCGAGCACCTTCGCCTCCACGGCCGGGTCGAGTCCCACCACCGGCCGGTCGGACCGCTGCGGGGGCACGCCTCCGATGCTCCGCAGCCAGCTCCACGTGTCGGCGACCGTCTCCTCGACGGACCGCACCCGCAGTCCCGCACCGAGGGCACGCGACACGTCCGCCCCGTGCAGCGCGTCGTGCAGCCCGCTGCCCGGCGGCACCCACACGGGCAGGTGCGTCCACGGCTCGATCCCCGCCGCGAGGATCGCCCCGGGCTCGGTCCACCGCAGCTCCGCCCGCCCGCCGGTGACCCGGGCGCACGCGTCGAGGAGCCCGCGCGTCGTCGTGTGCCCCGGCGGCCCCACCAGGTTGTACGCCCCGCTCACCTCACCTTCCGCCGCCCCGACGGTCCACTCGGCGAGGTCGCGGACATCGACGTACTGGAGCGGCAGGTCGCGAGGGCCGGGCGCGAGCACGGGACCTCCGCGCGCGATCCGGTTCAGCCACCACGGCAGCCGCCCGATGTTCTCGTACGGCCCGAGGATCAGCCCGCAGCGCACCAGCACCGAGCGGCCGGCACCGAAGCTCTCCAGCACGGCCAGCTCTCCGCCCCGCTTGTCGCGTGCGTAGTCGCTCTGTTCCGCGCCGGCCGACGCGCCCCCGACGAGGGGAGCGTCCTCGGTGTACCCGGCGGTGGCAGGCCACGCGTACACCGAGCAACTCGACACGTACACGTACCGCCCGGCCCGGCCTGCCAGCAGCCGCGCCGTGTCCCGCACCGCCCGCGGCGCCGCCGACCAGGTGTCGACGACGACGTCCCACTCGCCCTCGGTGAGCGCCGCGAGTCCGCCGGGAGCGGTGCGGTCGCCGTGCAGCGTCCGCACGCCCGCGGGGGCGGCCCGCCGCCCGCGGTGGAAGACGGTCACGTCCCAGCCGGCGGCGAGCGCCGCCTCCACGACGGCGCGCCCCACGAACTCCGTACCGCCCAGCATCAGAAGTCTCATGCCGGTGACTCTGCCCAAGGGGCGGCCCGGACGGAACGGGAATCTGCTGACAGGAGATCCGAGGTCAGCGTCCGGCCGGCGGGGCGTACTTGTACCCGACCCGCCGCACCGTCTGGATCGCCTTGCGGTGCTCCGCGCCGAGCTTGCGCCGCAGCCGGGCGACGTGGACGTCGACGGTACGGCCGTCGCCCACATGCCCGTAGCCCCACACCGTGGTGACCAACTGGTCGCGGGTGTGCACCCGGTGGGGGTGCGCGACCAGGTGGGCGAGCAGTTCGAACTCCAGGTACGTCAGGTCGAGCGTCCGGCCGTCGACCCGCGCGGTGCGCTGCACGGAGTCGATCCGGACGAGCGGTTCGCCGGCGTCCTCGCCGAGGGCCCTCGCATCATCGGGTGCGTCCGGCACGGCGACCGGCAGCAGCGGCTGCTGGTCGGCCGGGACGAGGACCAGGTAGCCGACCATCGGCGGCCGGCCCGGCAGCGTCGGCAGGGTGTGCTGGGGAGCCGGCAGCCAGGTGGCTCCCGGCGGGAGGAAGTCCGCGACGTCGACCACCTCGTCCCGGTCGACGGCGCGCAGCCGGTGCCGTGCGGCGGTCGGGGCGGAGGCGGTGAGGGTGCCGGCGGTGGAGAAGGTACGGGTGTTCGCCATGAGAGGTCAGCTCTTTCGCGCGAGGAGTCGTCGTGTGGTGCCGACGGCCGCGAGGTCTTCGCGGGGGAGTCGGCGGACGTACGTCGTGCGCGCTGGCCGAAGGCCGGGGTGGACGGCTTTAGAGGGCCCGCGCGTTCATCGCGCGACAACACTCCCGGTCGAAGTCGTGGTGCTGACGGGAGGGCCAGAAGGGCTCGAGGTCGTGGCGACCCGTCGCGGTGCACTTCTGGAAGCTGGCCATGGGTCCATTGAAGCAGATGAGCGCGGCCCTGAGCAGCTCCGGTAGGGACCTTCTCGGCACGTGATACGGGCCTCGGCGCGATCCTGACTCCCGCGCCCGGCGGGGAACGCGGCAGGGGCGCCCGCCGGTCCGGCGGGCGCCCCTGCACGGGAGGCGGGGGGTCAGACCTGGCCGGCCTTCTCCAGAGCGGTGCAGCAGGTGTCGACGAGCAGCCGCGTCACCACGTACGGGTCGACGTTCGCGTTCGGACGGCGGTCCTCGATGTAGCCCTTGCCGTCCTTCTCGACCTGCCACGGGATGCGGACCGAGGCACCGCGGTTGGAGACGCCGTAGCTGTACTCGTTCCACGGGGCGGTCTCGTGCAGACCCGTCAGCCGGTCGTCGATGCCGGCGCCGTAGTTCTTGACGTGGTCGAGCGGCTTCGAGCCCTCGCCCAGCGACTCGCACGCGGTGATGATCGCGTCGTAGCCCTCGCGCATCGCCTTGGTGGAGAAGTTGGTGTGCGCGCCGGCGCCGTTCCAGTCGCCCTTGACCGGCTTCGGGTCCAGCGTCGCGGAGACGCCGAAATCCTCGGCGGTGCGGTAGAGCAGCCAGCGCGCGACCCACAGCTGGTCGGAGACCTCCAGCGGCGCGAGCGGCCCGACCTGGAACTCCCACTGGCCGGGCATGACCTCGGCGTTGATGCCGGAGATGCCCAGACCCGCCTTCAGACAGTTGTCGAGGTGTGCCTCGACGACGTCACGGCCGAAGATCTCGTCCGAGCCGACGCCGCAGTAGTAGCCGCCCTGCGCGGCCGGGAAGCCGCCCTCGGGGAAGCCGAGCGGACGCGAGCCCTTGAAGAAGGTGTACTCCTGCTCGATGCCGAAGATCGGCTCCTGCGCGGCGTGCCGCTCCGCGACCTCGGCGAGCGCGGCACGGGTGTTGGACTCGTGCGGCGTCATGTCGATGTCGAGGACCTCGCACATGACGAGGACGTCGTCGCCGCCGCGGATCGGGTCCGGGTACGTGGCGACCGGCTTGAGTACGCGGTCCGAGGCGTGGCCCTCGGCCTGGTTGGTGCTCGACCCGTCGAAGCCCCAGATCGGCAGCTCGGCACCCTTGGCGTCGTCGGCCAGGATCTTCGTCTTGGAACGGAGCTTGGCCGTCGGCTCGGTGCCGTCGATCCAGATGTACTCAGCCTTGAAGGTCACGGGCCACATCCTTCGGGGTGGGTCTGCACGCGCACGTGCGGGTGCTGCGGCGCTGCGGCACTGGGGCGCCGCTGGGATGTCCGGCAGCCTGTCAACAGGCGATTTCCCGGTCATTGCCCGCAGGTGAACCCCGTGTTACCTGGGACTCGTGTGCCCGGGGTCACGCGGTGAGGGAGCACCGTGGGGGTGGGCGAGGGGAAGGTGGGCCAGGGCCGTACGGACCCGTCCGCCGGGGCGGCGGCTCGTATGCGATGCGTTTGCGGGCGCGCACGGCAGGGGCCCCGCACCGGGCGAGGGCCCCGCCCCTCCCGTGCGGGAGAAGCGGGACCCTCGGCGGTGTTCCCGCGTACGACGACGGCAGAGGGCCGTCAGCCGACCTTCTCGATGCGGGCCCGGCGGATCAGGAACTTTCCGGGCTCCCTGACCTCTTCGAACGCCGCGTTGTTGAGCAGGACGCAGCTGCCCGAGACCGAGGTCACCTCGACCGTCGTGGACTTGTCGTTGTCCAGGTTGGTCACCTTCAGCCTGGTCCCGGCCGGGAACTCGTTGCTGGACGCCGCCGGGGCGCCGCTCTCGCCGGAGAGCGTGACGGTCGAACCGGCGCACACCTGCTCGCCGGCGGCACCGCCCGCCTCCTCGCCTCCCGCGTCCTGGCCCGCGTCCCCGGTGCCCGCCCCGTCACCGGGTGCGGTCTCCTCGGGAGCCGTCCCGGCGGGCGCGCCGGTCTCCGGCTGGCCGGCCTGGGAGTCCTGAGCCGACTCCCCGACCTCGCAGCCGGACGCCTTCTGCTGGCGCCCGATCTCCTTGATGACGTCCTCGCGGTTGGCGATCCGGGCCTTCGACTGGGCGTCGGGAGCGGCCCGCTGGGCGTCGATGAACCGCTGGTTGTTGCCGACCGCGGTGGCCAGTCCCTGGCAGACCGCCGAGTCCTTGGCGCTTTGGACCGGCGACGCGTTCGACGTGGCCGCGAGGGCGAAGGCCCCGCCTCCGGCCACGGCGGCCGCGCTGACCAGCAGCGCGAGCCTCTTCTTGGTGCCGAGCGTTCTCCTACGCGACATGCGCGCCTCCTGGATGCGGGGGAACGTACGCCGCTATGTACGAGATACCGAACGAGGTCACTCAATGGTCACGGAGACCGCCGGGGTGACGTGGGCCACAAAAGCGGGTCGGTGACGGACGGTCAGCGGGACAGGGCGTCCCGTACCGCCTCCTCCGTGCGGCCCACCACGGCGGTTCCGTCGTCCGCCGTGATGATGGGCCGCTGGATCAGCTCGGGGTGCTCCGACAGCGCCTTGGTCCACAGGTCCCGCGAACCGGCGTCCCGCGCCCACTCCTTGAGGCCGAGTTCCCTGGCGGCGGCCTCCTGGGTGCGGGTGATGTCCCACGGTTCGAGTCCGAGACGCTCCAGTACGTCCCTGATCTCGTCCTCGGTGGGCACGTCCTCCAGGTAGCGGCGCACGGTGTAGTCGGCGCCCTCCGCGTCGAGCAGGCCGACGGCGCTGCGGCACTTCGAACAGGCGGGGTTGATCCAGATCTCCATGCCCACACGGTACCCGGAACACCCCCTCCCACCTGCGCCACAGCCCCCGTCAAAACCCCTGTGGCCAGGGGCTTTTGTCAGTGCCGGGCGGTAGAATGGAAGCAGTGTTCGAGGGTGCGCCGGAGGTTCCGGCGAGGCCCTGACCGCGACAGGAGGATGCCCGTGCCCGCTGCCGCACTGAAGCCGAAGTCCCCCCGTTCCACCGCCCGCAGGGAGGTCCCGCCCGGCCTGCCGTACGAGCCCGTGGCCAAGCGCCCGCTCCCGCCCGGGCGGCCCCGCGACTGGTACGTCACCCACAACCGCCGGCTCAAGGCGATGCGCCTCGCGATCGCCCTGCTCGACTCCGGTGTCCACGTGCCGGACCAGGCCCGCAACGAGACGATCCGCAGCACCGCGCAGCTCATCGGCGTCCACCCCCCGTCGGACACCACGTGCCACATGGTCCGGGCACTGATGCGGTACGCCCGCTGACCTCCCCGGGGCTCCGCCCGCACCGGCGGAGCCCCGGGACGGGCAAGGGCGGCGCGGCGGCACCTCACTACGCCGCCAGCTCGCGTTCCAGCGGCGTCCGGAACCGCGGAGTGACCCGGGTGGCGCCCAGCCACGCGGACAGCCGGGCGGCCTGGGCGGCGACGGCGTCGTGGCCCTCCCGGCCGAGCCCTGCGGCATCCAGCACCCGCCACACGACCTCCCCGTCGGGCCGTTGGGCCCAGCCCCCGACGACCCGCCCGTTCCACCACACCGTCGGCCCCACGTTCCCGCTCCGGTCGAAGAGTGCGGGGCGCAGTTCCGGCGCCAGGAACCAGTCCCGCTCCTGCCACCCCATGGCCGTCGGGTCGAGCCCGGGCAGCAGTGCGGCCCACGGCTCGCCGGGCCCGGCCACCGGCCCCTCGTCCCCGTCCGCCACGTACCCCGTGACCCCGCCGTCGAGCGACACGGCCGCCGCCCCGGCCGCGGCGAGCGCCCGGCGCACGTCGGTGACCTTCCAGCCCGTCCACCACTTCAGATCGGCCTCCGAGGCGGGACCGCACGCCCGGAGCCAGCACCGCAAGAGCTCGGCCCGGGCCTCGGCGGGTGCCGGTCCGGGGTGCGGCGTAGCGACCGCCCAGCGGAACTGGCTCGACGTCCACGCGCCGAGCGGGCGCCCGCGCACGACCCGCGCCTCGGTACCGAGAACCCGCATCAGCCGCGACGACACGGTCTGCTGACTCTCGTAGCTCCGGCCCGCCCCGTAGGTGAATTGCTCCCTCAACCGCGGTTCGTCCCGGACGAGTTCATTGACCGTGGCCTCGCCGCGCCGGGCCAGCGCGGCGAGCGCGGACGCCTCCACCTCGGCCAGCCACTCCTCGGTCAGCCGCCCGCCGCTGCCGGTCACCACGTCGGCGACCAGTCCGGCCCGCGCCTTCGCGGCGACGGCGAGCCCCGTCGAGGCGTGCACCACGGCCGCCAGCCCGGCGGGGAACACGAACACCGTGTGCCGCATCCCGTGCATGCGCACCAGCGTGCGGTCCTCGTACAGCGCCCGCTCCACCTCGCGGACGGTCCTTGCGGAGTCGGTCAGCCGGGCCCCCACCGACAGGTACACCGTCGCCGGATCGGTGCCGTGCAGCGCGACGAGCGAGCCCGCGATCTCCTCCGGGCCGGCCGCACCCGCCGCACCCGCCAGCCGGTGCCGCAGTGCCAGCCGGGCCCGCCGCTCCGCCACCCCGATGTGCCGCCGCTGCGCTCCCACGTCGCCTCCGTCCGTTCCGCCGCCCCGGGTGCCGGTTCCCGGCACCTCCCCATCCTGTCGGACACCCGGCCGCCCCGGGCCCCGTCGTCGGACTCCCGTCCGCCTGGAGTCCGACGACAGGACCCCGGGACACGTCACCCGACTGCCGTACCCGGCATGCGCACGTCCCGGGCGGCGGCCTTCACTGGGGCGAACGGGGGAAAGCAGCGCGGGCAGGAGCGGGGAAAGGCGGAACGGCGATGGCCCCTCAGAGTGGACGAAGGCCCGTCGGGCCGCCCGCGACCGCGCACCCCGCCTCATGACCGCGCCCGCCGACCGCGCCGAGAAGGGCAGGGCGGTCCGCAAACGCGTCCCGCGCTCCGCGCACGCCGACTGGCTGGCCGCGGTCGACCGCCCCGACCCCGTCGCCGTACTGGAACGCCAGTGCCGGGACCGGCTCCAGGAACTCCTGCCGATCCGGTACGGGCGGATGAGCGCGTCCCCCTTCGCGTTCCTGCGCGGCGGGGCCGCCGTGATGGCCGCGGACCTCGCCACCCGGCCGCACACCGGCCTGACCGTCCAGCTCTGCGGCGACGCGCACCTGCTCAACTTCGGTGTGTTCACCTCTCCGGAACGCGCGCTGCTCTTCGACCTGAAGGACTTCGACGAGACCTTCCCCGGGCCCTTCGAGTGGGACGTCAAGCGACTCGCCGCCAGCATCGCCGTGACCGCCCGCGAGAACGGGCACAGCGAGGCACGGGCCCGCCGCGCGGCACGTGCGGCGGGCGCCGAGTACCGCCACGCCATGCGGCACCTCGCGGGACGGGGCGAACTGGCCGTCTGGTACGAACGCATCGACGCCGGCCGGCTGGTCCCGCTGGTCCGCTCCGCACACCACCGCAGACGCGCCGAGTCCAGCCTCGTGCGCGCCCGGCGCCGGACGAGCCTTCAGTCGCTCGGCAGACTCACCGAGACCGTCGACGGCCGACCCCGCATCGTCCAGGACCCGCCCCTGCTGGAGCGCGCCGGGCCGCCCGACATGGGGGCGCTACGCAAGATCTTCAGCGACTACCGCTCCACGCTCTCCGAGGAGCGGCGGCTGCTCCTGGACCGCTACCGCTTCGTGGACGCCGCCCGCAAGGTCGTCGGCGTCGGCAGCGTCGGCACCCGCTGCTTCGTGGTGCTGCTCGCCGGGCGCGACGCGGACGACCCGCTGTTCCTGCAGATCAAGGAGGCCGGCCGGTCCGTCCTCGAGGAACACCTGCCGAGCGGCCCCTACGACCACGCCGGTCACCGCGTCGTCGCCGGCCAGCGGCTGCTCCAGGCCGCGAGCGACATCTTCCTCGGCTGGATGACGGGGCCCCAGGGACGGCCGTACTACTGGCGTCAGCTGCGTGACACGAAGGGCACCGCGGACGTCGCGGGCATGAGCCCGGACGAACTCCTCGGCTACGCGCGGCTGTGCGGCACGGCCCTGGCCCGCGCCCACGCCCGCTCCGGCGACCGCATCGCCATCGCCGCCTACCTCGGCGGCGCCGACACCTTCGAACGCGCCGTCGCGGACTTCGCCCTCCGCTACGCCGACCAGAACGCCCTGGACCACGGGACGCTGTGCGCGGCCGTGGCCGCCGGGGTGGTCAGAGCCGCCCCCGGGGTCTGAGACACCGGCACCGGCCGGCCGGGCCCCGCGGCGTCCGAGCCCGGCGCCCGGCCGCCGCGCGGCGGTGTCCCGCCGCACCCGTGCGGGAGCTGCCATCCGGGTGACGGGCCGGGAAATGGGATGCACGGGCCGGGACCGGGTCCCTACGCTGGGCGAGCGTTCCGGAGCCGTTGGGCACCGCTTCCCGCCGGACAGGCATCGGGCGGCGGACTCGGGGTTACTGTCTACGCACCGACGGACGGCCGCCCGCCCCAGGCGCCCTGTCGAAGCACCCGCTCGAAGCACCCGCAGAGATTCAGTCCGCCCACGCCCCAAGGAGTCCCGTCATGGGCACCTTGATCATTTCGGCGACCTCGGTCCTTGTCGTCCTAGGCTTCTCCCACCACGTCCTGTGGCTGGCCGCGGTCGCCCTGCTCTTCCTGTACGTCCGGTACGGACGCGCCGGGGCGGGCGCGTCCGCCGCGGGCGCCCCGTCCGCTCCCGGCGGATCCGCAGGGTCCGCGGGCCGGGTGGACTCGAGCTACCGCGCCTACCGCGAGCGCCGGGACCAGCAGGCCAGGTGGGAGCGCCGCTACCGCCGCGAACGCCCGCGCGAGGCGCGCCGCCAGGAACGCAGGAAGGGCAACCAGGGCCCTGTCTGACGCGCTCGGCCCCGCCCCCGGCGGGCCGCAACACGACGGAGCCCCGTCACCGCTCCAAGGCGGTGACGGGGCTCCGTCGTGTTGCGCGACGGTTTACACGTCGAAGTACAGCTCGAACTCGTGCGGGTGCGGACGCAGCTGGAGCGGCGCGATCTCGTTCGTGCGCTTGTAGTCGATCCACGTCTCGATCAGGTCCGACGTGAAGACGTCGCCCTGGAGGAGGAACTCGTGGTCGCGCTCGAGGGCGTCGAGGACGGCCGGGAGCGAGGTCGGGACCTGCGCCACGTTCGCGTGCTCCTCGGGAGCCAGCTCGTAGAGGTCCTTGTCGATCGGCTCGGCCGGCTCGATCTTGTTCTTGATGCCGTCGAGGCCGGCGAGCAGCAGCGCCGAGAAGGCGAGGTACGGGTTGCCGGAGGAGTCCGGGGCACGGAACTCGACGCGCTTGGCCTTCGGGTTCGAGCCCGTGATCGGGATACGCATCGCGGCGGAGCGGTTGCGCTGCGAGTACACCATGTTGACCGGCGCCTCGAAGCCCGGGACCAGACGGTGGTACGAGTTCACCGTCGGGTTGGTGAAGGCGAGCAGCGACGGGGCGTGCTTGAGGATGCCGCCGATGTAGAAGCGCGCGGTGTCCGACAGGCCCGCGTAACCGGCCTCGTCGTAGAACAGCGGGTCGCCGTTGGCCCACAGCGACTGGTGGACGTGCATGCCCGAGCCGTTGTCGCCGAAGATCGGCTTCGGCATGAAGGTCGCGGTCTTGCCGTTGCGCCAGGCGACGTTCTTCACGATGTACTTGAAGAGCTGGAGGTCGTCGGCCGCGGCGAGCAGCGTGTTGAACTTGTAGTTGATCTCGGCCTGGCCGGCGGTGCCCACCTCGTGGTGCTGACGCTCGACCTGGAGGCCCGACGCCTCCAGCTCGAGGGAGATCTCGGCGCGCAGGTCGGCGAAGTGGTCGACCGGCGGGGCCGGGAAGTAGCCGCCCTTGTAGCGGACCTTGTAGCCGCGGTTGTCCTCGACCGCACCGGTGTTCCAGGCGCCCGCCTCGGAGTCGATGTGGTAGAAGGACTCGTTCTCCGCGGTCTTGAAGCGCACGCTGTCGAAGACGTAGAACTCGGCCTCGGGGCCGAAGTAGGCCGTGTCGGCGATGCCCGTGGAGGCGAGGTAGGCCTCGGCCTTCTTCGCCACGTTGCGCGGGTCACGGGAGTACTGCTCGCCCGTGATCGGGTCGTGGATGAAGAAGTTGATGTTGACCGTCTTGTCGCGGCGGAAGGGGTCGACGCGCGCGGTGGTCAGGTCGGCGCGGAGCGCCATGTCGGACTCGTGGATGGCCTGGAAGCCGCGGATCGAGGAGCCGTCGAAGGCGAGCTCCTCGGCCGGGTCGAAGGCCTTGGCCGGGATCGTGAAGTGCTGCATCACGCCCGGCAGGTCGCAGAAACGGACGTCTACGAACTTGACGTCCTCGTCCGCGATGTACTTCTTGGCCTCGTCGGCGTTCTGGAACATCCAGCTCCTCCTACTCCCGCCCACTGGGACCGGGGTGGTAGTTCGTTTGTGCGGCCAGTGCGGTGGCACACGCTGGACCCGACCATAGGGACGGGGGATTTCCCAAGCGTGACCCGTTTGTTTCGTGGAAGTTAACCGGCCCGGGTTTCACAGCAGCCTACGCATACCCCGACCGGCCGGGCACATACCCGGTCGCAGTACCGTGGACGGGTGGACAACAGGCAAGCAATCGGATCGTGGCTCTCCGGCCCCCGCGCGGCCGCGGAGGAAGCCGGCGCCGACTTCGGATACCGGGGTGAGCAGCTCGGTCTGCCGCAGGAGGGACCGGGCTCGATCGCCCGCCCGGGCCGCCGGATCGGCGCCCTCGCCGTCGACTGGGCCCTGTGCCTGCTGATCGCATACGGGCTGCTCACCCACGGCTACGACCGGTCGACGGGGAACTGGGCGCTGCTCGTCTTCTTCGTGCTGGGCGTCGTGACCGTCGGCACCGTCGGCTTCACCCCGGGCAAGCGCCTCTTCGGGCTGCGCGTCGTCCCCGAGCGCGGCGGCCGGCCGAACCCGCTGCGCGCCCTGCTGCGGACGGCGCTGCTGTGCGTGGCCGTCCCCGCCCTGATCTGGGACCGCGACGGCAGGGGCCTGCACGACCGGCTCGCCCGCACGGTCGAGGTCCGCAGCTGAGGGACCGCGCGGGTGCGGCGCGACAGCGCGTGCTGGGCGCGGCGAGGGAGACGCAGAGAAGGGGGCGCCCGGAGTGATCCGGGCGCCCCCTTCGACGTGGGAGGGGTCAGCGGGTCTTTCCGCCGCGCGGCATCCGCATGCCCTTGGGCATCGGCCCCTTGGGCAGCGGCATGTTGCTCATCAGGTCGCCCATCGCGCGCAGCCGGTCGTTGGTCCTCGTGACCTGCGGGCCGGTGAGCACGCGCGGCAGCTTCAGCATGGTCGTGCGGAGCCGCTTGAGCTCCACCTGGCCCTCGCCGCTGCCCACGAGCACGTCGTGCACCGGAACGTCCGAGACGATCCGCGCCATCTTCCGCTTCTCGGCGGCCAGCAGGCTCTTCACCCGGTTCGGGTTGCCCTCGGCCACCAGCACGATGCCCGCCTTGCCGACGGCCCGGTGCACCACGTCCTGGCTGCGGTTCATCGCCACGGCCGGGGTCGTCGTCCAGCCCCGGCCGATGTTGTCCAGCACGGCCGCCGCGGCGCCCGGCTGTCCTTCCATCTGCCCGAAGGCGGCACGCTCGGCCCGGCGTCCGAAGACGATCGCCGACGCGAGGAAGGCGATCAGGAGACCGAAAATACCGAGATAGACCGGGTGTCCGATCAAGAAGCCGATCGCGAGGAAGACACCGAGGGTGACGATTCCGACAGCCGCGAGCACAAGACCGATCTTGGAGTCGGCCTTGCGGGTCATCTTGTAGGTCAGGGCGATCTGCTTGAGTCGCCCGGGGTTCGCAGCGTCCGCTGCGGTTTCCTTCCTCGCCATGCCACGAGTCTACGTGGCCCTGGGAGCGCCGACGACGGCGGTGCCGCCGCTACGACAGGCGCAGGCCCACGGCCTCTTCGAGGACGCGCTGCGCCTCGACCCGGTCCTTGGCACGGCGGCGGTCCTCCTGCACGGAGGTCCAGGCGTTGCGGCGCGCGGTGCGCTGTCCGCCGCTCATGAGCAGCGACTCGACGGCACGCAGTGCATCGGTGAACGTGGGAATCGCGGTGGCGCGTACGGGCGCGGCCTGCATGATGGAGGTCCCCCCTCGGGATGGCGGCTCGGGCGGAGGCTGTACGTGGTACGAGACCAGGGTCACTGAATGGTGTTACCAGGGCGTGACCGGCCGGTCAAACGCCCATGAAGCCTGGACGCGGAGGGGTGGGACGCCGACGCGGCCCGACGAGAGCCCGCAAGCTGCGAGGACGGTCACAACCGCGTCGAACCGGCCGCTGCCGGGCGGTCGTTGCCTGTGCGGGGACTCACACGCACAGATGGCACCCCGTGCCACCGCCCCTGCCCGTACGCCGGTCAGACCGCCTGCGAGGCGATGTACGCGCCGCGCTTCTCGACGGCCATCTGGTAGAGCCGGCCGGCGCGGTACGAGGAGCGGACCAGCGGGCCCGACATGACGCCGGAGAAGCCGATCTGCTCCGCCTCGTCCTTCAGCTCGACGAACTCGTGGGGCTTGACCCAGCGCTCCACGGGGTGGTGCCGCACGGACGGGCGCAGGTACTGCGTGATGGTGATCAGCTCGCAGCCGGCCTCGTGCAGTTGGCGGAGGGCTTCGCTGACCTCCTCGCGGGTCTCGCCCATGCCGAGGATCAGGTTCGACTTGGTGACCAGGCCGTAGTCGCGGGCCTCGGTGATGACCTTCAGCGAGCGCTCGTAGCGGAAGCCGGGGCGGATGCGCTTGAAGATGCGGGGGACCGTCTCCACGTTGTGCGCGAAGACCTCGGGGCGCGAGGAGAAGACCTCGGCGAGCTGGTCCGGCTCGGCGTTGAAGTCGGGGGCGAGCAGCTCGACCTTGGTGCGGCCGGCCTCGCGCTCCGCGGTCTGGGCGTGGATCTGGCGGACCGTCTCGGCGTACAGCCAGGCGCCGCCGTCCGCCAGGTCGTCGCGGGCGACGCCGGTGATGGTCGCGTAGTTCAGGTCCATCGTGACGACGGACTCGCCGACGCGGCGCGGCTCGTCGCGGTCCAGCGCCTCGGGCTTGCCGGTGTCGATCTGGCAGAAGTCGCAGCGCCGGGTGCACTGGTCGCCGCCGATGAGGAAGGTGGCCTCGCGGTCCTCCCAGCACTCGTAGATGTTGGGACAGCCCGCCTCCTGGCAGACCGTGTGCAGGCCCTCGCTCTTCACGAGCTTCTGCAGCGCGTTGTACTCGGGACCCATTTTCGCCCGGGTCTTGATCCACTCGGGCTTGCGCTCGATGGGGGTCTGGCTGTTCCGGACCTCCAGGCGCAGCATCTTGCGTCCGTCGGGTGCGACTGCGGACACGTCCGGCTCCCTACAACTTCGATTCGTCGGCGTACACCAGGGTACGCCCGTGCTGTTTTCGGCCCTGCGTCTGGGCAACCTTCGGGTCCGGGGGTGCATTCCCGGGGCGGGCGGCTACGCCGGGGTCCGCTCCACCTCGCGCGGCCTGAGCTCCGCGTTCTGAAGGACGTCCCGCAGATGCCTCTCGGCGACCGGCAGGACGTCGGCGATGGTGAGGTCGCGGCCCAGTTCGTACGCGAGCGAGGTCACGCCCGCGTCGCGGATGCCGCACGGGATGATCCTGTCGAAGGACGAGGTGTCCGGGTTCACGTTCAGGGCGAAGCCGTGCATCGTGACGCCCTTGGCGACCCGGATGCCGACGGCGCAGATCTTGCGGTCCTCGCGCCGCTGGCCGGCGTTGGAGGGCGCGTACTCCGGGCCGTCGAGGCGGGGGTCGAACTCGTCGTCCGTCAGCCGCGGGTCGAGGTCGAGGGAGAGGCCGCCGGGGGAGGGGCGCTGCTCCACCGGGTCGCCGAGGACCCAGACGCCCGCGCGGCCCTCGACCCGGCTGGTCCCGACGCCGAACTCCGCGCACACGCGGATCATCGCCTCCTCGAGCCGGCGCAGGTGCGCCACCACGTCCACCGGGCGCGGGAGCTTCTGGATGGGGTAGCCCACGAGCTGGCCCGGACCGTGCCAGGTGATCTTGCCGCCGCGGTCCACGTCGACGACCGGCGTGCCGTCGAGGGGGCGCTCGCTGTCGGCCGTGCGCCGCCCGGCCGTGTACACGGGCGGGTGCTCCAGGAGCAGACAGGTGTCGGGGACCTCGTCCAGGAAGCGGGCGGCGTGCACCCGGCGCTGCTCGTCCCAGGCCGCCTGGTACTCGACGGCCTCCGCACCGAATCCCATCCGGACGAACCGCAGTTCACTCACGGCAAGCGCCTTTCTAGAAGCTCCCACAGGCACGGACTGACGGCGCGCCGCCGACCGGCCCCCGGGATCCACCCGCACGACCGGCGGGGCGGGGCCCGTAAGGCACGAAGCACGCCTACGCCACTGTACGTCCGGCCGACGGACGTCAGCCCCGCGGACAATCCTCACACGATCGGATGAATGAACGTGGAAATGTGCGATCGGGTGTTTACGGACCGCTACATTCGCGCCGTCACGAGGCCATAAGGGCTGCTCACAGGCAATCCGGGCACTTGACGCCCGGAAGGCAGGAGACCGCACCGCACCATGACCGAACGACCCGCGCAGCGCACTCCCAACCGACAGCTCGCCGCGCTCATCGCAGAAGCGGGGTTCTCCAACGCAGGTCTCGCCCGCCGGGTGGACCAGCTCGGCCTCGAACACGGCCTCGATCTCAGATACGACAAGACATCCGTGACCCGCTGGCTGCGCGGACAGCAGCCCCGGGGCACCACACCGGCACTCATTGCCGAGGTCTTCACCCGTCGCCTCGGCCGCCGGCTCACCGCCCAGGACCTGGGGCTGGACGCGTGCGCCCCGGTGTACGCCGGCCTGGAGTTCGCCGCGAGCCCCGAGGAGGCCGTCGACATCGTCAGCGGCCTGTGGCGCAAGGACTCCGGCAGCCACGCCGAGCTCCGCAAGATCGCCTTCACCCCGGCGGGACTGGTCGTCCCGAGCCGGGACTGGCTCATCGGCCGCGCCGACGAACGTGTCGGCCGCGGTGAGCCGGCGGCCCTGGGGGTCCCCGCGCAGGGCCGCCCCGCGGTGCCCCGCCAGCGCGCCCGGTCCGAGCGCGGACCCGGCCTGCGGGTCACCGGCGGTGACATCGCCGCCCTGCGCTCGGTCGGCGAGTTGTTCCGGTCGCTCGATCACGCGTACGGCGGCGGCCACGCCCGCCAGGCCCTCGTGCGCTACCTGGAGCACGAGGCCGAACCGATGCTCCGCGGCACCTACGGCGAGCAGACCGGCCGCCGCCTCTTCGCGGCCGCCGCCGACCTCACCCGCCTCGCCGGCTGGACCTCGTACGACATCGCCGCACACGGGCTCGCCCAGCGGTACTTCGTCCAGGCGCTGCGCCTGGCCCAGGCGGCGGGCGACCGGGCCTACGGGTCGTACGTGCTGGTGACCATGAGCCGGCAGGCGGTCTACCTGGGGCACGGGCGCGAGGCCGTCCAGCTGGCGCGGGTGGCGCAGCAGGGCGTCGGCTCCTGCGCCCCGCCGGTGATGCAGGCGATGCTGCACTCCGTCGAGGCGCGCGGACACGGCGTGCTGGGGGAGGTGCGCGCCTGCACGGCCTCCCTCGTGCGGGCCGAGCGGGCCCTTGAGGCGGCCCGGCCCGCCGACGAGGTCCCGCACTGGGCCCGGTTCTTCGACGAGGCGCAGCTCGCCGACGAGTTCGGGCACTGCCACCGGGATCTCCAGCAGTACCGGGCCGCGGCCCAGCACGCGGAGCGCTCGCTCAGGCTGCGGGCGCCCGGCTACGCGCGCAGCCGGCTGTTCTGCCGCGTGGTGCTGGCCACCGCACGGCTGGCGCTCGGCGAGCTCGACCAGGCCTGTCAGCTGGGGGCCGAGGCCGCGGGCCAGGCGGCGGAGATGCGTTCGGTGCGGGCGGTGGAGTACGTGCGCGACTTCGAACGCCGTCTCGAGCCCTACCGGGACGCCGCTCCCGTGCGGGGTTACCGGGACCGGGTGTCCGCCCTCGGGTGAGCCGTGCTCACGCGGCCGTCTCCAGGGGTCTGTCGGCGGGAGCCGGACGGACGCCCAGGTCCTTCAGCAGGGCCCGGGCGGCCCGGCGGCCCGAGTGCAGCGCGCCCTGGACGGTGCTGGTGCCGCGGTGGTCGCCGCACACGTACAGGCCCGCCAACAGGCGCACCGGGCGGCACAGGTCGTGCGGCGGGGGCATCGCGGGGACCGCCTCGGGGTCGTGGTGGACCGCGAGGAGTTCCCAGCGGCGGGTCGACGTCCCGTAGAGGCGGGCCAGTTGGGCGCGGACCGTCGCGTCCAGGGCGGCGGCGGCCGGTGGAGTGCCCAGCACCGTCGAGGAGACGAGGGCGCGGCCCGCCGGTGCCCGGGTGGGGTCGACCTGGCTGATCACCGCGGTGTGTGTCACCGGACCGCTCCGGTCGGCGTCCAGGAGCAGCGCCGGGTCGCCGAGCGGCGGCTCGTCGGCCGTGTGGTGGACGACGGTGACGGGATGGAAGGCGGGGACCCGCAGCCCGGGCAGGAGAGCGGCCGCGGCGCGGGCGCCGGTCGCCAGCACCAGGGAACGGCAGGGGAGCACGCCGTGGTCCCGGGTGGTCACCGACGTGGTGGAGACCGCGGTGACGTGCACACCGGTACGGACGGTGCCGGGGGGCAGGGCGGCCGCGAGGAGTCCGGGCAGGGTGTCGCAACCGCCCTCGGGGACGCACAGCCGCCCCGTGGCGAAGGAGTGCAGCGCGAGGTCCGCGCAGCGGCTGGAGGTCGTGAGGTCCGGATCGCACAACAGGGCGGCCAGCAGGGGCCGGAGGAAGCCGTCGACGGTGCGGGCCGGGAAGCCGCGCGCCGACAGCGCCTGCGCGGCGGGGAGTTCCGGACGGCCCAGGATGCCGCCCGGCGGGGTGGCGGCCAGCCGCGCCAGCGCGGCCCCCAGACGGGCCTGGTCGAGGGGCCGGCCCAGCGGGCCCGCCGGGCGGCATCCTGGGCCGGAGTGACCGCCCGGACGGACTGCCGATCCCGGCAGCCTGGGGGCGCTCGCCAGGGCGCGTACCGCGGTGAGTGCGCCTCTCGCGCTCCGGGGGTGGAGGGGGGCGTACGCCCGGTGGTGCCGGCCGTCGCTGTGGAGCAGGACGCCCGGTGAGAACGACCGCAGGGCCAGCGCGTCCAGGCCCGGGGTGCGGCGCAGTTCGGGATACGAGGTGGACAGCAGCCGGCCCAGTCTGTCCAGCCGGAACCCGTCCACCTTCTCCGTCGACATGCGGCCCCCCACGCGCGGGGCGGCCTCCAGAACGGCGGTGGTGAGGCCCGCCCCGGTGAGGTGGTGGGCCGCCGCGAGTCCCGCGACCCCGGCCCCCACGATCACGACGTCCACGTCCTGCGAGATCTGCGCTTCGCGTCCCGGCTCTAGCACGTGCTCCTCCTGGAGGTCGCGCGGCTGTGGGGACGTCATGCCCCCGACAGGGGCCCGGAATACCCGAGTTCCGGTCGAGGTTAGGTCGACCGCCCCGCGAGGCAAGGGCGCACGGAGCCCTCGCACGGTCGCAAGGGGGAGCACTCCCGCACCCCCCCGGGGTCGGGGACCGGCCCCGGCGTTCCCGGGCCGGGACGGAATGGCGCGCGGAGACGGCTGGTTCAGCGCAGAGCGGACCGCAGGGCCGCGTCGATCGACGGGAACGCGAAGACGAAACCGGAGTCGAGCAGCCTGGCCGGCCGGACCCGCTGGCTGCCCAGCACGTCACCGGCCATCCCCCCGAGCGCGGCCCGCAACACCGATGCCGGCACGGCGAACACCGTGGGCCGCCGCAGCACCCGCCCCATCGCCGCCGTCACCTCGGCGTTGGTGAGCGGCTCGGGCGCCGTCAGATTGACCGGCCCGGACAGCGACTCCGTGTCGATCAGATGCCGCAGCGCGGCCACCTCGTCGTGCAGGGAGATGTAGCTCCAGTACTGGCGCCCGTCCCCCATCCGCCCCCCGAGCCCGGCCTTGAAGACCGGAAACAGCTTCCCCCAGGCCCCGCCCTCCCGGGCCACCACCAGCCCGGTACGGGCGAACACGGTACGGATGCCCGCCTCCCGCGCCGCTGCCGCCGCCCCCTCCCACTCCACGCACACGGACGGCAGGAAACCGTCACCGGGCGGCGCGCTCTCGTCCACCGCCCGGTCGCCGGTGTCGCCGTAGATGCCGATCGCGCTGCCGTTGACGAGGACGCGCGGCGGTGTGTCCAGGGAGGCCACCGCCTCGGCGAGCGCGGCCGTGCCGAGCACGCGGCTGTCGCGGATCTCCCGCCGGTAGTCCTCCGTCCAGCGCCGCGAGGCGATCCCGGCACCCGCGAGGTTGACCACCGCGGCGCACCCGGCGAGCCCCGCAGTGTCGACCCGCCGGACCCTGGGATCCCACCGCACCTCGTCCTTCGTCCGGGGAGCCCGGCGCACGATCCGCACCACCTCGTGGCCGTCCGCGGCGAGGGAGCGCGCCAGTGCCGAGCCGATCAGGCCGGACGCACCGGCGATCGCGATGCGGGAGCCGGGGGCAAGCGGTGAGTTCATGGATCCATCCTGCCGGGTGCCTCCGGGAAAACCCGGCCGGACCGCCGCGCCCGCGTCGTACAGTGACCGGCATGCCGGTACCGCACATACGTCACGCCACTCCTGACGACGAGGAGGCACTCGGCCTGCTCGACCGTGTCACCTGGTCCCCGGTGCACGCCGTCCAGCCGCGTCCCCGGCCGCCGTACGAGCCCTTCTTCAGCGAGCGGTCAGGGCCGCGTGACCATCTGGTCGCCGAGCTCGCCGGCCAGGTCGTCGGCTACCTCCGGCTGGGATTCCCGACCCCCCTCGCCTGCAACGCCCATGTCCGCCAGATCCAGGGACTCGTCGTCGCCGAGGAGGCGCGCGGAGCCGGAGTGGGCCGGGCCCTGCTGCGGGCCGCCGGGGACGAGGCCCGGCGCCAGGGGGCCCGGCGCATCACGCTCCGCGTCCTCGGCCACAACACCCCCGCCCGGAAGCTGTACGAGTCGGAGGGGTTCGCGGTGGAGGGCGTCCTGCCCGGGGAGTTCCTGATCGAGGGCGCCTACGTGGACGACGTCATGATGGGACGTCAACTCTGAACCACGGGCGCGCACGGCCGGCGTCGTGCCGGGGGCCCCGGCTCACCGGCGGCGGCCTCGCGCGACGCGGCTACGAGGTGACCAGGCCGCCGGTGTCCACCGGTGCCGTGGCCCTCGCCGCGCGCCCGGCGTCGCCCGCTATCTCGTCCACCGTCAGCACGTACCCCGTCTCGCTGTCCGAGGTCGAGCGGGCGAAGACGACACCGAAGACCTTCCCGTCCGTGGTGAGCAGCGGGCCGCCCGAGTTGCCGGGGCGGACGGTGGAGCGGATGGAGTAGATCTCGCGGGTCACCGTGTCCGTGTTGTAGATGTTCCGGCCCGTCGCGTCGATGCGGCTCGCGACCGTCGCCGCCTGGAGGTTCAGGCCGCCGTCCTGCGGATAGCCGGCGACGACCGCCGAGTCGCCCCGCTGCGCGCTGTCGTCGAAGCGCAGGACGGGCGCGTGCAGCCCCGGCACGTACAGGACGGCGACGTCCTTCTCCGGGTCGAAGAGCACCACCCTCGCCTCGTACGCGCGGCCCACGCCGCCCACCCGCACGGTCGGCCGGTCGATGCCCGCCACCACGTGGGCGTTGGTCATCACGTGCTGCGCGGCGTACACGAAGCCGCTGCCCTCGCGGCCCTGGTCGCCCGAGGCGCCCTCGATCTTCACCGTGCTGCGCTTGGCCGCGTTCGCCGCGCTCGCCGTGACGCTGTCACCGGAGGGCTTGGCGACACCGGCCGCGGGCTCGTTCTCGAACGGGTTGAAGACCTGTGGGAAGCCCGCCTCCGTCAGCGCCGAGGTCGCCCGCGAGAACCAGGCGGGCGTGGCCTGCGGCATCGCGTCCTGCACGGCGCCCAGCAGCGCGGACCCGCGTATCGACTGGGTGACCACGGTGGACGAGGAAGCGCCGAGGACGCTCGCGGCGACCCAGGCCACCAGGAGCACCGCGAGCGTGTTCGCGGCGGCTCCGCCGACCCCGTCGGCCACCCGCAGCGGGCCGCCCTCCAGCTCGCGGCGCAGCTTCAGCGCCAGCCGTCCCGCCAGCTCGTGGCCGATCACGGCGGGCATCAGCACCGTCAGCACGGCCGTCACCGTGGCCGCCGGGGTCCCCGGCGTGGCCAGGCCCATCACCCACGGCAGGAGCCACACCCCGATGACGGCGCCGCCCACGAAACCGGCCAGCGAGACACAGCCGGCGACGAGGCCGCGCCGGTAGCCGGACGCCGCGTAGGCGAGGATCACCAGCAACAGCAGCAAGTCGAGCAGGTCCACGGAGCCGCCTTTCTCTCGGGCCCCTCAGTACGTGCGGGGCGGGCCCAGTGATCAGGCACGCGCGCGTACGGCCCGAAACCGGCACACGTGCGTGGACCTGTAGAAACGCCCCGGACCGGGACGATGGTTCCACCGGGTGGCACAGCCCACGTCGCGGATGGTCCGGACCTGGGCGAGGGTGGGACACATGCGTGTCTTCCCCGGAGCGCGGGGGACACGAATACCCGGCGCCGCGCGGCGACGGACCGCGCGGCACGCGCGGACCGCCGAGGCGCGGGAGCCACGAGCGGCGCGCCTGCGGGCCGCGGTACGCCGCCTGCGCCTCCCCCGCGCCGAAAGCCCCCCGTCCGGCTCCCGCCCGCCCACGCCCGGGCCCATGCCGGGGACGCCCCCCGGCGGCGGCCTCCCCGCCGACAACGGGGCCGCAGTTCCCACCCCACCCCGCGCCGAGAGCCCCCCGTCCGGCTCCCGCCCGCCCACGCCCGGGCTGCCGGGGAGGCCCCCCGGCGGCGGTGGCCTCCCCGCCGACAACGGGGCCGCAGCTCCCATCCCACCCCGCGCCGAGAGCCCCCCGTCCGGCTCCCGCCCGCCCACGCCCGGGCCCATGCCGGGGACGCCCCCCGGCGGCGGTGGCCTCCCCGCCGACAACGGGGCCGCAGTTCCCATCCCACCCCGCGCCGAGAGCCCCCCGTCCGGCTCCCGCCCGCCCACGCCCGGGCCCATGCCGGGGACGCCCCCCGGCGGAGGTGGCCTCCCCGCCGACAATGGGGCCGTCGTGCCTGCCCCTCCCCGGGACGGCGCCCCGGGCGAAGCCCCCATGCCGTCTCGGGACGGCGCCCCCACGCCGCCCCCGGACGGCCCACTGGCGGGCGCACGCCCGCCGGTACCGGCCGACACCCGCACGCCAACCCGGGACGGTGCGCCCGCGCCCGACCCGGACGGTGCGCCCGTCCTGGACAGCACGTCCGCCTCGGACAGCGCGCCCCCGCCGGAAGGCCTGCCGGCCTCGGCAGGCACGTATCCGCCGGACGGCGAACGACTTTTCGGTGGTCCACCCCGAACCGGCACCCCCGCCCAGGGACCCGCACCCCCGGACAACGCCCCCGCGCGAGAGCCCGCCCCCGCGCGAGAACCCGCCCCCGCGGACAACCCGCCGCCGGAACCCCCGCGTCGCTTCGACACGTCGCGGCTGCCCACCCCGGTTCGCGTGGCCCTGCTCTTCCTGCCGGGGATCTGCGTCGTGCTGGCGCTGGTGCTGTGCACGGTGGGCCTGGGCGGCGGGGGATCCGGCGCCGACCGGCCCGTCGCCGCGCGGCCCGCCGTGGAGCACAAGGCCCCGCGCCCGCCCGTCGTGCCGCGCTCGCGGTGGATCGACGCCCGCGCGCCCGGCCAGCCACCCCCGCGCTACGACGACCGCGTCGCCGCGGTCTTCGTGCACCACACCGACTCGCCGAACGGTTACGACTGCGCGGACACGCCCCGCATCATCCGCTACCTGTACGCGGGCCAGACCGGCGCCCGTCAGTGGGACGACATCGGCTACAACTTCCTCGTCGACCGCTGCGGCACGATCTACGAGGGCCGGGCCGGCGGCGTCGACCGGCCCGTCACCGGCGCCCACACCCAGGGCTTCAACCACCGCACCGTGGGGATCGCGGCCATCGGCACCTTCACGGCGGGTACGCCGGTGCCGCGGGCGATGACCGACGCGATCGCCGCGCTCGCCGCGTGGAAGCTCGGCCTCGGGAACATCGATCCGCGCACCAGGGTCCGGCTCCGGTCCAGCAACGACCTCAGCCGCTACCGCGCGGGCACCACCGCTTCCCTGCCCGCGCTGGCCGGCCACAACGCGGGCTTCATGACCAGTTGCCCGGGGGCGGCGCTGACCGCCCGGCTGCCGGCCATGCGCGAACTGGCCGCCCGGCTCCAGGGGCGCTGAAACCCACAGCGGCCCCACAGGCGGTCCAGGGACCCCTCAGACCCCCGCTCCCTAGCCTCTGCGTATCGACAGGCAGCCGACCGGAGGCGGGGAAGATGAGCAGCAGTGGTCCGCGGGGAACCGGCCGGTGGAGCGGCGTCCTGCGCAGCCCGTGGACGGTGGCGTGCGCGGTGCTGACGGTCGTGATCGGACCGGCGGCGGCCACGGCGTCCGCCCTGGACCGCGCGAACGCGGCACCGCCCCTGCACACGGCGCCCGAAGGGCACCGGACCGAGCCCCCGTTGCTCCCGGCCGCCCGCTGACGGCCGTCTCGTACCCGCCGCGGGGCTCTCAGTCCTTGAACCGCTCCCACAGCCGCGGGTACCGCTCGGCGAGCAGGCCGTCGTTCTCGAAGTCGATCGGCGTGCCCTCGGGCTCGGCGGGCGCCGGCGGGATCCCGAGGTCGGGAGCCACGACGCCGGTGAGCTGCTCGTACGCCTCGTCCGCCGCGTACCCCAGCTCCTCACCGTCCCCGTCGACCTCCTCGTCGAAGTCCTCCAGGAGGTCGGCGAGCGAGTCCGGGTCGTGCACCGCGCCCTCGAAGACCTCGCGGCCCTGGCCGATGAGCCAGCACCGGAAGAAGTCGAAGGCGTCGTCGCTCGCCCCGTCGAGCAGCATCCAGGCGGCGCCCCACAGCTCCCAGCGGTAGGCGCGGTTGTAGCGGGACTCGAAGTGCCGGGCGAAGTCCAGGACCGATTCCGGATCCAGTCGCAGGAGCCGCTCGACCAGCAGGTCGGCCTGCTCCTCGGGGTCACCCTCGGCGGCCTCGCGGGTGGCGTCCACCAGCTCCCAGAACTCCGTCTCGTCCATCACGGGTCAAGCATCGGCCCTGGACGGGAGGGACGCACGCGGAGTGCCGCAGATTGTTATGCGCGCACATGCCCGCGGTAGGACCGCCGGCCCGGCGGTCCTGCCGACGGCGCCGGGCCCCGCGCCCCGTGACGGCCGGTCAGCCGTAGAGCGCCGCGAGCCGCCGCGCGTCCGCAGAGAAGCGCGCCCGCAGCCCGGCGGGGGCCAGCACCTCCGCCTCCGGCCCCAGCGTCATGAGCTGCGTGTGCGCGACCTCCTCGGACTCGACCGGCAGACAGACGCTCACCCACCCGTCCCGGTCGGGCTCGCCCGCCGCGCCCAGCGCCTCCTTCGCGGTCACCGGATCGAGGACGTACGGCAGCCGCCGCACCCCCTGGGCCGAGAGCCGTACGACGACCTCCGCGCGCAGGATGGACCGCGCGAACTGGGCGGCCCGCTCCTCCCAGAACCCGGGCAGATCGAAGCCGTCGTCCCGGACGAAGCGCTCATCGCCCGGGGTGACCGCGGTGAACCTGTCGATGCGGTAGACCCGGAAGGACCCCGACTCCGCCTCCCGCGCGCACAGGTACCACAGGCCCGCCTTCAGGACGAGCCCGTACGGCTCCAGGGACCGCTCCGCCTCCTCCTCGCCGCGCCGGTAGCGCGCGTCGATCCGGCGGTCGTCCCACACCGCGTCCGCGACGGCGGGCAGCAGCCGGGGGGTCTCCGGCTCGCTGAACCAGGCGGGTGCGTCGAGATGGAAGCGCTGCCCCGCCGTCCGCGAGGCGTCCCGCAGCGAGGGCAGCAGCGCGGCGGACACCTTCAGGCGGGCCGCCGAGGCCGCGTCGTCGAGGCCCATCTCCCGCAGTGCCCCCGGCACCCCGGACAGGAACAGGGCCTCGGCCTCGGTCCGCGCCAGCCCCGTCAGCCGCGTCCGGTACCCCCCGACCAGCCGGTACCCGCCGGTTCGCCCCCGGTCCGCGTACACCGGGACGCCGGCCTCCGACAGCGCCTGCGCGTCGCGGGTGACGGTCCGCTCGGACACCTCCAGCTCCCGCGCCAGCTCCGCGGCGGTCATCGACGGCCGGGACTGGAGCAGCAGCACCATCTTGATCAGGCGGGCAGCACGCATGACCTCATGATGCCGGGCGGCACCGACAGCGAAGGGGTACGGCGGCCGCCGTACCCCTTCACCGAACGGTGTCCCGCCGACGGCCGTTACAGGCCGTAGCGCTCCCGCGCCTCCTTCACCGCGGAGGCCTTGACCTCGCCGCGGCGGGCGAGCTGGGCCAGGGCGGCGACGACGATCGACTCGGCGTCGACACCGAAGTGGCGGCGGGCCGCCTCACGGGTGTCGGAGAGGCCGAAGCCGTCGGCGCCGAGCGAGGAGTAGTCCTGCTCGACCCACTGGGCGATCTGGTCCGGGACCTGGCGCATGTAGTCGCTGACCGCCAGTACCGGGCCCTCGGCGCCGTGCAGCGCCTGACGGACGTACGGCACCCGCTCCTCGCCGCGCAGCAGGGCCGCGTCGGCCTCCAGCGCGTCGCGCCGCAGCTCGGTCCAGGAGGTCGCGGACCACACGTCGGCGGCCACGCCCCAGTCCTCGGCGAGCAGCCGCTGGGCCTTCAGCGCCCAGTGGATGGCCGTACCGGAGCCGAGGAGCTGGATGCGCGCGGCGTCGGCGGCGGGCGCGAGGCCCGCCGACTCGGCCGTGTTGAAGCGGTACAGGCCCTTGACGATGCCCTCGTCGATGCCGAGGCCGGACGGCTTCGCGGGCTGCGGCAGCGGCTCGTTGTAGACCGTCAGGTAGTAGAAGACGTTCTGGTCCTCGCCCGGGGCCGCCTCGCCGTACATCCGGCGCAGGCCGTCCTTCACGATCACCGCGACCTCGTACGCGAACGCCGGGTCGTACGTCAGCGCCGCCGGGTTCGTCGCCGCGATGACGGGGGAGTGGCCGTCCGCGTGCTGGAGACCCTCTCCGGTCAGCGTCGTGCGGCCGGCGGTGGCGCCGACCAGGAAACCGCGGCCGAGCTGGTCGCCGAGCTGCCACATCTGGTCGGCCGTGCGCTGCCAGCCGAACATCGAGTAGAAGATGTAGAAGGGGATCATCGCTTCGCCGTGCGTGGAGTACGCGGTCGACGCGGCGATGAAGTCCGCCATGGAGCCGGCCTCGGTGATCCCCTCGTTGAGGATCTGGCCGTTGGTGGCCTCCTTGTAGTACATCAGCTGGTCGCGGTCGACCGGCTCGTACGTCTGCCCCTTCGGCGAGTAGATGCCGAGGGAGGGGAAGAGGCTCTCCATGCCGAAGGTGCGCGCCTCGTCGGGGACGATCGGCACCCAGCGTCTGCCGGTCTCCTTGTCGCGGACGAGGTCCTTGACCAGGCGGACGAACGCCATGGTGGTCGCCACGTTCTGCGAGCCGGAGCCCTTGTCGAAGGACGTGAAGACCTTGTCGGCAGGGGCCGGCAGCGGCGCGAGCGCGTGCGTGCGGCGGGCCGGGGCCGGACCGCCGAGGGCCGCGCGGCGCTCCTGGAGGTAGCGGACCTCGGGCGAGTCGGCGCCGGGGTGGCCGTAGGGCACCACACCGTCGACGAACTGGCTGTCGGAGATGGGCAGTTCGAGCAGGTCGCGCATCTGCTTGAACTCGTCCGTGGACAGCTTCTTCATCTGGTGGTTGGCGTTCTTCGACGCGAAGCCCGGACCGAGGGTGTGGCCCTTGACCGTCTGGGCCAGGATCACCGTCGGCGCGCCCTTGTGGGACAGGGCCGCCCGGTACGCGGCGTACACCTTGCGCGACTCGTGACCGCCGCGCGAGAGGTGGAAGCACTCGAGGATCTTGTCGTCGGACAGCAGCTCGGCCATCGCGACGAGGGCCGGGTCGGTGCCGAAGAAGTCCCGGCGGATGTAGGCGGCGTCGCGGGTCTGGTACGTCTGCACCTGCGCGTCGGGCACCTCGCGCAGCCGGCGGACGAGGGCGCCCGTGGTGTCGAGCCGGAACAGCTCGTCCCAGGCGTTGCCCCACAGCGACTTCACGACGTTCCAGCCGGCGCCGCGGAACTGGGCCTCCAGCTCCTGAACGATCTTGAAGTTGGCGCGGACGGGGCCGTCGAGGCGCTGGAGGTTGCAGTTGATGACGAAGGTCAGGTTGTCCAGGCCCTCGCGGCTGGCCAGTGCCAGTGCCGCCGTCGACTCGGGCTCGTCCATCTCGCCGTCGCCGAGGAACGCCCACACGTGGGACTGCGAGACGTCCTTGATGCCGCGGTTGGTCAGGTAGCGGTTGAAGCGTGCCTGGTAGATCGCGGAGAGCGGGCCGAGGCCCATGGAGACGGTGGGGAACTCCCACAGCCAGGGCAGGCGCCGCGGGTGCGGGTACGACGGCAGTCCGTCGCCGGCCGACTCCTGGCGGAAGCGGTCGAGGTGGTGCTCGGTCAGCCGGCCGTCGAGGAAGGCGCGGGCGTAGATGCCGGGGGAGGCGTGGCCCTGGATGTAGAGCTGGTCGCCGGAGCCGTCACCCTCCTTGCCCTTGAAGAAGTGGTTGAAGCCCGTCTCGTAGAGCCAGGCGGCCGAGGCGAAGGTGGCGATGTGCCCGCCCACGCCGTGCTTCGCGCCGCGCGTCACCATCGCGGCCGCGTTCCAGCGGTTCCACGCGGTGATCCGGCGCTCCATCTCCTCGTCGCCGTCCACGGCGGGCTCGGCGGAGGTGGGGATGGTGTTGACGTAGTCGGTCTCGAGCAGCTTGGGCAGCGCGAGGCCGTTGCCCTCGGCGCGCTCCAGCGTGCGGCGCATCAGGTACGCGGCACGGTGCGGCCCGGCGGCTTCGGTGACGGCGTCCAGGGAGGCCTGCCATTCGGCGGTTTCCTCCGGGTCGCGGTCCGGGAGCTGGTCGAGCTCGCTCGGCTGGATTGCGGTGGGGTCGGTCATTACGCCGCCTTCCTCAGTCGAAGGGGGTTCCCTCATCGGCAAGGGGTTCGGGGGTGCCCTAGGTCTTTGGCAGGACAGGGCGTGGGGCCTCGGTGGAAGCCCGTCGGTGACTGTAACTCCCTGATCGATGATCGATCAAAGGGTGGGCGGAGAAAACCTTTCAGATCGACAAAGTCGGCACCCGGTGCCTTCAGCGCAGGCACGGGGTGCCTCAAAAATCGAGGGTTCCCGCAGGTCGGAGCACGTCTGAGCAGAGAGACGCACATCCGTCAGGGACGCGGCGCGCAGCCCAGGACATGCGCCTTGACCAGGTCCGCGATCAGCGGGTCCCGGCGGCGGAAGGCGTCCACGAGGGCCTCGTGCTCCTCCGCGTACGACTGCTGGACGGTGCCGAGCCAGCGGATCGACAGCGCCGTGAACACCTCGATGCCGAGGCCCTCCCAGGTGTGCAGGAGCACGGAGTTGTCCGCGGCCCGCACCAGCTCGCGGTGGAACCCCACGGTGTGCCGCACCTGGGCCGTCCCGTCCGCGTTGCGGTCCGCCTCGTAGAGCGCGCCGACGTGCGGCTCCAGCGCCGAGCAGTCCTCGGCCAGCCGCTCGGCCGCCAGCTCGGCCGCGATGGCCTCCAGACCGGCCCGGACGGGGTAGCTCTCCTCAAGGTCGGCGGCGGTCAGGTTCCGCACCCGTACGCCCTTGTTGGGCGCCGACTCGATCAGCCGCAGGGACTCCAGCTCGCGCAGCGCCTCCCGGACCGGCGTCTGGCTGACCTCCAGCTCGGTCGCGATCCGCCGCTCCACGATCCGCTCGCCCGGCTGCCAGCGCCCGCTCACGATCCCCTCCACGATGTGCTCGCGGATCTGTTCGCGCAGCGAGTGGACGACGGGCGCGGTCATGAGAGCTCCTTTGGAACGCGCGGGCCCCGAGGGCGTTGACGTCTAGACAATAAGGCCGTGCCGCTGCCGGGGAGAGGCCCACGGGGGCGCTTTCGCGCAGGTGAGACGAGACTTACACGCTGTCACCGGACCCGGCAGGACGAGCCCGCGTCGCGCCGCGGGGAGGGAACACGGCGCCCCCGCCCGGAGAGACTCCGGACGGGGGCGCCGTACAGCGGACGCGGACTACAGGCCGAGCTCGACCTCGAACTCGCCCGCCTCCAGGATCGCCTTGACCGCGGTCAGGTAACGGGCCGCGTCGGCACCGTCCACCAGACGGTGGTCGTAGGAGAGCGTCAGGTACGTCATGTCGCGGATGCCGATGACGGTGCCCTCGGCGGTCTCGATGACGGCCGGACGCTTGACCGTCGCGCCGATGCCCAGGATCGCGACCTGGTTCGGCGGCACGATGATCGTGTCGAACAGCGCACCGCGCGAGCCGGTGTTGCTGATCGTGAAGGTCGCGCCGGACAGCTCGTCCGGGGTGATCTTGTTCGCCCGGACCTTGCCCGCCAGGTCGGCGGTGGCCTTGGCGATACCGGCGATGTTCAGGTCGCCCGCGTGCTTGATGACCGGGGTCATCAGGCCCTTCTCGGAGTCCACCGCGATACCGATGCTCTCGGTGTCGAAGTAGGTGATCGTGCCCTCGTCGACGTTGATCCGGGCGTTGACGGCCGGGTGGGCCTTCAGCGCCTGGGCCGCCGCCTTCACAAAGAACGGCATCGGGGAGAGCTTGACGCCCTCGCGGGCCGCGAAGGAGTCCTTGGCCTGGTTGCGCAGGCGCATCAGACGGGTGACGTCGACCTCGACGACCGAGGACAGCTGCGCCTGCTCGTGCAGGGCCTTGACCATGTTGTCGCCGATGACCTTGCGGATGCGGGGCATCTTGACGGTCTGGCCGCGCAGCGGGGAGGCCTCCAGCGCCGGAGCCTTCCTGCCCGCGGGGGCGGCGGCCGCGGCCGGAGCCGGGGCGGCGGCCTTCGCGGCCTCGGCGGCGGCGATGACGTCCTGCTTGCGGATGCGGCCGCCGACGCCGGTGCCCTTGACGGAGGACAGGTCGACGCTGTTCTCGGCGGCGAGCTTGCGCACCAGCGGGGTCACGTACGCGCCGTCGTCACCGGAGGTCGCGGCGGGCGCCGGGGCCTGGGCGGCGGGAGCCGGGGCCGGAGCGGCCGGCGCCGGGTCGGGCGCGGGGGTCGTCTGCTGCTGCGGCGCGGGAGCGGCCGGAGCCTGCGGAGCGGCCGGAGCCGGAGCCGGAGCGGCCGGAGCCGGAGCGGCGGCTGCGGGAGCCGGCTCGGGCTCGGGCTCGGGCTCGGGAGCCGGAGCGGGCTCGGCGGCCGGAGCGGCCGGGGCCTCGGCGGGAGCGGCCGCCGGGGTGGCACCGGGCGCACCGATGACGGCGAGCCTGGCACCGACCTCGGCGGTCTCGTCCTCGCCGACCACGATCTCCAGCAGCACGCCGGAGGCGGGCGACGGGATCTCGGTGTCGACCTTGTCCGTGGAGACCTCGAGCAGGGGCTCGTCCTCGGAGACCTCCTCGCCGACCTCCTTCAGCCAGCGGGTGACGGTGCCCTCGGTGACCGACTCGCCCAGCGCGGGCAGGACGACGTCGGTGCCCTCGGCGCTGCTGTCGCCGGAGCTGGCCTCGGCGGTCGGGGCCGGCGCGGGAGCCGCCTGCTCGGTGGACGGGGTGGTCTGCGGGGCCGGCTCGGGAGCGGCCTCGGGCTCGGGGGCGGGCTCGGCGGCCGGAGCGGACTCGGCGGCGGGCGCGCCCGTGCCGTCGTCGATGACGGCCAGCTCGGCGCCGACCTCGACCGTCTCGTCCTCGGCGACCTTGATGGAGGAAAGGACACCGGCGGCGGGGGAGGGGATCTCGGTGTCGACCTTGTCGGTCGACACCTCCAGCAGCGGCTCGTCGGCCTCGACGCGTTCGCCCTCGGCCTTCAGCCAGCGGGTGACGGTGCCCTCGGTGACGCTCTCGCCGAGCGCCGGAAGGGTTACGGAAACCGGCATGGTTTCTGTTGCTCCTTACGAATGTGCGGAAGTCTGTGGTCGTCGCGCCCTGGTGCGACAGTGACGGGTCAGCCGGTGCGGCTGATCAGTCGTGGGAGTGCAGCGGCTTGCCCGCGAGTGCCAGGTGGGCCTCGCCGAGCGCCTCGTTCTGCGTCGGGTGGGCGTGGATGAGCTGGGCGACCTCGGCGGGCAGCGCCTCCCAGTTGTAGATCAGCTGGGCCTCGCCGACCTGCTCGCCCATACGGTCGCCGACCATGTGGACGCCGACCACGGCACCGTCCTTGACCTGGACGAGCTTGATCTCGCCCGCGGTCTTCAGGATCTTGCTCTTGCCGTTGCCCGCGAGGTTGTACTTCAGGGCGACGACCTTGTCCGCACCGTAGATCTCCTTGGCCTTGGCCTCGGTGATGCCAACGGAGGCGACCTCGGGGTGGCAGTACGTCACCCGGGGCACGCCGTCGTAGTCGATCGGAACGGTCTTCAGACCGGCCAGACGCTCCGCCACCAGGATGCCCTCGGCGAAGCCGACGTGCGCGAGCTGGAGGGTCGGGACCAGGTCACCGACGGCGGAGATGGTCGGCACGTTCGTGCGCATGTACTCGTCGACCAGGACGTAGCCGCGGTCCATCGCGACGCCCTGCTCCTCGTAGCCGAGGCCCTGCGAGACCGGGCCGCGTCCGACGGCGACGAGGAGGACCTCGGCCTCGAACTCCTTGCCGTCGGCCAGGGTGACCTTGACGCCGTTCTCGGTGTACTCGGCCTTCGAGAAGAAGGTGCCCAGGTTGAACTTGATGCCGCGCTTGCGGAACGCGCGCTCGAGAAGCTTGGAGGAGTTCTCGTCCTCGACCGGGACGAGGTGCTTGAGACCCTCGATCACCGTCACCTCGCTGCCGAAGGACTTCCACGCCGAGGCGAACTCGACGCCGATGACGCCGCCGCCCAGCACGATCGCCGACTGCGGGACGCGGTCCAGGACCAGCGCGTGGTCCGAGGAGATGATGCGGTTGCCGTCGATCTCGAGGCCCGGCAGCGACTTCGGCACGGAGCCGGTCGCGAGCAGCACGTGGCGGCCCTGGACGCGCTGGCCGTTGACGTCGACGGAGGTGGGGGAGGAGAGCCGCCCCTCGCCCTCGATGTACGTCACCTTGCGGGAGGCGATGAGGCCCTGCAGACCCTTGTAGAGGCCCGAGATCACGTCGTCCTTGTACTTGTGGACGGCCGCCATGTCGATGCCCTCGAAGGTGGCCTTCACACCGAACTGCTCGCTCTCGCGTGCCTGGTCGGCGATCTCACCGGCGTGCAGCAGAGCCTTGGTGGGGATGCAGCCGTTGTGCAGGCAGGTGCCGCCGACCTTGCCCTTCTCGATCAGGGCGACGTCCAGGCCCAGCTGCGCCCCGCGCAGGGCCGCGGCGTAACCGCCGCTACCGCCGCCGAGGATCACTAGGTCGAAAACGGTGCTGGCGTCGTTCGCCACGTCACGTCCTCCATGCATGTGCGCCGTACGCCGGTCGTCAGTGACCGGGCGGCGGCTGGTGTCCGGCCGCTTCTTCGGCCCTGTGGTGGGGGCCCTGTCCTGCCGAGGACCCATCTTCGCACTTGTCGGACGGAGACGGGACGCCGGGCCGGGGTGTGAGACGTCTGTTCCGTCACGTGCGGGCGGTGCGAGCGCGTACGAGGGTACGGATTTCGTCGAGAGCGCAACCGCCGTACGTCCATGCGAACGAACGGCCGCGCCCCGGGCCGGGAGGCCCGGGGCGCGACGCCGTCGCGGGGGTCAGCCCAGGTCGCCCGCCGCCGTCAGCTCGGCGAGCCGGACCAGCGTGCGGACCGCGGAGCCGGTGCCGCCCTTCGGGGTGTAGCCGAAGGGGCCCTGCTCGTTGAAGGCCGGGCCGGCGATGTCGAGGTGCGCCCAGGTGATGCCCTCGCCCACGAACTCCTTCAGGAACAGGCCGGCCACCAGACCGCCGCCCATGCGCTCGCCCATGTTGGCGATGTCGGCGGTGGGGGAGTCCATGCCCTTGCGCAGGTGGGACGGGAGCGGCATCGGCCAGGACGCCTCGCCGACCTCCTCCGCGGCCTCGACGATCGCGGTGCGGAACGCTTCGTCGTTGGCCATCACGCCGAAGGTGCGGTTGCCGAGGGCCAGCACCATGGCGCCGGTCAGGGTCGCCACGTCGACGATCGCGTCCGGCTTCTCCTCGGACGCCTTCCACAGCGCGTCGGCGAGGACCAGTCGGCCCTCGGCGTCCGTGTTGAGGACCTCGACGGTCTTGCCGCTGTACATGTGCAGCACGTCGCCGGGACGGGTCGCCGAGCCCGAGGGCATGTTTTCGGCGAGCGCCAGCCAGCCGGTGACGTTGACCTCGAGCCCGAGACGGGCGGCGGCGACGACGGCGGCGAAGACCGCCGCTGCCCCGCTCATGTCGCACTTCATCGTCTCGTTGTGGCCCGGCGGCTTCAGGGAGATGCCGCCCGAGTCGTAGGTGATGCCCTTGCCGACCAGGGCGAGGTGCTTCTTCGCCTTGGAGCTGGTGTACGACAGCTTGACCAGGCGGGGAGCGGCCGCGGAGCCCGCGCCGACGCCGAGGATGCCGCCGTAGCCGCCCTTGGCGAGCGCCTTCTCGTCGAGCACCTGCACCTTGATGCCGTGCTCCTTGGCCGCGGCCTGCGCGACGGCGGCGAAGGCCTCCGGGGTCAGGTCGTTCGGCGGGGTGTTGATCAGGTCGCGGGCGCGGTTGAGCTCCTGCGTGACGGCGACGGCGCGCTCGACGGCGGCCTTGTACACCTTGTCGCGGGGCTTGCCGCCGAGCAGCACGACCTCGGCCAGCGGCGCCTTGCCGCCCTTGGCGGCGGAGCCGTTCTCCTTGTACGCGTCGAAGGTGTACGCGCCGAGGAGCGCGCCCTCGCCCACGGCGCCGGCGTCGGCCGGGTCCGTGACGGGCAGCGCGAAGGCGGCCTTCTTGGTGCCGGCCAGCGCGCGGGCGGCGACGCCGGCGGCCCGGCGCAGGGACTCGGCGTCGTAGGCCTCGCCCTTCTCCTGGAGGGCGCCGAGGCCGACCGCGACCACCACGGGGGCCTTGAAACCGGACGGCGCGGGCAGCTTCGTCACCTCGCCCTCGGCGCCCGAGGCGCCCAGGGTCTCCAGGACGTCGGCGAGCCTGCCGTCGTACGCCTTGTCCACGGCTTCGGCGCCCGGTGCGACGACCGGGCCCCGGGCGCCCTTCGCGACACCGACCACGATGGCGTCGGCCCGGAGACCGGACGCCGCGGCGGTGCTGAGAGTGAGAGCAGTCACGGTGGTGAATTCTCGCTTCCGTTGAAATGTGGACGGTCGAGCGGGGGTGGGTCGACCGGGCCTGTGCACCAGACCCTAGATCGGCGGGGGGCGGCGCCTCGGACCGGGCCGGGTGATACCGGTGACGAGCCTACGCGTGAGCGGGGGTTCGCTCATTCCTTCGAACGTTCACTCCTGAGTGGTGTCATGGCCGCTTATCGCCGTCGTACCCCGTGACCCGGGTCACACTCGTCGGGTTCCGGTGAGCGGCCGACCCGCCGCTTTGCATCATTTCCACGGATCCTCCTCGGAACAGCCACAAGGGGATCTTTTCTGGGGGAGGGACCCACATGGCGCGCAGTGCGCTCGGTTGGAGAAACACGGCGGCCGCCCTGGCGGCCGCCGGTCTGCTGGTGACGGGCCTGGGGGTGCCCGGTGCCTCGGCGGCGCCCGAACCGCGCGTCGACCTGAAGGTCCTCGTCGTGGACAACGGCGAGAGCCCCGTCGGGGCGATCACCGCCGAGCTGCGGAGCACCGGCGTCCCGTACACCACGGTGGACCTGAACGACCCGGGCCGCCCGACGATCGACGCGGCGTTCCTGAGCGACACGGTCGGCGGCACGCCGCGGGCCAGGTACCAGGGCGTGGTGCTGCCCGACGAGGCGCCTTTCGGCACCTCTTCGGCCGAGCGGAGCGCCCTGGAGGCGTACGAGAAGACGTACGGCATCCCGCAGGTGGACGCCTACACCTGGGCCCATCCGGAGGTCGGGCTCGAGTACACCAGCGAGGGCGGCTACTCCGGGAGCCTCGACGGCCAGGAGGCGGCCGTCACCACGGCGGGCCGGTCGGGCCCCTTCGGCTACCTCGAAGGCCCGCTCACCTTCGAGGACAACTCCGCCACCGCGCTGGAGAGCTACGGCTTCCTGGCGAAGCCGCGGGAGGGTTTCACCACCTACGTCGACACCGCCGTGCCCGGGGGAACGGGCCGCGCGGCCCTGCTCGGCGAGTACGCCCACGACGGCCGCCGGGAACTCGTGGTGACCTTCGCCTACAACCAGTACCAGCAGCAGTTCCGGGTCCTCGCCCGGGGCATCGTCGAATGGCTGACCCAGGGCATCCACCTCGGGCGCAGCCGCAACTACTTCGCGGTGCACGTCGACGACGTCTTCGCACCCGACGCCCGCTGGGACACGGAACGCAACTGCACGCCCGGCGACCTCGACTGCGTGGGCGGTGGCGGCGAGGAGACCACCGCCCCGGTCCGGATGACGGCGGCCGACGCCGCCTACGCCGCGCAGTGGCAGCAGACCAGCGACTTCACCCTCGACATGGTCTACAACGCCGGGTCGGGCGAGGAGTGGAAGAGCGAGAACGGCGGCACGGACGCCCTGGCCGACCGGCTGCTCGCCGACAGGGCCAAGTACCGCTGGGTCAACCACACCTACACCCACGCCTTCCTCGGCTGCGTGCAGGACACCTCTACGGTGCCGTGGAGCTGCGCCAGGAACGCGGACGACTCCACCCGGTACACGAGCCGCTCCGACATCTCGGCGCAGATCCGCGACAACTACGGCTGGGCCCTCGCCAAGGGCCTGCCGGTCGACCGCACCGAGCTGGTGACCGGTGAGCACTCCGGTCTCAAGTCGCTGCCGCAGCAGCCCGCCGACAACCCGAACCTGGCCGGCGCGCTCTCCGACAACGGCATCAGGTGGACCGGCTCGGACAACTCCCGCGAGCCGGACCAGCGTTCCGTGGGCAGCGCGCTGACCGTGCCCCGCTACCCGATGAACGTGTACTACAACGTGGGCACCAAGGCCGAGATGGCCGACGAGTACAACTGGATCTACACGTCCAGGGCCGACGGCGGCAGCGGCGTCTGCGAGGACAACCCCACCTCCACCTGCATGTCCGAGCCCCTCGACACGGCCACCGGCTATCTGTCGTACATCGTCCCGCAGGAGGCGCGCACCGCCCTCGGGCACGCCGTCGGCAACGACCCGCGACCGCACTACGCGCACCAGTCCAACCTCGCCGAGGACCGGCTGCTGTACCCGGTCCTGGACAAGGTGCTGGCCGGCTACCGGGCGCTCTACGCCGACAACGCCCCGCTGGAGAACCCCCGGCAGAGCGCGATCGGCACCGAGCTCAAGCGCCGCGCCGACTGGCGGACGGCCGTCGCGAACGGCCGGGTCACCGCGTACCGCGTCGGCAGGGCCGTCACCGTCAGCGCCCCGTCCGGGACCCAGATCCCGGTGACCGCGCCCGAAGGCACCAGGAAGCAGATGCTGCTCGGCACCAGCGTGTTCGGGACGCCGTACGCGGGCAGGCGCTCGGCCTGGACCGCACCCGACACGCTGCAGACCGCGCTCCGGCTCACCCTGCCCTAGCTCGGCGGTACGTAGGTACGGCGTGCACCCCGGCCCGGTCGGCCGGGGTGCACTGCGCGGCCCCGGGGGCACTGACCTGCCCCCCTCCACGCGGTGACCGCGCCCGCGACCGGTCAGTGCAGGGACAGCACGACCAGCGCGGTCGTCGCCGCGGTCTCCGCGACCCCTCCGAACACATCGCCGGTGACACCCCCGAACCGGCGGACGCAGCGGCGCAGCAGCAGTTCGGCGGCGGCGCAGGCGACGAGGACCGCGACCGCGCCGCGCACCACGCCGTACGGCCCGGACGGCGCGCCCGCACCCGCCGCCGCGGCCAGCACCAGCACGGCCACCGGCAGCGCGTCCCGCACCGGCACCACGCCCGCGACGGCCGCGCCGAGCCCCTCGGGCCGGGCCGGCGGCACCCCGTTGCGGGCGGCCAGCGTGAGCGCGAGCCGGGCGGCGACCGCCGAGACGACCGCCGCGCACGCGCCCCGGGTCCACGAGCCGCCGTAAGCCTGGGCCAGTGCGGCCACCTGGGCGAACAGCGTGAACACCAGGGTGATCACCCCGAACGGCCCGATGTCCGACTGCTTCATGATCCGCAGCGCGTCCTCCGCCGCCTTCCCGCTGCCCAGCCCGTCCGCCGTGTCGGCGAGCCCGTCGAGGTGCAGTCCCCGGGTGAGCGCGGCCGGTACCGCGGCGGTGGCCACGGCGGCCGTCAGGGGCCCCGCCCCGAGCGCCAGCAGCAGCACTCCGGCCGCGGCGGCACCGAGCCCCACCACGAGACCGGCGACCGGCGCGCACAGCATGCCGCCACGTGCGGCGTCGCGGTCCCAGCGGGTCACCGCGACGGGCAGCACCGTCAGGGTGCCGAAGGCGAAACGGAGGCTGTCGGCGAGCGGGGTCCTGGACACCGGCGCAGGCTATCCGCCGACAGGAGGAGCGGTGACGGCGGTCGTGGATAAAGTTCGCATATGGGTCATTGGGTGTACCGCAACATCGTCGAGCCGGGCAAGCTGCCGCTGCTGCTGGCGCTCACCTCCTTCGTCCTGACCTTCGTCGTCACGCGTGTCGTCGTCCGGATGATCCGCGCGGGCAAGGGTCCGTTCGGCAACGTGAAGGCCGGTGAGCTGCACATCCACCACGTCGTACCCGGTGTCGTGCTGACCGTGATCGGCGGCTTCGGCGCGGTGGCCAGCGCCCGGCACGGCTTCGGCGCCTGCGCGTTCGCCGTGGTCTTCGGGATCGGGGCGGGCCTGGTGCTCGACGAGTTCGCGCTGATCCTGCACCTCGACGACGTCTACTGGACCGAGGCCGGACGCAAGAGCGTCGAGGTCGTGGTGGTCACGGCGGCCCTGGTCGGCCTGGTCCTCGGCGGCTTCCTGCCGTTCGGGGTCAACGACCTCAGCCAGCAGGAACTGCGCGACCGCGGCGGCGTCGTCCTGAGCGTCGCCGTGAACTTCCTCTTCGCGCTGCTCGCCCTGAGCAAGGGCAAGGGGCGCACGGCGCTCTTCGGGGTGATCGTCCCGCTCGTCGCCCTGGTCGGAGCGATCCGGCTGGCCCGCCCCGGCTCACCATGGGCCAGGCGCTTCTACCGCCGGCGGCCCCGCGCCCGGGCCAGGGCGAGACTGCGCGCCTACCACCACGACCGCCGCTGGGCCACGCCCCGGCGCAAGCTCCAGGACCTGATCGGCGGCAAGCCAGACGACCCGGAACCGGTCCGCTCCCTGCCGGAACGCTGATGACCCGCTCCCCGCCGGGACGGCGGTGGCCCGCTGCCGCCCGCCCTCAGCGGTGGGTCTCCAAATGCCTGCGGTGCAGCCACTTCGGCAGACCCGGCGCCTCCAGGAACCCCTCGGCGCGCGCCGCGGCGATCCCGATGCGCGGCAGGTCCGCGCTCTTCTCGAAGAGCAGGAACCGGGGCTCCCAGATCGGCCGGTACTTGGCGTTCGCGCGGTACAGCGACTCGATCTGCCACCAGCGGGAGAAGAAGCTGAGCAGCGAACGCCACAGCCGCAGCACCGGTCCCGCGCCGAGCCGTGAGCCGCGCTCGAAGACGGACCTGAACATCGCGAAGTTGAGCGAGACCTGAGTGATCCCGATCTCCCCGGCGCGGCGCAGGAGTTCGATCACCATGAACTCCATCAGCCCGTTGTCCGCGTCCCGGTCGCGCCGCATCAGGTCCAGCGACAACCCGTGCGGACCCCAGGGGACGAAGGACAGCAGCGCGCGCAATCCGCCGTCGCGATCGGTGCATTCGAGCATCACGCACCGCCCGTCCTCGGGATCGCCGAGCCTGCCGAGCGCCATCGAGAAACCGCGCTCGGTGGCGCCGTCCCGCCAGTCGTCCGCCCGCTCCAGGAGGTACGTCATCTCGTCGGCCGGGATGTCCTCGTGGCGCCGGATGCGGACCCGGTACCCGGCTCGCCCGGCCCGGTTGAAGGCCTGCCGGACGGTGCGCATCGCGCGTCCTTCGAGCGTGAACTCGGCGATGTCCACGAGGGCTTCGTCGCCCAGTTCGAGCGCGTCGAGGCCGTGCCGCGCGTAGATCGTGCCCGCCTCCTCGCTCGCGCCCATCACCGCCGGGATCCAGCCGTGCGCGCGGGCCTCGGCCAGCCAGGGCCCGATGGCGCCGGGCCAGGCCTCCGGATCGCCGACGGGGTCCCCGCTCGCCAGCGACACCCCGCCCACCACGCGGTACGCCACCGCGGCCTTGCCGGTCGGCGACCACACGACGCTCTTCTCGCGGCGCAGGGCGAAGTAGCCCAGGGAGTCGCGGTCGCCGTTCCTCTCCAGCAGGGCGCGCAGCTGCTTCTCGTCGTCCTCGGTGAGCGGGTCGACGGCCCGGCGGGAGCGGAAGGCGGCGTAGAGGACGGCGAGGACCAGCAGGGTGCTGCACCCGTTGACGGTGACGTCGACCCAGCCGGGCGTCGTGATGCCGGGGAAGTGCGCGTCGTCGGCGGCGACGGACACGAGCCGCACGGTGCCGTAGCGCCAGCGGTCCGCGAACGTCGAACTCCGCGCGTCCGGCGCCCGGTTGGTGACCGTGACGAGCAGTGCGGCGAGCAGCGAGGTGATCAGCAGGCCGCCGGTCGCGACGGCCGCGGCGAGCCTCGGGTTCGAGCGGTCGCCCTTCGCGTAGAACTCCCGCCGGCCGACGACGAGCGACGTCACGAAGGCGGTGGTCAGACCGAGCGAGACCCAGTTCTGCGGGTACCGGTGGACCTCCGGGAAGACCATCGCGAGGGCGAACAGCCCCAGGAACGACCCGCTGAGCACGAGGTTCAGGATCCACGCGGCCCGTTTGCGGCGCCGCATGGTGAGGGCGAGGAACGTCGTGAAGACACCGGACGCGAAGCCCGCCGTCAGCAGATACGGCGTGAAGTAGTTCTCCGTGTTGTGGCGCCGCACGTCCTGCCCGAGGGAGACCCACCCGGCGCTCAGGAAGTTGACGAACGCGACGCCCCGCAGATACCACACGGCGAACGCCGCGGCCCTGCGTGGGGCGCCGGCGGACCGGGGGACTCGCTCGCCCTGCCGGGCCGGGCCGCGTTCCCGCTCAGTGGCAATTCGGACATCTCCCATGACGGGGGATGATAAGTCCCGAACCGCCAAGAAAATGCCCGCCACGACACGCTCGACACCTCCGCGGGACCTGACCCGCCCCAGGCCCCACGGCAGCCGGCCGTACCCCCCAGGCGCGCGAGGAACCACGCACCCAGCCCCACCGAACCCGCAGGTCACAGCGCCGCCCGTCAGGGGCGCGAGGAACTGCGCGCCCAGCCCCGTACGACCCGCAGCCGCAGCACCCGCTGAGCCCCGTCAGGGGCGCGAGGAACCGCGCACCCAGCCTGCCCAACCCGCGGGTCGCAGCGCCGGGCGTGGAGCCCCGTCGGGGGCGCGAGGAACTGCGCGCCCAGCCCTGTACAACCCGCAGCCGCGGCACCGCCGACCCCCGCCCCCCGGGGCGAACCCTCAGCGGTCACCCCGCCCCCGGGGTCTCAACCGTCGCCCCGCCCCCGGGGCGAACCCTCAGCCGTCACCCCGCCGGGGAGGACCCGGCCCCCTCGGCCACCCCGGGGCCCTCTCCGCCCCCGGGGAGTGACCCGACCCCGTCGAGCCCCCCGGCGTCGCCGGTCCCGGAGACCTCCGGCCCCGCCCCGGAGACCTCCGGCAACTCCGCCGCCAACGCCGCCGCGGCCTGCACCAGCGGCAGCGCCAGCAACCCCCCGGCCCCCTCACCCACGGTGACCCCGTGGTCGAGAAGGGGCTCGAGCGCCATCCGGTCGAGCGCCTTCGCCTGCGCCGGCTCCCCGCTGCTCTGCCCGGCCAGCCACCAGTCCGGCGCCCGGAAGGCGACCCGCTGCCCGACCAGGGCGCAGGCGGCGGAGACCACCCCGTCGAGGATCACCGGCGTCTTGCGCACCGCGCACTGCAGCAGGAAACCGGTCATCGCGGCGAGGTCGGCCCCGCCGACCGCGGCGAGCAGCTGGAGCTGGTCCCCGAGCACGGGCCGCGCCCGGCGCAACGCGTCCCGCACCGCCGCGCACTTGCGCATCCACGCGAGGTCGTCGATCGGCCGTCCGCCCCGCCCGGTGACCACCGACGCGTCCGTCCCGCACAGCGCGGCGACGAGCACCGCCGCCGCGGTCGTCCCGCCGACGCTCACATCGCCGAGGACGACGAGATCCGTACCGGAGTCCGCCTCCTCGTCCGCGACGGCGACCCCCGCGCGGAACGCCGCCTCGGCCTCGTCGGGGCTCAGCGCGTCCTCGACGTCGATCCGCCCCGACCCGCGCCGCACCCGGTGCCGTACCACCTCGTCCGGCAGCCCGTCCGGGTCGCAGTCCAGGGCCATGTCGACCACCCGCACCGGCACGCCGAGCCGCCGCGCCAGGATCGCGGCGGGGCTGCCGCCCTCCAGGAGCGCGCGCACCAGCAGCTCGGCGGTGCCCGCGGGCCGCGCCGACACACCGAGTCCGGCGATCCCGTGGTCGCCGGCGAACAGCACCGCGCGAGGCCGCTCGACCGGCCGCACCGGCACCGCGGACTGCGCCGCCGCCAGCCACTCGCCCAGATCGTCGAGGCGGCCGAGCGAGCCCGGCGGCACGCCCTGCCGCTCCCTTCGCGCCTCCGCGTCACGGCGCACACCCCCGTCGGGGCGCTCGATGAGATCGGTGAAGTCGTCGAGATTAAGCGAGCTCATTCGCCGAACAGTACCGGCCGCGATCGAACACGGCGGAGTCACGTCATTGCACCCATGATCGGGATCCCCTACGTTCCGGTTTGCATCGAATTGCCACCCGGGTCCAGGAGCCGCTCATGACCCCCACTCCACGCACGAGCGCCCTGCGCCGCGCCGCATACCTCAGCGAACTCGCCCAGGGCACCGACCGCTTCCACGAACCGCGCCGCGAGGACTGCCCCTGGTGCGGCTCGACACGGCTGCGCACCCGGCTGCGCACACCCAATCCGCGCCGGCACCAGCCCGGCACCTTCGTCGTCGACGAATGCCGGAGCTGCGCCCACGCCTTCCAGAACCCCCGGCTCACCGCCGAGGGTCTGGCCTTCTACCACCTCGACTTCCGCGAGGGCCACGACGGTTACGCGGAACGCATCCTCGCCCTGCGCGGCAGCCGCCGGCGCCACCGTGCCGCCGCCCGCACGATGCTGCGCTTCCCGGAGCCGGAGAGCTGGCTGGACGTAGGCACCGGGCACGGGCACTTCGCACAGACGGCGAAGGAGGTCCACCCCTACACCGCCTTCGACGGCATCGACGCCACCACGCGCATCGAGAGGGCGTACGCGGCCGGACGCGTCGAGGAGGCCCACCTGGGCCGGCTCACCGACCCCGGGATCGCCGAGCGGGTGCGGGGCCGTTACGACGTGGTGAGCATGTTCCACCATCTGGAGCACACCCCCGACCCGCGCGGTGAACTGCGCGCGGCGCTGGCCGCCCTGCGCCCCGGCGGCCACCTTCTGATCGAAGTACCCGATCCCGCCTGCGTGTTCGGCATGCTGCTCGGCCGCTGGTGGGTCAACTCCGGGCAGCCGCAGCACCTGCATCTGATGCCGCTGCCGAACCTGCTCGCCGAGCTGGAGTCCCTCGGCTGCGAGATCGTCGCCACCGACCGCCGGGAACCCCACATCCCCTACGACCTGACGGGCGCCCTCGCACTGGCCCTCGCGCGTCTGCTGCCCGACGTCGACGCCCCCTGGCGGGCCAAGCCCCCCACCGAAGTCCAGCGTGCCGTCCGCACGGTCCTGACGAGGGCCACCGTCCCCCTGCTCCTCGCGGCCTCGGTCCTGGACCACGCCCTGGCCCCGCTGTTCAGCCGCACCCGCTTCTCGAACGCGTACCGGATCATCGCCCGCCGCGGGGCATGAGCCGCCGTCAGGCCCGCAGCGGCAGCGCCTGCCCCGCCACGACCAGCAGCACGTGCTCGCACTCCGCCGCGAACGCGGAGTTCAGCCGCCCCAGCTCGTCGCGGTAGCGGCGGCCGGACGCCGTCGCCGGGACGATGCCGGACCCGACCTCGTTGGAGACGGCGACGAGGGTCCGGCGGGTGCGGCGCACCGCGTCCGTAAGCTCCGCGACCCGCTTGCGCAGGGCGCGTTCGCCGCCGCTCGTCCACTCCGCGTCGTCCCAGGCGCCGACCGCGTCCATCGCGTCCGTCAGCCACAGGGACAAGCAGTCGATGAGCAGCGGGGGACCGTCCTCGGCCAGCAGGGGCACCAGGTCGCAGGTCTCGGCGGTCCGCCAGGAGCCCGGCCGGCGCTCCCGGTGGGTGTGCACCCGGGACGCCCACTCGCCGTCCCCGGCGCGGGTGCCGCCCGTCGCCACGTACAGCACCTCCGGGAAGGCCTCCATCCGGCGCTCGGCCTCGACGGACTTGCCGGAGCGGGCGCCGCCCAGCACGAGGGTGCGGCGCGGCACGTCCGGTACGTCCTCGTACCCGCCGACGGTCAGTGTCGTACCGTCCGGCACCGCCCGGGCCCCGGCGGCGGCCAGCCGGCGGCGCAGTTCGGGGCCCGGCGGCACGTCGTGATCGAGGTGCACGGCGACGACGTCGCTCGCCGGCCCCACCGCCCCGGCCGCCCGCAGCCTCGCCAGCGCGTCAGGCCGGCCCACGACGTCGGCGGCGACCAGGTCGTAGGCCCCGCCGTTCTCGTCGAGCCCGGCGGGCGCCGCCCCCGGCGGCAGATACAGCAGCCGCTGCCCGTCGGGGCCCGTCACCGCGTATCCGGTGCCGGGCGCGTCCATCGGCACGGCCCGCACCCGGTGCCCGGTGAGCAGCGCCAGCTCCCGCCCGTCGGGCACCCGCCCGGGCTGCGGCACGCCCGCCGGGACCTCGACGGCGGGGCCGTTGTGCGGATGCGAGAGCAGCACCTGGAGTACGCCGCCCAGCGAGCGTCCGGCGCGGGCGGCGGCGAACGCGGCCCCCGGGGTGAGGTCGAGCAGCAGCGTCCCGTCGACGAGCAGCGCGGTCGCCGCCCGCGCGTCGGCGCCGAGCGCGGTGGCGCACGCGGCGCAGGGACAGTCGGGGCGGGGGAGGCCCGCCGGGGCACCGGTGCCGAGCAGAGTCAGTTCCACGGAGCTGATTTTCGCCTGTCGGTGCAGGTCTTGCGCGTCCGGCTAGGCTTCGGGCAGGGGCGGGATCTTGTCCGGCCCCTGCTGTGCAGTGTGCTCATACCTGGGAGGCGTACATGGCGGCATGGACGTGGCGGTTCGAGAAGGCGGACGGGGCGGAGGTCGCGCCCTCGGTCGTGCCGGAGGAGTTCACCACGCAGGGGGACGCCGAGTCCTGGATCGGTGAGCACTGGAAGGACCTCGCGGACGGAGGTGCCGACCAGGTGCGGCTGTTCGAGGACACCACGGAGATCTACGGTCCGATGAGCCTGCAGGCCGAGGAGGCGTAGCTCCACGGTGCTGCCGGGGGCACACCCCCCGGCAGCACTCCGCACGGCGAGGGCTCGCGCGAGGCCGCCCGGGCGGCTCACTGCTCGCCCAGCGTCACGTCGGCCGTCCTCTCGCCGCCGTTCCGCGTGTACGTCACCCTGATCCGCTCGCCGGGCTGCTCGGCCGCCAGAGCCTCGGTCAGCGAGGTGATCGTCCCGATTTCCGTGTCCCCGAACCGGGTGATGATGTCGCCCGGCTCGATGCCGGCCCTGTCGGCCGCCCCGCCCTTCCGCACCTCGGCCACGGCGACACCCGTGGCCCGGTAACCGGCGTCGACGACCGTGCGGCCGGTGAGGCCGAGCGCGGCCCGGCCCGAGTCGGTGACCCTGCCGTCCGCGATGATCTGGTCGGCGACCGTCCGCACCATCGACGCCGGGATCGCGAAGCCGATCCCCGGCGCCGCGCCGTTCCCGAGGCCGGGGTCCGTCGCGGCCAGCGTCGGGATGCCGATGACCCTGCCGTCCAGGTCCACCAGCGCGCCGCCGCTGTTGCCGGGGTTGATCGCGGCCGAGGTCTGCACCATGTTCGCGATCGTCGCGCCGGTCCCGCCGCCCGGGCTGCCCTCGCTGACGGTGCGCCCGGTCGCCGAGACGATACCCTGCGTCACACTGGACGACAGCCCGAGCGGCGAGCCCATCGCGAGGACGATCTGCCCGACCGCCACCTTCGACGAGTCGCCCAGCGGCGCCGCCTTCAGACCGCCCGGCACCCTGTCCAGTTTGACGACGGCCAGATCCTGCTCCGGGTACGCGTGGACGAGCCGGGCCGTCAGCACGTCCTCGCTGTTGGCCGTCGTCACCCGGAACGTCTTCTCGTTCCCCACCACGTGCGCGTTGGTGACGATGTGCCCCCGGCCGTCGTACACGACCCCCGAGCCGAGATCGTCGCGTGCCTGGATCTGCACCACCGACGGCAGGACGTCCCTGATGACCCTCTGGTAGGCGTCCTGGAGGTCACCGGCCGCCCTGGGGACGGCGGCGGCCCGGGTCGTCGTCGCACCGGCCCTGGTGACCGACGGGCCGGCCGCGGCACAGCCCGCGAGCAGTGCCGCGGAACAGACGACGGCGGCCGCGAACAGCCGCGGACGGGTGCGGGCACGGGAAGCGTCCATGCCCGAAGTGTTCCGTCCGGGCGCCGGTCCGGCCTCCGCTGCACACCCGAACAGGCGGTGTCCGTGGCCCGTACGTCCGCACGGGGGATCTTGCGGTGTCCCGGCGCCTCACGTCCGCGGGGGCTGGCCTCTCAGCCGCGCACTCCGCACAGATGCAGCAGCGCCGCCACCTGGCGGTAGGGATCCGTGCGCCCGGCCCGCTCCTCGGCGGCCAGCAGGACGTCCACGTCCGAAGGAACCGCGGCCCCGTCCGCGGCCAGGTCCGTGAAGACCCGCACCCCGTACCAGGCGTGCAGCGGCGCCCCGATGCCCAGGAGGGTCGACGTCAGGGTGGCGAGCCGGTCGGCGCGGACGTCGAGCCCGAGCCGGTTCCGGTACGCGACCGTGTCGAACGCCCCCAGCGCACCCGGCCAGTTTCCGGCCAGCCCCGGCCGCATGGCCAGCGCGTCCGCGTTCCGCACGAGAAGCGAGAGGAGTCCGCCGGGCGCCAGCATCCGGGCCATCCCCGCGAGCAGCGCGTCCGGCTCCTCGACGTACATCAGCACCCCGTGGCACAGCACCACGTCGAAGCTGCCGGGCAGGAAATGGACCCCCGTGTCCCGCCCGTCGCCCTCGATGAGCCGGACCCGTCCCTGGATGCCCTCGGGTTCCGCCGCCAGCGCCTCGCGGGCGACGGCCAGCATCCGCGCGTCCTTCTCCAGGCCGGTGACCTGGTGCCCGGCGCGGGCCAGCCGCAGGGCCTGCGTGCCCTGGCCCATGCCGACGTCCAGGACGCGCAGCCGCTGCCCGACCGGGAACCGGCCGGCTATCTGCTCGTCGAGCTGCCGGGCGACCAGCTCCTGCCGCACGACATCACGCAGCCCGCCCAGCTTGCTCAGCCAGGCGTTCGCCGCACCCCCGGAGAAAGACGTCGCGCTCAGGGCCGCTCTCCGCGCTTGACCTGCGGCTTGGGCAGCCGGAGTCGACGCATCTGCAGCGTGCGCATCAGCGCGTACGGGACGGCGCCCTTCTTGGGCGCGTCGGGGAAGCGCGCGTTCAGCTGCTTCTTCAGGCGGATCGCGATGCCGATCGAGTCGACCAGGATCATCGCGATCACCACGAGCCACAGCAGCAGCGCGATGTTCTGCAGCGAGCCCACCCGCACCATGCTCAGTACGAGGATGACGACGGCCATCGGCAGGAAGAACTCGGCGACGCAGAAGCGCGAGTCCACGAAGTCCCGCGCGAACTTGCGCACCGGACCCTTGTCGCGGACGGGCAGGAAACGCTCGTCGCCGCTGGCCAGCGCCTGGCGCTGCTTCTCCAGCTGGGCCCGGCGCTCGTCACGCTGCCGCTTGGCCGCCTCCTTCCGCGACGTCGGCGTGTTGGCGACGCTGCGGCGCTGGGTCTGGGCCTCACTGCGCTTGGGCGTGGGGCGACCCTTGGGGGCCTGCGGGTCACGGGGCTGCTTGGAGTCGGTCACCTGCGCCTTGACGGCGGGGGCCTTCTCTTGGTTGGCACGGCTACGGAACACAAAACCCAAGGGTACGGGGTGCCGGGGCATGGACCGCAGCGGACCGGGGAACGATCCGGCAACACCGGACGTCTGTACTGGGACAAGGGGGACGTTGCGTGCGGTTCGGCCCCGGAGGTCCCACAGGACCCCTGGGGGACCCCGAGAGACACCTACTCCCTGCGCCGGAGCGGGGCCGTACGCAGTCGTCCTTGGGGATGAGCGCATCCGTCCCCGAACAGTGCGGTAATGGATGCAGGGCCCGTACTGTGGGTTCTGTCGCAGGTGCTGGAGCCGTAGTCCGTCAGAAGGGGGCGCGCGAAGCCCATGAGCGGTGTCATGAAGCGTATGGGGATGATCTTCCGCGCGAAGGCGAACAAGGCCCTTGACCGGGCCGAGGACCCGCGCGAAACCCTCGATTACTCGTACCAGAAACAGCTGGAGCTGCTGCAGAAGGTGCGCCGCGGCGTCGCCGACGTGGCGACCTCGCGCAAGCGCCTGGAACTCCAGCTCAACCAGCTGCAGTCACAGTCCTCCAAGCTGGAGGACCAGGGCCGCAAGGCGCTCGCCCTCGGCCGCGAGGACCTGGCCCGCGAGGCGCTCTCCCGCCGGGCCGCCCTCCAGCAGCAGGTGACCGACCTGGAGACCCAGCACCAGACCCTCCAGGGCGAGGAGGAGAAACTCACCCTCGCGGCCCAGCGGCTGCAGGCCAAGGTGGACGCCTTCCGTACGAAGAAGGAGACCATCAAGGCCACGTACACCGCGGCCCAGGCGCAGACCCGCATCGGGGAGGCCTTCTCGGGCATCTCCGAGGAGATGGGCGACGTCGGCATGGCCATCCAGCGGGCCGAGGACAAGACGGCGCAGCTCCAGGCGCGGGCCGGCGCGATCGACGAACTGCTCGCCTCCGGAGCCCTCGACGACCAGTCCGGGCTCGCCAAGGACGACATCCAGAGCGAGCTGGACCGGCTCTCCGGTGGTACGGATGTAGAGCTGGAACTGCAGCGTATGAAGGCGGAGCTGGCGGGCGGGCCGTCGCAGCAGGCGATCGAGGGCGGCTCCGGCCGGTCCGGCTCCCAGCAGCAGCCGCAGGACACTCCGCGCTTCGACAAGCAGTAGGAACGCACCGGCATCCGCCGGGTCCCACGCCTGAGGAGGGCGACATGATCGTACGGATCATGGGGGAGGGGCAGGTGGCGCTGGCCGACGGCCACCTCACCGAACTGAACAGACTGGACGACGAGCTGCTCGCCGAGATGGAGCGCGGCGACCAGGAGGGCTTCCGGCGCACGCTGGCCGCCCTCCTGGAGGCGGTCCGCGGCCTGGGCACGCCCCTGCCCGACGACTCCCTGGAGCCGTCCGGCCTGATCCTCCCCTCGCCCGACGCGTCCCTCGACGAGGTGCGCACGATGCTGAGCGACGACGGCCTGATCCCCGGCTGAGCCCCCGCCCCACGGACACACGCCCCGCCCGCCCGCCGCAGGCGCCGCCGGTGACCGTCGAGCAGGACGCGGCCGTGGTGAGTCCGCCGACCCGCCTCGCCCCCGGGGACGACGCCGGGTGCCGTACGCGCGAAGGGCGACGCTCCCCGGACAGCCGGACAGCCGGACAGCCGGACAGCCGGACAGCCGGACAGCCGGACAGCCGGACAGCCGGACAGCCGGCAGTGCCGTTCCGCCCCTGGCAGGGGCCCCGTACCTTTGCGGGGTGAGCACCCTCGATCGCGCCCGGTGCAGACTCCGAGCACACCCCCTCGCCCTGGACGCGGCCCTGGCCGCCGGGGTCCTGGCCTGCATGCTGGCCGGTTCCTACGTCGATCCGCATGGCGAGCACGGCGCGACCTGGGGTGCCCGCACCGCAGGCGCCCTCAGCGTCGCGCTGATGGTGCTCGGCGCGGCAGCCCTCGTCTTCCGCCGCCGTGCCCCGATGACGGTCCTCGCCGCGACGGGTGCCGTCTCCCTCGTGGAGCTGGTGACCGGCGACCCCCGCGCCCCCGTGGCGATGTCCGCCGTGGTCGCCCTCTTCACGGTGGCGTCGGCGACCGACCGCCCCACCACCTGGCGCGTGGGCCTGCTCACCATGACCGTCCTGACGGCGTCCGCCATGCTCGCGGGCCCGCTGCCCTGGTACGCGCAGGAGAACCTCGGCATCTTCGCCTGGACCGGCATGGCCGCCGCCGCCGGTGACGCCGTACGCAGCCGGCGCGCCTTCGTGCACGCCATCCGGGAGCGGGCCGAGCGCGCCGAACGCACCCGCGAGGAGGAGGCGCGCAGGCGCGTCGCCGAGGAGCGGCTGCGCATCGCCCGCGATCTGCACGACGTGGTCGCCCACCACATCGCCCTCGTCAACGTGCAGGCGGGCGTCGCCGCACACGTCATGGACAAGCGGCCCGACCAGGCGAAGGAGGCGCTCGCCCACGTCCGGGAGGCCAGCCGCTCGGCGCTCAACGAACTGCGGGCCACGGTCGGGCTGCTGCGGCAGAGCGGCGATCCGGAGGCCCCGACCGAACCGGCCCCCGGCCTGGACCGCCTCGACGAGCTGGCCGACACCTTCCGCAACGCCGGGCTGCCCGTCGAGGTCGCCCGCGCCGACCACGGCACCAGCCTGCCAGCCGCCGTCGGCCTCGCGGCGTACCGGGTGATCCAGGAAGCCCTCACCAACGTGCAAAAGCACGCGGGCCCCGAGGCGAAGGCCGAGGTCAGCGTCGTCCGCGTGGGCTCGAACGTCGAGGTGACCGTGCTCGACAACGGCCCGGGGCACCAGGAGGGGCCCCAGGACGGCGGCGGCCACGGTCTCCTCGGCATGCGCGAGCGCGTCACCGCGCTGGGCGGGACCTGCAGCGCAGGTCCCCGCTACGGCGGCGGTTTCCGGGTCCATGCGATCCTTCCGGTCAAGAACCGCACGTCCGTCACGGGGGGCCCCGCATGACCATCCGCGTCCTGCTCGCCGACGACCAGGCACTGCTGCGCAGCGCCTTCCGCGTCCTGGTCGACTCCGAGCCCGACATGGAGGTCGTGGGGGAGGCGTCCGACGGTGCGCAGGCGGTGCGGCTGGCGCGGGAGGAACGCGCCGACGTGGTGCTCATGGACATCCGTATGCCGGGCACCGACGGACTGGCCGCCACCCGGCTGATCAGCGCCGACCCCGGGCTCGCGCACGTCCGCGTGGTGATGCTGACGACCTTCGAGGTCGACGAGTACGTGGTGCAGTCGCTGCGGGCGGGCGCCTCCGGGTTCCTCGGCAAGGGCTCCGAGCCCGAGGAACTGCTCAGCGCCATCCGGATCGCGGCGGGCGGCGAGGCGCTGCTGTCGCCGGCGGCCACCAAGGGGCTGATCGCCCAGTTCCTCGCGCAGGGCGACCCGGCGGACGACGGACGGGACCCGGCCCGCTCCGAGCGGCTCGGCACGCTCACCGGGCGCGAGCGCGAGGTGCTGGTCCAGGTGGCCGGCGGGCACTCCAACGACGAGATCGCCGAGCGGCTGTCGGTCAGCCCGCTCACCGTGAAGACGCACGTCAACCGCGCCATGGCGAAGCTGGGCGCGCGTGACCGGGCGCAGCTGGTCGTGATCGCGTACGAGTCGGGACTGGTCCGTCCGCGGGCGGACTGAGCTGCACCGCGGTGTAGTGCGCCCGCGGTAGGCGCCGCACGGAGCTGTCTCCATCCCGTTCGCGGCGGCCGGCGCGATCGCTCTGCTGGTCGCCACGGGTACCCCGGGGTGTCCCGGCGCGGTCCCCGGCACCGGCCGGCACCGAGGCCCGGAGCCCGCCCGGGTCTGACCCGGGCCGGCCACCGCACACGCGCGGGGCGCCCCTCCTTCGCGGAGGGGCGCCCCGTCTGTGTAGGTGCGGCGGGAGCGCTACGGCAGCGCCAGCATCCGCTCCAGCGCCAGCTTCGCGAACGTCTCGGTCTCCTTGTCCACCTCGATGCGGTTGACGAGGTTGCCCTCGGCCAGCGACTCCAGGGTCCAGACCAGGTGGGGGAGGTCGATGCGGTTCATGGTCGAGCAGAAGCAGACCGTCTTGTCGAGGAAGACGATCTCCTTGCCCTCGGGAGCGAAACGGTTCGCCAGACGCCGGACCAGGTTCAGCTCCGTGCCGATCGCCCACTTCGAGCCGGCCGGGGCCGCCTCCAGCGCCTTGATGATGTACTCCGTGGAGCCCACGTAGTCGGCGGCGGCCACCACCTCGTGCCTGCACTCCGGGTGGACCAGGACGTTCACGCCGGGGATCCGGGCCCGTACGTCCTCCACCGACTCCAGCGAGAAGCGGCCGTGGACGGAGCAGTGACCGCGCCACAGGATCATCTTCGCGTCGCGCAGCTGCTCGACGGTCAGGCCGCCGTTCGGCTTGTGCGGGTTGTAGAGGACGCAGTCGTCGAGGGACATCCCCATGTCACGGACGGCCGTGTTGCGGCCCAGGTGCTGGTCGGGCAGGAACAGCACCTTCTCGCCCTGCTCGAAGGCCCAGTCCAGCGCCTTCCTGGCGTTGGACGACGTGCAGATCGTGCCGCCGTGCTTGCCGGTGAACGCCTTGATGTCGGCGGACGAGTTCATGTACGAGACGGGCACGACCTGCTCGGCTATGCCGGCCTCGGTCAGCACGTCCCAGCACTCGGCGACCTGCTCGGCCGTCGCCATGTCGGCCATGGAGCAGCCGGCGGCGAGGTCGGGCAGGACCACCTTCTGGTCGTCGGAGGTCAGGATGTCCGCGGACTCGGCCATGAAGTGCACGCCGCAGAAGACGATGTACTCGGCCTCGGGGCGCGCGGCCGCGTCGCGGGCCAGCTTGAAGGAGTCGCCGGTCACGTCCGCGAACTGGATGACCTCGTCGCGCTGGTAGTGGTGGCCGAGCACGAAGACCTTGTCCCCGAGCTTCTCCTTGGCCGCGCGGGCACGCTCCACCAGGTCAGGGTCGGAGGGTGAGGGCAGGTCGCCCGGGCACTCGACACCGCGCTCGCTGCGCGGGTCGGCCTCCCGGCCGAGCAGCAGCAGGGCGAGAGGCGTCGGCTGTACGTCGAGTTCCTGGGGCTGGGCGGTGGTCACCACACGCACCCTTTCTGTTCTGCGGCTCGCCGGACCGTTTCGAGCGGCCCGGCGGGACATGTGGGACAAGCCTTCTCGTCGAAATGACGCTATCTATGATAACCGCTTCACGTCACGTTGACGATGCCCATAGCGTCGATGTGACGTGAATCCCGGCAGGGGTTGTCCACAGCCGCTGTCCGTGCTCCGGTGCATATGCGAGCATGAAGAGGACAGAAGCGAGAAGACACGCTTCGGCCCGGAATGAATCCGCGGCCCCGCCGGTTGCAACCGTCGGCAAGCAGTCTCCGTACAACCCGGGAGAGAAGCAGATGTCCGTATCGGACGAGACCACCACCGTGAGCGACGGCATCATCCTGTCCGACGCCGCCGCGGCCAAGGTCAAGGCCCTGCTCGACCAGGAAGGCCGTGAGGACCTGGCGCTGCGCGTCGCCGTTCAGCCCGGCGGCTGCTCCGGCCTGCGCTACCAGCTCTTCTTCGACGAGCGCTCCCTCGACGGCGACGTCGTCAAGGACTTCGACGGGGTCAAGGTCGTCACCGACCGCATGAGCGCCCCGTACCTGGGCGGCGCCTCCATCGACTTCGTGGACACGATCGAGAAGCAGGGGTTCACGATCGACAACCCGAACGCGACGGGTTCCTGCGCCTGCGGCGACTCCTTCAACTAGACCGGCTCCCCGGCCGAGCGCGGTCGGTGTGTACGGCACGGCCGCGCGCCGAGGAGACATGACGAAGGCGGCGTCCCCGCTCGACAGGGACGCCGCCTTCGTGTGTCCGGAGCGGCCCGCGCGGCCGTCACCGGTGCCCGGCCGTCACCGGTGCCCGGCCGTCATCCGAGGCGTGGGCCGTCACCGGGGCTTCGCCGAGCCCTCCGGAGAGGTCACCTTGCCCTCCCGGACCTCCTTGCCGTCCGTCCCCACGACCTCGCGGCCGCCGAGCGGCGCGTCCAGGTGCACCGTCTGCCGGTAGACCTTGGCGATCAGGATGCAGGCCTTGCCGGGATGCGGTTTCTCGGTCACGGTGACCGTCACCCTGCCCTTGCCCTCCTTGGCGTCGGCCGAGTAGTCGGCGCACACCCCGCCCGTGAAGCTCACGGTCAGGTCCTTGCCGTCGGCGGTGTAGCCCTGCACGCGCACGTCCCGCGGGGCCGGCTGCGAGGTCGGCTCGTCGCCCGGTCCGCTCGGCCGCGGACTCGGCTGCTCGGTCGGGGTACCGGCGGGCTCGGGCGAGGTCAGGTACCGCGGGTCGACGGCCGGATGCGTCACGGTGAACCCGTCGTCCGCCCCCTTGGCCCGCACGTCGAACAGCCAGGACGGCACCAGCGTCTGCCGTCCGTCCACGAAGTGCGCCGCGAGCCCGAAGACCGCCTTCTCCACGGCCACGGACTCCCGCGCCGGCGTGGCGGTCGATCCCTCGCACGGCGCCTCGTCGCGGTCCTTCAGCGGTACCGGGCTCGCGCAGCCCCCGATGCCCTTGCGGCCGCCGCCCGCCGCCGACCCGTTCATCAGGTCCAGCGTCCGCTCCGCCCCGATCACGGGGTACGTGTCCCCCTCGACCGGAGCCTTCAGCTGCCCGCTGCCACCCACCACCTGGCTGTCCCCGCCCACCTGGATGCCGGTGGTCCACCCGTACGTGGGCAGGTCACCGATCCGCGGGTCCGCGTTCACCACCCGGACGGCGCCCATGAGCTGGCGCGCGTCCAGCTTCGCGTCGTCCTGCCCGACGGCCTTCAGCACGGGCGTCGCGGCCTTCCTCGCGGCGGCCTCGCTCACCGCGTCACCGTCCTTGGTGCCCGGGGCGCTCCCGCACGCCGTGCCGCTCTTGCAGTTGTCCGTGCCGGGCGCGTACCGGCTGAACGTCCAGGTGCCCGGCGCCCGCCTGTTCACCTGGAGGCTCGGCCCGGAGCCGTCCTTGTCCGGTCCCACCTTCCAGGTCCCGCCCGCGAGCCTCGGGGTGCCCTTCAGGCCGAGGGCACCGGCCAGCCGGGCCACCTCGCCCTCCGTGACCTCGCCCTTCGCCCGGTAGACGGGCGCGGAGTCCGGGCCGGCGGGCAGTTCGCCGTCCGCGTGGTAGGTCACGCCGTAGGGGTTGGGCTCACCGGGCGCGATGCCGTTGGTGTCCCCGGTGCCGCCCGTGCCGCCCTCGGTGTAGCCGTCGAGGGCCAGCGGCGGGGGAGTGCCGTCGCCGCCGGGGGCGGCCGAACCGCCCCGGTCGTCACCGCTGCCTGCCGCGGTCGTGGCGACGTACGCCCCGCCGCCGCCGACCAGCAGCACCGCGGCCGCGACCGAGACGACGGCCACCGGGGTGTGCCGGCGGCGCTGCCCGGCCGTCCCGGCGGCGCCCTCGGCCGGTTCGCTCGCGTCGTTGTCGCGTCGCTCGGTGCTCACCGCATCGCTCCTTCGGCTCCGCTGCTGTCCCTGTGACCCGACCCTGTCAAAGTCGGATCCTCAGGAGTCGTATACCCCGTCCCCTCCGCGGGGGACGGCGATGAGACGCAGCGGCGGAGCGTGCGGTTCCCCGCGGGCGGCGCCGGGGCCGGCTCCAGGCCCGGTCCGGCCGTTTCCCGTCAGTCGCCGTAGTCGGACATCGCGTCCAGCAGCCGGGCGGAGGAGGAGGGGACGGTGACGCCGTGGATGAGCAACGGGGAGACGGGCCGGGGGGTGGCGTGGTCGGGTGCCGCCCAGTGCCGGACCATCCGGGCGCAGTCGCCGCGCAGCGACGCCAGGTCGCCCTCGGGGTCGAGCGAAGCGGAACCGTGGACCTTGAGGTTCGTCATACCGGCACCGTATGCACCCGGAGGTCACGAAGAAAGATCTACTATCGGGTAGTTTCGCCCGCTTCAGCACTGCCGGTCCAGCCGGTAGCGTGAAGCGTCATCCCCTCCCTCCCGCAGGAGCGTGTCCTCGCCGTGCGTATCGCAGTCACCGGCTCCATCGCCACCGACCACCTCATGACCTTCCCCGGCCGCTTCGCCGACCAGCTCGTCGCGGACCAGCTGCACACGGTCTCCCTCTCCTTCCTGGTCGACAACCTCGACGTGCGCCGGGGCGGAGTGGGCGCGAACATCGCCTTCGGCATGGGTCAGCTGGGCACCTCACCGATCCTGGTGGGCGCGGCCGGCTCCGACTTCCACGAGTACCGGGCCTGGCTGGACCGCCACGGCGTCGACACCGGGTCCGTCCGCATCTCCGAGGTGCTGCACACCGCGCGCTTCGTCTGCACCACCGACGCCGACCACAACCAGATCGGCTCCTTCTACACCGGCGCGATGAGCGAGGCCCGCCTCATCGAGCTCAAGTCGGTGGCGGACCGCGTCGGCGGCCTCGACCTCGTCCTGATCGGCGCGGACGACCCCGAGGCGATGCTGCGCCACACGGAGGAGTGCCGCTCCCGCGCGATCCCCTTCGCCGCCGACTTCTCGCAGCAGATCGCCCGGATGAACGGCGACGAGATCCGGATACTGCTCGACGGAGCCACGTACCTCTTCTCGAACGAGTACGAGAAGGGGCTCATCGAGTCCAAGACCGGCTGGACGGACGAGGAGATCCTCGGCAAGGTCGGCCACCGGGTGACGACGCTCGGTTCGCGCGGTGTGCGCATCGAGCGCGCCGGCGAGGACCCGATCGAGGTCGGCTGTCCCGAGGAGGACCGCAAGGCCGATCCCACGGGCGTGGGCGACGCCTTCCGCGCGGGCTTCCTGTCCGGCCTCGCCTGGGGCGTCCCGCTGGAGCGCGCCGCCCAGGTCGGCTGCATGCTCGCCACGCTGGTCATCGAGACCGTCGGCACGCAGGAGTACCAGCTGCGCCGCGCCCACTTCATGGACCGCTTCACGAAGGCGTACGGCCACGAGGCCGCCGCCGACGTCCAGGCGCACCTCGTCTAGAGGTACGGGACGGACGGCCTCTCCGGGTGACACCGGCAGCCGGAGAGGCCGCGTCACGACACCCGGCGGACCACGTGGGCCGAGCCCCGGTCCGCCGGCTCCTCGCCGACGTACTCCTGCCCCCGCATCTCGCACCACGCCGGGATGTCGAGCCGGGCCGCCTCGTCGTCCGCGAGGACACGGATTGTGCCGCCGACCGGTACGTCTGCGATGACCTTGGCCAGTTCGATGACGGGGACCGGGCAGCGCCTGCCCAGGGCGTCCACCACGAGGGCGTCGGACGCCGCGGGCGTCCTGGCCGGCTCCCCGGGGGCCCCCAGCTTCTCGCGGACCGCAAAGACCGTGCCCGGCAGGACCGCGAGGAAGCGCTCGACCTCCTCGGACGTGGTCCCCGGCGGCAGCGAAACCCGGACGTTGCCCTCGCTGAGGACGCCCATCGCCTTCAGGACATGGCTCGGCGTCAGCGTGCTGCTCGTGCACGACGAACCCGACGAGACCGAGAAGTCGGCCCGGTCCAGCTCGTGCAGAAGTGTCTCCCCGTCGACATAGAGACAGGAGAAGGTGACGATGCCGGGCAGCCGGCGGACCGGGTCACCGACCACCTCCACGTCCGGGACCAGCTCGGGCACCCGGACCCGGATCCGCTCCGTCAGCTCCCGCAGCCGGACCGCCTCCGCGGCCGACTCCGCCCGGACGGCGCGCAGCGCCGCCGCCGCGGCCACGATCCCGGGGATGTTCTCGAACCCGGCCGCCCGGCCCGACTCGCGCTCGTCCACCGGTCCCCGGGGTGCGAACCGCACCCCCTTGCGCACGACGAGCAGCCCGACCCCCGCCGGGCCGCCCCACTTGTGGGCACTCGCCGCGAGCAGGGACCAGTCACCCTCCACCGGTCCCCAGCCCAGCGACTGCGCCGCGTCCACCAGCAGCGGCACCCCCGCCTCCCGGCACGCCTGTGCGACCGCGGCCACCGGCTGTTCCGTGCCCACCTCGTGATTGGCGGACTGGAGGCAGGCCAGAGCCGTGTCGGCGCGCAGGCCCGCCGCGTACTCCTCGGCGGAGACGGCACCGGTGCGCCGTACCGGGACCCGGGTCAGCGTGCCGCCGTCCGATTCGTGCAGCTCCGCCGAATGAAGCACCGAAGAGTGTTCGACCGCTGACACGATCAGGTGGCGTCCGACGCGCCGCCGTCCCCCCAGGGCGCCCGCGATCCCGTCGTGCACGGCACGTGTCCCGGACGAGGTGAAGGCCAGCTCGTCCGGGCGGCAGCCCACCGCGTCGGCGGCCGCCTCGCGGGCCGCGTCGAGCAGCAACCGGGCGCGCCGCCCCTCCCGGTGGAGCCGGGCGGGGTCGGCCCACCCCTCGTCGAGGGAGGCTTGCAGGGCCTGGCGGGCGACGGGGTGCAGCGGTGCGGACGACGCGGCGTCGAAGTAGGACACGCCCACACGCTAACTCTTCCTCCCCCGGTACGGAGAGGGCGTCAGAAACGGCCGGAGCGGGGCATTCCGGAGGTCCCCCGGCGGGCTCCCCAGGGCGAACGGCACCCCTTCGGGGTGCCCGACGGCGCGTTGGGCACCCTCCCCGCGCGACCCCAAATAGCGTCCAGTAGGGTTTGGTCCGCATAAACATCCAAACCCCTGCCCGTGTGCCAGGGCGGCGAGCGACCAGCGAGAAGGCCGTAGCCAACCAGCGCGGGCGAGACTCTCGGGAAGGCGCTACGTGAGTCCCAACGGCTCCGACCGCTCGCCGCGGCGCCCGATGCGGCGGAAGCTGCTGCAGGCACTGACTGCGGGCCTGGTCCTGGCGACCGCGACCGGTTGCACATACAAGGACTTCCCCCGCCTTGGTATGCCCACCCCGACCACGGAAGAGGCTCCGCGGATCCTCTCCCTGTGGCAGGGGTCGTGGGCGGCCGCGCTCGCCGTCGGCGTGCTGGTGTGGGGTCTGATCCTGTGGAGCGCCATGTTCCACCGGCGCAGCCGCACCAAGGTCGAGGTTCCCCCGCAGACCCGGTACAACATGCCCATCGAGGCGCTGTACACGGTGGTCCCGCTCATCATCGTCTCGGTGCTGTTCTACTTCACCGCCCGCGACGAGTCGAAGCTCCTCAGTCTCGACAAGAAGCCCGACGTCACCATCAACGTCGTGGGCTATCAGTGGAGCTGGGGCTTCAACTACATCGAGAACGTCGACGGTTCCACCGGGAACGCGAAGACCGACAAGAACCTGGCCGCGATTCCGCGCAAGTACAAGGACGACTTCCCGGCGAACGCCGGTGGCGTCTACGACGTCGGCACGCCCGGCTCGCGGAACCCGCAGACCAACAACCCCGGCCCGACCCTCTGGCTCCCCAAGGGCAAGACGGTCCGCTTCGTCCTCACCTCGCGTGACGTCATCCACTCGTTCTGGGTGGTGCCGTTCCTGATGAAGCAGGACGTGATCCCGGGCCACACCAACTCCTTCCAGGTGACTCCCAACAAGGAGGGCACCTTCCTGGGCAAGTGTGCCGAGCTGTGCGGCGTCGACCACTCCCGGATGCTGTTCAACGTGAAGGTCGTCTCTCCCGAGCGCTATGAGGCCCACCTCAGGAAGCTCGCCGAGCAGGGACAGACCGGTTACGTCCCGGCCGGCATCGAGCAGACGGACCACGAGAAGAACCGGGAGAGCAACGTACTGTGAGCATCCTCAACGAACCTCAGGGTGCTGCCGGGGCGGAGGCTGAGCACTACCAGAACGAGGTGCCGGTCCGGCGCAGGCAGCCCGGCAACGTCGTGGTCAAGTGGCTCACCACCACGGACCACAAGACGATCGGCTCGCTGTACCTGATCACGTCGTTCGCGTTCTTCTGCATCGGTGGCGTCATGGCGCTGCTGATGCGTGCCGAGCTGGCGCGCCCGGGTCAGCAGGTCATGTCGAACGAGCAGTTCAACCAGGCGTTCACGATGCACGGCACGATCATGCTGCTGATGTTCGCGAC
>NZ_JBWJAQ010000050.1:0-1029 GCF_056387915.1 Streptomyces sp. GLSS-08
CGCACCCGTGTCGGTGCAGTCGATGACGACGACGCGTACGTCGGATGTCGGGGCGACGTTGCAGCAGATCGCGGAGCTGACGGCGTCGGGGTGTCAGATCGTGCGGGTGGCGTGTCCGACGCAGGACGACGCGGACGCGTTGGCGACGATCGCGCGTAAGTCGCAGATTCCGGTGATCGCGGACATTCACTTCCAGCCGAAGTACGTGTTCGCGGCGATCGAGGCGGGTTGTGCGGCGGTGCGGGTGAACCCGGGCAACATCAAGCAGTTCGACGATCAGGTCAAGGAGATCGCGCGGGCGGCGAAGGACACCGGCACGCCGATCCGGATCGGGGTGAACGCGGGCTCGCTCGACAAGCGGCTGCTGCAGAAGTACGGCAGGGCGACGCCCGAGGCGCTGGTGGAGTCGGCGCTGTGGGAGGCCTCCCTCTTCGAGGAGCACGACTTCCGGGACATCAAGATCTCGGTGAAGCACAACGATCCGGTGGTGATGGTCAACGCCTACCGGCAGCTGGCGGCGGCCTGCGACTACCCGTTGCACCTGGGGGTGACGGAGGCGGGGCCGGCGTTCCAGGGCACGATCAAGTCGGCGGTCGCCTTCGGTGCGCTGCTCTCGGAGGGGATCGGGGACACCATCCGGGTCTCGCTGTCGGCGCCGCCGGTGGAGGAAATCAAGGTCGGCATCCAGATCCTGGAGTCGCTGAACCTCAGGCAGCGGGGTCTGGAGATCGTCTCCTGTCCGTCGTGCGGTCGGGCGCAGGTGGATGTGTACAAGCTGGCGGAGGAGGTCACGGCGGGTCTGACCGGCATGGAGGTGCCGCTGCGGGTCGCCGTGATGGGCTGTGTGGTGAACGGTCCCGGTGAGGCGCGTGAGGCGGACCTCGGTGTCGCGTCCGGCAACGGCAAGGGGCAGATCTTCGTCAAGGGCGAGGTCATCAAGACCGTTCCCGAGTCGAAGATCGTCGAGACCCTCATCGAAGAGGCGATGAAACTCGCCGAGCAGATGGAGGCCGACGGCATCGCCTCCGG
>NZ_JBWJAQ010000006.1:0-410980 GCF_056387915.1 Streptomyces sp. GLSS-08
CCCGAGAGCTGGACACGGAGAAAGCAGAAACGGATCCTCCCAGCTCATCCACCTCAGCTTTGCCGAGATCCGACGCCTGATCACCCGCCTCACGAACCGCCGTCCTACCCCGGTCGATGACGTTCTGCACTGGTCACACTGGCGACGACGACGCCAGCACCAAGCCCGCATCAGCCACTACAAACGACGCGGACACAGCCCCTGAAACTGCCCAGCAATCAGCACAAGTACCGTTGCAGTACTAGGCGCGCACGCGGCCGGGAAGGTCCCCGGTGCGCGTCGTTCCCCCGTTCCGGGGAAGCGCCCGGCCCGGCGGCACTCCGCCGGGCCCGGGACTGGCACCCTGCCCCCATGGCGCAGTCGGAACAGCTCACCGGGACCGTCGACGCGGTCGTCCTTCGTATGCGCGCCCTCGACGCGGACCTGCCCGAGCGGGACGGTGTCGCCGTCTTCAACCGCGTCTACCTCGCCGTCACCGAGGAGGTCGCCCGGCGTCTGGCGGTCGGTCACTTCGTTGACCCGGCGGCCGCCGTCACCCTGGACGTGCGGTTCGCGCAGCGCTATCTGGCAGTCGCCGAGGAGGAGCACCGGCCCGCCTGCTGGCGGCCGCTGTTCCAGTTCCGGCGCCATCCCGGCGTACGGCCGCTGCAGTTCGCCCTCGCGGGCATCAACGCGCACATCGGGCACGACCTGGCGCTCGCGGTCGTGGACGCCTGTCGCGCGCTCGGCTGCGAACCGGCCGATCTGGAGGACGAGTTCGAGCGGGTGGGCGACCTCCTCGTCTCGCTGGAGGAACGCATCCGCGAGGATCTGATGCCCGGCCCCGATCTGCTCCAGGTCGCCGATCCGCTCACCCATCTGCTCGGCTCCTGGAGCCTCGATCGGGCCCGCGACGCCACCTGGTCGGCGGCCCGGGCGCTGTGGGCGCTGCGCGGACTCCCGGAACTCGCCGAGGAGTTCGGCCGGCGTCTCGACGCCGCGGTCGGCCTCACCGGCCGGATGCTGCTCACGCCGCTGCCGTACCGGACGGGCGGACCGTGGGCCGGGGTGTGAGCGACCGGAGCGGGAAGCCGGCAAGCTCCCCGCTCCCCCGCATCCGTCAGTCCTCGGGCAGTTCGACCGGGGCGATCTCGTCGTAGACGTCGCCGGGCCCGGGGTTGGTCGGGTCGGTGGCGCCGCCGAGCTGGCGCATGACGCCCCACACCGCGTTCAGCGCCGTCTGCACGGCACCCTCGGCCCAGCCGGCCGTCCAGGAGATGTCGTCGCCCGCGAGGAAGATGCCGCGCTTGTCCTCGTCGAGCCGGTCCTGCATGAAGTGGGTGAACAGGCGCCGCTGGTAGCGGTAGTGGCCCGGCAGGTTGGCCTTGAACGCGCCCATGAAGTAGGGCTCGTTCTCCCAGGAGACGGTCACCGGGTTGCCGATGATGTGCTTCCGGATGTCGACCTTCGGGTAGATCTCGCCGAGCGACTTGAGCATGACCTCCATGCGCTCGTTCGCGGACAGCGGCAGCCACTTCAGGCTGTCGTCGCACCAGGTGTACGACAGGCAGATGACCGCCGGCCTGTCCGGGCCGTCGTCGAGGAGGTAGGTGCCGCGCGTCATACGGTCGGTGAGCGTCATCGACATGACGTCCCGCCCGGTCTCGTCGTCCTTGTCCAGCCAGAACGGACGGTCCACGGGGACGAAGAGCTTGCTCGACTCCATGTAGTGCGTGCGCTCGATCGCCGTCCAGTGGTCGATCGGGAAGAGCGAGTCGTCGCAGGCGATCTTGGAGAGCAGCATCCAGGACTGGGCGGTGAAGATGGCCGCCCGGTACGTACGGATGTCGCCGTTCGCGTCCGTGACGGTGATCCGGTTGCCGGCGGTGCGGCCGAGCCGGGTCACGGCCGGGCGCGGGGTCCCGTCGTGCAGCGTCGACAGCGACGTGCCGTACGGCCAGTGCACGATCTTCTCCGGCTCGCGCTCCCACAGGCGCAGCGGCAGCTGCTGGGAGCCGCCCACGATGCCGCGGTGGTGGTCGTCGGCCTCGGTGTAGACGACGCGCAGGATCTCCAGGATGGAGTTCGGGAAGTCGGTGTCCCAGCCGCCGGTGCCGAAGCCGACCTGGCCGAAGATCTCGCGGTGCCGGAAGGACTTGAAGGCCTCGGAGTCGCAGAGGAAGCCGTAGAAGGTCTGGTTGTCGAGCTTCTCGACGAGCTTCGACCAGATCTCGCGGATGCGCGGCACGTCGCGCTCGCGCATGGCCTGGTTCATGTCGGAGAAGTCGGCGCCGTCCTGGAGGCAGGCGTTCCAGGCGGCCGCGACCTGCCGGTAGACCTCGGGGAGGTCCTCGACGGTCTCGGCGTAGTGCGACTCGCCCTTGAGGTCGACGACGGTCGACGGCGTGCTCTCGGCCAGCGGGTTCGGGAACGGCCGGGTCTCCAGGCCCACCAGGTCGATGTAGTGCTGGAGGGCGGTGGAGGACGGCGGGAAGCGCATCGCGCCCATCTCGGCCGTGAGGGAGGGGTCGCAGCCCTCGAAGCCGACGGTGCGCAGCCGGCCGCCGATCTGGTCGGCCTCGTAGACGACGGGCTTGAGGCCCATCTTCATCAGCTCGTAGGCGGCCACGATGCCGGACAGCCCGCCGCCGATGACCGCGACCTCGGTGCCGTGCTCGGTCGCGGGTATCTGGCCGAGGCCCGCGGGGTGCGCGAGGAAATCGTCGTACGCGTACGGGAAGTCCGGGCCGAACATGGTGATCGGCGGCTGCTGCGCGTCGGCGTGCGGGACGGCGGTGGGCACCGTGGACGTCATGGGGTACGGACTCCTTGCGGGGAAAGCCGGGTGCGGGGAGAGGGCGGCCGGGTTCAGACCAGCGACCCGTAGAGGCCGGGGTGGCGGTCCTTCAGGTACGGGTTCGCCTCGCGCGAGGCCGCCAGCAGGACGGGGTCGGCGTCGGCGAGGACCAGTTCCTCGCCGCGGCCCGCGCGTCCGCGGGCGATACCGTCGGGTCCGGCGAGCGTGGAGAGCCCGACGAACTCGAACTCCCCTTCCCGGCCGGTGCGGTTGACGTACGCGACGTACATCTGGTTCTCGAAGGCGCGCACCGGGACGACGGACTCGGCGACGAACTGGAAGGGGTGCATCTGGGCGGTCGGCACCAGGAGGAGGTCGGTGCCGGCGAGGGCGTGCGCCCGGACGTTCTCCGGGAACTCGACGTCGTAGCAGATCATCAGGCCGACGCGCAGTCCGCCGAGGTCGGCCTGGACGACCGGCTGGTCGCCGGGGGTGAAGTGCTCGCGCTCGAAGCAGCCGAAGAGGTGGGTCTTGCGGTAGTTCGCGAGGGGGCCGTCGGCGGAGATCAGCCGGACGGAGTTGTAGACCCGCTCGCCGTCGCGCTCGGGGTAGCCGTAGGCGACGGCGACACCGTGCCGGGCGGCGAGCTCGGCGATCGCGTCGGCCGCGGGGCCGTCGGCGGGCTCGGCCAGGCGGGCGATGTCGTCGCCGATCGCGTACCCGGTCAGGAACATCTCCGGTGCGACGACCAGTCCGGCGCCCGCGGCGGCGGCGCGGCCCGCGGCGTCGTCGAGAACCTTGAGGTTCTCGGCGACGGAGCCGGGGCGGCCGGAGCTCTGGAGCAGGGCTGTGCGCATGCGTGTTCCTCACCGGGGCGGAGGGGGTTCGGGGGGCGGGTGACCAGCGTGGTCGCCCAGATAGACGGTACGGTCGCCGCGCTCGGCGGGACAAGGAGCAGCCGTTGCGCGCCGGTGGACGATTCGTTGCGTGCGAGCGGGGGCGTGCGGTGATTCGTTGCGCACCCTGAGGCGTACCTCCCCTCCCCCTCGGGGTGCAGGCCGTGGGCACGTCCCCGCCGGACGGCGGAGGCACGGTGACGTCCCTGGCACGATGTGCCTTCCCGGTGCCGGCGGCAGAGTGACGGATGTCCACCTGACCTGCGGAAAGGACCGTCATGAACCGCTCTGACCGTCGCACCCGGCTCGCCGTGCTCGGCACCGTCCTGCTGCTCACCGCCGGAGCGGCGGAATCCGCCGCCGCGTCCGGCACCGGACGGTCCGGAACCCGGCACGCCGTCGCGGGCGCCGGCGGTGAGCGGGAGAAGCGCGAGGCCGCCGCGCTGACCGGCACCGCCAAGCTGTACCGGTCGGCCGGCGACGACATCACGTTCACCTTCGACGCCCATCTCGCGGCGAAGGACGGCGCCGACCCGACGAAGGCCACCGGCACCTTCGAGTTCAGCCACTACGTGAACGGCGCCGGCGCCCGGGCGAAGGCGGAGGTCGACTGCCTGCTCACCGGGGGCAGGGTCGCCGTGGTCTCCGGGGTGATCACCGACTCCGACCTGCCCGGCGCCGAGGGCAGGCGGGTGGGCATCACGGTCCACGACCTCGGCTCCCACGACCGGCTGGGCTACAGCTGGGCGGCGGTCGGCAGTCCCGTGGAGACCGAGGACCTGCCGGCGTGCGTCGGGTCGGCGCCCTTCGAGAAGGTGCGGCGCGGCACGGGCGACTACCGGGTCGTGCCCTGGCGGCCGAAGCTCTGAACCCGGTCGTGGGACCGGCCCGGCGGCCCCGCCGGTCCTACGTGGGTGAACCGGCCGAGAAACGCCTGAGCAGCGGTGAGAGGACGAGCACGGACTTGGTCCGCTCGACGAACGACTCCCCCGCGATGCGCTCCAGGACCCGCTCGAAGTGCCGCATGTCCGAGGCGAAGACCTGGACGACCGCGTCCGCCTCACCGGTGACGGTGGAGGCGGCCACGACCTCCTGGTAGCGCTCCAGGCCGCGCTGGATGGTCTCCGGCGAGGTGTTGCGCCGGCAGTAGATCTCGACGAACCCCTCGGTCTCCCAGCCGAGCGCCGCCGGGTCCACCCGGACGGTGAATCCGGTGATGGCGCCGGTGGCCCGCAGCCGGTCCACGCGCCGCTTGACGGCGGGCGCGGACAGGCCGACGAGTTGCCCGATGTCGGCGTAGGAGCGGCGGGCGTCCTCGGCGAGGGCGTGCACGATGCGTTCGTCGAGATCGTTCAGCAAGGCGGGTGGTTCACTTTTCTGCGATGGCTGCGGAGTCTGCGGCCGGGACACCGGCGGCGGCCAGCTTGGAACGGCGGTGGCCGTAACTGAAGTAGAACACGAGCCCGAGGGCCATCCAGACGCCGAAGACCACCCAGGTGACGGCCGAGAGGCTGCCCATCATCCAGAGGCAGAAGGCGAGGCCGAGCGCGGGCAGCACGGGCGACAGCGGCACCCGGAACGTGCGGTGCATCTCCGGTCGCGTACGGCGCAGGACGACGACCGCGACATTGACCAGCGCGAAGGCGAAGAGCGTGCCGATGCTGGTCGCGTCGGCGAGCTGGCCGAGCGGGATCGCGGCGGCGAGGACACCGCAGAACAGCGAGACGATCACGGTGTTGGCGCGGGGCGCGCCGCTCTTCGGGTGGACGCGGGAGAACACCTTCGGCACCAGTCCGTCGCGCGACATGGCGAAGAGGATGCGCGTCTGGCCGTAGAGCACGGTGAGCACGACGCTGGCGATGGCGATGACCGCGCCGGCCGCGAGCAGGGTGCCCCAGACCGTCTGCCCGGTGACGTCCTTCATGATCCCGGAGAGCGCGGCCTCCGAGTCGCCGAACCCCTGCCAGGGCATGGCGCCGACGGCGACGGCCGCGACGACGACGTACAGCGCCGTCACGATGACGAGCGAGAGCATGATCGCGCGCGGCAGGTCGCGCTGCGCGTTCTTCGCCTCCTCGCCGGCCGTGGAGGCGGCGTCGAAGCCGATGTAGGAGAAGAAGAGCGTGGCACCTGCGGCGCTGACGCCCGCCATGCCGAGCGGCATGAAGTGCTCGTAGTTGCCGGACCGGAAACCCTGGACGCCGATCGCGCAGAACATCAGCAGCGCCGCGATCTTCACGACCACCATGATCGTGTTGGCGCGGGCCGACTCCTTGGCGCCGCCCAGCAGGAAGGCCATCGCCAGCAGGACGACGATGAGCGCGGGCAGGTTGAAGATGCCGCCGTCGCCGGGCGGCGCGGACAGCGCGTCCGGGATGGTGACGCCGATCGTGCCGTCGAGCAGCTCGTTCAGGTATTCGCCCCAGCCGACCGCGACGGCCGCGACCGAGACGCCGTACTCCAGGACGAGACACCAGCCGCAGATCCAGGCGATCAGCTCGCCCATCGTTGCGTACGCATACGAGTACGAGGACCCGGAGACCGGGATCGTGCCCGCCAGCTCGGCGTAGGAGAGGGCCGAGAAGAGGGCGGTGAGACCGGCGATCACGAAGGACAGCGTGACCGCGGGACCGGCCTTCGGGACGGCCTCGCCGAGGACGACGAAGATGCCGGTGCCGAGGGTGGCACCGATGCTGATCATGGTCAGCTGCCAGAGGCCGAGGGAGCGGCGCAGGCTGCCACCCTCGCCCTGGCCGCCCTCGGCGACCAGGCGTTCCACGGGCTTGCGCCGCATGAGGCGCGCGCCGAGGCCCGGGGACGGTGGGGCGGAGGAGGTGCGGGACTGCGGGGGTGCGCCTTGGTCGAGCACGCGCTGGCTCCTTCATCGCTGCCGGTCGGAAAGGGCGGGGACCGGCAGCACCCCTGACAGCAGGGACCCACCGAGCGGGGTCCCCGCCACACCACGTACAGCGCTTGACCCTACGAGTTCGGGCTTCACGGGCGTAATGCAGCAACCTTGCGCGTCTCCGCAAGATCGTTGCGTTCATCGCATCCGGGCGCACGTTCGTTGCGCGGGGTCTTTCGACCGTTGCAAGGGGCCCTTGCGGGGGCCGCCCCGAGGGGCCGGGGCCGGTGCGCGCGGGTACGCCGACGGCCCCCGTGGTCGTACCTCGGGGGCCGTCCGGGTCGGTGGCGCGCGTCAGCTCCAGCTGGCGTGCAACGCCTTGCCCTCCGCGTAGCCGGCGGCGCTCTGGATGCCGACGACGGCCCTCTCGGCGAACTCCGCGAGGGAGTTGGCGCCCGCGTAGGTGCAGGAGGACCGGACACCCGCGATGATCGAGTCGATCAGGTCCTCCACGCCCGGCCGGGACGGGTCGAGGAACATGCGCGAGGTGGAGATGCCCTCCTCGAACAGCGCCTTGCGGGCGCGGTCGTACGCGGACTCCTCGCTGGTGCGGTTCTTGACGGCGCGGGCCGACGCCATGCCGAACGACTCCTTGTACAGGCGCCCGTCGGCGTCCTGCTGGAGGTCGCCCGGGGACTCGTACGTGCCCGCGAACCAGGAACCGATCATGACGTTGGAAGCACCGGCGGCCAGCGCCATCGCGACGTCGCGCGGGTGGCGGACACCGCCGTCGGCCCACACGTGCTTGCCGTACTTCCTCGCCTCGGCGGCGCACTCCTTGACCGCCGAGAACTGCGGGCGGCCGACACCGGTCATCATCCGGGTGGTGCACATGGCGCCGGGGCCCACACCGACCTTGATGATGTCCGCGCCCGCCTCGACGAGGTCCCTGACGCCGTCGGCGGCGACGATGTTGCCCGCGGCGATCGGGACCTGCGGGTCCAGCGCGCGCACGGTCCTGATCGCGGCGATCATCGACTCCTGGTGGCCGTGCGCGGTGTCGATGACGAGGGTGTCGACCCCCGCGTCGAGCAGCTGCTTGGCCTTGCCGGCGACATCGCCGTTGATGCCGACGGCGGCGGCGATCCGCAGCCGGCCCCGCGCGTCGGTGGCGGGCGTGTAGAGGGTGGCGCGCAGGGCGCCCTTGCGGGTCAGGATGCCGGCGAGCCTGCCGTCCCGGTCGACGGCCGGGGCGTACCGGCGGTTGGCGGTGTCGAGGCGGTTGAAGGCCTCGCGCGGTTCGATGTCCGCGTCGAGCAGCAGCAGGTCCTTCGACATGACCTCGGACAGCTGCGTGAAGCGGTCGACGCCGGAGAGGTCGGCGTCGGTGACCACACCGACCGGGCGGGCGTCCTCGTCGACGACGACGCCCGCGTTGTGCGCCCGCTTGGGCAGCAGGGCCAGCGCGTCGGCGACGGTCTGGTGGGGGGCCAGGATGATCGGGGTGTCCAGCACCAGGTGGCGTCCCTTGACCCAGGACACGACCTCGGTGACGACCTCGATCGGAATGTCCTGCGGGATGACGACGAGGCCACCGCGACGGGCGACGGTCTCGGCCATCCGGCGCCCGGCGATCGCCGTCATGTTGGCGACGACGAGCGGGATGGTGGTGCCCGAGCCGTCCGGCGAGGTGAGGTCCACGGCCTGGCGGGATCCGACCGCGGAGCGGCTCGGCACCATGAAGACGTCGTCGTACGTCAGGTCGTACGGGGGCTGGATGTCGTTGAGGAAACGCACGTGCTGCACATCCCAGTCGATCAGAGGTGGCCCCCGGACAGGTCAGCCAGGGGGAAGAGCACGTACTTCATTGTCCCATGTCGAGGGGCGTGAACGGCCCGGACAGATCATCCAGGCCCATCGGCGGGGGGTTGGTCGGATCCTCCAAGCGCGAGGACGGCGGACGGCCGGCCCGGCTGCGGCCGAAGCGGTCGAACTCGTCCCCCGCCCCGCTCTCCCGGGGCCACCTCCGGGCCGGCGGCCCCACCGCCGAGGCGGTCAGAGCCGTCCGGGCCCGCCCCGGCGTCCCCAAGCGGTTCACGGGGTCGTCGGTCAGGCAGTGACCGGGGTGACCGCTCAGGTCGGCGGCCGGGTCACCGCTCCCCGCGGTGACCGGATCGCCCCTTCTGATGTGGCTCGGGTGTTGACGGGGACGCTCGCTCCGGCGGTGGCGGGACGCTTGCTCCGGCGGTCACGGGAGGCCACTCCGGCGGTCGGCCTCCCCGTGAACACTGGAGCTGCCTCCCCGTCAACACCTGAGCTGCCGAGGAGGCCGCCTCACCGCCCTACGGCCGCACCGTCACCGCCGCCCGCTCAGGGCCCGTCCGGGTCCGCCCGGTTGAGGGCGGGACGCGGCGTCGGACCCGCTGTCATCAGGTAGTCCGCGGCCGACGTGTCCGTCACCAGGCTGGTGACGAGACCGGAGCGCAGCACCGCGTCGATCGCGGCGGCTTTGCGCTGGCCGCCCGCGATCGCGACGACCTCGGGGATACGGCGCAACTGGTCCGCCTTGACGGTGATGCACCGCTCGCCGAGGTCCCGGCCGACCCGGCGCCCCTCCGCGTCGAAGAGGTGCGCGGACATCTCCGCGGCGACACCGAGGGACGCGTAGTGCCCGCGTTCCTCGTCGCTGAGCATGTCGTGCACCGTCGAGATGCCGGGCTCCCAGGAGCCGATGGAGACGCAGGCGACCGTGACCTTGTCGAAGTACTCGAAGGCGCGGGCGAGCCCGGTCTGGTTGCGCAGCGCGGCCGCCGTGGCCGCGTCGGGCAGCAGCATCGGCGCGTAGATGGGGTGGGCGTCCCCGCCCGACACCTGGGCGGCGCGCCGCACCGCCTCCACCGACCCGCGCTCGGCGGTCCCGGCGTCGTACACCCCCGTCAGCTGCACCACCGTGCAGGGAGGCAGCCGGGAGAGCTCGGCCGCCATGTGGATGGTGGAGCGGCCCCATGCCAGGCCGAGGATGTCGCCCTCGTTGACCAGCTCGGCGAGCAGGTCCGCGGCGACCTCCCCGAGGTTCTCGGGGTCGGGCGACTCCTCCGCGTCGGCGGGGGACTCGACCACGACGGCGTGCCTGAGGCCGTAGCGGGCGCGCAGTGCGTCGGAGCGCTCCGCGTCCAGCTCGGCCGGGACACGGATCTCGATCCTCACGAGATCCCGTTCGAGAGCGGTCTCCAGGACCCGGGCCACCTTGAAGCGGCTGACGCCGAACTCCTCGGCGATCTGGATCTTGGATTTGCCCTCGAGGTAGAAGCGGCGGGCCATGGCCGCCGCCTGGACCAGCTCAGCGGGCCCCATCCGCATGGCTGACCGGCCCGCCGACATACCCGACACGGCGATCTCCTCACTGCTGTTCACACTCTGGATTCGCCGTTCATCCTTGCAGATCCGGCGCACTTGATCCGCCCCGATGGGACGGCGTTCACGTTCCCTTGGTTCAGTGGTCGCACGCCCAGGAGGCACGGGCGGTCGCCCCCGCCGCCTGCGTGCGCAGTGCACGTACCGCCTCGGCCGGGTCGGACGCCCCGTAGACCGCCGATCCGGCGACGAAGACATCGGCGCCGGCCTCGGCGCACCGCTCGATGGTGGTGGCCGAGACGCCGCCGTCCACCTGAAGCCACAGCTCCAGGCCGTGCTTGCTGATCAACTCGCGGGTGCGGCGGATCTTCGGCAGCATGATGTCGAGGAACGACTGGCCGCCGAATCCCGGTTCGACGGTCATGATCAGCAGCATGTCGAGCTCGGGGAGCAGATCCTCGTACGGTTCGATCGGCGTCGCGGGCTTGAGCGCCATGGAGGCCCGGGCGCCCTTCGCCCGGATCTCGCGGGCGAGCCGCACCGGCGCGGCGGCCGCCTCCACGTGGAAGGTGACCGAACCGGCTCCCGCTTCCACGTACTGCGGCGCCCACCGATCGACGTCCTCGATCATCAGATGGCAGTCCAGCGGCGTGTCCGTCGCCCGGGCCAGGGACTCTACGACCGGCACACCAAGCGTGAGGTTCGGTACGAAATGATTGTCCATCACGTCGACGTGGAGCCAGTCGGCTCCCTCCACCGCCGCTGCCTCCTGGGCAAGGCGGGCGAAGTCGGCGGACAGGATGCTGGGGTTGATCTGCACGGCCATGCCCCAAGACTGCCATGCCCGGCGCCGGTTGCTCCCCCCGGTCCAGACCTGGACCGGTCCGCGGAGGTCCGGGGCCGTCGCACCGGTGTCGCGCCATGGCCGGACATGCCGTACCCGGCGGCCCACCGGCTCGGGACACGACTGCGGGGGTGGCGATGACGGCGGGGAAGGAACATCGGATGCGCCAGGGAGTCGTCGGGTTCGTGTGCGGACGGCGCAGCAAGTGGCTGATCGTCGGACTGTGGCTGGTGCTGCTCGTGGTGGCGGCGCCGCTCGCGACGAAACTGACCGGCGCCCAGGACAACGACGCGGCGTCCTGGCTGCCCGGCACCGCCGAGTCCACCCAGGTCCTGGACGCCTCGGAGGGCTTCAGGCCCGAGCAGATCCCCGCAGTCGTCGTGTACGCACGCGACGGCGGCCTCACCGCGCAGGACAAGCAGCGGATCACCGAGGACGTCCGCGAGATCAAGGCGCTCACCTCCCACGGCGTGCGCGGCGCCGAGACCCGCGGCCCCCTCTACAACGACCGGGCGGCGCCCGCGGCCGCCGAGATCTTCGTGCCGATCACCATGGACGAGAAGGGATGGGAGCGCATCGCGCCGGCCGTCGACTCGATCCGGGCCGAGACCGGCGAGGGCGGCGACGGACTGGCCGTGCACATCACCGGGCCCGGAGGCACCTCCGCCGACTTCTCCGCGGCCTTCGAGGGCATCGACTCCACCCTGCTGTTCTCCGCGATGGCGGTCGTGATCGTGATGCTGCTGCTCACCTACCGCAGCCTCACGCTGATCTTCGTCCCGCTGATCGCCGTGGTCGTCGCGCTGTTCACCTCCCAGGCGCTGATCTACCTGCTGGCCGAGCACGCCGGTCTCACCGTGAACGGGCAGAGCGCCGGGATCCTCACGGTCCTCGTCTTCGGCGCGGGCACGGACTACGCGCTGCTGCTGGTCGCCCGCTACCGGGAGGAGCTGCGCCGCCACGAGGACCGCCACGAGGCGATGGCCCTGGCCCTGAACCGAGCGGGCCCCGCCGTGCTCGCCTCGGGTGCCACGGTCGTCCTCGGCATGCTGGTGCTGCTGGCCGCCGAGATGAACTCGACGCGCGGTCTGGGCCCGGTGGCCGCGATCGGCGTCGCCGTCGCCCTCCTCGCCATGATCACGCTCTTCCCCGCCCTGCTGCTCGTCTTCGGCCGCTGGGTCTTCTGGCCGTCCGTCCCGCACTTCGGCTCTTCCGACCCGACGTCGCACGGCGTCTGGGCCCGCATGGGCCGCCGCATCTCCCGCGAGCCGCGCGCCATCTGGGCCGGCACGGCCCTCGCGCTCGCCGTGCTCTCCCTCGGTCTGCTGCAGCTTCGCGCCGAGGGCATCGGCAACGCGGACGCCTTCACCGGAAAGCCGGACTCGATCGCCGGTCAGGAGGTGTCCGCGCGGTACTTCCCGGCAGGCAGCGGCGATCCCCTGGTGATCGTGGCGGACGAGACCAGGAACGCCGAGGTGCGCGCTGCGGTCGCGCGCACCGAGGGGGTGGTGCCCGGCAGCATCACCGTGCCCGCCGGGACCACGGCGTCGCACGACGGCAAGGTCCTCTTCGAGGCGACCATGTCCGCCCCGGCCGACAGCGAGGCGGCGAAGCACACGGTCGAGCGGGTACGGGACGCCGTGCACGCCGTGCCGGACGCCGACGCCCAGGTGGGAGGCGGCACCGCGGCCCTGCTCGACATGGACGCGGCCACGACCCGCGACAACCTGGTGATCATCCCGGCGGTCCTGCTGGTCGTCCTGCTGATCCTGATGCTCCTGCTGCGCGCGGTGGTGGCGCCCCTGCTGCTGATCGGGACGGTCGTACTGTCCTTCGCGGCGGCGCTGGGGGCCAGCGCGCTCGCCTTCCGCCACCTCTTCGACTACGCGGGCGAGTCGACGGACTTCCCGCTGTTCGTCTTCGTCTTCCTGGTGGCTCTCGGCATCGACTACAACATCTTCCTGAGCACCCGCATCCGCGAGGAGGCGGCCCGCCGGGGCACCCGCGCGGGCGTCGTGACCGGACTCGCCGCGACGGGCGCGGTCATCACCTCGGCGGGTTTGGTCCTCGCGGGCACGTTCGCCGCGCTCGGCACCCTGCCGATGGTCGCCTTCGCCGAGATCGGTTTCGCGGTCGCCCTGGGGGTCCTGCTGGACACCTTCATCGTCCGCTCGGTCCTGGTGACGTCCCTGTTCCTGGACGTCGGACCGAGGGTGTGGTGGCCGCACCGCCTGGCCGGGGAGGACCCGGGGCACCCTCCGACGACGCCGGCTCCCGGGGAACCGGCGTCACGACCGGACGCTGACCGCACGGGATAGGAGCCGCCGGTCAAGCCGTCCGGCGGATCAGGGCCAGATACATGGCGTCCGTCCCGTGCAGATGCGGCCACAGCTGTACGTCGGGGCCGTCGCCGAGCGCCGGTACGTCCGGCAGGAGCGGGCGGGCGTCGAGCAGCTCGGCGGAGCCGTCGTAGTGCTTGAGCACGTCGTCGACGACCGCGCGGGTCTCGGCGAGGTGCGGCGAGCAGGTCGCGTAGCCGACGACGCCGCCGATCCGTACGGAGTCGAGCGCCGTGCGCAGCAGCCCGCGCTGGAGCGGCGCGAAGCCCTCCAGGTCCGCGGGGCGGCGCCGCCAGCGGGCCTCGGGACGGCGGCGCAGGGCACCGAGCCCCGTACAGGGCACGTCCATCAGTACGCGGTCGAAGGTGCCGGGGCGCCACGGCGGGCGGGTGCCGTCGGCCGTGACGACCTGATACGGCCCGGGGTTGCCGGCGAGTGCCCTGGCGACGAGCCCGGCCCGGTGCGGCTGCTTCTCGGCGGCGAGCAGCACGGCCCCGCGCTGGGCGGCGAGCCCGGCGAGCATGGCCGCCTTGCCGCCGGGGCCGGCGCAGCCGTCGAGCCACTTCTCGTCGGGCCCGTCGAGCGGCGCGTTCGCCAGGGCGAGTGCCACCAGCTGGCTGCCCTCGTCCTGGACGCCGGCCCGCCCCTCGCGCACGGCGTCGATGGCCCCGGGCTCGCCGCCCTCGGTGAGCCGCACGGCGTACGGCGACCAGCGGCCCGGCAGCGCGTTCTCCTCGCCGAGCGCGTCGAGGATTTCACCGGCGCTGGAACGGCCGGGGCGGGCGACGAGGGTCACCTCGGGCCGCTCGTTGTCGGCCTCCAGCAGATCCTCGATGCCTGCGCGGCCGCCCCCGAGGGCGTCCCACAGGGCGGAGACGATCCAGCGGGGATGCGAGTGCACCACCGCGAGGTGGTCCTCCGCGTCGTCGTCGTAGGGCGGCGCGACCCGCTCCAGCCAGGCGTCGAGATCGTCCTGGGCGATCTTGCGCAGCACGGCGTTGACGAACTTCGCCCGCCCGTCGCCGAGCACGACCCGGGCCAGCTCCACGGAGGCGGAGACGGCGGCGTGCGTCGGGATCCGGGTGCCGAGCAGCTGGTGGGCGCCGAGGCTGAGCACGTCGAGGACCGGGGGGTCGACCTCGCGCAGCGGCCGGTCGACGCAGGCCGCGATGACGGCGTCGTACGTGCCCTGCCGGCGCAGCGTCCCGTACACCAGCTCGGTCGCCAGCGCCGCGTCCCGCCCGTCGAAGCCGCCCTTCTCCCGGGCCTTGCGCAGCAGCGGCGGCAGGACGAGGTTCGCGTACGCGTCCCGCTCGTCCACCGCGCGCAGCGCCTCGAAGGCGAGGATGCGCACGGGGTCCTTCTGAGGACGACGGTAGGGCTTGCCCGGCCTGCTCGGCCGACGGGACTGCTCACTCACGGGAAAGGTGCTCCGGATCCGGGAAAAGGTGCGCCTCTCAGCGTACGCCGCACGATGCACCCGGACTCCGGCCGCCTCCCCCGGCAGGGAGCCTCGCGTCAGGACCCGAGCCGCTCCCCGGAGGGAATGCGGACCCCGCGGGCCCAGTCGGCGGCGCGCATCGGCTTCTTGCCCTGCGCCTGGACCCAGAGCAGTTCGACGGCGTACGAGCCGGTGCCGACGTGCACGTTGTTCTTGCCCACGGCGAGCTCACCGGGGGCCAGGTCCGTGCGCTCGGGGGCCGGCGCCACCTGGATCAGCTTGAGGCGCTCGCCGCGGAACAGAGTCCACGCGCCGGGTGCGGGAGTGCAGCCCCGGACGACCCGGTCGACGCGCAGGGCCGGTGCGGACCAGTCGACGTGCGCGTTCTCGACGGTGATCTTCGGGGCCACGGTGACGCCGTCGGCGGGCTGCGGTACGGCCTCGAGGGCGCCGTCCTCGAGCCCGTCCATGGTCGCGGCGAGCAGTCCGGACCCGGCGAAGGCGAGCCGCGTGAGCAGGTCCCCGCTGGTGTCGGTGGGGCGGATCTCCTCGGTGACGGTGCCGTAGACGGGTCCGGAGTCCAGCCCCTCCTCGATCAGGAAGGTGGACGCGCCGGTGATCTCGTCACCGGCCATGATGGCGTGCTGCACGGGTGCTGCACCCCGCCAGGCCGGCAGCAGCGAGAAGTGCAGGTTGACCCAGCCGTGTGCCGGGATGTCCAGCGCGACCCGGGGCAGCAGCGCGCCGTACGCCACCACGGGGCAGCAGTCGGGCGCGATCTCCCTGAGGCGTGCCAGGAACTCCTCGTCCCGTGGCTTCGCGGGCTTGAGCACCTCGATGCCGGCGTCCGCCGCGCGCTCGGCGACGGGGCTCGCGACGAGCCTGCGGCCCCGCCCGGCCGGCGCGTCGGGCCGCGTCACGACGGCGGCGACCTCGTGCCGCCCGGAGGCGAGCAGAGCGTCCAGGGCGGGAACGGCGACCTCGGGGGTACCTGCGAAGACGAGCTTCATGGGTGGCGGCTGGCCTCTCGGGCGGAAGTTCGGAACGGCCCGCACGTCGCCGGCAAAGCGGTGCGGTGCGGGGCGGCGCACCAGTCTATGAGCCCCGCCGCCACCGGGTGCGGCGAACCCCCGTCGCCGGTCGCACGGCCCGCGGGGCGGCGGGCACCGGAGGCGGTACCTCCGCCCCAGGGGGCGTGCGTCACGGTGCGCGCCCCGTGCATATGCCCCTACGCCCCTCCAGCGTGACCACTCACCCCGTAACGCGTTGTCAAGAGAGAGTTGACCCCAGGGGCCGCGGTCGTGGCCCTCTTCCTTTTCTGCTCCGCCGGTTCGAGAGGCTTGTTCATGGCCGACCACGCAACCCACGACGCCCAGGCTCGGGCCAGCCTGCACTTGCTGGTGCGGGACATCGAGCGGGTCCGCCGGCAGGTGGACGCACTGCGCACGCTCACCGCCCAGCTGGGCAACGTCTACCGTCCGCGCCGCTCCGGCCCGTCCACGGGCTTCGTCGTCTACGGACGCGCCCCCGCACCGACCGTCCGGCTCGCCCAGGAGCTGCGGGACAGCGTCGAGACGCTGGTGACGGCCGCCGTGGACTTCGACCGCTCGCTGGGCTTCTCGTGGGACGCGGTGGGCTCCGCGCTCGGCGTCACCAAGCAGGCGGTGCACCGGCGGTACGGCGCCCGGCGCGCCGCGGCCCAGGCAGCGGCGGAGGCCGAGCGCGCCACCGAGCCGTCGACCGCCCGCACCGTCGCCGTCACCACCGGCATCCCTTCCGTGCCCACGGTGCCGACCGTGCCAGCGGCCCGCTCGATGCCGACCCAGCCGACGGCGGGCAGCTCCACCCTCCGCGAAGAGGTCAGGCCGACGGCCTTCCCGGGCCCGCGCAACGGCTGACCCCGCCGCCTCCCGGCCCCATCCCCGGGAGGCATCCCCGTCTCCGGACACCGTGCCCGGACGGAGCGCCGGGCCCCGGGAGCACCGGCCCCTCCCGCCCGCTGCGGGACTGCCGGCCCCCGCGGACTCTCAGTGGCCGACCCGGTCCGCCACCCGCGCGCCGTCCCGACCACCGGCCTGGCGGTACCTGTCCTCCGGTCCGTGTGACGGTTGCCCGTCGGCCCTCACTCCCCGCGACGCCCGGCCGCTGTCGGTCGGCAGCGGCGCGGCGGCCGGCGCCCCTCGCCACGACGGTTGGCGCAGACGCCCGCGGCCGGCACGGCGACCGGCCCCGGCGGTCGGCGTCGCGTCCCGCAGACGGCCTTGGCGTCGACGCCGCGCATCCGGTCGGCACAGGCACACACCACGGCACCGGCGGCCCACAGACCGCGTCGGCGCCGCACGGCGTAGGCACTCCCGGACGGCGACGCACGGCGACGTCGGCGACGCACGGCGACGTCGGCGTTCAGCCGATGTCCAGCGGGTCGATCCGAATCCGTACGGGCTCGCTGCCACCACGAGCCATCCGTGCCGCCTGCGCGGTCTTCAGCGCGGTGGCCAGCGCCGCACCACTGCCCGGGGGGACCCGGATCAGCACCCGCTCCCAGTGCTCGCCGGGAGGCGGCCCCCCGACCCGCCGCGGACGCCCCGCCTGGGTGAAGGGCACCGGAACGGGCCCCAACACCTCCGCGTCACCCGGGAGTCGCACGCCGGCGAGAAAGCCGGCCAGGCCCTCGGCCGTCCCGGAGACCGCGGCCATCCGGGACACGGGCGGAAAGCCGAGTTCGGCCCGCTCGGAGAGTTCACGTACCGCGTGCCCCACGGGGTCCCACCGGACGAGTGCCTGCACGGGCCGCAGCGTCGGCTCGGCGACGACGACCACCGTCCCGCCGTCCCCCTGGGGCCGGACGAGTGCCGCCGCTCCTGTCCACCGCCGGAGGGCGTCCTCACCGGCCCGCAGGTCGGGCCGGCCGAGCATGGCCCACCCGTCGAGCAGCAGCGCGGCCGCGTACCCGCCCTCGGCGACCGGCTCCGCGCCGGGCGTGCTCACCACGAGCGCGGGCGCCCCGGACACCGTGTCGAGGACCTGCTCCCGCCCCGACGTCCGGACCGGCACGGCCGGAAACGCCCGCCCCAGCTCCTCGGCCGTCCGCCGCGCCCCCACCACCTGAGCCCGCAGCCGGAACCCCCCGCACTCGGGACAGTGCCACGCGGCCTCCTCCCGGCCGCACCACCCGCACCTCGGGGCCGCGGCCTCCTGAGCCTCCAGCGGCCCGGCGCAGTGCCGGCACCGCGCGGGCGCCCGGCACTGCGCGCACGCCATCCGCGGCACGTACCCGCGGCGCGGCACCTGCACGAGGACGGGGCCGTGCCGCAGCCCCTCGCGGGCGACCTGCCAGGCGAGGGTGGGCAGCCGAGCGGCCCGCGCGGCCTCGTCACGGGCGAGGTCCCCGTCCCCCACCGTGCGCACGAGGGGCGCGCTCGCCCGTACCTGGTCCCGCTCGGCGACCAGCGGCAGCGCCCAGCCGCTCTCGACGAGCTGCGCTGCCTCCACCGTGCAGCTCCAACTCCCCAGCAGGAAGCCGCACCTGTCGCGGGCGGCCCGCAGCTCCAGCACCTCCCGCACGTGCGGGAAGGGCGCGTTGTCGTCGCTGTGCGCCGCATCACCGTCGTCCCAGACGACCACGAGCCCCAGATCCCGTACGGGCGCGAACATGGCGGCCCGGGTCCCCACCACGGCGCGCACCGCCCCCCGTCGGACGGCGAGCCACTCCCGGTACCGCCGCTCCTGGCCCGCGTCGGCGGTCAGCACCGCGTGCTGCCCCTCCCCCAGCAGGGCGGTCAGCGCCGCGTCCACCCGCGCGGCGGGCCGCCCGGACGGTACGACGACCAGGGCCCCGCGTCCGGAGGCGAGCGTGGCCCGCACCGCGCGCGCGATCTCGTCGGCCCACTGCGGCCCGGGCAGCGCGGTCCACACGGCGCGCGGTGCCCCGCCCGCGGCGAGGGCACCTAGGAACTCCGCGCCCCGCCCGTACCGCGTCCAGGTCCCCGGGTCCGGGGCGGCCGGCGGGGGCGGCGGCTCGGGCAGCACGGCCGCCTCCGCGCGGGCGTGCCGGGGCGGCACCGCCAGTTGAAGCACGTCCGCGAGACTGCCCGCGTAGCGGTCGGCGACGGCCCGGGCGAGGCCGAGCAGTTCGGGCCCGAGCACCGGCTCCGGTGACACCACCTGGGCCAGCGCGGCGAGCGGGCCCGAGTAGTCCGACTCGGCGACCCGCTCGACGAGGAACCCGTCGATCAGACTGCCGCCCTCGCGCCGCCCGCCGCGCACCTGGCGTCCCCCGGCGCCGAACCGGACCCGCACCCGCACCCCGGGCCGGGCGATCTCGTCCAGCTCCTTCGGCACGGCATAGTCGAAGTACCGGTCCAGGTGCAGCACGCCCTTGTCGACGACGACCCGTGCGACGGGAAGCTCCTTCGCCAGGGCGGCCCCCCGCCAGGTCCGCGGCTTCGCCTTCGGGACCTCGGCCTTGCGGACGGCGTCCCGGACCAGCGCAAGCTGCTCGGGCGGCGCTCCGTCCGCCACCCCGTCCGCCCGCCCGTTCTCGCTGCTCACGCCTGCATTCCTACCAGACCCCACCGACACCGCCGCCACGTCCCGGGCACCCCCCGACCCGTCCGGCGCCGTGCCCGGCCCGCGTCCGTGACACACGAAGGCCCGGCCTCCCGAAGGAAGCCGGGCCTCTCGACCGTGCGGGTGCGGGCTACAGCCCCGCCGCCTTCCGCAGCGCGTCCACCCGGTCCGTGCGCTCCCACGTGAAGTCGGGCAGCTCGCGGCCGAAGTGGCCGTACGCGGCGGTCTGGGAGTAGATCGGGCGCAGCAGGTCGAGGTCGCGGATGATGGCCGCCGGGCGGAGGTCGAAGACCTCGGTGATGGCGGTCTCGATGCGCTCGGCGTCGACCTTGGCGGTGCCGAAGGTCTCGACGAAGAGGCCGACGGGCTCGGCCTTGCCGATGGCGTAGGCGACCTGGACCTCGCAGCGGGTGGCCAGACCCGCGGCGACCACGTTCTTCGCGACCCAGCGCATCGCGTACGCGGCGGAACGGTCGACCTTGGACGGGTCCTTGCCGGAGAAGGCGCCGCCGCCGTGGCGGGCCATGCCGCCGTACGTGTCGATGATGATCTTTCGGCCGGTGAGGCCGGCGTCGCCCATCGGGCCGCCGATCTCGAAACGGCCGGTCGGGTTCACCAGGAGGCGGTAGCCCTCGGTGTCCAGCTTGATGCCGTCGTCCAGGAGTGCCTTGAGCTCCGGCTCCACGACGAACTCGCGGATGTCGGGGGCCAGGAGCGAGTCCAGGTCGATGTCCGAGGCGTGCTGGGAGGACACGACGACGGTGTCCAGGCGGACCGCCTTGTCGCCGTCGTACTCGATGGTGACCTGGGTCTTGCCGTCGGGGCGGAGGTAGGGGATCGTCCCGTTCTTCCGCACCTCGGACAGCCGCCGGGAGAGGCGGTGCGCGAGGTGGATGGGGAGCGGCATGAGGTTCGGCGTCTCGTCGGTCGCGTAACCGAACATCAGGCCCTGGTCGCCCGCGCCCTGCCGGTCCAGCTCGTCGTCGTCGCCCTCGACCCGGTTCTCGTACGCCGTGTCGACGCCCTGCGCGATGTCGGGGGACTGCGAGCCGATGGACACGGACACGCCGCAGGACGCGCCGTCGAAGCCCTTCTTGGAGGAGTCGTAACCGATCTCGAGGATCTTGTCGCGGACCAGCTGGGCGATCGGCGCGTACGCCTTGGTCGTGACCTCGCCGGCCACGTGCACCAGGCCGGTCGTGATCAGTGTCTCCACGGCGACCCGGGACGTCGGGTCCTCGCGCAGAAGCGCATCGAGAATGGTGTCGCTGATCTGGTCAGCGATCTTGTCGGGGTGACCCTCGGTGACGGACTCCGAGGTGAACAGGCGACGGGACACAACGCTCCCTGTGGTTGCAGCGGCTGCTGGCTGATCATTGGTGGACGGGACGGGGGCTGCGCCCGGCGTCGTCCGAGAACAGTTTATCGGTCGCGCTCGCCCGCGGGCCCACCCGTCTCGCCTCTCGGGAGCGCTGTGACCTGCGGCACGGGCATTCTGCCCAATGTGGATCGCTCTCCGCCAGAGTCGCCACGCCGAATTCGGGGTGGTGTGCGGTACCGGAGGGAGCTATCGAGACAGCGGGCCGAGCCGTTCGGCCGCCAGGTCCCACACGGTATCGGCCAGGGCCTCCTTGGGCCCGTGGGGCACCGGGGTCTCACTGCCGTCCGCGCCGAGCACCACGGCCTCGTTCTCCTCGGAGCCGAAGGTCTTGCGCTCCCCCACCTCGTTCACCACGAGGAGGTCGCAGCCCTTGCGCTCCAGTTTCCTCCGGCCGTTGGCGAGGACGTCGTCCGTTTCGGCCGCGAAGCCTACGACCACCTGGCCGGCACGGGCGCGGTCGGCGGAGATCTCGGCGAGGACGTCCGGATTGCGGACCAGGACGACCGGTTCGGGCTCCTGTCCGTCCTTCTTCTTGATCTTCCCGGCCGCGTAGACCGCCGGGCGGAAGTCGGCCACCGCCGCGGCCATCACCACGACGTCGGCGTCGGCGGCCGCCTTCAGCACGGCCTCGCGCAGCTGCACAGCGGTGCCCACCTGGACGACGTCCACTCCCGCGGGGTCCGGCAGCCCGGTGTTCGCGGAGACGAGCGTGACCCTGGCGCCGCGCGCCGCCGCGGTGCGGGCGAGGGCGTACCCCTGCTTGCCGGAGGAGCGGTTGCCGAGGAAGCGGACGGGGTCGAGCGGCTCGCGCGTGCCGCCCGCGCTGACGACGACGTGCCGGCCTGCCAGATCGGGCCGAGGCACGCCGCGGGCGAGCACCCTTCGGCAGATCTCGAAGATCTCGGCCGGGTCGGGCAGCCGGCCCTTGCCGGTGTCGACGCCGGTGAGGCGGCCGACGGCCGGCTCGATCACGACGGCCCCGCGGCGGCGCAGCGTGGCGACGTTCTCGCGGGTGGCCGGGTGCTCCCACATCTCGGTGTGCATGGCGGGGGCGAGGACGACCGGACAGCGGGCGGTCAGCAGGGTGTTCGTCAGGAGGTCGTCGGCGAGACCGTGGGCGGCCCTGGCGAGCAGGTCGGCCGTCGCGGGTGCCACGACCACCAGGTCGGCGTCCTGTCCGATGCGGACGTGCGGGACCTCGTGGACGTCGGACCAGACCTCGGTCGAGACGGGGTGGCCGGAGAGCGCGGACCAGGTGGCGGCGCCGACGAAGTGCAGGGCGGACGCGGTCGGCACGACCCGAACGTCGTGGCCCGACTCCGTCAGCCTGCGCAGCAGCTCGCAGGCCTTGTACGCGGCGATGCCGCCGCTGACGCCCAGAACGACCTTCGGCTTGCCCACCAGGGTCTCCCCGCACTCGGAAAAACGTTCGACGCACTCGGAGGAGTACGACTCCATGCTGCATCACCGGGCGGGGACGGCTGAGGCGACCCCGACACAGCTCAGGCCCGGCAGTCGCGCTGCCGGGCCTGGGATGAGCGAACGGACAATCAGGTCGCGGGGCCCTCGACGGCCTCGGACGTGAGGAGACCCGCGTTGATCTCGCGCAGGGCGATCGAGAGCGGCTTCTCGTGGACGTGGGTGTCCACGAGGGGACCGACGTACTCGAGGAGGCCCTCGCCGAGCTGCGAGTAGTAAGCGTTGATCTGACGGGCGCGCTTGGCGGCGTAGATCACCAGGCTGTACTTCGAGTCGGTGGCCTCGAGGAGCTCGTCGATCGGAGGGTTGATGATGCCCTCGGGAGCGGTGATGGAAGAGGACACGCTCTGCCTTCCGAAAGGTGGGATGAGATCAGTGAAGATCACACAACGTTCATCAAGGCTAGCAGCTCGCGCGCCACGTCCTCGACGGAGGTGTTGACCAGGGTGACATCGAACTCGGATTCGGCCGCCAGTTCGACCTTCGCCGCGGCCAGGCGGCGCTCGATCACCTCGGGCGGTTCGGTGCCGCGTCCGGTGAGCCTGCGCACCAGCTCCTCCCAGGAGGGCGGGGCCAGGAACACCAGCTGGGCGTCCGGCATGGACTCGCGGACCTGTCGGGCTCCCTGGAGGTCGATCTCCAGGAGGACCGCCTCGCCCGACTCCAGCCTCTCCAGCACGGCGGCCCGCGGAGTGCCGTAGCGGTTGCCGGCGAACTCGGCCCACTCGAGCAGCTCGCCGTTGGCGATCAGCTTGTCCATCTCGTCGTCGGTGACGAAGAAGTAGTGGACCCCGTGCTTCTCACCGGGGCGGGGCTTGCGGGTCGTCGCCGACACCGAGAGCCAGACTCCGGGGTGTGCCTTGCGCATATGGGCGACGACCGTGCTCTTGCCGACCCCGGAGGGGCCGGAGAGCACGGTCAGCCGCGAACGTTCACTCATGCAGCGATTATCCAGGTTCTCAGGAGTGCCTGAGAACGTCAGCCGGCGGTGCTGCCGAACTCGCGCTCCAGGGAGGCGATCTGGTTGGAGCCGAGACCCCGCACACGGCGGCTCTCGGAGATGCCGAGCCGCTCCATGATCTGCTTGGCGCGGACCTTGCCCACGCCCGGCAGGGACTCCAGGAGAGCGGAGACCTTCATCTTGCCGATGACATCGTTCTCCTGACCCTGCTTGATGACCTCGTGAAGCGAGGCGCCGGAGTGCTTGAGTCGATTCTTGACCTCGGCCCGCTCCCGGCGAGCCGCGGCGGCCTTTTCGAGCGCGGCTGCGCGCTGTTCAGGGGTAAGGGGCGGAAGAGCCACGCCTACGTCACCTCGGATGTCAACTGTCGGATACGGACCGGTGCGGAACCTACTGCCCCACACCCGGGGAGTTATGGGCAACACGCTCGCCCGGTCTCCCCCGCCTGCCTTTGTGGATGCGGGAGGAGCTCCCACTCGACGGAGACTAGCGGGCAAGTCCGCCGGAGTCAGCGAGAACAGCGGAAAAGTCCTGGTCAGCCTCCGTCGAGCCCGGCATTCCCGACATTACGCCCCGGATTTGAGGATGTATTCAGACCCGGGACCCCCGCCGAGCCGCTCAGACGGCCGCCACGGCCGCCCTGATCTCCTCGGCGAAGCGCTCCGCGGACCCCCGCAGGGCGCTCACGTCGGGACCGTGCCGCAGCACACCCCGGCTCACGTTCGGCACGACCTGACGCACGGCCGCGCCGAAGACGCCAGGGAGATCGGCCGGCGTTGCCCCCTGGGCGCCGATGCCGGGCGCGAGGAGCGGGCCGTTGATGTCCAGGTCGTACGAGGACAGATCGCCGAGCGTGGCACCCACGACCGCCCCGAAGGACCCCAGGGGCGTCTCTCCCGCGTTCTCGGCGGCGAGGTGGGCCAGCACGGTCGCCCCGACGTCACGGCCGTCGGTACGGACCGCGTGCTGCACCTCCCCGCCCTCCGGGTTGGAGGTGAGGGCCAGGACGAACAGCCCGGCACCGTTCTCGCGCGCCAGCTCCACGGCCGGCTCCAGCGAGCCGTAGCCGAGGTACGGGGACACGGTGAGGGCGTCGGAGAAGAGCGGGGCGTCCTTGCGCAGGAAGGTCTCCGCGTAGGCGGCCATGGTCGAGCCGATGTCGCCGCGCTTGGCGTCCATCACGACCAGGGCCCCGGCGGCCCGCGCCTCCTCGACCGACTTCTCCAGGACGGCCACGCCGCGCGACCCGAAGCGCTCGAAGAAGGCACTCTGCGGCTTCAGGACGGCGACCCGGTCGGCCAGCGCCTCCACGACGGTGCGGCTGAAGCGCTCCAGGCCCGCGACGTCGTCGTTCAGACCCCAGTCGGCGAGCAGCGAGCCGTGCGGGTCGATACCGACGCACAGGGGGCCACGGTCGTCCATGGCCCGGCGCAGACGTGCGCCGAAGGGCTCCAGGGTCATGCGGACTTCCTCACGTCGGCGCCGACGGCGTCGGCGAGGGTGGCGTACGGGCTCGTCCGCAGCCGCGCGGCGAGACCCTTGTGGACGGCGCGCCCCCAGAAGGGGCCCTCGTAGATGAAGGCGCTGTACCCCTGGACCAGGGTGGCGCCGGCCAGGATGCGCTGCCAGGCGTCCTCGGCGCTCTCGATGCCGCCGACGCCCACCAGGGTGATCCGGTCGCCCACGCGCGCGTAGAGGCGGCGCAGCACCTCCAGGGAGCGTTCCTTCAGCGGGGCGCCGGACAGTCCGCCGGTCTCCTGGACGAGGGAGGGGACGGACCGCAGGCCGAGTCCCTCGCGCGCGATGGTGGTGTTCGTGGCGATGATGCCGTCCAGGCCGAGTTCCACGGCGAGGTCGGCGACGGCGTCGACGTCCTCGTCCGCCAGGTCCGGCGCGATCTTGACCAGGAGCGGCACGCGGCGGTCGGTGACCGTCCGGTCGGCGGCCTCGCGGACGGCGCTCAGCAGCGGGCGCAGCGCCTCGGTGGCCTGGAGGTTGCGCAGGCCGGGCGTGTTTGGCGAGGAGACGTTGACGACCAGGTAGTCGGCGTGCCGGGCGAGCCGCTCGGCCGACTTCACGTAGTCGCCGACGGCCTCGGCCTCCGGGACGGCCTTCGTCTTGCCGATGTTGACGCCCACGACGGTCCGGAAGACGGGCGTACGGCGGGCCAGCCGCTCGGCGACGGCCGCCGAGCCGTCGTTGTTGAACCCCATGCGGTTGATGAGCGCCCGGTCCGGCACGAGCCGGAACAGGCGCTTGCGCGGATTGCCGGGCTGCGGTTCACCGGTGACCGTGCCGATCTCGACATGGTCGAAGCCGAGCATCGACATGCCGTCGACGGCCACCGCGTTCTTGTCGAAGCCGGCGGCGAGCCCGAAGGGGCCGTGCATGCGCAGGCCGAACGCCTCGGTGCGCAGTTCCTCGTACCGCGGGGCGAGCGCGGCGGCGACGAAGGTCCGCAGCACGGGCACGCGGACGGCGAGACGGATCCAGCGGAAGGCCAAGTGGTGCGCCTGCTCCGGGTCCATCCGCTGGAAAGCCAGACGGAAGAAGAGTTTGTACATGTGTCAGTGTCCTCATGAAGAGGGGGACACCGTTTCCGGTGTCCCCCTCGGGCTGCTAGTCGCGGGCCGCGATCAGATGCTCGGCGTGTTCCTGGAGTGAGCGCACGCCCACGTCGCCGCGGTTGAGCGCGTCGATGCCCTGGACGGCGGCGGCGAGGGCCTGGACCGTCGTCAGGCACGGGACGGACCGCGCCACGGCCGCCGTACGGATCTCGTAGCCGTCGAGGCGGCCGCCGGTGCCGTACGGGGTGTTGACGATGAGGTCGACCTGGCCGTCGTGGATGAGCTGGACGATGGTCTTCTCGCCGTTCGGGCCCTCGCCCTCGCTCTGCTTGCGCACGACGGTGGCGTTGAGGCCGTTGCGCTTGAGCACCTCGGCCGTGCCGGACGTGGCGAGCAGTTCGAAGCCGTGGGCGACGAGTTCACGCGCCGGGAAGATCATCGAGCGCTTGTCGCGGTTGGCCACCGAGATGAAGGCGCGGCCCCTGGTGGGCAGCGGCCCGTACGCGCCGGCCTGGGACTTGGCGTACGCGGTGCCGAACACCGAGTCGATGCCCATGACCTCGCCCGTGGAGCGCATCTCCGGGCCGAGGACGGTGTCCACGCCCCGGCCGTGGATGTCGCGGAAGCGCGACCAGGGCATGACGGCCTCCTTGACGGAGATCGGCGCGTCGAGCGGCAGGGTGCCGCCGTCGCCGTTCGCGGGCAGCAGCCCCTCCGCGCGCAGTTCGGCCACGGTCGCGCCGAGCGAGATGCGGGCGGCGGCCTTGGCCAGCGGCACGGCGGTCGCCTTGGAGGTGAAGGGGACCGTGCGGGAGGCGCGCGGGTTGGCTTCGAGGACGTAGAGGATGTCCCCGGCCATGGCGAACTGGATGTTGATGAGTCCGCGGACGCCGACGCCCTTGGCGATCGCCTCGGTGGAGGCGCGCAGCCGCTTGATGTCGAAGCCGCCGAGGGTGATCGGGGGCAGGGCGCACGCCGAGTCGCCGGAGTGGATGCCTGCCTCCTCGATGTGCTCCATGACGCCGCCGAGGTAGAGCTCCTCGCCGTCGTACAGGGCGTCGACGTCGATCTCGATGGCGTCGTCGAGGAAGCGGTCGACGAGGACCGGCCGGGAGGGGCTGATCTCGGTGGACTCGGCGATGTACGACTCGAGGCGCGTCTCGTCGTACACGATCTCCATGCCGCGTCCGCCGAGGACGTACGACGGCCGGACGAGGACCGGGTAGCCGATCTCGTCGGCGATGGCCTTGGCGCCCGCGAAGGTGGTGGCGGTGCCGTGCTTGGGGGCCGGGAGGCCGGCCTCCGCGAGGACGCGGCCGAAGGCGCCGCGGTCCTCGGCGGCGTGGATCGCCTCGGGCGAGGTGCCGACGACCGGTACGCCGTTGTCCTTGAGCGCCTGCGCGAGGCCGAGCGGGGTCTGGCCGCCGAGCTGCACCACCACACCGGCGATCGGGCCCGCGAGGGACTCCGCGTGGACGATCTCCAGCACGTCCTCGAGCGTCAGCGGCTCGAAGTACAGGCGGTCGGAGGTGTCGTAGTCGGTGGAGACGGTCTCGGGGTTGCAGTTGACCATCACGGTCTCGTAGCCGGCCTCGCTGAGGGCGAAGGAGGCGTGGACGCAGGAGTAGTCGAACTCGATGCCCTGGCCGATGCGGTTGGGCCCGGAGCCGAGGATGACGACCGCGGGCTTCTCGCGGGGCGCGACCTCGGTCTCCTCGTCGTAGGAGGAGTAGAAGTACGGCGTCTTCGCGGCGAACTCGGCGGCGCAGGTGTCGACCGTCTTGTAGACCGGGCGGACGCCGAGGGCGTGCCGGACCTCGCGGACGACGTCCTCGCGCAGGCCGCGGATCTCGGCGATCTGGACGTCGGAGAAGCCGTGGCGCTTGGCCTCGGCCAGCAGGTCCTGGTCGAGCCGGTCGGCGGTGGCCAGCTCGTCCGCGATCTCCTTGATCAGGAACATCTGGTCCACGAACCACGGGTCGATCTTCGTGGCGTCGAAGACCTCCTCCTGGGTGGCTCCGGCGCGGATGGCCTGCATGACGGTGTTGATGCGCCCGTCGGTCGGCCGGGCGGCCTCTTCGAGGAGCTGCTTCTTGTCGCCGGGCTCGCCCACGAACGTGAACTGCGAGCCCTTCTTCTCCAAGGAGCGCAGCGCCTTCTGCAGGGCTTCGGTGAAGTTGCGGCCGATGGCCATGGCCTCACCGACGGACTTCATGGTGGTCGTGAGGGTCGAGTCCGCCGAAGGGAACTTCTCGAAGGCGAACCGGGGCGCCTTGACGACGACGTAGTCCAGCGTCGGCTCGAAGGACGCCGGCGTCTTCTCCGTGATGTCGTTCGGGATCTCGTCGAGGGTGTAGCCGACGGCCAGCTTGGCGGCGATCTTGGCGATCGGGAAGCCGGTGGCCTTGGAGGCGAGGGCCGAGGAGCGCGACACGCGCGGGTTCATCTCGATGACGATGATGCGGCCGTCCTCGGGGTCGACCGCGAACTGGATGTTGCAGCCGCCGGTGTCGACGCCGACCTCGCGGATGATCGCGATGCCGATGTCGCGCAGCCGCTGGTACTCGCGGTCGGTCAGCGTCATCGAGGGCGCGACGGTGATCGAGTCGCCGGTGTGGACGCCCATCGGGTCGAAGTTCTCGATGGAGCAGACGACCACGACGTTGTCGTTCTTGTCGCGCATCAGCTCCAGCTCGTACTCCTTCCAGCCGAGGATGGACTCCTCCAGGAGCACCTCGGTGGTCGGGGAGAGCGTGAGGCCCTGGCCGGCGATGCGGCGCAGCTCCTCCTCGTCGTGGGCGAAGCCGGAGCCGGCGCCGCCCATGGTGAAGGAGGGCCGCACGACGACGGGGTAGCCGCCGAGCGTCTCGACGCCCTTCAGCACGTCGTCCATGGAGTGGCAGATGACGGAGCGGGCGGACTCGCCGTGCCCGATCTTCTCGCGGACGGCCTCGACGACGTCCTTGAAGAGGTCGCGGTCCTCGCCCTTGTTGATCGCCTCGACGTTGGCGCCGATCAGCTCGACCCCGTACTTCTCCAGCACACCCTGCTCGTGCATGGAGATCGCGGTGTTGAGGGCGGTCTGGCCGCCGAGCGTCGGCAGCAGCGCGTCGGGGCGCTCCTTGGCGATGATCTTCTCGACGAACTCGGGGGTGATCGGCTCGACGTAGGTCGCGTCGGCGATCTCCGGGTCGGTCATGATCGTCGCCGGGTTGGAGTTCACCAGGATGACGCGCAGGCCCTCGGCCTTGAGCACGCGGCAGGCCTGGGTGCCGGAGTAGTCGAACTCGGCGGCCTGGCCGATGACGATCGGGCCGGAGCCGATGACCAGGACGGACTGGATATCGGTGCGCTTAGGCACGCTGGCCCTCCATCAGGGATACGAAGCGGTCGAACAGGTAGGCGGCGTCGTGGGGGCCCGCTGCCGCTTCGGGGTGGTACTGGACGCTGAAGGCCGGCTGGTCGAGGAGCTGGAGTCCTTCGACGACCTGGTCGTTCAGGCAGACGTGGGAGACCTCGGCGCGGCCGAAGGGGGTCTCCGAGACCCGGTCGAGCGGGGCGTCGACGGCGAAGCCGTGGTTGTGCGCGGTGACCTCGACCTTGCCCGTCGTACGGTCCTGCACGGGCTGGTTGATGCCGCGGTGGCCGTACTTCAGCTTGTAGGTGCCAAAGCCGAGGGCCCGGCCGAGGATCTGGTTGCCGAAGCAGATGCCGAAGAGCGGCGTCCTCCGGCTGAGGACCTCGCGCATCAGCGCGACGGGCTGGTCGGCCTTCTCGGGGTCGCCGGGGCCGTTGGAGAAGAACACCCCGTCGGGGTTGACGGCGTACAGCTCCTCGGCGGTCGCGGTGGCCGGCAGCACGTGCACCTCGATGCCGCGCTCGGCCATGCGGTGGGGGGTCATGCCCTTGATGCCGAGGTCCACGGCGGCGACGGTGAACTTCTTCTCGCCGACGGCGGGGACGACGTAGGTCTCCTCGGTGGCGACCTCCTCGAAGAGGCTGGCGCCCTTCATCTCGGGGGCCCGGCGGACCTCGGTGATCATCGTGCCCTCGTCGGGCAGCGTGTCACCGGAGAAGATGCCGACGCGCATGGCGCCGCGCTCACGCAGGTGCCGGGTGAGCGCGCGGGTGTCGATCCCGCTGATGCCGACGACGCCCTGGGCGCGCAGCTCGTCGTCGAGGGTCCGCCGGGAGCGCCAGCTGGAGGGCACGCGCGCGGGGTCGCGCACCACGTATCCGGCGACCCAGATCCGCTTGGACTCGGGGTCCTCGTCGTTGATGCCGGTGTTGCCGACGTGCGGGGCCGTCATGACGACGACCTGGCGGTGGTACGACGGGTCGGTGAGGGTCTCCTGGTAGCCGGTCATGCCGGTGGAGAACACCGCTTCGCCGAAGGTCTCCCCCACGGCCCCGTAGGCACGGCCGCGGAAGATCCGGCCGTCCTCCAGGACGAGTACGGCGGAAACCCTTCCGGCTTCCCTTGTGGAGGTCGTCATCGTGCGCCTTCCGTGTCGCTGCTCTTGTTGATCATTCGGTTCAGGGTCTCGACCCACTCGTGGTGCTCGGCCGCTCGGTCCGACCGGAATCCGGAGTCGATCAGTCTGTCGCCGTGGGCCCAGGTGACGACGAGCAGACCGCCCTCGGTGAGGACCTTGCCCGCGATGCCCTTGTCCAGCCGGGCCTCGCGCAGTGCTCCCACCGGGACGAAGAAGTCGGTGGCTCCGGGCCGCACGACGTCCAGTCCCGTGTCCGTCAGCGTGAGCTCGGCCCGGCTGCGGGTGCCCAGGCCGTGCGCCACGATGCGATCGAGCCACTGCCCGGCGGTGGTGGAGCCGTGGTAGCGGCCGCTCATGCTCAGTCTCGCCGGACCCGGTCCTTCCGGCATTCCAGGCGGCGGCGGCCCGCCGTCCCCGTCCGGGGTGGTGGCGGGCGACGGGCGGGCGGGCAGCTCCGGCAGGTCGCCCTGGAGGGTGCCGCGCCACTTCCAGCCCTCGCGCATCAGCCAGTAGAGGAGCGCGACGAAGAGGGCGAGGCCGATGAGCCAGCCGATGCGGGCGGCCCAGTCGGTCACCTCCGCCGACTTCTGTCCGGCGGCGAGGTACGTCAGTTGCAGAGATGTCACGCGAGCTTCCCGTCGACGAGCGTGGCCCGGCCCCGCAGCCACGTGTGCGTGACACGGCCCGGCAGCTCGCGGCCCTCGTACGGAGTGTTGCGGCTGCGCGAGGCGAAGCCCGCGGGGTCCACGGCCCCACGGTATTCCGTGTCGACGAGGGTGAGGTTGGCGGGCTCACCTGCCGAGACGGGACGCCCGTGTCCGGTGGCCCGGCCGATCGCGGCGGGCTTGACGGACATGCGGTCGGCGACGCCGGCCCAGTCGAGCAGACCGGTCTCCACCATCGTCTGCTGGACGACGGAGAGCGCGGTCTCCAGGCCCACCATGCCCATGGCGGCGGCGGCCCACTCGCAGTCCTTGTCCTCGTGCGGGTGCGGGGCGTGGTCGGTGGCGACGATGTCGATGGTGCCGTCGGCGAGCGCCTCGCGCAGCGCCAGCACGTCACGTTCGGTGCGCAGCGGCGGGTTCACCTTGAAGACCGGGTTGTACGTGCGTGCCAGTTCGTCGGTGAGGAGGAGGTGGTGCGGGGTGACCTCGGCGGTGACGTCGATGCCGCGGGACTTGGCCCAGCGCACGATCTCGACGGAGCCGGCGGTCGACAGGTGGCAGATGTGGACGCGGGAGCCGACGTGCTCGGCGAGCAGGACGTCCCTGGCGATGATCGACTCCTCGGCGACCGCGGGCCAGCCGCCGAGCCCGAGCTCGGCGGAGACGACGCCCTCGTTCATCTGGGCGCCCTCGGTCAGCCGCGGCTCCTGGGCGTGCTGCGCGACGACCCCGCCGAATGCCTTCACGTATTCCAGGGCCCGGCGCATGATCACCGCGTCGTCGACGCACTTGCCGTCGTCGGAGAAGACGGTGACGCCGGCCGCGGACTCGTGCATCGCGCCCAGCTCGGCGAGCTTCTTGCCCTCCAGGCCGACGGTGACGGCGCCGATGGGCTGCACGTCGCAGTAGCCGCCCTCCTGGCCGAGCCGGTAGACCTGCTCGACGACGCCCGCGGTGTCGGCGACCGGGAAGGTGTTGGCCATGGCGAACACGGAGGTGTAGCCGCCGCTCGCCGCGGCCCGGGTGCCGGTCAGGACGGTCTCGGAGTCCTCCCGGCCCGGCTCGCGCAGATGGGTGTGCAGGTCGACGAGGCCCGGCAGCAGCACGCGGCCGTCGGCCTCGACGACCTCGGCGCCCTCGGCGCTCAGGCCGGTGCCGACCTCGGCGATGGTCTCGCCGTCGATGAGGACGTCCTGCGGCTCGCCGCCGAGCACCTTCGCACCGCGAATAAGGATCTTGTTCATGGGTCCTACTTCTCCTCGTCCGCGGAAAGGGTGTGCGCGGCGCGCTCGCTGGAAGGGTGGGGGTGGGAGACGGGCGGGCGGGTGTGGGTGACGGCGGGCTCGTTGCCGCCCAGCAGCAGGTACAGCACCGCCATGCGGATGGACACGCCGTTCGTCACCTGCTCGATGGCCGTGCAGCGGTCGGAGTCGGCGACCGCTGCGGTGATCTCCATGCCGCGGACCATCGGGCCGGGGTGCATGACGATGGCGTGCTCCGGCATCTTCGCCATGCGGTCGCCGTCGAGGCCGTAGCGACGCGAGTACTCGCGCTCGGTCGGGAAGAACGCGGCGTTCATCCGCTCGCGCTGGACGCGCAGCATCATTACCGCGTCGGACTTGGACAGCGTGCTGTCGAGGTCGTAGGAGACCGCGCAGGGCCACGCCTCGACGCCGATGGGGAGCAGCGTGGGCGGTGCGACGAGGGTGACCTCGGCGCCGAGGGTGTGCAGCAGGTCGACGTTGGAGCGGGCGACCCGGCTGTGCAGGATGTCGCCGACCAGCGTGATGCGCCTGCCCGCCAGGTCCCTGCCGAGCCCGGCGTCGCGGCCGACGAGCCGGCGCCGCATGGTGAACGCGTCGAGCAGGGCCTGCGTGGGGTGCTGGTGGGTGCCGTCGCCCGCGTTGATGACGGCGGCGTCGATCCAGCCGGAGGTGGCGAGGCGGTAGGGGGCGCCGGAGGCGCCGTGCCTGATGACGACGGCGTCGACGCCCATCGCCTCCAGGGTCTGGGCGGTGTCCTTGAGGGACTCGCCCTTGGAGACGCTGGATCCCTTGGCGGTGAAGTTGATGACGTCCGCCGAGAGCCGCTTCTCGGCCGCTTCGAAGGAGATCCGGGTACGGGTCGAGTCCTCGAAGAAGAGGTTGACGACGGTGCGGCCGCGCAGGGTCGGCAGCTTCTTGATCGGCCGGTCGGCGACCCGGGCCATTTCCTCGGCGGTGTCGAGGATGAGCACGGCGTCGTCGCGGGTGAGGTCGGCGGCCGAGATGAGATGACGCTGCATCTGTCAGGCTCCGTAGGGCAGTTCAGGCGTATTCGGGCATACGGGCGCGCAGCGGCGCACTCGGGGACGTGCGTCCGAGTGGGACTACTGCTCGCCGGCCGGGGAGGTCCGCTTCGCGCCGAGCAGCACGGTGTCGCGACCGTCCTCCTCGGCAAGCTGGACCTTGACCGTCTCCCGCAACGACGTGGGGAGGTTCTTGCCGACGTAGTCGGCACGGATGGGCAGTTCGCGGTGGCCGCGGTCGACGAGGACGGCGAGCTGCACGGCGCGCGGTCGCCCGATGTCGTTCAGGCCGTCGAGGGCGGCGCGGATCGTGCGGCCCGAGAAGAGCACGTCGTCGACGAGGACGACCAGCCGGCCGTCGATGCCGTCACCGGGGATCTCGGTGCGGGCGAGCGCACGCGGCGGGTGCATGCGCAGGTCGTCGCGGTACATGGTGATGTCGAGGGAGCCGACCGGGATGGTGCGGCCGGTGATCTCCGCGAGCTTGTCGCCCAGTCTGCGGGCCAGGAAGACGCCCCGGGTCGGAATGCCGAGGAGCACCACGTCGTCGGCGCCCTTGGCGCGCTCGACGATCTCGTGGGCGATGCGGGTCAGCACCCGCGCGATGTCGGGGCCTTCGAGAACGGGCCGCGCATCGGACTCGTACTGCTGGTTGTCCTGCTCTGAGTCCATAGGAAACGGACCTCCTTCTCCGCCTCACGGGACGGATCATTAAAGGACGTCGGATTTGCGCCACCCACGTTACCAGCAAGGCAACGCGCCTGATCACCCCCTCGGAATCACCCGGACGGCGGCTGCGGGCGGGGGCGGGGGCGGACCATTCGGCTTGACGGGGGAGAGTAACGCTGCGTAACCTCACAGTGAGTCACCAGCCGCGCGGCGGAGCCGCACGTTGATACAGCGTCCGGGGAGCTATATGTCCAGCGAATACGCCAAACAGCTCGGGGCCAAGCTCCGCGCCATCCGCACCCAGCAGGGCCTTTCCCTCCACGGCGTCGAGGAGAAGTCCCAGGGCCGCTGGAAGGCGGTCGTGGTCGGTTCGTACGAGCGCGGCGACCGCGCCGTCACCGTACAGCGCCTCGCCGAGCTGGCGGACTTCTACGGGGTCCCCGTGCAGGAGCTGCTGCCGGGCACCACGCCGGGCGGGGCCGCCGAGCCGCCGCCGAAGCTCGTCCTGGATCTGGAGCGCCTGGCGCACGTCCCGGCCGAGAAGGCGGGCCCCCTCCAGAGGTACGCGGCCACGATCCAGTCCCAGCGCGGCGACTACAACGGCAAGGTGCTGTCGATCCGCCAGGACGACCTGCGCACACTCGCCGTCATCTACGACCAGTCGCCCTCGGTCCTCACCGAGCAGCTGATCAGCTGGGGCGTCCTGGACGCGGATGCCCGCCGCGCGGTCTCCCACGACGAGGGCTGATCCCTTCCCGCACTTGTGAAGAAACGTGCCGCCGGGGTGGCCGGAACACAACGTTCCGGCCACCCCGGCGGCTTTCTGCGCGCCTCGCGGGCCCCAGGGGCACCGGAGGGCGGACAGGCCGCCCCAAAGGCACGGGAGGGCACGCAGGAACGCCGGAGGGCCCGCAGCGGGTGCGCTGCGGGCCCTCCGGCGTTTCGTACGTCGTCACGGCGCGCCGGACGACCAAACCGTACCCGGCGGGAAGCCGGAGCTAGGCCTCGTCCCGGCGGAGCGACGGCTTCAGTTCCTTCAGACGGCCCAGCAGGCCGTTGACGAAGGCGGGCGACTCGTCCGTGGAGAACTCCTTCGCCAGCTGGACCGCCTCGTCGAGCACCACGGCGTCCGGGGTCTCGTCGACCCAGATCAGCTCGTAGGCGCCGAGGCGCAGGACGTTGCGGTCGACGACCGGCATCCTGTCGAGCGTCCAGCCGACGGAGTACTGCGCGAGGAGATCGTCGATCCGGGCGGCCTTCTCGGCGTACCCCTCGACCAGCTGCATCGTGTACTCGCTGACCGGCGGCTGCCGGGTGTCGGACCGGGAGTGCCGGATCCAGTCCGCGAGGACCGTGAGGACGTCCACGTCGCGCTGGTCGCCCTCGAAGAGGATCTGGAAGGCGCGCTTGCGGGCCGTGTTGCGGGCAGCCACGGTTAGCTGTTCACCCGGCCGAGGTAGTCGCTGGTACGGGTGTCGACCTTGATCTTCTCACCGGTGGTGATGAAGAGCGGCACCTGGATCTGGTGGCCGGTCTCCAGGGTGGCGGGCTTGGTGCCACCGGTGGAGCGGTCACCCTGGACACCGGGCTCGGTCTCCTGGATGGTCAGCTCGACGGCGGCCGGCAGCTCGACGAAGAGCACCGAGCCCTCGTGCTGCGCGACGGTGGCGGTGAAGCCCTCGATCAGGAAGTTGGCGGCGTCGCCGACGGACTTGCGGTCGACCATGAGCTGGTCGTACGTGTCCATGTCCATGAAGACGAAGTACTCGCCGTCCATGTACGAGAACTGCATGTCACGCTTGTCGATCGTGGCCGTCTCGACCTTGACGCCGGCGTTGAACGTCTTGTCGACGACCTTGCCGGAGAGCACGTTCTTCAGCTTGGTGCGCACGAAAGCCGGGCCCTTGCCGGGCTTGACGTGCTGGAACTCGACGACGGACCAGAGCTGGCCGCCTTCGAGCTTGAGGACCAGGCCGTTCTTGAGGTCGTTCGTGGAAGCCACGGTTGCGGAATCTCCTGGACTGACGTGGACGACCAGAAGACACGCGCTACAGCGCGAGCAGCTCCTTGGTCGTAATGGTGAGTAGCTCGGGTCCGCCGTCCGCCTCGTGGCGCACGACGAGCGTGTCATCGATCCTGACACCGCCCCGGCCCGGGAGGTGAACCCCCGGTTCGACGGTGACCGGCACGCAAGCGTCCAGTTTACCCATGGCCGCGGGGGCCAACTGCGGGTCCTCGTCGATTTCGAGCCCGACACCGTGTCCGGTGAGCACCGGAAGGCCCTCGGCATGCCCCGCGGAGTCCAGTACCTGACGGGCCGCCCGGTCCACGTCACGGTAGGCGGCACCCGGCACCAGAGCCTCACGTCCGGCTCGCTGAGCGGCGAAGACGAGGTCGTACAGCTCGATCTGCCAGTCCGCGGGCGAGGTCCCGACGACGAACGTCCGGCCGATCTCGCAGCGGTAGCCGCGGTACACGGCGCCCAGACAGACCGAGAGGAAATCGCCCTCCTCGACCCGGCGGTCGGTGGGCCGGTGTCCGCGGCGCCCCGAGTTCGGGCCGGCGCCGACGGAGGTCGGGAACGCCCGGCCGTCGGCGCCGTGGTCGACGAGCCGGCGCTCCAGCTCGAGCGCGAGATGCCGTTCGGTGCGGCCCACGAGGATCGATTCGAGAAGCTCGCCCAGGGCCTGGTCGGCGATCTCGGCGGCGATGCGCAGGCAGGAGATCTCCTCCTCGTCCTTGACGACCCGCAACTGCTCCACCGCGCCGCCCAGGTCCGCCAGCCGCAGCCGGGGTGCCGCCGAGCCGATGGCGCGGTGCCGCCGCACTGTCAGGTGGTGCTCCTCCACGGCGAGGGACTCCGCACCCTGCGCGGCCGCGAGGCCGGCCGCGGCGACGGCCGCGTCACCGCCCGGCACCCCCGTCAGCCGCACCCGCAGCGCCTCGTCGGGCCGTCCCTCGGCGGCGTCCCCGCCCGGCAGGGAGGAACAGAGCAGCAGGTCCTCGGACTTGCCGAGCAGCAGGACGGCGCCGTCGGGCGCCGTGCCCGCGAGATACCGCACGTTGGCCGGGCGGGTGACGAGCGCCGCGGCGCTGCCGCCCGCCGTGCTGCGTTCCCGGAGCCGCTCGCGGCGCGCCGCGTACACCTCTGACATGTTCCGAGCCTACGAGCGGTGGCCGGATATCGCCGGTCCAGCGGGGCCGACCGAGCGTCGGGACGGCGCCGCCCCGACGCCGCTGAGCGCCCGGGCAGAGGACCGGCGATCTCAGTCTCGGCAGGTCACCACTGCGGCGGGCTCGCGATCGAGCGGGCGAGGACGTCGTCCAGGATCCGCGCGGTGGCCGGCACGTCGAGCTGCGAGTTGTCGATGATGGGCAGCCCGGAGCCGTACCAACCGGCCATCCGGCCGTGGATCCGGGCGACCTCCTCGTCGGTGAGCCGGCGGTTGCCGGAGCGCTCGGCGTTGCGCTCCAGGACGATCTCCAGGCCCGGCAGCAGCACGACCGGCAGCAGGCCGGGGCCCACGTGCCGCTTCCAGCCGCCGAGGCCGACGACCGGTCGGTCCGGGAACACGGCGTCGTCGAGGATGCACGAGATGCCGTTGGCCAGGAAGTTCCGTGCGGCGAATCCGCAGGTGCGGCGGGCGAGGCGGTACTGCGCCTCCGAGTGGTCGTTCCACCCGGCCTGGGGGTCCGCGAAGCCCGAGCGCACCCATTCGCGCACGTCGTCGAGGCTGATGTGCGCCGTGGGGACCCGGCGGTGCTCCGCCCAGTACTTGGCGACGCTGGTCTTGCCTGCGCCGGCCGGGCCGATGAGCAGCACCGCGAGCGTGGTGGCCGCCGGGTCCGGGGTGCCCACGGCGGGCGGCGGGGACGGCACGGCCACGGGGGCACCCGGGGGCAGCCGCACATGGCCGGTGGCATCCGGCGCGGGGGCCTGGTGCGCCGGTGGCACCGGAGCCTGCGCGGGCGGCGCGGGAGCCTGGTGCGCAGGGGGGTGGTGCGGGGCCTGGGCGGGCGGGACCCCGGGGGGAAGGGGGGCGGCCCCGGCGAAGCCCGGGGCGGGCGGGGACGCGGGTACCGGACCCGGTCCCGGGTGCTGTCCGGCAGATGACCAGCCGACGGCCGGTCCGTGCCCCGGCTGATGGGGCGGCGGCAGCGGAGCCCCCACTGCGTGCTGCATCCGGTGCCACTCCGTCTCGTGTCTTTCGGGTCGGTCGCGTCCGGGACGCCTCTGTCGCTGCCGGGGACCGGCCGCGCTCGACCCCTGCGGGCCTCCGCGCGCCCTCCCCCACGGCACCGACACGCCCCTGAAGCGCGGTCGCCGCAGGCCGTTGGCGCCGGGCAGCGGGGTCCGAGCCCCGCCGCCTACCGAACGGTACCGTCCCCGGCCGCCGTTGTGTGAACGGCCGGGAGGGTCCCGCAGTGCCCGGGGGCGCCGCGAAATCGGACCAAGCGGAACTACTCGCCCACCTCGCCGTAGGCGGCGAGGAGGACCGCCGGGTCGGGACCCTCCAGGACGGTCGGCCTGGCCAGCCCGTCGAGGACGATGAAGCGCAGGAGGTCACCGCGGGACTTCTTGTCGACCTTCATGTTCTGCAGGAGCTTGGGCCACTGGTCGTAGCGGTAGTGCAGCGGCAGGCCGACCGCCTCCAGGATCGTGCGGTGCCGGTCGGCGGTGGCGTCGTCGAGCCGGCCCGCCAGCCGGCCGAGTTCGGCGGCGAAGTGCATGCCGACGGCGACGGCCGCGCCGTGCCGCCACTGGTAGCGCTCGTTCTTCTCGATCGCGTGGGCCAGAGTGTGTCCGTAGTTGAGGATCTCCCGCTGCCCCGACTCCTTGAGATCCCCGGAGACGACCTCCGCCTTCACCCTGATGGAGCGCTCGATGAGCTCGGCGGTGTGCGGCCCCGCCGGGGTGCGGGCCGCCCGCGGGTCGGCCTCGATGAGGTCCAGGATCGCCGGGTCGGCGATGAAACCCGCCTTGATGATCTCCGCGAGACCCGACACGAAGTCGTTGACCGGCAGCGAGTCCAGCGCGGCGAGGTCGCAGAGCACCCCGGCGGGCGGGTGGAAGGCCCCGACCAGGTTCTTGCCCTCGGCCGTGTTGATGCCGGTCTTGCCGCCGACCGCCGCGTCCACCATGCCGAGCACGGTCGTCGGGACGGCGATCCAGCGCACCCCGCGCAGCCAGCTCGCCGCGACGAAACCGGCGAGGTCGGTGGTCGCGCCACCGCCCACACCGACGATGACGTCGGTACGCGTGAAGTTGGAGGTGCCCAGCGCCTTCCAGCAGTACGCGGCGACCTCGGCGGTCTTGGCCTCCTCGGCGTTCGGCACCTGGATGGCGATGGCCTCGAAGCCCTGTCCGGCCAGGTCGGCACGGAGCGCCTCGCCGGTGTCGGCCAGCGCCTCGGGGTGGATGACCGCGACGCGCTTGGTCCCCTCGCCGATCAACGCGCCCAGTTCGCCGAGGAGCTGACGGCCGACCAGGACCTCGTAGGGATCGGTGCCCGCCGTACCGCCGACGTGGATCCGGGTCACAGCCTCGCTCATGCTTCCTTCAACTCCAGTGCGTCGAGGACCGCCTGGGCGACCTCTTCGGGGGTGCGGCCGTCGGTGGCGACCACCGCGCGGGCCACTTCGGTGTACAGGTGGCGGCGGGCCTCCATCAGCTCGCGCCACTGCCGGCGGGGGTTGACCGCGAGCAGCGGCCGCGCCGCGTTCAAACCGGTGCGCCGGACCGCCTCCTCGACGTCCATCGAGAGGTAGACGACCCGGTGTGCGGCGAGCAGCGAGCGCGTCTCGTCGTCGAGGATCGCGCCGCCGCCCAGTGCCAGCACACCGTCGTGCTCGGCGAGCGCCCGGTGCACCGCCCGCTTCTCGATCGCGCGGAAGGCGGGCTCGCCCTCGTCGACGAAGATGTCGGCGACGGTGCGGCCCTCACCGGCCACGATGTCGTCGTCCGTGTCCCGGTAGGAGCAGCCCAGCCGCTCGGCGAGCAGCGCGCCCACCGTGGACTTGCCGACGCCCATCGGGCCCACCAGCACGACCAGGGGCGCGGGGCTCACCGGATGGCCAGGTTCTCGAGGTACGACTCGACGTTGCGGCGGGTCTCGGGGACGCTGTCGCCGCCGAACTTCTCGGCCACGGCGTCCGCCAGGACCAGCGCCACCATGGCCTCGGCGACGATGCCGGCGGCCGGGACCGCGCACACGTCGGAGCGCTGGTGATGGGCCTTGGCGGCCTCGCCGGTGGCCACGTCGATGGTGGCCAGGGCGCGCGGCACGGTCGCGATCGGTTTCATGGCGGCCCGCACGCGCAGGAGTTCACCGGTCGTCAGACCGCCCTCGGTGCCGCCGGAGCGGCCGGTGGAGCGCTTGATGCCCTGGTCGGTGTGGACGATCTCGTCGTGCGCCTGGGAGCCGGGCACCCGCGCCAGGTCGAAGCCGTCGCCGACCTCCACGCCCTTGATGGCCTGGATGCCCATGAGCGCCGCGGCGAGCCGGGCGTCGAGCCGCCGGTCCCAGTGCACGTGCGAGCCGAGGCCGACCGGGACGCCGTAGGCCAGCACCTCGACCACTCCGCCCAGGGTGTCGCCGTCCTTGTGGGCCTGGTCGATCTCCGCGACCATCGCCTTCGACGCGTCGGCGTCCAGGCAGCGCACCGGATCGGCGTCGAGCCTCTCCACGTCCGAGGGCCTGGGGTACACCCCGTACGGCGCCTTGGCGCCCGCCAGCTCGGTCACATGGCTGACGATCTCGATGCCGGCCGTCTCCTTCAGGTAGGAGCGGGCCACCGCGCCGAGCGCCACCCGGGCCGCGGTCTCCCGCGCCGAGGCACGCTCCAGGATCGGCCGGGCCTCGTCGAAGCCGTACTTCTGCATGCCCGCGAGGTCCGCGTGGCCGGGGCGGGGCCGGGTCAGCGGCGCGTTGCGGGCCAGGTCGGCGAGGATCTCCGGGGCGATGGGGTCGGCCGCCATGACCTGCTCCCACTTCGGCCACTCGGTGTTGCCCACCATGACAGCGACCGGGGAGCCGAGGGTGAGGCCGTGCCGGACGCCGCCGAGGAAGGTGACCTCGTCACGCTCGAACTTCATCCGCGCACCGCGCCCATAGCCGAGGCGTCGCCGGGCCAGGTGGTCCGCCACCATGTCCGTGGTGATCGGCACGCCGGCGGGAAGTCCCTCCAGCGTCGCGACGAGTGCGGGACCGTGGGACTCCCCCGCGGTCAGCCAGCGCAACCTGCTCAACGGTGCTCCTCCTGCTCGCGCCCGGTACTGCTGCTGCGTACGCGCGTCCTCGCGTACGGCGAAGGCGGGACCGGGTGCGCGGCCCTGGCCCGCCACCTCCGATCCTCCCACGTCCGGCGGCGGGAACCGGCCCCAGGTCCATCAGGCGGACGGCAGCGGGGAGCCCGGGGGTCTCAGTGCCCCGCGAGCGCGTGCTCGCCCGCCGTGCGCATGGCGTCCAGCGGCGCGGGCGAACGGCCGGTCATCTGCTCGACCTGGAGCACCGCCTGGTGCACGAGCAGGTCGAGGCCGCTGACGACCGCGCCGCCGTACGCCGACCAGCGGGCGGTGAGTTCGGTGGGGAACGGGTCGTACAGCACGTCGAACAGGGTGGCGGGGCGCTCGGGCACCGCGGCGGCGAGCGCGTCCGTGGCGCCCGCGGGGGTGGTGGCGATCACCAGGGGCGCGTGCAGGGCCTGTGCCGCGTCCTGCCAGTCCGCCGTCCGCACGTCGATGCCGAGCCGCTCGCCCCACTGCCGCATCTCGGCGGCACGCGTTTCGCTGCGGACGTACGCGACGACCTCGCCGGTGCAGATCCGCGCCAGCGCGGCCAGCGCGGAGGAGGCGGTGGCACCGGCACCGAGCACGGCGGCGGAGTCGACCTGCTCGATGCCCCGCTCGCGCAGGGCGGCGACCATGCCGGGGATGTCGGTGTTGTCACCGGTGCGCCGGCCGTCCTCGGCGAAGACGACCGTGTTCACCGTCTCGACGGAGGCGGCCGTCTCGCTGATCTCGTCGAGCAGCGGGATGACGGCCCGTTTGAGCGGCATGGTCAGCGACAGCCCCGCCCATTCCGGCCCCAGCTTCCCGACGAAGGCGGGCAGCGCCTCCTCGTCGACCTCGAACCGGTCGTAGGACCAGCCGTCGAGACCCAGCCGCTCGTACGCGGCCCGGTGCAGCACCGGGGACAGGGAGTGGGCGATCGGAGAGCCCAGTACGGCGGCCCTGCGCTTGCTGACGTGGGTGCCGGTGCCGCTCATTGCCCCTTCTGTTCCTCGAGGTACTTCTCACGGTTGCGGTTCTGCTCTTCGTTCGTCTCGGCGAACAGCGTCCTGTCCTCGCTGACGGAGACGAAGTAGTACCAGTTGCCCTTGGCCGGCTTGAGCGCGGCCTCGATGGCCACCTCGCCGGGGTTGCCGATCGGCCCGGGCGGCAGACCCTTGATCTTGTACGTGTTGTACGGGTCGCTGAGCCGGCGCAGTTCGTTGACGGACCCCGTCGCGAGCTTGGACTCGCCGCGGAGGTAGTTGACGGTCGAGTCGAAGTCGAGCAGGCCGTAGGTCTCGGTGTTGTCCGGCTTCAGGCGGTTGTAGACGACCGTCGCGACCTTCTCGAAGTCGCGCTTGTACTTGCCCTCGGCCTGGACGAGGCTCGCGACCGTCAGCACCTGCAGGGGGTTCTTCAGGTTCAGGTCGTCGGCCTTGGACTCGATGCCGAGCTCGGCGTACTTCTCCTTGGCCAGGTCGACCATCTGCTCCAGGACCTCCTTGGGCTTCATGCCCTTGGCCACCGGATAGGTCGACGGGAAGAGGAATCCTTCCAGCGGGTCCTTGATGTTCTTGCCCGTGTTCGCCCAGGAGGGCAGGCCGAGGTTTGGCCATTCCTTCCGGGCGACGCCCCGGGTGGTGCCCTTCTTGATCTCGAGGGCCTTGTCGACGGCCGCGTAGACCTGGGCGTTGCGCTCACCCTCGAAGACCGTCAGGTTGTTCCGGCTCTTCGGGTTGAGCATAAGCGCGACGGCGCTCTCGGCGGACATCTGCTTGTTGAGCAGGTAGGAGCCCGGCTGGATCTTGCCGGGGTTGTTCGACTGGGCGGTGACGAAGGCGTCGACGCTCTTGACGACGTCCGCGTCCTTCAGCTTCTGCCCGATCGCGTAGCCGAAGGCGCCCTTGGGGATGACGACGGTGACCTTCTCGCCCGTGCCGTCGCCCGCGTAGTCCGGCGCCGAGCCGAAACGGTTCTGGTAGAACTGGTACCCGAAATATCCGACTCCGCCGAGGCCGCCGCCGAAGACGAGGACGACCACGAGGCAGGCGCATCCGCTGCGCCGCTTGCGGTCCTTGCCGCCGCCCCGGCCCCGCCGGTCCCCGCGCCCGCCGCGGCCGTCCGCGTCGTCGTCGGAGTCGTCGTCATCGTCAGCGAAGAAGGCGTGCTCGCCCTGGTCGGGTCCGGGATCCCAGTCGGTGTGCGGCTCCGGTTCGGCACGGCGCCGGGCGGGCGGCTCGGGCGGCGGGTACGCGTCCGGGGTGTTGTAGAAGTCGGGCTGCTCACCGCTCGCGTAGGAGGCCGCGTGGGCACCGTAGGGGTCGACCGGGTCGGCGGGGTACGGGACCTGGGCGTTCGGCCCGGTGTTCCAGCCGCCGTTGTCGGACTCCTGCTGTCCCTGGTCGGCGTACTGCCGCTGTTGCCCCTGCTCCGGGTACGGCCCGCCCTGCCCCTGGAAATGCTGCCGGTCCTGGTCGTACTGCGGCTGTCCGCCCTGGCCGTACTGCTGATGATTTTGCTCGCCGTACTGCTGCGGGGCCTGGCCGTGCTGGTGATTCTGCTCAGCGTAGGGCTGCTGGGCCCGCTCGCCGTACTGCTGCTGACCCTGCTGGTCGTACGTGGCCTGGTGGCCGTTGTCCCAGTCGCCGTACTGCGGCTGCTGCGGCTGCGGCTGCGGCTGCTGCGGATGGTGCTGCGGCTGGCCGCCGTAGGGGGACTGGCCCTCCTGGGCCTGTCCTCCCCATCCGCCGTCCCCGTACAACGGGTCCTCCGGATGCCACGGTTCGGAGCCTGGGCCCCGGCCATACTCAGTCATCGATCCCCTAGAGCCGCGAGGCGGTGGCTGCTGGCGCCTGGCACGGCTCCTGTCCGCCTCTTTTCTGTGCGGCGACTGTTCGAACACCGCCACATCGCGCGGAACGTTACCGTATCGCGATCAGATGACCACTTCGACGCCCTCGCCGGGCGCCCCGCCTGACGCCCGTTCGGACTCCAGGGCCTGCTGCAGAATGATGACGGCGGCCGCCTGGTCGATGACCGACCTGCCCTTCTTGGACTTCACGCCCGAGGCGCGCAGTCCCTGACTGGCCGTCACCGTGGTCATTCTCTCGTCCAGCAGCCGCACCGGGACGGGTGCGATGCCCCGGGCGAGCTCCTGGGCGAAGGCGCGGACCTTGACCGCGGCCGGGCCCTCGCCCCCCTTGAGGGAGCGAGGGAGTCCGACGACGACCTCGATCGGTTCGTACTCCTCGACGAGTTGCCGCAACCGGCGGTGAGCGGCCGGGACATCGCGCCCCGCCACCGTCTCCACCGGGGTGGCGAGGATCCCGTCGGGGTCGCACGAGGCGACCCCGATGCGGGCGTCCCCGACGTCGATGGCGAGCCGACGTCCTCTGCGCATCTCCGAACCCTTACTTGGCCGTCTCGGCGACGAGACGCTCGACGGCGTCCACGGCGTCACCGATGGCGGCCGGGTTCTGGCCGCCGCCCTGGGCGACGTCCGGCTTGCCGCCGCCACCGCCACCGAGGGTCTTGGCGGCCGTACGGACGAGTTCACCGGCCTTGAGGCCGCGCTCGCGGGCCGCCTCGTTGGTGGCGATGACCGTGAGCGGCTTGCCGCCCACGGTGCTGAACAGGGCGACGACGACGGCCCGTCCGCCCTGGATGCGGCCCCGCACGTCGAGCACCAGCCTGCGCAGGTCGTCGGCGGTCGTGCCGTCCGGGACCTGCCCGGTCACCAGCGCGATGCCGCGTACGTCCTTGGCGGACCCGGCGAGCCCGGCGGCGGCCTGGAGGACCTTCTCCGCGCGGAACTTCTCGATCTCCTTCTCGGCGTCCTTCAGCTTGCCGAGCATGGCGGAGATCTTCTCCGGGAGCTCCTCGGGGCGGCCCTTGACCAGCTCCTGGAGCTGGGCCACGACCGTGTGCTCGCGGGCGAGGAAGTTGTAGGCGTCGACACCCACCAGGGCCTCGATGCGCCGCACGCCGGAGCCGATGGACGACTCGCCGAGCAGCTTGACCAGGCCGAGCTGGGCGGTGTTGTGCACGTGGGTGCCGCCGCACAGCTCCTTGGAGAAGTCGCCGATGGTGACGACGCGCACGCGCTCGCCGTACTTCTCGCCGAACTCGGCGATGGCGCCTTGCTTCTTCGCCTCGTCGATGCCCATGACCTCGGCGTGCACGTCCAGGTCGCGGGCGAGCACCTCGTTGATCTGCTGCTCGACGTCCGTCATCACGGTCGTGGGTACGGCCGACGGGGAGCCGAAGTCGAAACGGAACCGGCCGGGCTGGTTCTCCGAGCCGGCCTGGGCGGCCGTCGGGCCGAGAGCGTCCCGCAGGGCCTGGTGGGTGAGGTGCGTGGCCGAGTGGGCGCGGGCGATCGACGTGCGGCGGCGCACGTCGATGGTGGCCTGGGCCTTGGCGCCGACGGTCACCTCGCCGACCTGGACGACGCCCTTGTGGACGTACACCCCGGGCACCGGCTTCTGGCAGTCGCGGACCTCGATGACGGCGCCGGTGTCCACCCGGATGCGGCCGGTGTCACCGATCTGGCCGCCGCCCTCGGCGTAGAACGGCGTGCGGTCGAGGACGATCTCGACCTCGTCGCCCTCCGTGGCCGCCGGCGAGGACGCGCCGTCGACGAGGATGCCGACGACGGTGGACTCGCCCTCGGTCTGCGTGTAGCCGATGAAGTCGGTCTCGCCGGCGGCGTCGGCGATCTCGCGGTAGGCACCGAGGTCGGCGTGGCCGGTCTTCTTGGCCTGGGCGTCGGCCTTGGCGCGCTCCCGCTGTTCCTTCATCAGGCGGCGGAACCCGTCCTCGTCCACGGAGAGGCCCTGCTCGGCGGCCATCTCGAGGGTGAGGTCGATCGGGAAGCCCCAGGTGTCGTGGAGCAGGAACGCCTTGTCGCCGGAGAGCACCGTGCCGCCGGCGGCCCTGGTCTCGGCGACGGCGGTGTCGAGGATGTTCGTGCCGCCCTTGAGGGCTTTGAGGAAGGCGGCTTCTTCGGCGAGGGCCACGGTCTCGATGCGCCGGCGGTCGGAGACGAGTTCCGGGTACTGCCGGCCCATCATCTCGATCACGACGTCGATGAGGTCCTTGACGACCGGGCCGGTGGCGCCGAGCAGCCGCATGTTGCGGATGGCGCGGCGCATGATGCGGCGCAGCACGTAGCCACGGCCCTCGTTGCCGGGGCTGACGCCGTCACCGATGAGCATGACGGACGTGCGCATGTGGTCGGTGACCACGCGCAGCGAGACGTCGGAGTTGTGGGCGGCGCCGTACTCGACGCCGGTCAGCTCGGTGGCCTTCCTGATGACGGCCATGGAGGTGTCGATCTCGTACATGTTCTGCACGTTCTGCAGAATCATGGCGAGGCGTTCCATGCCGAGGCCGGTGTCGATGTTCTTCTGGGGCAGCTCGCCGAGGATCTCGAAGTCCTCCTTCGAGGTGCCCTCGCCGCGCTCGTACTGCATGAAGACCAGGTTCCAGATCTCCACGTACCGCTCGTCGTTGACGGCCGGGCCGCCCTCGACACCGAACTCGGGGCCGCGGTCGTAGTTGATCTCGGAGCACGGGCCGCAGGGGCCGGGGACGCCCATGGACCAGTAGTTGTCCTTCTTGCCGAGCCGCTGGATGCGCTCGGCGGGCACGCCGATCTTCTCGCGCCAGATCTGCTCGGCCTCGTCGTCGTCGAGGTAGACGGTCACCCACAGGCGCTCCGGGTCCAGCCCGTAACCGCCCTTGTCCTGGGGCGAGGTGAGCAGCTCCCAGGCGTGCGTGATGGCGCCTTCCTTGAAGTAGTCGCCGAAGGAGAAATTGCCGCACATCTGGAAGAAGGTGCCGTGGCGGGTGGTCTTGCCGACCTCTTCGATGTCGGGGGTGCGCACGCACTTCTGCACGCTGGTGGCGCGCGGGAACGGCGGCTTGACCTCACCAAGGAAGTACGGCTTGAAGGGGACCATGCCCGCGGGGACCAGGAGCAGAGTCGGGTCGTCCGCGATGAGCGACGCCGAAGGGACGACGGTGTGACCGCGCTCCTCGAAGAAGCTCAGCCAGCGGCGGCGAATCTCGGCCGACTCCATCAGTGGTCCTCATTCCGGTTGTACGAGTGCGTCGACCTCTCGACGTACTCGGGGTTGCTGCGGTTCTCGATGGCGGCCAGGCGCCGCGGGGCGGGCAGTGCGGGATCCGTGGCGGCGTTCAGTCCGAGTGCCTCGTCGAGTTCGGCCTCGCGCTGGAGCATGCCCTCACGTACGTCGAGGGCGAAGTCCTTGAGCCGGTGGCCCGCCTCGATCGCCTTGTTCGCGGCCTGTGCCGCGAGGCTCTCGGGAGTCAGCTGCCTGATCTTGCGGTTGACCTTGGTGGTGGCCCATACGCCGGCGGCTGCGCCCGCGGTGAACCAGAACGTACGGCGGAACATCGCTGCGTCAGTCCTTCTTCCGCTTTCCCCGTCGCGCGGACGGGACGGTGCGTCCCACGATCACGGTGCGGCGGGACGCCTTGGGGGGCTCGTTCTCACGTCGGACACCGAGTGCCCGGCGGACGCCGTAGCCGAACGCCGCGACCTTCACCAAAGGGCCGCCGAAGGTGGAGGCGACCGTCGTGGACAGCGCCGACGCGTTCGACGTGACCTCCTGGACGTCGGAGGCGATGGCGTCCACCCGGTCGATCTGGGTCTGTGCGGAGCGCACCGCCGAGGAGGCGTCGGCCAGCAGGGGGACGGCCTGGTCGGTCACGTCCGCCACGAGCTTGGTGGTCGCCCTGAGCGTCTGGGCCAGTCTCGCCAGTGCCACGGCGAGGAAGGAGACCAGGATCGCCCAGAACACGGCCACCAGGATCCCGGCCACCTCTCCACCGGACACTCTGATTGCACCCGCTCCCTGATACGTGCCTGAAGTTCGAAAAGTCGTCCCCCGAGCCTATCGCGCCGGGGCCGCCGCTCCGCACCCGATTACCGCCGCCCCCGCGCGGAGTTCGCGCGAACCGATTGTACGGAACGCACACGTGTCAGTACGCTCCGTGCCCCATGCGCCCCTCTCACCCGCCCCGGCCCGCGGGCTGCCCGGCCCCCGGCAATCTCCCCCTGGAACTCAACGCGTTCGTGGGGCGCTCGGCGGAACTGAGGCGGCTGGACGAGGCACTGGGGTCGGCCCGGCTGGTGACCGTGACGGGGATGGGGGGCGTCGGCAAGTCGCGGTTCGCGGCGCACGCGGCGGCACGGACGGACCCGGGCGACGGAGCGTGGCGGGTGGAGCTGGCCGCGGTCCGTGAGCCGGAGCTCGTGGAGTACGCGGTGCTGGAGGCGCTGGGACTGACGGACCACACGTCCCGGCTGCCGCGCGAGGTACTGCTCGACCATCTCGCCGGGCGTCGGCTCCTGCTGGTCCTGGACGGTTTCGAGCATCTGGTGGACGTGTGCGCCCCGCTGGTGGGCGAGTTGTTGCGGGCCGTGCCGGGGCTGCGGGTGCTCGCCGTGGGGCGCAGGCCGCTGGAGGTCGAGGGCGAGCAGTTGTTCCCGCTGGCGCCGATGACCGGGACGGAGGCCGTGCAGCTGTTCGGGGTGCGGGCCGCGGCCCGGGTGCCCGGGTTCGCGGTGGACGACGCGAACCGGTCCGCGGTCCTGGAGCTGTGCCGGCGCCTCGACGGGATTCCGCTCGCCGTCGAACTGGCCGCGGGCCGGCTGAGCACGCTCTCCCCCGCGCAGCTGCTGTCGCGCCTGGAGGACCGGTTCCGGCTGCTGACGGGCGGTGGGCGGGACGTGCCGCCGCGCCACCGGACGCTGCGTACGGCGATCGGCTGGAGCCACGAGCTGTGCACACCGGAGGAACGGCTGCTCTGGTCGCGCCTCTCGGTGTTCGCCGAGCGGTTCGACCTGGAGGCCGCCGAGTACGTGTGCAGCGGTGACGGGCTGCGGGCCGAGGACGTCCTCGACGTCCTCGGCGCACTGCTCGCCCAGTCCGTGGTCACCCGCGAGGAGAGCCCGCCGGCGTCCGTTACCGCATGCTCGCCACGGTCCGTGCGTACGGCGCCGAGTGGCTGGAGGCGACGGGGGACGCGGGGCGGTTGCGCCGCCGCCACCGGGACTGGTTCATGGTCCTGGCCACGTGGTGCGAGCTGGACTGGTTCTCGCCGCGCCAGGGAGAGGTGCGCTCGGGCGGGCCGGGAAGCGGACGCTCGGCGCGGTGCCGGCGCCGCGGTCGACGCCGGCACGCGGGGACATGCGGAAGCCCGCCGCCTCGCCCACCCGGAAGGGCGGCGAGACGGCGGGCTGACACGCAGGTGGTGCTACGTCCGCCGGAAGACGATCAGCGGGCGTAGTACTCGACGACGAGCTGCTCGTCGCAGATCACCGGGATCTCCTTGCGGTTCGGCTCGCGGTCCAGGCGGAAGGCCAGGGCGCGGAGGTTCACCTGGAGGTAACGCGGGGTCTCGCCGTCGGGGGCGAAGCCACCCTCACGCGCGACCTCGAACAGCGGCTTCTGGCGGCTGCGCTCGCGGACCATGACGACGTCGTCCGGCCTGACGCGGAAGGACGGCTTGTCGACCTTCTGGCCGTTGACCTCGATGTGGCCGTGGACGACCATCTGGCGGGCCTGGTAGATCGTGCGGGCGATGCCCGAACGCAGGACCAGCGCGTCGAGACGGCGCTCGAGCTCGATGACCAGGGCCTCACCGGTCTTGCCCTGGGTCTTCGCGGCACGCTCGTAGGCGCGGACGAGCTGACGCTCGGACACGTCGTACTGCGCGCGCAGACGCTGCTTCTCGAGCAGACGGACCTTGTAGTCCGAGTTCTGCTTGCGGCCGCGGCCGTGCTCGCCCGGCGGGTAGGGGCGGGCCTCGAAGTACTTGACGGCCTTCGGGGTCAGCGCGATGCCGAGGGCACGCGACTTCTTGACCTTGGGGCGGGACTGGTTCGGCATGAACCAAACACCTCGTGTCTCTGATGTGAATACGGCTTCACCAGGGTTAGGGGAGGTCGCAATCCGCAGCCGGGGAAACCCTGCGGGTCCGCTCAGGACCTGCCGGGCAGCCGCTCTCCGGTCTGGGCACATACGTGCAGCACGCGAGTGGCCCACCGACCTGTTCCCGGTGGTCCGGGAGGGTGGTGGGCTGCCCGCGACACCTTCGACGGTGCGCGACGCTCCTGGATCCCCTGCGCCTCGCGGCACACGGGTTCCGGCTGGATGTCCCGTTCTGGTGGTGCCGACCGGAGCCGGACACGGGACGCAGCGCTTCAGGGAGTCTACAGGGTGGTCAGGACCGTCCTCGACCGAGGTGCTTCCTGGTCCATTCGACGGCGTCCGCGTAGCGTGCCTCGGCGCCGTGCCGGGTGGGGGTGTAGTACTCCCGGTCCCTGAGCTCCTCCGGTGCGTACTGCTGGGGGGCGATGCCCTCGGGCAGGTCGTGGGGATACACGTAGCCCTGCGCGTGCCCCAGTTGGGCCGCGCCCTTGTAGTGCCCGTCGCGCAGATGGGCCGGGACGGGGCCCGCGTGGCCCTTGCGCACGTCCTCCATGGCGGCGCCGATGGCGGTGGTCGCGGCGTTCGACTTCGGGGCGAGGGCGAGGGCGATCGTGGCGTGGCTGAGGGTGAGGGCGGCCTCGGGGAAGCCGATCATCGCGACGGCCTGGGCGGCGGCGACCGCGACCGGCAGGGCGTTCGGGTCGGCGAGGCCGATGTCCTCGCTGGCGGAGATCATCAGCCGGCGGGCGATGAAGCGGGGGTCCTCGCCGGCCTCGATCATCCGCGCCAGGTAGTGCAGGGCGGCGTCCACGTCCGAGCCGCGGATGGACTTGATCAGGGCGCTCGCGACGTCGTAATGCTGGTCGCCGTCGCGGTCGTACTTCACCGCGGCGCGGTCGACCGTCTCCTCCAGGGTCTGGAGGGTGATCTCCGGCTCGCCCTTGTCGAGCGCGGACCCGGCCGCGGCCTCCAGGGCGGTCAGGGCCCGGCGGGCGTCGCCTCCGGCGATCCGCAGCAGGTGCTCCCGGGTGTCCTCGGGGAGGGTGACGGCCTCCTTCAGGCCGCGCTCGTCGGTGAGCGCCCGGCGCAGCAGAGCGCGCAGGTCGTCGTCCGTGAGCGGTTCGAGGGTCAGCAGCAGGGAGCGGGACAGGAGGGGGGAGATCACCGAGAAGTAGGGGTTCTCCGTGGTCGCGGCGATCAGGGTCACCCAGCGGTTCTCGACGGCCGGGAGGAGGGAGTCCTGCTGGGCCTTGCTGAAGCGGTGGATCTCGTCGAGGAAGAGGACCGTCTCCTTGCCGAAGCCGCCGGTGGCCCGGCGGGCGCCCTCGATGACCGCACGCACTTCCTTGACGCCCGCGGTGATCGCGGACAGCTCGACGAAGCGCTTGTCCGTGGCCTTCGAGACGACGTACGCGAGGGTCGTCTTGCCGGTGCCCGGCGGCCCCCAGAGGATGACCGAGGACGGTCCCGCGGGGCCTTTGCCGCTGTCGCCCACCAGTCTGCGCAGGGGCGAGCCCGGCTTCAGCAGGTGCTGCTGGCCCACGACCTCGTCGAGGGTGCGCGGGCGCATCCGGACCGCCAGGGGGCTGCTGGACGGGTCCTTCTCCTGGCGTTCTTCTGCTGCGGCGGTGAACAGGTCGGGCTCCACGTACGAAACCCTATGCCACGCCACTGACAACGCCGCCGGGCCCGGTCGGCCGGGGCCCGGGCGGGGTCAGCCGGTCCAGAAGTCCCACCAGCGGGTGAGGATCAGCATGCCGATGATGCCGATGTGCAGCACGGGCAGGACCCAGGTGAACTCGCCGAAGAAGCTCTTCAGCGGGCGCGGCGCCGGCAGGAAGCCGTGGCGGATGTTCGAGGAGGTCACGTACCAGAACATGAGGATCGTGGCGACCCAGGCCAGGCTGCACCACAGGCACAGCGAGTTGATCCGGTACAGGGACTGGAACTGCAGCCAGGTGCAGAAGGCGACACCGAAGAGGGTGCCGGCGTTGAAGGTCAGCCAGTACCAGCGGGGGAAGGTCGCCCGGGCGAGCAGGCTGACGCCGATGCAGATCACGATGCCGTACGCGACCAGTCCGAGCATCGGGTTGGGGAACCCGAAGACCGAGGCCTGGTCGCTCTTCATGATGTTGCCGCAGGAGACGACCGGGTTGAGGCTGCAGCCCGGCACGAAGCCCGGGTCCTCCAGCAGCTTGAACTTGTCGATCGTGATGACCCACGCGGCGAGCAGACCGGCCGCGCCGGTGATCACCAGCAGCAGGGCGAAGGCCGGGCTGCCGCCCACGGTCCGCGGAGCGCCGCCGCGCTCCTGGTCGAGGGAGGCGCCGTCCTTGACTGTCGTCTTGCTCATCACGCCGATCCGTTACTGGGAGTGGGCTCTGCGGGCACGGTCATTGTGCCGCACGCACGCGCGTGTCCACCGTTCGATGGACATAAGGAGGTACGGACGGCCGTGCCGTCGCGTTCGCTGTGCCCGGAAGCCGGCCGGCCTGACGGAACACGCGATCAACTCTCGGCGGGTGTGCGGGGACCGCCCCAGCAGGACCGGTACGTGATCGCCGTCGACGGCACCGGCCTCGGATCCGGGCACGGCGAGGTGTTCCGCCCGGCCCGGAACTCGGCAGCGTCCGGCAGGGGGAATCCGCACCCGCGGAGTTGACGGCCCGCCCGACCGTGAGGCATTCGTCCCGTTGACACCGGAAGTCGCATGACCGCCGGGGGGTCGTCGCCCCGAAAACGCCGGGACGGGCCGAGGCCTCCCCGGTGCGGGAAGCCTCGGCCCGTCCGACAGGACCGGGGCCGTCAGCCCAGGCGGGATTCCAGCTCCGCCACGATCTCGTTGACCCCGATCGGGGTCTGCTCGCCGGACTCCATGTCCTTCAACTGGACGACGCCCTCGGCGAGATCGCGCTCGCCGGCGACGATCGCATAGCGGGCGCCACTGCGGTTGGCGTTCTTCATCGCGCCCTTGAGGCCCTTGCCGCCGTACGAGAAGTCGGCCGCGACACCGACCTTGCGCAGCTCGTTGACCTTGGCGAAGAGGAACCGGCGGGCCTCGTCGCCGAGCGGTACCGCGAAGACGCTGGTCGCCGACGGGATTTCGAGCGAGACGCCCTCCGCCTCCAGGGCGAGGACCGTGCGGTCGACGCCGAGCGCCCAGCCGACGGACGGCAGCGCGGGGCCGCCGATCATCTCGGACAGCCCGTCGTAGCGGCCGCCGCCGCCGACCGCGGACTGCGACCCGAGTCCGTCGTGGACGAACTCGAAGGTCGTGCGCGTGTAGTAGTCGAGGCCGCGCACCAGCTTCGGGTCGTCCTCGAAGGAGACGCCCGCGGCCGTGATCAGCTCGCGGACCTCCTCGTGGTACGCCTTGCAGGCGTCGCACAGGTAGTCCCGCAGCAGCGGAGCGCCGGTGAGCTGCTTCTGGACGTCGTCGCGCTTGTCGTCGAGGACCCGCAGGGGGTTGATGTCGGCGCGGCGCAGCGTCTCCTCGTCGAGGTCGAGCCCGCGCAGGAAGTCCTGGAGGGCGGCGCGGTAGACGGGACGGCACTCCTTGTCGCCCAGGGAGTTCAGCAGGATGCGGAACTGGCGCAGCCCCAGCGAGCGGTACGCCTGGTCCGCCAGGATGATCAACTCGGCGTCGAGCGCCGGGTCCTCGGCGCCGATCGCCTCGGCGCCGACCTGCGAGAAGTGGCGGTAACGGCCCTTCTGCGGGCGCTCGTAGCGGTAGTACGAGCCCGAGTACCAGAGCTTGACGGGAAGGTTGCCGGCCTTGTGCAGGTTGGCCTCCAGCGCGGCGCGCAGCACCGAGGCGGTGCCCTCGGGGCGCAGCGCCAGCCTGTCGCCGCCCTTGGTCTCGAAGGCGTACATCTCCTTGGTCACGATGTCGGTGGACTCACCGACACCGCGGGCGAACAGCTCGACGTTCTCGAAGCCGGGCGTCTCGATGTACCCGTAGCCGGAGGTGCGCAGCGGGGCGGCGATGGCCTCGCGCACGGCGAGGTAGGCGGCGCTGTCCGGCGGGATCAGGTCGTACGTGCCCTTGGGGGCCTTGAAGGTGCTCACGGAAGGTCTCGTCACATTCCTCGTCGGGGAGCCTCGGGTGCTCCCTGGCCGGCGGCGGCCACCTGCCGCAGATACGGGTTGGTGGCGCGCTCCTGGCCGATGGTCGTCTGGGGGCCGTGGCCGGACAGCACCACGGTCGAGTCGTCGAGCGGCAGGCACACACGCGCCAGCGAGTCGAGCAGCTCGGCCGCGTCGCCGCCGGGCAGGTCGGTGCGTCCGACGGAGCCGGCGAACAGCAGATCCCCTGAGAAGAACACGGACGGGATGTCCGCGCTCTCGGGCATGCGGAAGGTCACCGACCCCTTGGTATGGCCGGGGGCGTGCGCGACGGAGAGGCCGAGGCCCGCGAGCCTGAGCTCGGCGCCGTCGGTGAGTTCCTTCACGTCGTCGGGCTCCCCCACGGTCAGTTCGCCCATCAGCGGCATCCCGATGGAACGGCCGAGCGCCTTCTCCGGGTCGCTCATCATGTAGCGGTCCCGGGGGTGGATCCAGGCCGGTACGTCGTGCGCTCCGCAGACCGGTACGACCGAGGCGACGTGGTCGATGTGGCCGTGGGTGAGGATGACCGCGACAGGCTTGAGCCGATGCTTGGCGAGTGCGTCCTCGACTCCCTGGGCGGCCTGATGGCCCGGGTCGATGATCACGCACTCCTCACCCGCGGCGGGGGCGACCAGATAACAGTTGGTCCCCCAGGCCCCGGCGGGGAACCCGGCAATGAGCACGATCGTCCTTCGTTTGTGTCGTACGAGGTCATACGGCGTCGTACGGGGCGGGTGGCTGCGGATCAGAGCCTACCGGCGCTGCCGTTTCCTCAGCGAACCCATATACGGTACGGGGCACACGCAGGCGGTCGGCTCTCTGAACGCACGCGTCCCCTTTGCCGAACGAGACGCACGAGGAGAAAACCCGGTGGTCAGCCAGGAGCAGCGGCGGCGTCAGCTCGCCCGGGAGAAGTTCTTGCGGCAGCAGCAGCGGCGTACGGCCGCGCGGCGCAGGACGCACGCACGCAACGCGGTGATCGCGTCGGTCCTCGGCGTCGTCGTGGTGGGCAGCGTCGTGTCGTACGCGACCGGGGTCTTCAAGAACGACGACAAGAAGGCCAACGCGGGCGCGGAGGTGACGCCGAGCCCCTCGGCGCCGAGCAAGGCGCCGGATCCGTGCAAGAAGGCCGGCCCGGGCAAGGTGGAGTCGCTGAGCTGGAAGAAGGAGCCGGCCCTCACCATCGACAAGTCCGCGGACTACACGATGAAGCTGGCGACGACCTGCGGCGACATAGACGTCGACCTGAAGACGGCCGCGGCGCCGCACACGGTGAACTCGTTCAACTTCCTCGCGGGCAAGGGGTACTTCGACCACACCAAGTGCCACCGGCTGGTCACGAACGGCATCTACGTGCTCCAGTGCGGTGACCCCAAGGGCACGGGCAGCGGCGGTCCGGGCTACACGATCCCGGACGAGAACCTGAAGGACAAAAGTCTGAAGGGCGGCATCTACCCGGCGGGCACGGTCGCCATGGCCAACACCAGCCAGAAGCACACCGGCGGCAGCCAGTTCTTCCTCGTCTACCAGGACAGTCAGCTACCGCCCAATTACACACCGTTCGGGACGATCTCGAAGTCCGGCATGACCGTTCTGAAGAAGATCGCCGCGGCCGGGGAGAGCACCGGCCAGGGCGACGGCGCACCCAACGCGACCGTCGTGATCAACAAGCTGACCGTGACGAAATCCTGACCCCCAGCTGCGAAACTTCGGTCGCGCGGGATGCGGACAGCCGCCCCGCCGGTCGCCTATGTTGGCCGTGACGAAACTGTGGACGATGCCCGGGGGCGCGGAAGCCTCCCGCGGGCATCATGTGGAGGAGGCGCTGTGAGCAGCGACCCGTGGGGCCGCGTCGACGAGACGGGGACCGTGTACGTGCGTACGGCCGAGGGCGAGCAGGTCGTCGGTTCCTGGCAGGCCGGCTCCCCCGACGAGGCGCTGGCCTACTTCGAGCGCAAGTACGAGGGCCTGGTTGTGGAGATCGGCCTCCTCGAGAAGCGAGTGAAGACCACCGACCTGTCGGCGAAGGACGCCCAGGCCGCCATCGCGCACATCCGTGAGCAGGTGGACGCCCACCACGCGGTCGGTGACCTGGACGCGCTGCGCGGGCGGCTGGACAAGCTCGTCGAGACGGTCGACGCGCGCCGTCAGGAGCGCAAGGAGCAGCGGGCCAAGCAGTCCGACGAGGCGCGGCACGCCAAGGAGGCCCTGGTCACCGAGGCGGAGGAGCTGGCGCAGAGCGAGCAGTGGCGGTCGGCCGGTGAGCGGCTGCGCGCGCTGGTGGACACCTGGAAGGGGCTGCCGCGGCTGGACCGCAAGTCGGACGACGAGCTGTGGCACCGCTTCTCGCACGCGCGCTCGGCGTTCTCCAAGCGGCGCAAGGCGCACTTCGCGTCGCTGGACGCGCAGCGCGAGGAGGCTCGCAAGACCAAGGAGAAGCTGGTCGCCGAGGCCGAGGCGCTGTCCGCTTCGACGGACTGGGGTCCGACGGCGGCCCGCTACCGCGAGCTGATGGCGGACTGGAAGGCCGCGGGTCGCGCCCAGCGCGAGCACGAGGACGATCTGTGGAACCGCTTCCGCGGCGCCCAGGACGTCTTCTTCGCGGCGCGCGGTTCGGTCTTCGCCGAGCGGGACGCGGAGCAGTCGGAGAACCTGAAGCTCAAGGAGGAGCTGGCCGAGGAGGCCGAGAAGCTCGTCCCGGTGCAGGATCTCAAGACCGCCCGTGCCACGTTCCGTTCGATCAACGAGCGCTGGGAGGCCATCGGCCACGTGCCGCGCGACGCCCGGCCGAAGATCGAGGGCCGGATGCACGCGGTGGAGCGGGCTCTGCAGGAGTCCGAGGAGACCGAGTGGCGGCGGACCAATCCCGAGGCACGTGCGCGTGCGGAGGGTCTGACCGGCCAGCTGCAGGCCGCCGTGGACAAGCTCACGGGTCAGATCGAGGCGGCGCGCTCCGCGGGCAACACCGCGAGGGCCGACAAGCTCCAGAAGGAGCTCGACGGCCGTCAGGCGCTGCTGGACCAGGCCCTGAAGGGTCTGCAGGAGTTCGGCGGCTGACGTCGGCCGACTGACGGCGTGCGGCCTTCCTTCGGTGCGGCCCGGCGGTGGATCCTCCACCACCGGGCCGCACCGCGTTCATGACGGGACGCGCGGTCCGCCCTGTTCGGCGATGTGGAGGGCGTGCTTGAGGACCTCGCAGGCCTGGATGTGGTTGCCGCACTCCTGAAGGAGATCGGCGAGCCGCCGGCACACCAGAATGGCTTCCGGCCCGTACAGCTTGTGCACCTGCCGGAAGGCCAGCTCCAGGACCTCGATGGCCTCCCCCACCTGGCCGGACTCCGCGAGCAGCTGGGAGAGTTCCAGCTGGACGGCGAGCAGGTCGCCCCGGCCGTTCGCCGTCTGTTCCTGGAGGGCGAGCCGCAGCACGGGAAGGGCGTCCCTGGTGTTGCCTGCGGCGCGCAGGGCCCGGGCCACGTTGAGGCCGGTGGCGACCATCGCGGCGCGTACGTCGGCGGCGAGGACCGGTCCCGCGGGGGCGCGGTGGCCGGCGCGGGCCTTGTTGCGGGCGAAGGCGAGCCGTCCCACGCCGTTCTCCTGGGAGCGCTGCGGCAGCGGGCGGTTCTTGGCCCGCAGCCGCTCCTCCAGGACCCGGTAGAGGGTGTCGAGGTCGATGAGTTCGGGTCCGTCGTGGACGCCGTCGCGCAGGACGGTGAGGAGTTCACCGGTGAACGCGGTGTAGCGCTCGCCGTCGGGTGCGAGCGCCAGCCGGTCGCGCGGGGAGGCGGTGAGCACGAAGGCGCCGTCGACGGCGGCCTGCGCGGCAAGTACGTCACCGCCGCCGACGAGGGTGCGGGCGGCCCGGCCGCTGAAGCAGCAGTCGAGGACGACGACCTTGCGGCGGGCGCGTGAGGCGCGCAGGGCGGAGCGCAGGTGCTGGTAGGCGACGGCGGTGTAGCCCAGGTGGTCGCGGGAGTCGCCGAGCGCGAGGTACAGGTCGGCGGACTCGGAGTCGCGCATGCCGTGCCCGGCGTAGTACACGATCAGGGTGTCGGTGGCCTCGTCGCCCGCCTGGTGCACCGGGTCGAGCATGGCGAGCGGACTCTGCGGGTCGGTGACGACGGTGCAGTGCTGGACGGGGAGCCCCCAGACCGTGGCGTCGCACAGCTCGGCGGCGAGGTCGACCACGTTCGCCTCGACGGCGGGCAGTTGGGGCAGGTGCCGGTAGGAGGCGGTGCCGATCAGGACCGCTCTGGAGCGGGCCGGGTCAGGGAGCGTCGAGGTCACTCTCGGCTTCCTCCCGGTCGAGGAGTCCGACGATCCGGCGCAGGGTCTCCTCGTCGCGCGCCGCCTCGGCGGTGAGCAGCACCTCGACCTCGCCGCGGCGCAGGGTGACGGCGGGGGCCCGGCGGCGCGAGCTCTGCCACTGGAGCACGGAGACGACCAGCGACGCGGTGGACAGCCCGCTGCCGAGGGCGAGTTGGAGGAGGTCGAACCCCGAGCCCAGGTGCTGTGCGCCGGCCGGCTCGCCCCCGATCCGGGCGCGTACGTCGAGCGTCTCGTCCGCGTGCAGCCAGTGCAGCAGGGAGCGGAGTTCGTCCTCACTGCCGGGTGTTTCCCCGGTGTCCGGCGTCCGCTGGGCCCCCGCGGCCGTCGGGACCGCTGCGATCCCCGCGACGAAGTCAGTCATCGGTCCCGTCCGTTCGTCGGCCTACACGTTTGTTCACCTGCGAGAACAGGCCCAGTGCCTGGTCCCCGGCGTCCAGCCTGGCCAGGCACACGGCCTGCCAGTACTGGCTGGTCAGGGTGGTGAGGTGGTCGGGGCCCAGCGACGACAGGCACACCGGCACGATCACCGACAACATCTGTGCCGCTTCGCGGAGTTCACCGCGCAGCACCAGGTTGACCGCCTCGCGCTGCCGGGACAGGGCGTTCGACGCGGTCATGCTGCTCAGGACGAGCCGCCGGGTGGCGTCGCTGAGGGTGGGCGGCGCCAGAGCGCGGCCGGCCATGCGGAACGATGCCCCCGCGTCCTGCTCGGAGAAGGCGCCGCCGTCCGGCGCTCCGGCCCCCCAGCCCTCACCGGCAGAGCCCGGGGGCAGCGGCGGCACGGCCGACTGGTCCCAGTCGTACTCGGGCGCCTCGAACGGCGGCTCGGACGGGTTCTGGCCTCCGGGGGCGGGCGGGCCCCCGGCCGGGGGCGAGCCCTGTGCGGCGGGCGGCTCGGCGAGGCCTTCCAGCACCTCGGCGCGGATGTGCCGCGCCAGCAGGCCGGCCAGCAGTGCGGTGCCGCCGTCGGCGAGGCCCCTGAGTTCCTCCTCGACCGTCTCGACCCGCTGCGGCCGGTCGGCGGGATCCTGCTCGCAGAGCCGGTCGACGAGGCGGGTCAGATCGACGGGGTACGGCGGTTTCCGCCCGGCCAGCCGCGGGATGCCGTCGCCCAGGGCCTTCTCCACGATGGCTCCGACGTCCATGGTCGCGCCGAACGGCATCTCGCCCGTGATCATCAGGTACATGCAGGCGCCCAGCCCGTAGAGGTCGGCGGCGGGCTCCGGCAGCGCCCCGCGGATCGCCTCGGGCGCGATGAACTGCGGTGTGCCCATCAGCATGCCGGTCCGGGTGATCACCGCCTCCCCGGCGAGGCGGGCGAGCCCGAAGTCCTGGAGGACGACCCGTCCGCCGCGGTCGATCGCCACGTTCGAGGGCTTGACGTCCCGGTGCAGCACGCCGGCCGCGTGGGCGGCGGCGAGTGCGTCGGCGACCCCGAGGGCGACGGAGGCCACCGCGGCCGGCGGCAGCGGTCCCGTCGCCGCGACCAGGTCGGCCAGGGTCATGCCGTCGAGCACCTGCATGACCAGGAACGGCGTGCCGTCGTGGACCCCCGTGTCGTACAGCGTGACGACCGAGGGGTGGTCGATCCTGGCCAGCGCGCGGGCCTCGCGCATGAAGCGCTCGAGTGCCTCGCTGTCGGCGGCCAGTCCCTCAACGGCGGTCAGCAGCTTCACCGCGACGCGGCGCCCGAGCACCTCGTCGACCGCCTCGTACACCACGCCCATGCCGCCCCGCCCGAGGAGCCCCACCGGGCGGTAGCGGCCGGCCACTAAGCCGATGCCGTCCATCTCGTCCCCCGTCGTCCGGTCGGTCAGGGCCTGCGGGCCGACGTCACGCGGTACACGTCGTACACGCCCTCCACGCCCCGCACGGCCTTCAGGACGTGGCCGAGGTGCTTGGGGTCGCCCATCTCGAAGGTGAAGCGCGAGGTGGCGACGCGGTCGCGGGAGGTCTGCACGGCCGCGGAGAGGATGTTGACGTGCTGGTCCGACAGGACGCGGGTGACGTCCGACAGGAGCCGCGAGCGGTCCAGCGCCTCGACCTGTATGGCGACGAGGAAGACCGAGGACTGGGTGGGCGCCCACTCGACCTCGAGGATCCGCTCGGGTTCCCGGGACAGGGAGTCGATGTTGACGCAGTCGCTGCGGTGCACCGAGACGCCGCTGCCGCGGGTGACGAAACCGATGATCGGGTCGCCGGGTACGGGAGTGCAGCAGCGGGCCAGCTTGACCCAGACGTCGTCGACGCCCTTGACGACGACGCCGGGGTCGGCGTTGGAACGCCGCTTGCGGCTCCGGCCGCGGGCGGGCGGAATGCTCTCGTCGATCTCCTCGCTGGCCGCCTCCTCGCCGCCGAGCGCCTGCACCAGCTTCTGCACGACGCTCTGCGCGGCGACGTGCCCCTCGCCGATCGCCGCGTACAGCGACGAGATGTCGGGGTAGCGCATCTCGTGCGCGAGGGTGACCAGGGAGTCGCCGGTGAGGATGCGCTGGATCGGCAGGTTCTGCTTGCGCATCGCGCGGGCGATGGCGTCCTTGCCCTGCTCGATCGCCTCGTCGCGGCGCTCCTTGGAGAACCAGGCCCGGATCTTGTTGCGGGCCCGCGGCGACTTGACGAAGCCCAGCCAGTCCCGGGAGGGGCCGGCGCCCGCGGCCTTGGAGGTGAAGACCTCGACCAGGTCGCCGTTGTCGAGGGTGGACTCCAGCGGCACCAGGCGGCCGTTGACGCGGGCCCCTATGGTCCGGTGGCCGACCTCGGTGTGCACGGCGTAGGAGAAGTCCACCGGGGTGGCGCCCGCCGGGAGCGCTATGACGTCGCCCTTCGGCGTGAAGACGAAGACCTCGTTGCGGGACAGGTCGAAACGCAGGGACTCCAGGAACTCGCCCGGGTCCTCGGTCTCCTTCTGCCAGTCGAGGAGCTGGCGCAGCCACGCCATGTCGTTGAGGTGGTCGTCCTTGCCGGTGGTCCGCGGCACGTCCGAGCGCACCTTGGAGGTGCCGGCGACGGCCTCCTGCTTGTACTTCCAGTGCGCGGCGATGCCGTACTCGGCACGGCGGTGCATGTCGAACGTACGGATCTGGAGTTCGACCGGCTTGCCGTTGGGGCCGATGACCGTGGTGTGCAGCGACTGGTACATGTTGAACTTGGGCATCGCGATGTAGTCCTTGAACCGGCCGGGGACCGGATTCCATCGCGCGTGCACCGTGCCGAGGGCCGCGTAGCAGTCGCGGACGGTGTCCACGAGGACGCGGATGCCCACCAGGTCGTAGATCTCCGCGAAGTCACGGCCGCGGACGATCATCTTCTGGTAGACGCTGTAGTAGTGCTTCGGGCGGCCGGTCACCGTCGCCTTGATGCGGGCGGCGCGCAGGTCGGACTGCACCTCGTCGGTCACTATGGCGAGGTACTCGTCGCGCTTGGGGGCGCGCTCGGCGACGAGGCGCACGATCTCGTCGTACATCTTGGGGTAGAGGATCGCGAAGGCGAGGTCCTCCAGCTCCCACTTGATGGTGTTCATGCCCAGCCGGTGGGCGAGCGGCGCGTAGATCTCGAGGGTCTCGCGCGCCTTCTTCTCCTGCTTCTCGCGCTTGAGGTAGCGCATGGTGCGCATGTTGTGCAGGCGGTCGGCGAGCTTGATGACCAGGACGCGGGGGTCCTTCGCCATCGCGACGACCATCTTGCGGACCGTCTCGGCCTGCGCGGCCTCGCCGAACTTGACCTTGTCGAGCTTGGTGACACCGTCGACGAGGAGGGCGACCTGGTCGCCGAAGTCGCGGCGCAGGGAGTCCAGGCCGTACTCGGTGTCCTCGACGGTGTCGTGCAGCAGACCGGCCATCAGCGTCGCCGGGTCCATGCCGAGCTCGGCGAGGATGGTGGTGACGGCCAGCGGGTGCGTGATGTACGGGTCGCCGCTCTTGCGCTTCTGACCGCGGTGCCAGCGCTCGGCGACCTGGTAGGCGCGCTCGATCTGGCGGAGCGTGGACGTCTCGATCTTCGGGTCGTTGCCGCGCACTATCCGCAGCAGGGGCTCCAGCACCGGGTTGTACGGGTTGGAGCGCTGGACGCCGAGCCGGGCGAGGCGGGCCCGCACGCGGTTGGAGGAGCCGCCGCCGGTCCGCGCGGGCTGGCCGGCCGCGGGACGGGCCACCGGGGTGCTGGCCTGCCCGCCCTCGCCGGGCGCCGGCTTGGGGCGTGGCTCCTCCGCCGCCTTCCCCTCGGGCGCGGACTGGGCGTGCTCGACCGCGTGCGCGACGCTCTTCGCGGGCTCGGCCGCGGGGCCCGAATCCGGTACGGGCTTGGCGGCCGGGGTTCCCCCCGGGCGGTCGGCACTGGGGGCGAGTGGCTGGGCCTCGTCTGGCAAGAGGGCTCCTCGTGCGCTTTCCGGGTCCCCCGGTCAGGCTCCGGAAACCCCATGGTAGCGATCCCCGGCTTCGAACTCGCCTTCGGCCGGTGGGACGGCCTGGTACTGCGGAAACAGCGGAGGCGGGCACCGGATTCCTCCGGGCCCGCCTCCGCGGTGTCGCACGGGTGTCCTACGGATGCTGCGCGACTGCCGGAAGGCGTCCTCCGGGTACCGCGACGCCGTACCGCGACGCGGCCGGCGACGTCCTCAGATCCTGAGGAGGGCCTCCAGGGGAGCGCCCGCGAGGGCCGGCTCCAGGCGGGCTCGGCCGCCGAGGAAGCCGAGCTCCATCAGGACCGCGACGCCCGCCACCTCGGCGCCCGCCCGGCGGATCAGCGAGAGCGAGGCCTCGGCGGTGCCGCCGGTGGCGAGGACGTCGTCGACGACCATCACGCGGTCCCCCGCGGCCAGGTCCTCGGCGTGCACCTCGATCTCGGCGGAGCCGTACTCCAGGTCGTACGACTGGCTGAGGGTCGCTCCGGGGAGCTTGCCCGCCTTGCGTACGGGGATGAAGCCGACGCCCGCGCGGACCGCCGCGGGCGCGCCCAGGATGAAGCCGCGCGCCTCCAGACCGACGATCTTGGTGGCGCCGTTGCGCACGGTGATCTCCGCCAGGGCGTCGGTCAGCGCGGTGAACGCCGCCGGGTCGGCCAGCAGCGGCGTGATGTCCTTGAACATCACACCCGGCTCCGGGTAGTCCGCGACGTCCCTGATGCGGCTGAGCAGAAGCTCCTCGATGCCGGTCATCGGCGCTTCCCCGAGGGCCGGCCGCGGCCCCGGGTGCGGGACGCGGGCTGGTTGCGCGGGCCGACGACCGCGGGTGCGGCGTCCTGGGGCTCGTCCTCGTCGTCGTACGACGCGGGGGCGGACTCCGGCGCGTCCAGCGACTCGCCCCGTGCGGCGGCCTGCGCCCGCTTGGCGAGGACCCGCTTCTTCAGGGCCTTCATCTGCGGCTCGCGCTCCTTGAGGTCGGCGACGAGCGGCGTGGCGATGAAGATCGACGAGTACGCTCCGGCCGCGAGACCCACGAACAACGACAGCGAGATGTCGTTGAGCATGCCGGCCCCGAGGACACCGCCGCCGATGAACAGCAGGGCCGCGACGGGCAGCAGCGCGACCACCGTCGTGTTGATGGAGCGGACCAGGGTGCTGTTGATGGACCGGTCGGCGACCTCGCTGTAGGTCCAGCGGGTCTGCTTGGTGAGGTCCTTCGTCTGTTCCTTGAGGCTGTCGAAGACCACGACCGTGTCGTAGAGCGAGTAACCGAGGATCGTGAGCAGACCGATCACGGTGCCCGGGGTGACCTCGAAACCGACCAGGGCGTAGATGCCGACCGTGATCGTGATGTCGTGGATCAGCGCGACGAGCGCGGCCAGGGCCATGCGCCACTCGAAGGCGATCGCCAGGTAGATCACCACGAGGACCATGAAGATCGCCAGGCCCTGCCAGGCCTTGTTGGCGATCTGGTCACCCCAGCTGGGGCCGACCAGGTCCGCGTTGATCGACTCGGAGTCGACCTTCAGGTCCTTGGCCAGCTCGTCCTTGATCTGGTCCGACTTGCCGGTGTCGATGCCGGCGATCTGGATGCGCAGACCGCCGTTGCCGAGCTTCTGGACGATCGCGTCGTGCCCGGAGGCCTCCTCCGCGTACGTCTCCGCCTGGGACACCGAGACGCTGGTCCGCTCGGTGGTCAGGACGGCTCCGCCCTGGAACTCGATGCCCATGTTCAGGCCGCGCACCGTCAGGCCGAGGATGGCCGTGATGGTGATCAGGATCGAGACGCCGTACCAGATCATGCGCTTGCCGACGAAGTCGTAGCCGATCTCGCCGCGGTGGAGCCGGGCGCCGAGGGTGCCGAGTTTCGACATCTCACGCCTCCTTCGTGTCGACGGGGGCGGACGCGCGACGGGTGCGGCGCAGCGGGGGCTGGGCGCCCAGTCGCTTCGGGTCGAGGCCCGACCAGCTGTGACCGCTCGCGAAGAACTTCTTGCGAGCGAGGATCGTCATCAGCGGCTTGGTGAACAGGAAGACGACGACCACGTCGAGCAGGGTGGTCAGACCGAGGGTGAACGCGAAGCCCTGGACCTTGCCGACCGTGACGATGAAGAGCACCGCGGCGGCGAGGAACGACACGAAGTCGGAGACCAGGATGGTGCGCCGGGCGCGCGGCCAGGCACGCTCGACGGCGGGCCGCAGCGAACGGCCCTCGCGGATCTCGTCACGGATGCGTTCGAAGAACACGATGAACGAGTCCGCTGTGATGCCGATCGCGACGATGGCACCGCACACGGCCGGCAGGTTCAGCGCGAAGCCGATGGTGGGGCCGAGCAACGCCATGATCACGTACGTGAGGACGGCGGAGACGAGCAGCGAGGCGACAGCGATGAGCGACAGACCCCGGTAGTAGACCACCAGGTAGATGACGACCAGGGCCAGGCCGATCGCACCGGCGATCAGGCCGGCGTGCAGCTGCTCGCCGCCGAGGGCCGCGGTCACCGTGGTGACGCTCGCCTCCTTGAAGGTGAGCGGCAGCGCGCCGTACTTCAGCATGTTCGCCAGGTCCTGCGCCTCGGTCTGGTCGAAGCTACCGGAGATCTCCGCGCTGCCGCTCAGCGCCTGGCTGACGTACGGGTCGGAGACGACCTCGTTGTCGAGGACGATGGCGAACTGGTTCTGCGGCTGCTGGTTCTGCGCGAGCTTGCCGGTGATGCTGGCGAACTTCTTCGAGCCACCGGACGTGAAGTCCATGGTGACCTTCCAGCCGGCACCGCTCTGCGTGTCGTAGACGGCGGCGGCCTTCTTGACGTCCGTACCGGACACCTCGGCCGGGCCGAGCACGTACTTCTGCCACTGGCCGTCCGAGTTCTGGCCGCAGGCCACGGTGGAGTCGGACGGCTTGGCGCCGGCTCCGGCCTTGGCGCGGGCAGCCGGCTTGGAGCAGTCCAGCGCGGCGTACTGGGCCTGGAGCTTGGCCGTCGCCGGGTCGGCGCTCGCCGGAGGGGAGGCGTCGGCGGAGGCCGAGGACTTCGCCGAGGCACTCGCGGACGGCGTGGCGTCGTCCTTCAGGGCGTCGGTGACGGCGCGGCCCTGGGAGGTGGCGGTGGCCGAGGCAGTCGCGGAGCCGGACGGGGTGGCCTTGTCGGTGGCCTTGTCGCCCGCCTTCTCGCTCGCCTTGTCCGTGGGCTTCTTCGAGGCGCTGCCGCTCGGCGAGGGGCTGGCCTTCGCGGCGCCGCCGGTGACCTCCGTCGCGATGACGGGACGGAAGTAGAGCTTGGCGGTGGTGCCGACCTGCTCCCGGGCCTGCTTGGAGTTCGTGCCCTTGGGGATGTTGACGATGATGTTCTGCCGGCCCTGGGTCTGGACCTCCGCCTCGGACACGCCAAGACCGTTGACGCGGCGGTTCATGATGTCGACCGCGGTGTCCATGTTGGTCTTGTTGATCGCGTTCGGCTGGCCCGGCTCGTTCTTCGCCTCGAGCGTGATGCTCGTGCCGCCGGCGAGGTCGATGCCGAGACGCGGGGTGGGGTGCCCGGAGAGGAACATCCCCCCGGTGAGCGCCACGATGGCGATCAGGATGAGGGCCAGCGAGCGCCCCGGCCTGCTCTGGGCGCTCGCGCTCCGGCCCTTCTTCGGTGCTGCCACCTTCTCGTACTCCCTCTCGGGCCACCCGACGCCGGGTGAGCGCCGGGGCGGCCATGACATGGTGTCGGGATACCGTGCGGAACCGCACGTCCCGCGGAACGCCGGTCGCGAGCGGGTCGCGCCGCGCTCCCGGGTCGTGCCTACTTCGCGTCGGACTCGCCGTCGGTCTTCTTCGGCTCCACCGCGTCGGTCTCGGTGGGCTCGACGGCCTGCGCGTCCGCGTCCTTCTTGCCGAGGTCGAGAGGCTTGTCGTCGGAAGCGACCACGGGCTCGTCCGTCCCGGTGAGGGAGGAGGCGTCGTCCGGCACGACAGCGGCGTCGTCGTCCTTGAGATCGGGGTCGATGCCGTGGACGAGGCGGTTGTACTCGTCGTCGGTCAGAACGGCCCCGATCGAGTTCTTCGCGAAGATCAGGTGGACGCCGGGGGCGGCGTCGAGGAGGACCGTGTCCTCGCTGACCTCCTTCACCGTCGCGTACATGCCCCCGATCGTGCGGACGCCGGTACCGGGCTGCATCTCGTTGCGCATCTGCGCGGCCGCCTGCTGCTTGCGCTTGGCCGAGCGGGTCATCAGGAACATGGCCCCGATGAGCACGACGAGCGGGAGGAAGGTCAAGGTATTCACGGGACGGGGTTCCTTCGCACGACCGCGCGGGGGGCGGCCTGGTGGATGGGGGTTGGTCGGCGCCGCCCACAAGGGCGGCATCGGCGGAGTCTAAGCGAGTCCGCACTCAGGGAACAACGCTCAGCATGGCACCGGGGTTCCTCTCCGGGCAGGGGCCCGCGCCGTCACGCCCCGAACAGGTCCCCTTGTCCGATTCCCCCCGGCGCCCGGCGCGGCGGGGCCAGGCCGAGATGCGCCCAGGCGGCCGGTGTCGCCACCCGGCCGCGCGGGGTGCGGGCCAGCAGCCCCTCGCGCACCAGGAAGGGCTCGGCGACCTCCTCGACCGTCTCGCGCTCCTCCCCCACCGCGACCGCGAGCGTGGAAAGACCGACGGGACCGCCTCCGAAGAGCTTGAGCAGCGCCTCCAGGACGCCGCGGTCGAGCCGGTCGAGGCCGCGGGCGTCCACCTCGTACACCGCGAGGGCCGCTCCAGCGATCTCCCGCGTGATGATCCCGTCGGCCTTGACCTGCGCGTAGTCGCGTACGCGGCGCAGCAGACGGTTCGCGATGCGGGGCGTGCCCCGGGAGCGGCCGGCGATCTCGGCGGCGCCCGCGGTGTCGATCTCGACGTCGAGGAGATGGGCCGAGCGGTGGATCACGCGCTCCAGTTCGGCCGGCTCGTAGTACTCCATGTGCGCGGTGAAGCCGAAGCGGTCGCGCAGCGGGGGTGGCAGCAGACCCGCGCGCGTGGTGGCGCCGACCAGCGTGAACGGCGGCAGTTCGAGCGGGATGGCGGTGGCGCCGGGGCCCTTGCCGACGATGACGTCGACGCGGAAGTCCTCCATGGCCATGTAGAGCATCTCCTCGGCGGGCCGGGACATGCGGTGGATCTCGTCGAGGAAGAGGACCTCGCCCTCCTGGAGGGAGGACAGGATCGCGGCGAGGTCGCCCGCGTGCTGGATGGCCGGGCCGCTGGTGATGCGGATCGGGGCGCCCATCTCGGCGGCGATGATCATCGACAGGGTGGTCTTGCCCAGTCCGGGGGCGCCGGACAGGAGCACGTGGTCGGCGGTGGCGCCGCGCGCGCGGGCGGCGCGCAGGACCAGGTCGAGCTGCTCGCGGACCTTCTCCTGTCCGATGAACTCGTCGAGGTCCTTCGGGCGCAGCGCCGCCTCGACGGCCTGGTCCTCGTGGTCGGCGACCGAGCCCACCAGCCGCTCGTCGGCGGTCTCGTCGGTCGTGTCGTCCCAGTTCATCGCTTGTGCCTCGCGGTCGCAGTGGGGTCGGTCGAACGGGCGTGGGGCGCTCGGGGCGCGGTCAGCGCGTCCGGTTGAGGGTCTGCAGGGCCGCCTTCAGCAGGTGGCCCACCTGGGGGCTGCCGCCTGCGGCCTCGGCCTGGGGCTCGACCGCGGAGACCGCCTCGTCCGCCTCGCGGGTCGCGTATCCGAGGCCGATCAGGGCGGCGTGCAGCTGGTCGCGCCAGCCGGCGGTGACGGACCTGCCGATGGCGGGGCCGCCGGGGCCGAGGGGCTCGCCGAGCCGGTCCTTGAGTTCCAGGAGGAGCTTCTGGGCGCCCTTCTTGCCGATGCCCGGGACGGCGGTGAGCGCCTTCTCGTCACCGGTGGCCACCGTGCGGCGCAGGGCGTCGGGGCTGTGCACGGCCAGCATGGCCTGGGCCAGCCGCGGGCCGACACCGCTCGCGGTCTGCAGCAGCTCGAAGACCTGCCGCTCGTCGTCGTCCACGAAGCCGTACAGCGTCAGTGAGTCCTCGCGGACGACGAGGGAGGTGGCGAGCCTGGCGTCCTGTCCCCTGCGGAGTCCGGAGAGGGTGTTGGGCGTGCACTGGACGGCGATGCCGATGCCGCCGACCTCGAGGACCGCGGAGTCGGGGGCGAGCGCGGCGACCGGGCCGCTGACGAAGGCGATCATGCGGGACGCCCTTTCGATGCGTGCAGGGCGACGGCCTGCTGGAGTCTGTTCTTTGCGGGTGCGCGCCAGATGTGACAGATGGCGAGGGCCAGGGCGTCGGCGGCGTCGGCGGGTCTGGGCGGTGCGTCGAGCCGGAGCAGGCGCGTGACCATCGCGCCGACCTGGGCCTTGTCCGCGCGCCCGCTGCCGGTGACGGCGGCCTTGACCTCGCTCGGGGTGTGCAGGGCGACGGGGATGCCGCGCCGGGCGGCGCAGAGCATGGCGACGGCGCTGGCCTGGGCGGTGCCCATGACCGTGCGTACGTTGTGCTGGCTGAACACCCGCTCCACGGCGACGAATTCGGGCCGGTACTCGTCGAGCCACCGCTCGATGCCCTGCTCGACGGCGACGAGGCGCAGCCCCAACTCGGCGTCGGGCGGGGTCCGTACGACACCGACGCCGCACATGGTCAGGGGGCGGCCCGCGAGTCCCTCGACCACTCCGACACCGCACCGGGTCAACCCCGGGTCAACACCCAGTACCCGCACCCCGAACCCCTTCGTCGATCTCCTGTTCGTGCAGGCTATCGGGTACCGCCGACAAAGCCGCGGGCCGACGGAGTGGGTGTTCCGTCGGCCCGCGGCTGGTGCCGTCCGCTCAGGCGTCGACGCTCGCCATCACCTCGTCGCTCACGTCGAAGTTGGCGAAGACGTTCTGCACGTCGTCGCTGTCCTCGAGCGCGTCGATCAGCTTGAAGATCTTGCGGGCCCCGTCCTCGTCCAGCTCGACCTGCATGGTCGGGACGAAGTTGGCCTCGGCGGAGTCGTAGTCGATGCCGGCCTCCTGGAGCGCGGTGCGGACCGCGACCAGGTCGGTGGCCTCGGACAGGACCTCGAAGGACTCGCCGAGGTCGTTGACCTCTTCGGCGCCCGCGTCGAGCACGGCGCCCAGCACGTCGTCCTCGGACAGTTCGCCCTTGGGGACGATCACGACGCCCTTGCGGTGGAACAGGTACGACACGGAGCCCGGGTCGGCCATCGAGCCGCCGTTGCGGGTCATCGCGACGCGGACGTCGGAGGCGGCGCGGTTGCGGTTGTCGGTGAGGCACTCGATGAGCACCGCGACGCCGTTCGGGCCGTAGCCCTCGTACATGATCGTCTCGTAGTCGGCGCCGCCGGCCTCGAGACCGGCGCCGCGCTTGACCGCGGAGTCGATGTTCTTGTTCGGGACCGAGCTCTTCTTGGCCTTCTGGATGGCGTCGAAGAGGGTCGGGTTACCGGCCGGGTCGGCGCCGCCCGTACGGGCCGCGACCTCGATGTTCTTGATCATCTTCGCGAAGAGCTTGCCGCGCTTGGCGTCGATCACGGCCTTCTTGTGCTTCGTCGTAGCCCATTTAGAGTGGCCGGACATCTGCCTGTCTCCTTCGCGTAACCCAACTCTTTACGAACGCCAGAGATCCTACAAGGACTCCGCTGTCCGGTTCGCGCGCACCATGTCGACGAAGAGCCCGTGCATGCGGTGGTCGCCGGTCAGTTCCGGGTGGAACGACGTGGCGAGCGCGTTGCCCTGGCGCACGGCGACGATGTGGCTTCCGTGCCGGGCGAGCACCTCGGCGGTGGCGCCGACGGACTCGACCCAGGGGGCACGGATGAAGACGCCCTCCACCGGACCGCCCGCCACGCCCGTCACGTCGACGGCCGCCTCGAAGGACTCGTTCTGGCGCCCGAAGGCGTTGCGGCGCACGATCATGTCGATGCCGCCGGCGGTCTCCTGGCCCGAGCGCGGGTCGAGGATCTTGTCGGCGAGCATGATCATGCCCGCGCAGGTGCCGTAGACGGGCATGCCGTCACGGACGCGCGCGCGGAGGGGCTCCATCAGTCCGAAGAGCACGGCCAGCTTGGAGATGGTGGTGGACTCGCCGCCGGGGATGACGAGACCGTCGACCTCGGCGAGTTCCTCGGGGCGCCGCACCTGCCTGGCCACGGCGTCGGCCGCGGCCAGGGCGATCAGGTGCTCCCGTACGTCGCCCTGGAGTGCCAGGACGCCCACGACAGGAGTGTTCATCGGTGACTACCAGCCGCGGTTGGCGTAGCGCTCGGTCTCGGGGAGGGTGTCGCAGTTGATGCCGACCATGGCCTCGCCCAGGTTGCGGGACGCGTCCGCGATGATCTTCGGGTCGTCGTAGAAGGTGGTGGCCTTCACGATGGCGGCGGCACGCTTGGCGGGGTCGCCCGACTTGAAGATGCCGGAGCCGACGAAGACGCCCTCGGCGCCGAGCTGGCGCATCAGCGCGGCGTCGGCCGGGGTGGCCACGCCACCGGCGGAGAACAGCACGACCGGCAGCTTGCCGAGCTCGGCGACCTCCTTGACGATCTCGTACGGGGCACGCAGCTCCTTGGCCGCGGCGTACAGCTCGTTGTTGTCGAAGCCGCGCAGCCTGGCGATCTCGTTCTTGATCTGGCGCAGGTGGCGGACGGCCTCGACGACGTTGCCGGTGCCGGCCTCGCCCTTGGAGCGGATCATGGCCGCGCCCTCGGCGATGCGGCGCAGGGCCTCGCCCAGGTTGGTGGCGCCGCAGACGAAGGGGGTGGTGAACGCCCACTTGTCGGAGTGGTTGACCTCGTCGGCCGGGGTGAGGACCTCGGACTCGTCGATGTAGTCCACGCCGAGGGACTGCAGGACCTGGGCCTCGACGAAGTGGCCGATGCGGGACTTGGCCATGACCGGGATGGAGACCGCCTCGATGATCTCCTCGATCATGTTCGGGTCCGACATCCGGGCCACGCCGCCGTCCTTGCGGATGTCGGCGGGCACCCGCTCCAGGGCCATGACGGCCACGGCGCCGGCGTCCTCGGCGATCTTCGCCTGCTCGGCGTTGACCACGTCCATGATCACGCCGCCCTTGAGCTGCTCGGCCATGCCGCGCTTGACGCGCGCGGTGCCGGTCGCGGGGTTGTCGGCGCGCTGGGCGGAGTTGGAAGGCGTGCTGGACAAGGGTGTACCTCACTCGGTGGAAAAAGAGGGCTGCTGCAGCACCGAGGAAACGCCGGCGGACCAGTCCACAGCAAGGGCCAATGATGAGCCGGTGGCTCATTTTTCGTTCACCGTGTTTAAAGGCCCAGGCCACGGGCCTGTCATCGGCCTTCCTCCCCGAGCGGGGGCACGGCTGTGGTGGGTCCGGCGGGCCTACGAGGTGGGCCGGTCCGCCAGGGCCACCGGGGGCTCGTCGTCCATCTCGAAGGCGAGCGGGAACGGCGCATGCCCCGCCAGCCGGAACCAGCGCACCTTGCGGTGCCGGCGCAGCGCGCGGGCGGCGCGTACCGCGTCGTTGTGGAACCGCCGGGCCATCGGCACCCTGCGCACCGCCTGGGCCAGCTCGTCCGCGGCCTCCTCGCCGCCGGGTGCCGCCCGGACGGCCTCGACCTGGGCCGTCTCGCCGAAGACCGCCCGCAGGGCCTGGCTCAGCTCGCTCTCGGCGACCTCGCGCTGCTCCGGCTCGGCCTGCCGGGCGGCGTGGGCCGCCTCGTAGAGCACGATCGAGGCGGCCGGATCCAGCACTCCGGACGTCGCCAGTTCCTGGGCGACCGACGCGCGGCGCAGCAGCTGTGCGTCCAGGGCCGCCCGCGCGGCGTCGATCCGCGCGTGCAGCCGGTCGAGACGCCCTGCGGTCCAGCTCAGGTAGAGGCCGATGGCGGCGAGGCCGACGAGGATCCAGATGAGGGTTGCGGTCACGGGCGGCAAGGCTACCGGTGACCACTCGGCGCCCCGCAGGCACCGTGCGCGACGGAACGCGGCGTGAAGCCCCGGAGTCACGGAACGCCCCGTGATCCCCCCGGCGTCACGGAAAGCGCGAACCCCCGGCGTCACGGAACGGGACCACCCGGCGTCACGGAACGGGACCACCTGGCGGACCCGGACCGCAAAACCGGCCCCCTGCACCGGGGGGGCGACGGGCCCCGTGATCCCCCCGGCACCGGGGGACGGCGGACCCCGCCGGACTCCCGGCACCGGGGGCGGCGTACGGCGTTCAGTCCCGGGCGAGCCCGAAGCGGGCCATAAGGCCCGTGCGTTCGTCGGCCGCGACCGCCGCCGCCCCGTCGGTCACCGTCTCGTACACGGAGAGGATGTCCGCGCCGACCGTCGACCAGTCGAAGCGCCGCACATGGGCGCTCCCCCGCTCCCGCAGTCCGGCCCGGCGCCCGTCGTCACCGAGGAGCCGCAGGGCCGCCTCGGCCAGCGCGTCCGCGTCCTCGTTGGCGAACAGTTCCCCGGCCGCCCCCTGGTCGAGCACCTGGGCGAACGCGTCGAGGTCGGAGGCGAGCACCGCGGCCCCCGCCGACATCGCCTCGACGAGGATGATCCCGAAGCTCTCGCCGCCGGTGTTGGGCGCGACGTACACGTCGACACTGCGCAGGAAGCGCGCCTTGTCCTCGTCGCTGACCATGCCGAGGAACTCCACACGCGAGCGCAGCTCGGCCGGCAGGTCCTCCACGGCCTCCTTCTCGTCACCGCGTCCGGCGACCAGGAGCCGCGTCCGCGGACGCGCGGCGAGGATCTTCGGCAGCGCCTTCATCAGCACCGGAAGTCCCTTGCGGGGCTCGTCGATGCGGCCCATGAAACCGAGGGTGTCGCCCTGCCACTCGGGGTTGGGCTTGGCGCGCGCGAAGAAGTCGACGTCGACGCCGTTCGGGATGACGACGGCGTCGCCGCCGAGGTGCTCGACGAGCGTGCGGCGGGCGTACTCGCTCACCGCGATCCGCGCGCTGATCTTCTCCAGCGCGGGCTGGAGGATCGGGTACGCGGCGATCATCGCCCGGGAGCGCGGGTTCGAGGTGTGGAAGGTGGCGACGATGGGTCCCTGGGCCGCCCAGCACGCGAGCAGTCCCAGTGACGGCGAGGTCGGCTCGTGGATGTGGATCACGTCGAACCTGCCGTCGTGGAGCCAGCGCCGTACCCGGGCGGCGCTCAGGAAGCCGAAGTTGAGGCGCGCGACCGAGCCGTTGTACGGCACCGGGACCGCGCGGCCCGCCGAGACGACGTAGGGCGGGAGGGGTGTCTCGTCGTCGGCCGGGGCGAGGACGGACACCTCGTGCCCGAGGCGGATGAGGTGCTCGGCGAGGTCACGGATGTGGAACTGGACGCCGCCGGGGACGTCCCAGGAGTACGGGCAGACGATGCCGATCCTCACCGGCCCTCCCGGTCGGACGGCTCGGGGCGGGGCTCCAGGTCGGCGAGCCACAGACGCTGCAGCATGTGCCAGTCCTCCGGATGGTCGGCGATTCCCGTGGCGAAGGCGTCGGCCAGCGCCTGTGTCATGACAGACGTCTTCTCCGCGCGGGTGCCTGTCGTGGGGATCTCGACGGGCGGATGGATCCGGCCCTTCATCACGGGCGAGTCGTCGAACCAGAGCGTCACCGGGAGGAGCAGGGCGCCGGTCTGCTGCGCCAGCAGGGCGGGTCCCGCGGGCATCCGGGCCTTCTCGCCGAAGAACTCGACCTCGACACCGGACGCGGACAGGTCGCGGTCGGCGACCAGGCAGACCAGGCCGCCGCTGCGCAGCCGCCGGGCCAGCGTGCCGAACGCGGAGCCGCCGCTGTGCGGCAGTACCTCCATGCCCAGGCCCTCGCGGTAGGCGACGAAACGGTCGTACAGCGACTCGGGCTTGAGTCGCTCGGCGACCGTCGTGAAGGGGATGCCGAGCCCCGTGGTGGCCCAGGCGCCCGCGAGGTCCCAGTTGCCCAGGTGCGGCAGCGCGACGACCACGCCCTTGCCCGCGGCGAGCCCGTCGGTGAGGTGGTGCAGGTCCTTGGGGTCGAAGCCCGTCCGCACGCGTTCCGCGCTCCAGGCGGGCAGCCGGAAGGACTCCATCCAGTAGCGCAGGTACGAGCGCATGCCCGCCCTGGACAGCTCGGCGAGCCGCTCCGGGGTCGCGTCCGGCACCACGCGCGCGTAGTTGCTCTCCAGCCGCCGCACGCCCTTGCCGCGCCGCTTCCAGGTGAGGTCGGCGATGATCCGGCCGAGCCGGACGGCGACGGGCTCGGGGAGCTTCTTGACGGTGCTCCAGCCGAGCGCGTACGCCCCGTCCGCCAGCCGGTCCCGCAGCTTGCTCACGAGGTGGCCTCACTGCCCTGGGCGGCGGCCGCCGCGTCTGCCTCGGCGGCCTCCCGGCGCACCGTGACGACCCGCTGGATCAGCGTGACGAGGCTGCCGACGGCGACGATCCACAGGGCGATCGGCAGCAGCCACTGGATGCCGGGGACCCCGAACTTGTGCAGCCCGGCCAACCCGGCCGCGACCAGCGAGATCACCAGCCGCTCGGCGCGCTCGACCAGGCCGTTGACCGCGACCGGCAGGCCGATCGACTCGCCGCGGGCCTTGGTGTACGAGACGACCTGGCCGCTGGCCAGGCAGAAGATGGAGACCGCGCACAGCACGTTGTCGTCGCCGCCGCCCGCGTACCAGAGGGCGAACCCGCCGAAGACCGCGCTGTCGGCGACCCGGTCCAGGGTCGAGTCGAGGAAGGCTCCCCAGCGGCTGGAGCGGCCGAGCTGGCGCGCCATGTTCCCGTCGACCAGGTCCGAGAACACGAACAGCGTGATCACGACCGTGCCCCAGAAGAACTCGCCCATGGGGTAGAAGACCAGCGCGCCCGCCACCACTCCGGCCGTGCCGAGGAGCGTCACGGTGTCGGGGCTCACCCCCCGGCGGACGAGAAACGCGGCGAACGGTGTGAGGACACGCGTGAAGAATGCACGCGCGTACTTGTTCAGCATGGCCTTCCCGAGGGTCGGTGTCGCCGTGCGGCCCCTGCTGGCCGCCGGCTGGCCCATCGTAGCCACGCGCGCGCCGGTGCGACCGCCGGGCACCCTCGCCCGGTGTCACGGCGGCCCCGCGCCGGCGTCACGCCGGGATCGCGTCCCTCGTATGGACGCACCGTGAGGTGAGTGGAAAGCTCGAAGGACCGCGGGCGTCACCGGAGCCGCCACCGCACGCGGACCGGCACGTCCGCGCCCACAGTGACCTCACCGTGCACGGGAGGCAGGACCATGGGCGACAAGGCGAACGCACACCCCGGAGCCGCCGGCAGGGCTACGGCGGCCGACCACCCCGCGTCCGTACGGAATGTGGTGCTGGTCGGCCACAGCGGATCCGGCAAGACGACGCTGGTGGAGGCTCTCGCGCTGACGGCGGGAGCGGTGAACAGGGCGGGCCGCGTGGAGGACGGCGGCACCGTCTCCGACTACGACGAGATCGAGCACCGGCAGCACCGCTCGGTGCAGCTCTCCCTGGTCCCCGTCGACTGGGACGGATACAAGATCAATCTGCTGGACACACCCGGCTACGCGGATTTCGTCGGGGAGCTGAGGGCCGGTCTGCGCGCCGCGGACGCGGCCCTCTTCGTCGTCTCCGCCTCCGACGGCGTGGACGGCTCGACGAGGATGGTGTGGGAGGAGTGCGCGGCGGTCGGCATGCCGCGGGCCATCGTGGTCACGCACCTGGAGGCCGCCCGCGCCGACTTCGACGAGATGACCCGCGTCTGCGCGCAGGCCTTCGGCGCCGACGACCCCGACGCCGTACTCCCGCTGTACCTGCCGCTGCACGGTCCGCAGGGGCCCGACGGGCACGCGCCCGTCACCGGGCTGACCGGGCTGCTCTCGCAGCGGCTGTTCGACTACTCCTCCGGGGAGCGCAAGGAGTCCAAGCCGGGTCCCGAGGAGCTGCCGCTCATCGCGGAGGCCCGCGACCGGCTGATCGAGGGGATCATCGCCGAGAGCGAGGACGAGACGCTCATGGACCGCTACCTCGGCGGCGAGGAGATCGACCTCGGGACACTCGTGCAGGACCTGGAGCGGGCCGTGGCGCGCGGGACCTTCTTCCCCGTGCTGGCCGCCGCCCCCGCCGCCGAGGGCGCCCGGCAGGGCATCGGCACGGTCGAACTGCTCGAACTGATCACCGGCGGCTTCCCCACCCCCCTGGAACGCCCGGCGCCCGCGGTCACCACCCCGGACGGCAGGGCACGCGAGGTGAAGCCCTGCGATCCGGACGGGCCGCTGGTCGCGGAGGTGGTCAAGACGTCCGGCGACCCCTACGTGGGCCGTGTCTCGCTGGTGCGTGTCTTCTCGGGCACGCTGCGCCCCGACGCGACGGTGCACGTCTCCGGGCACGGACTGTCCGACCGCGGCCACGAGGACCACGACGTCGACGAGCGCGTCGGCGCCCTGTCCGCCCCCTTCGGCAGGCAGCAGCGCCCGCTCACCCACTGCATCGCAGGCGATCTCGCGTGCGTGGCGAAGTTGAGCCGCGCGGAGACCGGCGACACCCTCTCGGCCAAGGACGATCCGCTGCTCATGGCGCCGTGGCGGATGCCGGACCCGTTGCTGCCGCTCGCCATCGAGGCGCACAGCAAGGCCGACGAGGACAAGCTCTCCCAGGGCCTCGGCCGGCTGGTCGCCGAGGACCCCACCATGCGCCTGGAGCAGAACCAGAACACCCACCAGGTCGTGCTGTGGTGCCTGGGCGAGGCGCACGCCGACGTCGCGCTGGAACGGCTGCGCAGCCGGTACGGCGTCCGGGTGGACGTGGTCCCGCACAGGGTGCCGCTGCGGGAGACGTTCGCGGCCCCGGCTGCGGGGCGCGGCCGTCATGTGAAGCAGTCCGGCGGTCACGGACAGTTCGCGGTCTGCGAGATCGAGGTCGAGCCGCTGCCGAACGGCTCGGGCATCGAGTTCGTGGACAAGGTCGTCGGCGGCGCCGTGCCGCGGCAGTTCATCCCGTCCGTGGAGAAGGGCGTGCGGGCCCAGGCCGCCAGGGGTGTGGTCGCCGGGTATCCGCTCATCGACGTCCGGGTCACGCTGCTGGACGGCAAGGCGCACTCGGTGGACTCCTCCGACGCCGCGTTCCAGACCGCGGGAGCGCTCGCCCTGCGGGAGGCCGCCGCCGGCGCCACCATCCATCTGCTGGAGCCGGTGGCCGAGGTGACGGTGCTGGTGGGCGACGAGTACGTGGGGACCGTGATGAGCGACCTGTCCGGACGGCGCGGCCGGGTCGTAGGGACCGAGCAGGCGCCCGGCGGACGCACCGTCGTACGGGCCGAGATCCCGGAGATCGAGATCGGCCGGTACGCGGTCGACCTGCGCTCCCTCTCGCACGGCACCGCGCGCTTCGACCGCCGCTACGCACGGCACGAACCGATGCCGGCCCAGGTCGCCGAGCGGGTCCGCGAACAGATCGGGGCCGCCTCCTAGTTCGGGCCGGAACCGCGCGTCGGCGGGCGGCTTTCGGCCGTCCGCCGACGGACGCCGTCGGCTGCGGATACGCTGATGACCTGATCAAGTTGCGACTCGATCAGCACGATGACCTGATCAACAGGTGTGCGAGGCACGGAAGTCGGGAAAAGCCGCAGCAGCGGACGGCGGCGATGGGGGCGGCAGTGGCCACTGACGGATTCGATTTCAGTCCCGGGGCACAGGTGCCGCTCTCGGGCTCCGCGGGACAGACCGCGGCCACCTACGCCCTGGCGTCGGCGGCGTACCGGGACAACGAGGTCGCGGAGATCCTCAAGGCCAACAACGAGTGGCACAAGTCGGTGGTCGTCCCCGGGCGCAGGTGGGCGTCCCTGTGGCGGCCGAATCTGGGCGAGGCCTTCGCCCGGGCCGTCCAGGACCGCATGCTGGGCGCCGGCCGCAAACCGCTCATCCAGTCCTTCGGCACGGAGCCGCAGGTCGTCGTCGAACACTGCCTCGCCGCGAACCGCATCCGCCGGGAGCGGGACAACTGGCTCACGGCGGTCTGGGTGCTGTGCGGCCTGCTCTTCCTGCCGGGCCTCCTCGTGTGGCTGCTCGTCTTCCAGATCCGCTCGGCGGTCACCAGGCGGGGCGACAAGCGCGCCCCCGCCCTCGCCACCGTCCTGCTGCTGGCCGTGGGCGCCCTCGCCGTGCTCTTCGTACTGAAGATGCCCTTCGGCGGCTTCTGGGGGTGGTACGGACGCGCGACCGTCGTGCTGCCGGTCGTCGGGTGGTTCTGGGCCAAGCGGATCTGCGAGCGGACCGCCCAGGACCTGCGGGAGCGCTGGGACAGCCTGCTGGCCGGCGGCGGTCTCGGCGCGAAGATCCCCGAGGCGGTGCCGGGCAGCCCCGGCGAGAACGCGGCCGAGCGGCTGCGCCAGGCCCTGGCCCGGCTCGGCGCCGAGCAGCAGTCCAACTCCGTCTTCTACGCCGGGCCCAAGGGCATACTCGGCATGGGCACGCGGTGGGGCAGCTGGCAGCTCGCCGAGGACCTGGTGCCGCGTGACGCCGACCGCGAGATCCACCCCTTCCGCAGCTGGGACGTCATCCGGTCCATCCACGACCAGCTCCGCATGCTGGAGCGCGGCCCGCTCAACACCGGTGGTTTCCCGAAGCCGTCGATCAAGCACTGGATCGTCACGCCGATCGGCGAGAACGCCGCCGCGGTGTCCCGTCCCGAGGGCACGGACGTGGACGCGTACCAGATCAGGAACCACGCCATCCAGGACATCTGCAACAAGCAGCAGTTCGGCGGCGGCGACCGGCACTACCTCGGCGTGCAGTGGACCCTCTGGGACGGCCAGCTCGTCCTCACCATGCTGATCACGGTGACCGTGCTGCACGAGACGCTGCGGATCGAGGTGACCGGCCACGCGCTGGGTCCGGTCAACTCCCTCTTCACCACCAAGCCCGAGGCCCCCACGAAGGAGGTCGCCAAGTCCGTCAGGTTCTGGGAGACCCGCAAGGTGACCCTGCCCCTGGTCGACACGGACGAGGTGGTCCGCCTCACCGCGCGCGCCCCCTTCACCTGGTACCCGCCGTTCCTGAACTGGCTGGGCGGGACGCTGGTCCTGCCCGAGCCGTTCGGCCTGCGGCACGCCTGGGCCGACCAGCCCTGGCGGCACCGCTTCATGGCCGACGACGCGCTGCGGGCCGCGACCCCGGTGCTGCGTGTGGTCCACGCGGCGGCGATCAAGGTCCTGGAGGAGAACGGCGTGGACACCGAGAAGTTCGGCACCCGCTCGTCCTTCCTCAGCACCGCGGTCCAGGACCCGACGCCGAGGAAGGCGGACGTGTACGACGCGTAACGCGCCCGGTGGGGCCGCGCCCGGCGGCCCCGCACTCCCGGGGAGGCCCGGCTGCCCCGCCCCGCGGGACTAGGCCGTCGCCGGCCAGGCGTCGGCCAGCATCTTCCGGGTGTCGGCGAGCAGCTGCGGCAGCACCTTGGTGTGGCCGACGACCGGCATGAAGTTCGTGTCCCCGCCCCAGCGCGGCACGACGTGCTGGTGCAGGTGCGCGGCGATGCCCGCGCCGGCGACCCCGCCCTGGTTCATGCCGATGTTGAAGCCGTGCGCCCCGGAGGCCGTCCGCAGCGCGGACATGGCCTGCTTGGTCAGCTCGGCCAGTTCCGCGGTCTCCGGCCCCGTGAGGTCGGTGTAGTCGGCGACGTGCCGGTAGGGCACCACCATCAGGTGGCCGCCGTTGTACGGGTAGAGGTTGAGCACCGCGTACACCTGCTCGCCGCGGCGGACGACGAGCCCGTCCTCGTCGGACTTGGCGGGGATCGCGCAGAAGGGACAGCCGTCATCGGCACCCGGGCCGGTGGGCTTGTTCTCGCCCTGGATGTAGGCCATCCGGTGGGGCGTCCACAGGCGCTGGAACGCGTCCTGCGTCCCCACTCCGATCTGCTGCTCCGGCTCACTCGTCATGAGATGCAGCATATGACTTCGCCCGTTCGCGGCGTGTCGCCGGGGTTCGGGGAAGTGGCCCCCGGGCGAAGCTGGGCCGGTGGACCCCGACAGCCCGACCGCCCGCTGGGAGCGGCGCACCGAGCTCCTGCTCACCGTGGCGTCGCTCGCCTTCCTGGGCTCCTACGCCTTCCTGGTCCTGGCACACGGAGCGTCCGACGCGTGGCGGGGCGTGGCGCTGTGCGTCCTGCTGGCCGCCTGGACGGCCTTCGCCGTCGACTACGGGGTGCGCTGGCGCCTCAGCGGGCGGCGGTTCGGTTTCGTACGGTCGCACTGGCTGGACACCCTCGTGCTGGTCCTGCCGCTGCTGCGGCCGCTGCGGATCGTCCGCATCTACGAAGCCGTCCAGCACCGGCGCGGCGGCCCGCGGCTCAGCCTGCACGCGCGGGTGGTCGCCTACGCGGGGATCTCGGCCTCCCTGCTCGGTTTCACCGGCGCCCTCGCGGTGTACCAGCAGGAGCGGGGTGCACCGGGCGCGGACATGCGCACCTTCGGGGACGCGCTGTGGTGGGCCTGTTCGACGCTGTCCACCGTCGGCTACGGCGACATCGTGCCGGTCACCGCTGGTGGACGGGTGATCGCCGCCGCCATGATGGCCTGCGGTCTCGGCCTGCTCGGCGCGGTGACCGGGTCGTTCTCGTCCTGGCTGCTCCAGGTGTTCGCCCGCGGGGACGAGGACGGGCCCCCGGCGAGGTGAACCTGCCGGGGGCCCGCTCGGCCGGGCGTCAGACCTGCACGCGGTCCTGCACGACCTTGAGGATCTTGGCGATCGCGTCCTCGACGGGGATGCCGTTCTCCTGGGAGCCGTCGCGGTAGCGGAAGGAGACGGCGCCGGCCGCCATGTCCTCGTCGCCCGCGATGACCATGAAGGGCACCTTCTGCTTCTGCGCGTTGCGGATCTTCTTCTGCATCCGGTCCGAGGACGAGTCGACCTCGACGCGCAGCCCCTTCTTCTTCGCCTCGGCGGCGAACTTCTGCAGGTACTCGACGTGTGCGTCACCGATCGGGATGCCGAGCGCCTGCACGGGCGCCAGCCACGCCGGGAACGCGCCCGCGTAGTGCTCCAGGAGCACCGCGAAGAAGCGCTCGATGGAGCCGAACAGGGCGCGGTGGATCATCACCGGACGCTGCTTGGAGCCGTCGGGGCCGGTGTACTCCAGGTCGAAGCGCTCGGGCAGGTTGAAGTCGAGCTGGACGGTCGACATCTGCCAGGTGCGGCCGATGGCGTCCTTGGTCTGGACGGAGATCTTCGGCCCGTAGAAGGCGGCGCCGCCCGGGTCCGGGACCAGCGGAAGGCCCTGCTTCTCGGCCACCTGCCGCAGCGCCTCGGTGGCCTCCTCCCACGCCTCGTCCGAGCCGACGAACTTCTCCGGGTCCTTGGTGGACAGCTCCAGGTAGAAGTCGGTCAGGCCGTAGTCGCGCAGCAGACCGAGGACGAAGGTGAGCGTCTTGTCGAGCTCCTCCGCCATCTGCTCGCGGGTGCAGTAGATGTGCGCGTCGTCCTGCGTGAAGCCGCGTGCCCGGGTCAGTCCGTGCACGACGCCGGACTTCTCGTAGCGGTAGACGGTCCCGAACTCGAAGAGCCGCAGCGGCAGTTCACGGTAGGAGCGGCCGCGCGCGTCGAAGATCAGGTTGTGCATCGGGCAGTTCATGGGCTTGAGGTAGTAGTCCACGCCCTCGTCGAGCTGCATGGGCGGGTACATGCCGTCGGCGTACCAGTCCAGGTGGCCCGAGGTCTCGAAGAGCTTCCCCTTCGTCGCGTGCGGGGTGTAGACGAACTCGTAGCCCTCCTCCTCGTGGCGGCGCCGCGAGTAGTCCTCCATGACGCGGCGGATGACGCCGCCCCTGGGGTGGAAGACGGCGAGGCCTGAGCCGATCTGGTCCGGGATGGAGAACAGGTCGAGTTCGCTGCCCAGCTTGCGGTGGTCGCGCTTCTCCGCCTCGGCGAGGAACTCCAGGTGCGCCTTCAGCTCCTCCTTGGAGGGCCACGCGGTGCCGTAGATGCGCTGGAGCATCGGGTTCTTCTCGCTGCCGCGCCAGTAGGCGGCGGCGTTGCGCATCAGCTTGAACGCCGGGATGTTGCGGGTGGTGGGCAGGTGGGGGCCCCGGCAGAGGTCCTTCCAGCACAGCTCGCCGGTCTTGGCGTCGAGGTTGTCGTAGATGGTCAGCTCGCCGCCGCCCACCTCGACGTCCGCGCCGTCGTCGGCCGAGGCCGAGCCCTTGATGCCGATGAGCTCCAGCTTGTACGGCTCCCGCGCCAGCTCCTCGCGGGCCGCCTCGTCGCTCACCACCCGCCGCGAGAAGCGCTGGCCGCGCTTCTGGATCTCCTGCATCTTCTTCTCGACGGCCTTGAGGTCCTCGGGCGTGAACGGCTTCTCGACGTCGAAGTCGTAGTAGAAACCGTCCTTGACCGGCGGGCCGATGCCCAGCTTGGCCTCGGGGAAGAGCTCCTGCACGGCCTGCGCCATGACGTGCGCGGTGGAGTGGCGCAGGATGTCGAGGCCGTCCTTGGAGGAGATGTCGACGGGCTCGACCTCCTCGCCGTCCCCGACCTCGTACGCCAGGTCCTTCAGCTCCCCCGCGACGCGGGCCGCGACGACGGTGCGCTCGCCGGCGAAGAGTTCGGCCGCCGTAGTGCCCGTCGTCACCACGCGCTCTTCCCGCTCGGAATCGCGTTGGATGATCACACGGACGTCTGACACCGGTCTCTCCTGACTGAAGGGGACGCGCGCATCTTCACCTGCGCGCGTCGTCACAAGGGCGATCGTACCGAGCCCGGGGTCCCCACCGCGAAACGGTTTGCGCTCGGCGCCCGCACGGCGGTCAGTCCCCGGCGCAGGCCTCCTCGAAGAAGTCCAGGTTCTCCTGGAGCGACTTCAGCAGCCTGTCCCGCTCCGCCTCGTCGACCTGCACGGGTACGACCCCGGTGGCACCCGTCAGCCTCCGGAAGCCGCCGCGGCTCTCCAGGCGGCCGTGCACCCGCACCGGGAGCCCCACCAGGTGGGCGTGCCCGGCCAGGCGGTACGCCTCCTCGTCGAGGGTGGTCCGGACGTGCGGGATCTCGGCGCCCGCGATCACCCTCAGCCGTACCGCGCCCGCGCCGCGCGCCGTCGACCTGCGCATCCGCACCACGACGCCGGTGATCCGCACCGGCACCGACGGCTCCTCGCGCAGATAGCGGGCGCCGGCCTCACGCAGGGCGGGCAGGTCGCCGGGCGAGAACTCGACGGGCTCCGCCGTCGCGGCACACCCCTTCGGGACCCCGGCGGCGGGCGCCCACTCGACGGAGACCCGGGCGCCCTCGGTGCCTCGCACGAGGGACACCAGTGCCTCCGTGAGTTCGTGGCTGACGCCCGCTTCGACGGCCGCGTCGAAGGCGTCCGTGCCGCCGGTGGCGCGCTGGTAGTCGATCGCCTCACGGGCGGCGTACAGCGCCTGGTACAGCCGTACGGCGAGCGGGCGTCCCGTCGCGACGGGCACGAAGGCCGTGAGCCGGCGGCCGTCGGGTGCCGCGCCGACGAGGACGCTCTCCAGGGAGGCGGCGGCGGGCCGCCGGTGCCTGGCTCCGTGGTAGCCCGCACGCGCACGCGTGGCCAGCGCCCCGGCGAGCAGCGTCTGCCGGGCGGCCGTCCGCAGCTGCTCCTCCACCGTCCAGGGAGCCGCGCCCGCCGGTCCGGCCGGGGCGTCCCGCCACCACCGGATCTCGTCGCTGGGCACCGCGAGTCCGAGCAGGATGTCGCGGGCGGACGCCGAGGCGCTGCGCGACAGCGCGAGGAGCGCCTCGCCGAGCAGGTCGTCGCTGTCGGGGAAGGCGCGGTTCTCGGGCACCAGCAGGCTCGTGCCGCCGCCCCCGGGTCCTGGCGGGGTCCAGCGGCCGTAGCGTCCGGGGGCTCCGCCGCGCCGCTGCCAGCCGTGCCGGTGCAGCAGCGCGCCGAGCACGGCGGGGTCCACCCGGCCGGGTTCGGGCGTCCGGTCGTGGAAGGTCTCGCCGGGATGGAGGCCGGCCGGCCGCAGGGGTTCGTCGATGGGGCGGTGCGTCATGGTCTGCCTCCCGCCCCGACGCGCGTCATGATCTCGCACAGGGCCCGGTCGTCGAAGATGCGCGCGGTCGGAATCCGGACGGTGGTCCGGCGCCGGCCGGTGACGGCGTGGCCGGCGAGGTTGGTCCAGTAGCAGCAGTGCCGCAGGTCGAGGCGGTCGTGACCGGCGCGCAGCCACTCGTCCTGGGACCGCGGGACGAGCATCACGACCAGGATCTTGTGCACCGAGACCGGGGTGCGGGCCAGCTTCGCCAGATGCGTGTTGTCGAGCGTGAAGGAGAAGGCGGGGCCCTGGGGGTCCGGCGCGATCTGGTACGTGCACTTGAGCTGCACCTTGATGGTGACCTCGTCGTCGACCGTGTGCCCGGGGGCGCTGTGGCTGACGTGCCAGTCGATGCCGTTGTCCGGGAAGGGCTGGGACAGGGAGCAGCCCGCGGCGGCCGCGACGGCGTGGAGATAGCCGACCTGGAGTGTCTCCATGCATGCGGTGGTGGCGAGTGTGCCGCGATGCGGTGCCGTCCGCCGGGGCAGCAGCCCGCCCCGCTCGGGCTGCGCGATGGCCATGTCCCACAGCCTTCCGAGCCGAGGGTTTCCCCACTGCGGGTCGCTGAACTGCAAAGACCCGTACCTGTGTTGTCTCCTTCCGGCGTACGCCGCAAACAGCCCGGGTATCACCGGAACGGGCAGCGGACGGGACGTCAGCTGCCGTGGGTGAGCGAGGAGTTGTGGCATATGACGTGCTGGTACGAGGGCCCCCTGGCCGCGTTCGACACGGAGACTACGGGAGTGGACGTCGAGACCGACCGGATCGTGTCGGCCGCCGTCGTCGTCCAGGACTCCCCCGGCGCCCGGCCGCGGGTGAGCAGGTGGCTGGTGAGCCCCGGGGTTCCGGTGCCCGAGGCGGCGACGGCCGTGCACGGGCTGACGGACGACCATCTGCGGCGCAACGGCCGCTGGCCGTCGCCGGTGATGGACGAGATAGCCAGGGCGCTGGGTGAGCAGGCCGCGGCGGGCCGCCCGCTCGTGGTGATGAACGCGCCGTTCGATCTGACGCTGCTCGACCGGGAGTTGCGCCGCCACCGCGCGTCGTCGCTCGACCACTGGTTCGCGTCGACGCCGCTGCACGTCCTGGACCCGCGGGTCCTGGACAAGCACCTGGACCGCTACCGCAAGGGCCGGCGCACGCTCACCGACCTGTGCGGGCACTACGGCGTGGAGCTGGCGGGCGCGCACGACGCGGCGGCCGACGCGCTGGCCGCGCTGGACGTCGTACGGGCGGTGGGGCGGCGTTTCGCGGCCCGGCTGGAGCGGCTCTCACCGGCCGAGCTGCACACCCTCCAGTCGACGTGGCACGCGGCGCAGGCCCGGGGTCTGCAGGCGTGGTTCGCGCGCAGCGGGACCCCGGAGGCGGTGGACCCGGCGTGGCCGCTGCGGCCCGAGCTGCCCGCGGCGGCATGAGAGGCGCGGGAGCGCACGCAAAAAGCCGGTCCGTCGATGACGGACCGGCCTTCTCCGGGTGGGCGATACTGGGTTCGAACCAGTGACCTCTTCGGTGTGAACGAAGCGCTCTCCCACTGAGCTAATCGCCCGGGAACGCACTGAACCATACAGGTCCCGGAGGGTCTCGTTCAAACCGCCCGGAGGTACGCGCCGAGTCCGCGCCGTCCGGCCCTCATCATCAGCGCGTGGTTGGCGCAGAAGACGGGCCGTCCCGGCACCGCGAGCCGCCGCATCAGGGGCTTGTTCACCTCGACCTCCTGGTCGTACCGGGCCCGGGTGCCCGGCCCGTCGGCAGTCAGGGTCCAGCGGGCCCAGCCGTCGAGATCGCCGGTCATCGCGATCTCCAGTACGCCGGCCACCGGGTCGCGCCTCACCTCCCGCGCGGTGAACACCAGGTCGTAGGGGATCAGGGAGCGGATGCGGATGTCCGCGCGCGTCTCGTCGATCCGGTCGACCTCGCGCACCTGGGGCCACCAGCGCGGGTAGTCCTCGGCGCGTTCGAGGGCGGTGCAGACGTCGGCGAGCGGCGCGGGCACGGCCCACAGACTGCGGAAACGGTAACGGCACCAGTCCATGTGCCGAGTCTGCCCGCCGGGGATCCGAGTACCGCGTGAGTACACGCACTCATGTCCGGGAAGGTGACGGCGGCCACACTCCGGAGCATGACCCACATTCCGCCACCGGCCGAGGAGCTGCGGCTGCTCGACGCCGAGCTGTGGCAACTCGACGCCCGCCGGGCCCAGTTGCTGGCACGCCGCGCCTGGCTGCTCCGTGCCCTCCGCTCGACGGCCGCCCGGCCGCCGTCCCCGCTCGGCCCCGTGACGCCGCCGGCCCGCCGGCCCGAGACGACCGCTCCCGGCGTGCAGGACGTGCTGCTGCTGCTCGGCGGCACCCTGCTCACCATCGCCGCCCTCGTGTTCACGCTGGTCAGCTGGGGTGACCTGGGAATCGCCGGGCGGGCGTCGGTGCTGGGCGCGGTGACGTTGGCCGCGCTCGGGGCACCGGTGCCGCTGCTGCGCCGCGGGCTGCGCTCCACCGCCGAGTCGGTGGCGGGCCTCGGGCTCGCGCTGACCGTGCTCGACGTGTACGCGCTGCACGAGGTCGCGTTCCCGGACCTCGACGGCCTCGGGTACACGGCCGGCGCGTCGTCGGTGCTGGCCGCGGGGTGGGCGGGGTACGGACTCGGGCTCGGCGCGCTGTGCCGGGCGGGCGGGCCGGGGACGGGTGTGAGTGCACCGCTGCGGCTGCCCCTGCCGGCGGCGACGGCGGCGGCCCAGTTGCCGCTGCTGCTGTGGGTGGTGGCAGCGGGTGCGGGTGAGTGGACCACGACGGCGGCTCTGCTGGTCACGGCCGCGCTCGACACGGCGGTGGCGCCGCGGGTGCCCGTGCGGTCCGTGCGGACGGTCGCGGTCGCCGGCGCGTACGCCATGGGCGTCTGTGGCACCCTGGCGGCCGGCCGGCTCTCCTGGGAGGCGACGGGGCCGGGCGGGGCCGCGAGTGCGGCGGCGCTCCTTCTCCTCGCGGCGGCCCTCGCCCTGACCGCCGCCCTGCGCGTGGCGGATCCGCACACCGCCGCCTCCCTCTCGCTGGCCGGCGGCCTGGTCGCGGTCGGCGGGCTCGGGGGCGTCCTGCGCGTGTGGCTGTCCGACGACTGGACGGTGCCGGGGTTCCTGGGGTGCGGTGTGGTGCTCGCGGCGGCCGTCCGCACCGGGCTTCCCGGGCCCGTGCGGCGTGGCCTCGGCCTGGCCTCCGGTGCGGTGCAGGGCCTCGCGGTGCTGTGGGCGCTGCCGGTGGCCGTCGTCGCCCTGCTGGGTCCCGTGAGCCGGGTGGGGCAGGTCTGGTCCGGGGTCCCGGCGGACGCCCGGGCCGCGGTGACGCTCGACGCGCCCTGGCCCGCGCACGCGACGGCGGCGCCGCTCGTGGCGGCGGTGGTCGCCGCGGTCCTGGCGGTGGCGGCACGCGGCACGGCCTGGCACGACAAGGCGTCGGCGGGCTCCTCGGCGCTGGCCTGGGCGACGGTGTTCACGCTTCCCGCGACGCTGGAACTGCCGTACGCGGCGGGGCTGTCGGTGCAGGTGGTCGTCTGTGCGGCGGCGCTGGCCGCGGCGGCGTACCGGCGTCCGGCGCAGCCCGCGTCGGCGCCTCTCCCCCTCGTCTGCCTGCTTCTGGCCCTCGCCGGCTCCCTGAGCCTTGCTCTGCTGTCCCTCGCCTCCGAGGCCGCGACGCTGGGGGTGCTCGCGGCGCTGACGGCCCTGTTCGCGGCGGCGGCCCGGCGACCGCGCCTCGGCCCGGTGGCCGCGCCCGCCTCCCTGGGGTTCGCCGCCGCCCTCGCCTGCGCGGTGGGCGGGTCCCTCGGCTGGCAGCCGCAGCACACCGCTCTGCTCGTGCTGGCGGTGCCGGCCGGCGCGGCGCTGCTGGCGGCGCGCCCGGGCGAGTCGTCCCTGACGGTCCCGGTGGAGATGACCGGGGCGGCCGCGGCGCTGCTCGCCGTCGGCCTGACGGTCACGGATCCGCGGATGACGGCCCTGCTGCTCGCCCTGTGCGGGGTGATCGCCGCGGGCACCGCGGTCCGCCCGGACCGCAGGAGTGTCGGCTACGCGGCCACCGCCCTGTTCGTGCTGGCCGCCTGGGTGCGTCTGGCGTCCTGGGACGTCGGTTCGCCGGAGGCGTACACGCTGCCGGTGACCGTGCCGGCCCTGTTCGTCGGAGCCGTCAGGCGCCGCACGGACGCGCGGATCTCGTCGTGGACGGCGTACGGAGCGGGCCTGTCGGTGACGCTGTTGCCGAGTCTGGCGGCGGCGTGGGCCGGCACGCACTGGCTGCGCCCGTTGCTGCTGGGCGGAGCGGCGCTGGCCGTCACGCTCGTGGGTGCCCGTCACCGGCTGCGGGCCCCGCTGGTCCTCGGCGGCGGTGTGCTCGTCCTGGACGCGCTGCACGAACTGGCGCCGTACCTCGCCCAGGTGGCCGACGCGCTCCCCCGTTGGGTGCCTCCCGCACTCGCCGGTCTGCTGCTGCTCGCGCTCGGTGCGACGTACGAGCAGCGGATCCGTGACGCGCGGCGGGTGCGGGAGGTGCTGGGGAGGATGCGCTGAGGCATCCGTGGCCGGGCTACGGCATCCTGTCGCCGAGCAGTGCCAGGTTCTCGATGGCGGCGAGGCCGTAGAGGGCGGTGTCGTTGGTGTAGACCCAGTTGGCCTCGCTGCCCGGGACCAGCGTGACGGGGCCGCTCAGCTTCTCGGTCTTCCAGGGGGAGGACTCCGTGTAGCCGTCGGAGCCGTAGAACTTGGCCCACGCGCGCTTGGCGAGCGCCGCGTCACCGGTCTGTACGGCGGCGTAGGCGTCGAGGCGCGAATGGCCCTGGAAGAGCAGCAGCGAACCGAAGTTGCTGCCGTAGCGCGCCGCCTGCTCGGCCTTGGTGGCGTTGAAGTAGCGGCAGTAGTCGAGGTAGGCGTCCTTGAACTCCGGCAGGTCGACCAGGTCGATCAGCTCGGCGCACAGCTCGTTGAGGCCGAACACCGCCGACAGGTGCGAGACGCTCACCGCGGGATTGTCGGCGATCGCGAACCTCCCCGTGTCGAGGTCGTAGAGCCCGGTGCCCTGCACGAAGCCGTTGGGCTGGGCGGCGATGGTCTCCATCGTGGACAGCACGCGTGCCCTGGCCTTCTCCCACTTGGGTCCCTTGCGCTCCCACTCGGTGAGCCACGCCGACACGAGGCCGCTCCAGTCGGTGCCGAAGCCGATCGACAGGGCGTGCCGGTCGGGCGTGTACGGCTCGGTGCGGATCTTGCGGATCGGGTCGAGGACCAGGAAGGTCTCGTCGGAGTCGACGTTGGCGTGCATGAGGTCGCCGACGCGTTCGTCCGCGGTGAGGAAGTAGTAGTAGCGGCGGTAGGTGGTGTTGGCGATGCGCTGCTGCTTGGCGCTGTCGGCGTAGTGCTGCACGCCGTGCCGGGTGCCGAGGCCGGCCCACTTCCCGAGGTGGTAGACGTCGACCTCGCCGGTGTGCCGGGTCATCGCCTCGGCGAAGCGGAAGATGTCCGCGCGCCCGGAGCGCAGGTAGGCGAACCAGAGCCACAGGTCCGGGGAGAGCTCGGAGTTGTCCCAGGCGTAGCCGCCGACGTCGTAGCGCCACTGGTGCCGCACCGGGTCGTACGAGTGCATGATGTCGCCGTAGTCCCAGAAGCCGTACCAACGGCGCATCTCCACCTGGTCCCTGTAGTAGGTGAAGAGGAAGTCGAGGTGGTCCTCGATCTTCGCCTTTGCGGCGGTGGAGCGGTCCGGCTCGGAGAAGAGGCCGCCGAAGACCCTGGCCTTGACGAGGTGCCGGGGCGGGGCCGCGAGCTGCGGCAGTACGCGCACGGCCTCGACCTGCTCGGCGAGCCTCTCCGGGGCGGGTGTGGACTCGTTGGCCCAGAAGAGGAGTTCGGAGGTGCGGGCGATGCCGTAGGGGGTGCCGAAGCCGGGTTCGTGGTCCTCGTAGGTGATGTTGAGGCCTTCGAGCTGCTCCGCGTAGGTGTCCTGGCCCATGCCGTCGTGGTAGAGGCGCAGGTCCATGGGCTGGGCCTCGGGCGACCAGAGCCAGAGGGTGACCTCGGCCTCGTCGGTGTGGGCGCCGCGGACGTCGAGCTGGGCCGGGTGCTTCTCCCAGAAGTCCCGCAGCCCGAAGGAGAGTCCGCCGCTCGGGCCGCCCACGTAGCCGAAGCCGGATGCCCGCCGGCCGCCGCCCGCGCCGATCCAGCCGTACCCCTTCTTCGTCCGCTTGCGCAGGGTGAAGCCGTCGGCGGAGAGCTGGGCGAGGGTGTAGTCGCCCCACTCGGGGATGTACTGCAGCCGGGTCGTCACCCGCTGGTCCCAGGTGGACGGGTCGGGCAGCTTCTCGCCGGCGAACTGGGCGGCCTGCACGGCCGCGCCGGGGTCGCGGCGCAGTCCGGTGACGCCCTTGACCGCCTCGCGCAGCAGACCGGTGCCGTCGCCGCCGATGCGGATGTGGCGGTCGTACGCGGCGTCCCGCATCGGCACGGTGAAGCGGACGCCGAGCCCGCGGATGAAGTCGCCGCTCGCCCTGCCGGGTTCCTGCTTCCCGTCGAACGTGATCGTGTGCACCATGCGGAACGACTCGGCGCCCGCGTAGAAGTAGAGCCGGACCGAGAAGGGCAGCCAACTCCGGTCGCCGCGGCGGTGCTTGCCGTCGATGCGGACGACGGCGCGGACCGGTCCCTCCTGCTCGGCCTCGACGCCGGTGATGTGGCTGTCGAACCGTTCGTACTTCTCGGCGCCCTGGTCGCCGTCCTCGATCCCGGGCTGGCGGATCAGCACGAGGCGGCCGTTCTTCGCGATCTCGGTGGAGCCGCGCCGTACGGACTTCACCAGCGCGGAGCCGCTCCTGCCGATCGTCGCGGTGATGACTCCGGTCGAGACGGTGATGGTGCCGCCGCTCCTGCCGACGGTGACCTCCCGGGCGGGAGCGGCGGGTTGGCCCGCGGTCAGGGTGAGCTTGCCGGATCCCGAACCGACGGCGTGCGCGGTCCACTTGAGGGAGCCGTCCGGCCAGTAGGCGAGGGGCCAGGACTGCACCGGGACGTCCTTGCCTGCGGCGTCCTTCAGCGCGAAGGTCTGGTCGTCCTCGTACGCACCCTTCGGCCAGGGCACACCGACGGTGGAGCCGGGGGCGGCGCCGAGGCCGCCGTCCTCCAGCCAGTCCAGGGTCACGGGATCCGCGTCCGCGGTCTCCGCTCCCGGGGCGCCCTGGGCGTCCTTGGCGCCCAGGGCCCAGCTGAACTGTGCGGCGGCTCCGGCGACTGCGGCCGCCTTGAGCAGGGATCTGCGGGGGATGGAGGACATGGCCTTTCCTTTCCGAAACAGGGAAGTCAGGGGCATGACAGCAGGAGCCCGCGTGGCAGCGGCGGCCCGTGCGGGGTGACGGCTCAGCGGGGCCGGGACGACTCCGGTGCGGCGGCGCGGCGCCGGTGGCGCTCGTCCACGGCGACGGCCGCGGCCGCGACGGCCCCCAGCACGGGGACCGCCAGCGGCGCGACGAAGAGGCCGGAGCAGACCACCACGACGAGTCCGCCGACGAGCAGGAACGATCCGGCGGGGTCGAGGACGGTGCGCAGCCCGGCGGACGCCAGCAGCGTCCGCCAGGACGCGCCCGGCCCCCAGGCCGCCGCCGCGCGCAGCCCGGCGACGGCCAGTCCGATCAGGGCGAAGAGGCCGACGGCACCGACGAGCGGGCCGCCCGGGAGCCCCGCGCGAACGGCCCGGACGTCCACCCAGACCACCCCGGCCGCGGCCCACCCGGCGAGCCCGACGAGCCAGCCGCCCCGCAGGGCCGCCCGGTAGTCCGCCGCGAACTCCCGTACGCCGCCACCCTCGTGCGCCGTGCGCCGCCGCAGATGCCGGGAGCCGGCCGTGAACGCGGCGGGGTAGGTCACCAGCGGCAGCGCCGCCACCGTGATCCACACGCCGGTGAGCAGGCACTCGGCGAACACGGCGAACCGTTCGGCGAACACGGATGCGCGGGGCGTCCTGGCCGCCTTGGCGCGCGGCTGTCCGGTGGCCATCTCAGCCCTTCAGTCCGGAGGTCGCCATGCCGTCGATGAGATACCGCTGGAACGCGAGGAAGAACAGCAGCACGGGCAGCAGCGCCACCAGGGACATCGCGATCAGTCCGCCGTAGTTGGCGGCCACCCCGTCCGAGTCGCGGAACATCATCATGCCGAGCGAGACGGTGTACTTGCCGGGCTCGTTGAGGTAGATCAGCGGGCCCATGAAGTCGTTCCAGGCGTTGATGAACGTGAAGATCGCGCTGGTGATGAGCGCGGGCCGGCACAGCGGCAGCACGATCGACCAGTAGATCCGCAGATGACCGCAGCCGTCGAGCCGCGCGGCCTCGTCCAGCTCCCGGGGCAGGTTCCGCATGAACTGCACCATCAGGAAGACGAAGAACGCCTCGGTGGCGAGGTACTTGCCGATCAGCAGCGGCACGTAGGTGTTGACGAGCTCCAGCTTCTGGAACATCACGTACTGCGGGATCAGCAGCACGTGGTACGGCAGCAGGAGCGTGCCGATCATCAGCGAGAACAGCAGGTTGCGCCCGGCGAACCGGATCTTGGCGAAGGCGTACGCCGTCAGCGAGCAGGAGACGAGGATGCCGGCGACGGAAGCGAGCGCGTAGAAGAGGGAGTTCTGGAAGAAGGTGGCGATCGAGATGTCGGCGATGCCGTCGGCCAGCCCCTTGAAGTTGTCCAGGACGGGGGTCGTCGGGAACAGCTGCAGACTGCCGATGACGTCCCGGCTCGGTTTGAACGAGGCGCCGACGACCCAGGCGACGGGATACAGGACGACGGCCAGGACCAGTACGGCGCCCAGGTGCCAGACGAGCGAGCCCGTCCGCCTGCGGGCGGGCTCCGCGGGCTTGCGCGGGGTGGTGCTCATCGGGGGGCCTCCTCGTAGTGCACCCACCGCTTCTGGGACCAGAAGAGGACGGCCGTCACCAGCGCCACGGCGAGCAGCAGCATCCAGGCCATCGCGGAGGCGAAGCCCATCTGGGCCTCCTTGAAGCCCTTCTGGTACAGGTAGCAGGTGTAGACGAGCGTGGCGTCGGCGGGACCGCAGCTGGTGTTGGAGACGACGTACGCCGAGCCGAAGATCTGGAAGGAGTGGATGGTCTCCAGCAGGACGTTGAAGAAGAGCACCGGCGAGATCATCGGCAGCGTGATGCTCCAGAACCTCCGGAAGGGCCCGGCGCCGTCCACCTCCGCCGCCTCGTACAGCTCCTTCGGCACCTGCTTGAGCCCCGCGAGGAAGATCACCATCGGGGCGCCGAACTGCCAGACGGTGAGCGCGACCAGGCTGTAGAGCACCCGGTCCGGGTCACCGACCCAGCCGCCCGGGTGGAAGCCCAGGAACGACTGCGTACGGTCCACCACGGCGTCGTCCGAGAACAGCGCGCGCCACACGAAGCCGACGGAGACGCTCGCCCCGATGAGCGAGGGCGCGTAGAACGCGGCCCGGTAGAAGGCCTGGCCCCGGCGGCTCTGCGCGAGCAGCAGCGCCACCCCGAGTGCCAGCAGCAGCTTGAGGGGCGTACCGATGACGACGTACTTGGCCGTCACCTCGACCGACTTCTGCCACCGGGGGTCGTCGAACATCCTGGTGAAGTTGTCGACGCCGACCCACTTCGGTGAATTGAAGAGGTTGTAGTCGGTGAAGGCGAAGTAGAGCGAGGCGGCCATCGGGCCCGCGGTCAGCAGCAGGAAACCCGCGATCCACGGGGACAGGAAGAGGTAACCGGTGAGATTCTCCCGGCGGCCCCGCCGCTTTCCGGCGACGGGGGCTGCGGGGAGCATCTGCGGCGCGTCGGGCGGAGAGTCCTTGACGAGCGTCACTGCGGTTCCCATCAGGCGGCGAGGGCGGTCTTCGCCTCGGAGAAGAACTGCTTGACCGCGTCGGAGACCTTGGTCTTGCCCTGTGACATGTCGCCGGCGATGCGCAGGAAGGCGGCCTCGACGGTGTCCGCGCCGGACGGGTGGGGGGTGATGGTTCCGAGGACCCCGGCGGCCGCGGTGTCCTCCTCGTACGCGGCGATGGCCTTGTTGGGCGCGTCCGTCGGCTTGTACGCGTCGAACTGGCCGGTGGTGGCGAGGATGCCGCGGTCGTAGCCCATGATCCTGCCGACCTCCGGGTCGTGGACCATGAAGTCGATGAACTGGGCGACCACCTTGGGGTGCTCGGTCCGGGCGGAGGCGCTCAGCATCAGCGAGGCGAGGTACTGCCCCGTCTCCTTGCCGTCGGTCGTGGGGATCGGGGCGAGACCGTAGGTGCTGTCGCCCTCCGCGGCATAACGCACCGTGAAGTTGTCCCAGGTGAACTCCGCCGCCGCGAGGCCCGCCGACAGGGCCGACTTCGGCGCGACCTGCGCGACCTTCTTGGGGTCGGTGACGATGCCGGCCTTCACGCGGTTGTACCCGTCCGTCCACCACTCCGTCAGATCGGTCTCCTGGAAACCGAGTCCGTCCTTGGTGAAGAACGCCTTTCCGTTCTGCCGCAGATAGAGGTCGTAGAGATACATGATCCCGAAGTAACCGGTGTCGCCCGCCACTTTCTGGGTGTCGTGGATCTTCTTGAGAGCGGCGAAGTACTCGTCCCAGGTCCAGCCTTCCTTCGGCTTGATCCCGGCCTTGTCGAAGAGCTTCTCGTCGATGACAAGTGACATGGTGTTGGATCCGACCGGAATACCGAGCTGCTTTCCGTCGACCTGCCCGACCTTCTCGACTCCGGCCCGGAAGTCGTCGAGGCTCAGGTTCCCCGCGTCCATCTGGGACCTGAGATCGAGGAGGACGCCCCTCCTGTCGTACTTCCGAAGGAATGCGACGGCGTTCTGGAATACGTCCGGCGGATTCCCGCCCGCCGCCTGGGTCTGGAACTTCTCCCAATAGGCCGCGTAATCCTGGAAGTCGGTCTTCACCTTGATCTTCGGGTACTTCTTCTCGAAGAGGTCGATGGACCGGTTGATCTTCTGCGCCCGCGCTTCGGCGCCCCACCAGGCGTAACGGATCGTCACCGGCCCGTCCCCGGACCCGTTGCCGCCCCCGCAGCCGGTCGCGGCCGCCAGCCCCACCGTGGCCAGCGAAGCTCCGGCCGCCCTGAGGACCGTACGCCTCTCGACACTCCCGCTGATCCCCACAGTCGAGCCCTCCTCGTGCCGCCTCGGACGCTTCATGAATCGTTTCAAGCAAGCGCTTGCTGCCACAAGGTACGGAGACCCCCCGGGCGCGTCAATGATTCGGACAGGAATTCGTGGGAGGCGACGCGACGACGTCCCGATACCCGTCAACGGGACCGCGGTGGACGGGCGCCCGACGGTGCAGGTCGGACGCTTGCGACCGACGGGCCGAACAATGTGCGCCGGTGTGCGCGTCACCCGCCCCAGGCGGGAAAGCCCCTGTCGTTTCGGGGTGCTGACGGCCACTGAGCAAGGAGTGGGGTATTCCGGAATGACCGGGCGTGAGGGTCCGGGTGAGCCGGGGTGACGCGCGCGTGGTCGCGGCGGCCGCCGGCGGCGGGCCGTCGATACGCGGCGCCCGCGGGCCACACCGACGGGACCACCGGGGGCGGTGCGCCCGCAGGCCACACCCACGGGACCGCCAGGGCGGCTCGGCCGGCCCGCCAACGGAGGCGGCCGACGCGAACCGAGAACGCCGGCCGCCCGTCCCGCCACCCCGCACGTCGGCGATCGAACTGAGACGCGGCCCGCCGCCGCGCGCCGGAGGACTGAACCGGACGCCCCCGAGTGAGCAGCACGCTTCGGCAAAGGGCCCCTCGCAAGCGCAGGACGCGCGCAGCCGCGCCGGGCGCCTCGCACCCCGCGGAAACGACGGAGGCGGCCCCCGTCCACGGACTACGTGGACGAGGACCGCCTTCGATCCTGTGGGCGATACTGGGTTCGAACCAGTGACCTCTTCGGTGTGAACGAAGCGCTCTCCCGCTGAGCTAATCGCCCGGGCGCACGGAGAACATTACCCCATGTCAGAGGCTGCCCGGACCAGTCGGGCAGGCCGGGGGCGCGCCCAGCGGGCCGGCGTCATTCCTTGATCTTCCACGGCATCTCGAAGCCGAATCTCCACACGTAGACCGCGACGAGAACCGCGACGATCACGAGCCCGACGGTCGTCAGGACGATGTTGCGACGGCGCACCCGGGGGTCGAGCGCGCGCTGCGTCGCCTCGGTCACCTTGCGCTTCGTCCACCGCAGGACCAGCTGCGCCCAGACGAACTCGGTCGCCCAGATCGCCATACCGCCGAAGATCACCAGCCAGCCCGGGCCGGGCAGCGGAAGCATGACCACGCCCGCACCGACGACCGCGAGGCCGACGATGAAAACTCCCACCTGCCAGCTCAGGTGGAGCGCCCGCCGGGCCTGGATGAATTCCGGCGCCCGCGAACCGAGCGGTCGCTCACTCGTCGATTCTTCACCCGCCACGGCGACCTCGCCGGTCTCGTCACTCCCCGTATTCATACGACCCAACCCTACCCGAGAGAAACCAGTCACCAGAATGGGCGTACCTCGCGAACGGTCTCTCGGCCGGATGAGCGACCTAAAGCCACGCAAAACACTCAGAGGGGTTTACAACGGCACCGTAGGTGGCATGTCGATTTCGCCGACGTGCGAATCCCCGAGCGCACACTGAGCGAAAGGCCCTGGCGCTTATGAACACCACGGTCAGCTGCGAGCTGCACCTGCGCCTCGTTGTGTCGAGCGAGTCCTCACTGCCCGTACCCGCAGGACTGCGGTATGACACGGCCGATCCCTACGCCGTGCACGCCACCTTCCACACCGGAGCCGAGGAAACCGTCGAGTGGGTGTTCGCCCGCGACCTCCTCGCCGAGGGCCTGCACCGGCCCACCGGTACCGGCGACGTCCGAGTCTGGCCGTCCCGGAGCCACGGTCAGGGCGTCGTCTGCATCGCCCTGAGCTCTCCGGAGGGTGAAGCCCTCCTCGAGGCCCCGGCACGGGCTCTCGAGTCGTTCCTGAAGCGAACCGACGCCGCCGTGCCCCCCGGCACGGAACACCGGCACTTCGACCTCGACACGGAGCTCTCCCACATCCTCGCGGAGAGTTAGCGAGGCACCCTGAGCCGCCCGGCGCCGTCCACTCGGGGAGACGGCTCGGGCCCGTACAACTGCATACGGCATGCACCGGCGCCGTCGCCGCGGGATTTCCGCGGCGACGGCGCCGGTGTGTGCCCTCGAGGCACGTCCGGCTGTCACGGAGCGTCCGGGACCTGGTCCGTACCGGCCCCCGCCGACGCCGAGCCGCTAGGCTCGGGCCCCCATCGGCGGGCGCCCGCCCGACTTCAGGCCAGGGAGCGAAACGTGCTGATCACCCACGACACCCGGTGCGCGCTCGACACCGTGGTGGATCTGGTGAACACCGCGCCGGAGGACGACGCGGCGGACCGCCTCCCGGACCTCGCCTCCCTCGAGGACTTCGTGCGCAACCACGAGATCAGCGACGTGGGGGTGCTGACGGAGCAGGATCTGGCGGCCGTGCGCCGGGTACGGGCGCGGTTCACGGGCATCTTCGCGGCCGACGACGCGCACGCCGCGGCCCTGCTCATCAACGAACTGGTAGCCGCCGCGGGAACGACACCGCGCCTCACCGACCACGACGGCTACGACTGGCACGTGCACTACTTCGCGCCCGGCGCCTCCGTCGCCGACCACCTGGCGGCGGACTGCGGGATGGCGCTGGCCTTCTTCGTGGTCGCGGGGGAACAGGAACGGCTGCGCCGCTGCGAGGCACCGGACTGCCGGCGTGCCTTCGTCGACCTCTCCCGCAACCGCTCGCGCCGGTACTGCGACAGCCGGACCTGCGGAAACCGCCTGCATGTGGCGGCCTACCGGGCGCGGCGCAGGGAAGCGGCGGGCTGACGGAGCCCTCGGCGGGTGACGCCAGGGGCTCCGTGTACGGCTCAGAGCAGCAGCAGGTCGTGCAGCGAAGCCATGAGCAGAAGACAGCCGATCACCGCCAGAAAGATCATCAGCGGTGGCTGGGAAAGCGCGAAGAGACAACCTCGCCGTTCCTCGGGAGGGGCCGCGGTGTCGCTCTGTGTTGTGTCCAGCATCTCGCGGTGATGATGACCTACGGGACACCCCGCAGGCGATCAAGACACCCGAAATGACCGGGAGTTCACTGATCTTCGCGCAGCACGACGCCGGAGGTGATCACTTCCGCGGATCATGTGATCACTTGAGGGCTTCCCGCGTGCCGGCCGTCCCGGACCGGCTCCGTGCTCCGTACGGCTTCAGATGCCGTGCTTCTTCAGGATGGCCTCGATGTCGCTGAAGTCCTCCGACGGGGCCGCCGCCGGACGCCGCGCGGGGGCGGGCCGCCCGGCGGGGCGCGCGGTCTGCCCCAGCGAGGGCGCCGACGCCTCCGGGGCCACCGCCGCACGCCGCGCGGTGGCCCGCGCCGCCTTGCGCTCCTCGCGGGTGCCGCCGCCGCGGCGCTCGGCGGCCCGGGTGGTCAGGAACAGCAGCCAGGCAGCGCCCAGCACCGCGAAACCGGCCCACGCGGTCGGGCTGAAGGCGGTGTCCGCCGCCCAGCCGACGGCACCGGTCATCACCAGACCGACGGGCACCAGGGAGTAGGCGGCGATGCGGGCCGCGGCCAGGAAACGCTTGCGGTACGCCGTGACCACGGCGATACCCAGCCCGGCCGCGGACACGGCGGAACAGACGGTCTCGGCAATCATCCGGTCCTCCGGGCGGGGTGCGGGCGGGAAGGGCTACTGCGTCCCTTCCATCCTGCACCGAGCCCGGCCCGCCGTGCCACGGCCCGGGCGGACCTCAGGGACATCTCCGGGTCGGCGTCCTCCCCAGGTCCCGGTTGGGCACCGGCGCCGCGGAGGTCCCGGTTGGGCACCGGCGCCGCGGAGGTCCCGGTTGGGCACCGGCGCCGCGGCTGGAAGACTGGGGACCATGAACGACTCCTCCGCCGCCCGCCCCGGCACCCCCGTCCTGGACATCTGGTGCGAACTGCAGTGCCCCGACTGCCGCACGGCCCTGGACGACCTGCGCGCCCTGCGCGCCCGCTACGGCGACCGGGTCGAACTGCGGCTGCGGCACTTCCCGCTGGACAAGCACAAGCACGCCTTCGCCGCCGCGCAGGCCGCCGAGGAGGCCGCGGAGCAGGGCAGGGCCTGGCCGTACGTGGAGGCCGTGCTCGGCCGCGTCGAGGAACTCGACCGCGGAGGTGAGCGGTTCCTCGTCGAGGTGGCCCGCGAACTGGGCCTGGACGCCGAGGAGTTCGACACCGCGCTGATCGACGGCCGGCACATCCTGATCGTCGACGCCGACCACGCCGAGGGCAAGGCCATCGGCGTGACGGGCACGCCGACCTACGTCATCGGCGGGGAGCGCCTCGACGGCGGCAGGAGCCAGGCGGGGCTGCGCGAGCGCGTCGAGGAGATCGCCGACCGGCTGCTGGCGGAGCAGGAGGCCTGATCCCGTCCGCCCCCGGCCCTACAGCAGGTTCTTGTACAGGTGGTGGGCGGTCGTCTCGTAGCCGAGGGACTCGTAGAGCCGCTCGGCCGGGGTGTTGCCCGCGAAGACGTTGAGGCCGATCACGGGCCGGCCGGCGGCCACCGCCTGCGCCTCGGCCAGCAGCATCAGCGTACGGCCGTGACCCCGGCCGCGGTGGGCGGCGTCGGCCTCGACGTCGAAGACGAAGGCGCGGTCGTCCTGCAGCGCCAGCCACAGCGTGCCGACCGGAGCTCCCTCGTGCTCCAGGACGCTGATCAGCACGCCCTCGGTGTCCGTCCCCCGCGCCAGCAGCTCGTCGTGGTCGCGCCGCGACTTCTCGTACGCCTCCGCCTCGGGCACACCGCGCTCGATCCAGATCTGCGCGTAGCTCTCCCTGGCCAGCGCCTCCCAAGGTTCGTACTCCTCCTGGGACATGGGGCGGGCACGGCTGCCCGCGGGCAGCTGCGGGGGTGCGGCGCCGAGCCGCTTCTCCATGCCGCGGTTGCGTGTGACGTACCCCAGCGCACTCGTCAGCCCGAGGGCTGCCACGGCGTCGGCGGGAACCGACACCTCGATCCGCCGGCAGCCCCAGCCGCGGGCCACCTCCTCGACGGCGAGGGCGGCCACCGTGCCCCGTCCGCGTCCGCGGTCCGGCTCGTCGATCCACAGGTCGGTGGCCCGAGCGACGCCGGGTCCGAAGAGCGCGTGGGTACTGAGGTGTATCGCGCCCACGGGACGGCTGTTCACGCACACCTGGTAGCGGCGCGAGCGCGTCCCGTCGGCGTGGTGCTGGAGCGGCTCGGTCGGCCGCAGGGTCGTGGTCATCAGGGGTGTTGTACCCGCCCGACGGCCGGACGTCATCCGGATTTCCCGGCGGTTCGGGCTACGGGTCGAGGTCGTTCCCGGCGTGCTCCTCGAAGATCCGCATCGCCTTGGCCGTCACCGGGCCCGGGGCGCCCGGGAGTTCACGCCCGTCGACGCGGTGCACCGCCTGCACGTCCCGCAGCGTCGACGTCAGGAAGATCTCGTCGGCGCGCTCCAGGACGTCGAACGGCAGGTCGGTCTCCCGGGCGCCCGTCCACTCGGCGGCGAGGGCGCGGGTGATGCCGGCGAGGCAGCCGGAGGCGACCGGCGGAGTGTGGATCTCGCCGTCGAGGACGACGAAGACGTTCGACCCCGTGCCCTCGCACAGCTGCCCCACCGTGTTCGCGAACAGCGCCTCGGACGCGCCCTGTTCGCGGGCGCGGGCCAGAGCGACCACGTTCTCCGCGTACGAGGTGGTCTTGAGGCCGGTGAGGGCGCCGCGCTCGTTGCGGGTCCACGGCACGGTGACGACGGCGGTGGAGTCGGGGCGGCGGGCGGTCCCGCCGAGGGCGACGACGAGCGTCGGGCCGTGCTCGCCCCGGTCCGAACCGAGCGGGCCGTGGCCGCCGGTGTACGTGATCCGCAGCCGCCCCAGCGCCATCGGGTCGGCTTCGACGACCGCGGCGCAGGCGCGGCGCACCTCGTCGAGGTCGGGGTCGGGCAGGCCGAGGCCGCGGGCCGAGCGGGTCAGCCGGTCGAGGTGACGGGTCAGGGCGAACGGCCGCCCGTCGACCACCTTCACCGTCTCGAAGATGCCGTCGCCCACGGTCAGTCCGTGGTCGAGGACGGAGACGCGGGCGGACTCGATGTCCTGCAGCCCGCCGTCGAGCCAGATCTTCACGAAAGGGTCCCTCCACTCGCCTCGTACGTCCCCGACGCTACCGCGAGCAGTCTCGACGCCTTCAGCTCGGTCTCCCGCCACTCGCCTTCGGGGTCCGAGCCCCAGGTGATGCCCGCCCCCGTGCCGAAACGCAGGACACCCTCGGCGCGGTCGATCCAGAAGGTGCGTATGCCGACGGCCAGCTCCCCGGTGCCCCGGTCGGCGTCGACCCAGCCGACGCCGCCGCAGTAGGGGCCTCGGGGCGCGGTCTCCAAAGCGTCGATGATCCGCAGGGCGCTGGACTTGGGGGCGCCGGTGACGGAGCCGGGCGGGAAGGCCGCGGCGAGCAGCTCCGGCCAGCCCGCGTCCTCGCGCAGTTCCCCGCGGACGGTGGAGACGAGGTGCACCAGTCCGGGGTGCTTCTCGACGACGCACAGGTCGGGGACGGTCACGGTGCCGGTGGCGCAGACCCGCCCGATGTCGTTGCGGACCAGGTCCACGATCATCACGTTCTCGGCGTGGTCCTTCTCCAGGAGGTCCGCCTCCGTCCGCCCCGTTCCCTTGATCGGCCCGGATTCGACGGTCCGGCCGTCGCGGCGCAGGAAGAGTTCCGGGGACGCGGTCGCGATCTCGACGCCGTGGGCGGGAAGGCGGATCGTCCCGGCGTACGGCGCGGGGTTGCCGCGGGCCAGCAGCGCGGTGAGCGCGTCCACGTCGGCGCCGGGGGCGACGGGCGCCGAGAGCACGCGGCAGAGGTTCGCCTGGTACACCTCACCGGCCGCGATGTGCTTCCGGATCCGCCGTACGCCCTCGGTGTACGCGGCGCGGTCGAGGGACGACGTCCAGTCACCGGCCGCCGGTCCCCGCCACTCACCCGGCACCGGCGCGGGCACCTCCTCGGCCCGTACGTCGCCGAAACGGGCGCAGGTCAGCCGGCCCTCGAAGTCGGCCGCCACGGCCCAGAAGCCGGTGGATTCCAGGGCCGCGGGGTCGCTGGTGACGTCCAGGAGGCGGGTCGCCACGAGGCCGCCGAAGCGGGCGAGAGCAGGGAGGTCGTGCACGCAGTCGAGTCTAGGGCGGGTGACCTGCGGGTGGGCCCGGCCGCGTCCCCGCGCGGACGCACCGCAGCACGCTGCACAAACGCGTTTTTGTACTGGCCCGGGAATCCGCTAGAGTTCAACACGTCACCGGGACGCGTGAGCCGACCGGAAACGACACGCGGACGTAGCTCAGTTGGTAGAGCGCAACCTTGCCAAGGTTGAGGTCGCCAGTTCGAACCTGGTCGTCCGCTCGTAGGAAGAGGGGGATCTTCCCGAACCCCCGCACTCCTGGTGGAGTGGCCGAGAGGCGAGGCAACGGCCTGCAAAGCCGTCTACACGGGTTCAAATCCCGTCTCCACCTCCAAGGACGATTAGCTCAGCGGGAGAGCGCTTCCCTGACACGGAAGAGGTCACTGGTTCAATCCCAGTATCGTCCACCGGATCTCGTCGAAGATCCGATCCCGCGCGATTAGCTCAGCGGGAGAGCGCTTCCCTGACACGGAAGAGGTCACTGGTTCAATCCCAGTATCGCGCACGCAGTACACCGCACCATGTCCCGCGCGATTAGCTCAGCGGGAGAGCGCTTCCCTGACACGGAAGAGGTCACTGGTTCAATCCCAGTATCGCGCACCAGCCGAAGCCCCCGGCCGTCTCGACGGCCGGGGGCTTCGTCGTGCGCCGGGTCCGGCCGGGGAACGGCGAGGGGGCCCTCCCGTGCGGAGGGCCCCCTCTTCGGTTCAGGACGAGAAGAGCATGTGCCCGAAGCTCTTCTGGCGGTGGTGGCCGCCGTAGTGACCGCCGTGGCCACCGTGGCCGCCCTGCGGGGCGCCCCACGCCGGCGCGGGGGCCGAGGGGTACGCCTGCGGGGCGCCCGGGGGCGGCGGAGCGGGCTGGGACCACTGGGACTCCAGGCGGGTCAGGGACTCCAGCTCGCCGTAGTCCAGGAAGATCCCGCGGCAGCCGCTGCACTGCTCGATCTGGACGCCATTGCGGTTGTAGGTGTGCATGGGCGCATGGCACTTCGGACACTGCATGCTCGGCTCAACTCCTCGTCGTCAACGCTGCTTCGCTCTACATCAGGACAGACACTGCCCGGCCTGCGGTCGGTTGCACCCTACTTCGCGTGATCACGTGCGGACTCCGGCGGGAGGGCGGCCATCCGGTCGCACGTGTCGACCACGGCCTGCTGGACCTCGTCGAGGGGGCGCCCTGCCGCCACGGACTTGGCGATCGCCAGCGCCGCGGTCTGCACGGTGAGCGCGCGGGCCGGCACGTCCAGCGCGGGCCAGGGGTCGCCCTCGGCGGGAACCGCCGGGCCACCGGCCTGCCGGTAGGCGGTCAGGAAGCGGGTCCACTCGTCGGGCGGCAGGAGACCGCACGCGTACCAGGCGGCCGGGCGGGCCAGGTCCCAGGCGGGCACGCCGTGGCCGAGGTCGTCGACGTCGATGAGCAGCCAGGGGCCGGTCGCCGCCGGGTGGCGCACGAGCTGGCCGAGGTGGACGTCGCCGTGGCAGAGCGCGCTGGGCGCGGCCGGCGTCGGGGCCTCGGCGCGGGCCCAGGGCGGCAGGCCGGCCCAGGCGCGCAGGACCGGTTCGGCGGCGGGGTGCGGGCCGGCCGCCGTGAGCCGGCCGATCGCACGGGCCGCCTTCGCCGGGCCGCGCATGGCGGGCAGTCCGGCCGGCACCGGCGTGCGGTGCAGCCGGGCCAGCAGGACGGCGGCCTCCTCCCAGGGGGCCGCCTCCGGAGTCTCCGGGTCGACCGGGGTGCCGTAGGGCCAGAAGGTCACGGGGCGGCCGTGCAGGGCGACGGGGGCCGGGCGCAGGGGCGGCAGCAGGACACCGGAGAGGCCGGGGTGCGCGGCGACGGCCAGGCGCCGGGAGAGCTCCCGGGGGTCCGTACCGGAGTCGTGGGCCTTGGCGACGGTGTCGCCGTGCCGCACGACGGTGCCGTCCGCCCGGTCGGCGAGGACGGCTTCGGTGTGTGCGCAGGCGGCGCCGGGGTGGGCCGCGCCGCGCGCCCGGGCGGTCAGGGCGGGCAGCACGTCTGCGGTCACGGTTCCCCCTCGGATACGTTCGGTTCGAAGTGAGCGTACGCAGGCGGCGGGCGGCTCGGGACGGGGTGGTGCGTCCCTGCGACGGCGGCCCCGTCACGGCGATGCGTCCCCACGGCGGTCGCTCCGGACACGGCGGCGCGTCCCCACGGCGGCAGCCCGGCACCGCGCTCGGTCTTCACGGCGGCAGCCGGTCGCGGCGGTTGCGTCCCCACGGCGACGGCCCCGTCACGACGGCGCGTCCCCCACAGCGGCAAACCGGGAACGGCGGTGCGCCCCCCACGGCGGCAGCCCGGCACCGCGCTCGGTCTTCAGGGCGGCAGCCGGTCGCGGCGGTTGCGTCCCCACGGCGACGGCCCCGTCACGACGGCGCGTCCCCCACGGCGGCAAACCGGCACCGCGATCGCTCTCCAGGGCGGCAGCCCGGTCACGGCCGTTGCGTCCCCACGGCGACAGCCAGGCACCGCGCTCGGTCTTCACGGCGGTTGCGTCCCCACGGCGACGGCGACGGCCCGTCACCGTGGTGCGTCGCCAGGGTGGCGGCCCCGTCCCTGGCGGCCGGTCGGGCGTGGGCATGGCAATGCCCGCGCAGCTCCCCAGCTGCGCGGGCATCTGTGCCGTCCGCCGCACCCCCGTCCCCACGGGGTTTCCTGGCCGGATGTCCCCGCCCGGACCGCTCTTCCGGGCCCGGGGCGCCGCTCAGCGCCCCAGCATCACGCCCACGGACGACGCTTGTGTGACCACTGCTTCCCAGCCGCCGAACACGACCACGAGCAGGGCCGCCAGGGGAAGGACCATCGCTGTCGCCACCAACGGGTGGCGACGGCCCGTGCTGCCGCCGAACGCGGCCGTGTACGCCTTGCGTCCCTGCGTGCGGATCGCTGTCCGCGGTGCCGTGTGGGCCATGGTCCCTCTCCTGACCGAGTTTCCGTAGTTCTTGACGGCGGCGGGTGTCTGACCTCGGGGGACGAGTACTGCACCCGCCGCTTGTCCTCAAATCTAGGGGCCCGGCGGGTGCCGGTCGTCATGCCCTCGTACCGATTGCCGGGCCTCCCGGAGGATGAGCGATGACCTGCGACGTACTCCCCTGGGTGGAGATGAGGTCCTAGGTCTCAGGGTCTTCCCGGAGGGGACGTCCGGTGTGTCCCTACTCTTCCGAGGTGTCCTGTCTCGGGATCGGCTGCTCGACGAGGGCCAGCACCCGATTGGCCATGAAGCGCGCCGTGCGCACCACTGATCCACTTCGGGTGACTTCGCTCACTTCCACGACACCCCGGCGCACCGCCGTCTCCACCCGGCGGCCCGCCCTGCTCGCCACCACCTCGTACGTACGCGTCGTGTCCCCGGCGTCCACGACTATCTCCACACGGTCACCCTTCATGGGCTCAATCCCCCTTCTGCGACGGATGGTTGGGACCCCAGGCGGCTCGAAGCGGGCCTGGCCGCGCGTTCCCTGACCACCTCTCAAGTCTCCCACCCGGCACTGACAATCGATCGGGTCGTGAGGGCGCGGCCTATGCACGCGCCCGGCCGTGGAAACGTAAGCTGTGGCTCGTCAAACGGACCGGGCAGCGGGGATGGACATGGCGATGATGCGCCTGAGGCGCGAGGACCCGCGTGTCGTCGGCTCGTTCAGGCTTCACCGACGGCTCGGCGCGGGCGGGATGGGCGTTGTCTACCTGGGCTCCGACCGGCGTGGCCAGCGGGTCGCACTCAAGGTGATCCGGCCCGACCTGGCGGAGGATCAGGAATTCCGGTCGCGGTTCGCGCGCGAGGTCTCGGCGGCCCGGCGGATCAGGGGCGGCTGCACGGCGAGGCTCGTCGCGGCCGATCTCGACGCGGAGCGGCCGTGGTTCGCCACGCAGTACGTTCCCGGGCCCTCGCTGCACGACAAGGTCGCCGAGGAGGGACCGCTGAGCGCCGCCGACGTGGCGGCCGTCGGCGCCGCCCTCTCCGAGGGGCTCGTCGCGGTGCACGAGGCCGGTGTCGTCCACCGCGACCTGAAGCCGTCCAACATCCTGCTGTCCCCGAAGGGCCCCCGGATCATCGACTTCGGGATCGCCTGGGCGACGGGTGCCTCCACCCTCACGCACGTCGGTACGGCGGTCGGGTCGCCGGGGTTCCTCGCGCCCGAGCAGGTGCGCGGCGCCGCCGTCACTCCGGCGACCGACGTCTTCTCCCTGGGTGCCACGCTCGCCTACGCGGCGACGGCCGACTCGCCCTTCGGGCACGGCAGTTCCGAGGTGATGCTGTACCGCGTGGTGCACGAGGAGGCCCAGCTGCACGGCGTTCCCGACGCGCTGGCCCCGCTCGTGCGGGCCTGCCTCGCGAAGGATCCCGAGGAGCGCCCTAGCACGCTGCAACTGTCGTTGCGCCTCAAGGAGATCGCGGCCCGGGAGGGGCAGGGACTCGCGGACGTACGGCCGCCCGCCCCGCGCACGGACCCGGACCGGCCGAGCGGCCGGCTCGCCGAGCAGTACGCCGAGCAGCGCACCCAGCGCCGCCCGCAGGGCACACAGGGGTCACGGGGCACCTCCCAGCCCCGCACGGGCGGCGGCTCGCGGTCGGGTTCGCGCCCTACGCCCTCGCGCGACACGACGCGCTCCGGCAGGCGGCCCGCTCCCCGCAGCGGCGCGGGCCGGCCGGGCCCGCGTACCACCGGCACCGGCCGGCGGCCCGCCAATCCGCGGCTCCTGCGGCAGCGGCTCTTCGTGTTCGTCGTGGTGACACTGCTGGTGGCGCTGGGCATCGCGGTGGCCCAGGGCTGCCAGGGTCCGGCGCGGGGGCTCGGGGACGGGGGCGCCCGCACGGACGTACGCCACGAGCTGTCGTACGTGCCGCCGGACGGCGGACACCGGATCGCCCCGCGGTAGCGGGACGCGCGTCGGGCAGGACGCCGGACTCCGGCGGGGCGCATCGGCCGGCGGGACGCTCAGGCAGGCGGGCGGCCCGTCGCCACGGCGTAGAAGGCGACCGCCGCCGCCGCGCCGACGTTGAGCGAGTCGACACCGTGGGCCATCGGGATGCGCACCCACTCGTCGGCGGCGACCAGTGCCCGGGTGGACAGGCCGTCGCCCTCCGCGCCGAGCATCAAAGCGACCCGGTCCATCCTGTGCGGCGCGGTCTCGTCGAGGGTCTTGGCCTTCTCGTCGGGGGTGAGCGCGAGGAGGGCGAAGCCCGCCTCGCGCACCGACTCCAGGCTCCGCGGCCAGGAGTCGAGCCGGGCGTACGGCACGGAGAAGACGGCGCCCATGGAGACCTTCACCGAACGCCGGTACAGCGGGTCCGCGCAGTCCGGGGAGAGCAGCACCGCGTCCATGCCGAGGGCCGCCGCCGAACGGAAGATCGCACCGATGTTGGTGTGGTCGTTGACCGACTCCATGACGACGACCCGGCGGGCCGACCGCAGCAGGTCGTCCGCCGTCGGCAGCGGTCTGCGCTGCATGGAGGCGAGGGCGCCGCGGTGCACGTGGTAGCCGGTGACCTGCTCGGCGAGCTCCGGGCTGACCGCGTACACCGGGGCCGGCAGCTCGTCGATGACGTCGCGCATGACGTCGACCCACTTGGCGGAGAGCAGCATCGAGCGCATCTCGTAGCCGGCGTCCTTGGCGCGTCTGATGACCTTCTCGCCCTCGGCGATGAACAGGCCCTCGGCCGGTTCGCGCTTGCGGCGCAGCTCCACGTCGGTCAGGCCCGTGTAGTCACGCAGACGCGGGTCGTCGGGGTCCTCAACGGTGATGAGATCGGCCACAGGGTGATACTGCCTTGTCCTGGGTGCGGTGCCAACGGCTCGGAACGGGTGGGTTACCCGGGGTTACGTGGAGCGTGCTACTCGGGGAGCGCGGTGGCCGGGGAGTCGGACGGCCCGGAGGGCACCGCTCCGAAGAGGTCCGTGAGCAGCCCCGCGCCCGCGTTCACGACCTCCCCGACGACGATGACCGCCGGGGGCCTGACGTCCTCGGTGCGTACGGTCTCTTCGACCGTCGCGAGGGTCGCGTCGACCCGGCGCTGGGCGGCCGTCGTGCCTTCCTGCACCAGGGCGACCGGGGTGTCGGCGGATTTGCCGTTGTCCATGAGCGTGCGGGCGATGGCGCCGATCTTGTCCACGCCCATCAGGACGACCAGCGTGCCGCGCAGCTTGGCCAGCGCCGCCCAGTCGACCAGGGAACGTTCGTCGTCGGGGGCCACGTGACCGCTGACCACCGTGAACTCGTGGGCGACCCCGCGGTGCGTGACCGGGATGCCCGCGGCGCCCGGGACCGAGATCGAACTGGAGATGCCCGGGACGATCGTGCACGGGATGCCCGCTTCGGCGAGCGCCTGGGCCTCCTCCATGCCGCGGCCGAAGACGAAGGGATCGCCGCCCTTGAGCCGGACGACCGCCTTGCCCTGCCTGGCGTGCTCGATCAGCGCGTTGTTGATGGCCTCCTGGGCCATGAACCGGCCGTACGGGATCTTCGCCGCGTCGATCACCTCGACGTGCGGGGGGAGTTCGGCGAGCAGGTCGCGCGGGCCGAGGCGGTCGGCGATGACCACGTCGGCCTCGGCGAGGAGCCGGCGGCCGCGCACCGTGATCAGGTCGGGGTCGCCGGGGCCGCCGCCGACGAGGGCGACGCCCTGGGCACGCTTGCGGTGGTGGGGCGCCACGAGGGTGCCGTCGCGCAGGCCTTCGACGACGGCGTCACGGATGGCGGCGGTGTGCCGGGGGTCGCGGCCCCGCGCGTCGGTCGTCAGCACGGCGACCGTGACGCCCTCGCTGTGGCCGGTGGCCGGGGTCCAGGCGGTGGCGGCGTCGGCGTCGTCGGAGCGGACGCACCAGACGCGGTGCCGCTCGGCCTCCGCGGAGGCACGCACGTTCGCCGCGGTGTCGCTGGTGGCGATCAGTGCGTACCAGGCGTCGGTGAGGTCACCGTCCTCGTACGGCCGCCGCGTCCAGCTGATCTCGCCCGCGTCCGCCATCGCCTCGACGGAGGGAGTGGCCTGCGGTGACACGAGGTGGACGTCCGCGCCGGCAGCGATCAGGGCGGGCAGGCGGCGCTGGGCCACCTGGCCGCCGCCGAGGACGACGACGCGGCGGCCGGCGAGGCGGAGGCCTACGGGGTAGGCGGGGTGTTCGGCCATGGCAGGTCGGCTCCTTGCGGGGCGGTGCGAGACGGGCCCCCTGCGCCTTCGGAGCGGGCCTGACGTGCGGATTTTAAGCTGCGGGTCCGTGTGGTGGCGCGGGCGGGTGCGGATTTCCTCCCCGCGCCCGGGCCCGCCCGAAACCGGGCGGTGTCCGGGCGGGGCTGAGGACCGGGGCCGTGTTCCAGGGTGCCGCCCGAAACCGGGCGGTGTCTGGGCTTGGCTGAGGACCGGGGCGGTGTCCGAGGGCGCCGTCCGGTGCCGGGGCGGCATCCCGGGGGTGCCGCCCCGGTGCCGGGTCGGCGTCCAGGTGCCGAGTCGGCAGCGGATCGGTGTCCGCGGGCGCCGAAGCCGGCTCCGGGCGGTCGTGTCCTGCCCGTACCGCCTTACGAGGGGCAGGACAGGGCACGGCGGTCGCGGTGCTACTTCTCGGTCACCCCGGCGGAGTCGAACGTCGCCACTTCGTGCATCGCCCGCGCCGCGCTCTGCACCACGGGCAGCGCCAGGAGCGCGCCCGTGCCCTCCCCGAGCCGCAGGTCGAGGTCGACCAGGGGACGCAGGCCCAGCTTGTTCAGGGCTGCCACATGGCCGGGTTCGGCGCTGCGGTGGCCCGCGATGCAGGCGGCGAGCACCTCGGGGGCGATCGCGCGCGCCACCAGGGCGGCGGCGCCGGCACTGACCCCGTCCAGGATCACCGGCGTGCGCAGGGAGGCGCCGCCCAGCAGCAGGCCGACCATGGCGGCGTGCTCGAATCCGCCGATCGCGGCGAGGACGCCGACGGGGTCGGCCGCATCCGGCCGGTGCAGCTCCAGGGCGCGGCGGACGACCTCGGTCTTGCGGGCCAGGGTCTCGTCGTTGATGCCCGTGCCGCGACCGGTCACCTCACCGGGGTCGGCGCCCGTGAAGACCGAGATCAGGGCCGCCGACGCGGTGGTGTTGGCGATGCCCATCTCGCCGGTGAGGAGCGCCTTGTTGCCGGCCGCCACGAGGTCGCGGGCGGTCTCGATGCCCACCTCGATGGCCGCCCTGGCCTCCTCGCGGGTCATCGCGGGACCTGTGGTCATGTCGGACGTGCCGGCCCGGATCTTGCGCGGCAGCAGCCCCGGGGTCGCCGGCAGGTCGGAGGCGACACCCACGTCGATGACGCAGACCTCGGCGCCCACCTGGTTGGCGAAGGCGTTGCACACCGCGCCGCCGCCCAGGAAGTTCGCCACCATCTGGGCGGTGACCTCCTGCGGCCAGGGAGTGACGCCCTGGGCGTGCACACCGTGGTCCCCGGCGAAGATCGCGACGGCCGCGGGCTCCGGGATGGGCGGCGGGCACTGGCGGGACAGTCCCGACAGCTGCGCGGAGATGATCTCCAGCATGCCGAGTGCGCCGGCCGGCTTCGTCATCCGCTTCTGGCGCTCCCAGGCCTCGCCGAGCGCCTTGGCGTCGAGGGGGCGGATGTTGGTGACGGTCTCCGCGAGCAGGTCGTGCGGCTCCTCGCCGGGCAGCGCGCGACGGCCGTACGTCTCCTCGTGGACGACCCACGACAGCGGGCGGCGCTTGGACCAGCCGGCCTGCATCAGCTCGGGCTCGTCGGGGAACTCGTCGACGTAGCCGACGCAGAGGTAGGCGACGACCTCCAGGTGCTCGGGCAGCCCGAGGGCGCGGACCATCTCACGCTCGTCGAAGAAGCTGACCCAGCCGACGCCGAGGCCCTCGGCGCGCGCGGCGAGCCAGAGGTTCTCGACGGCGAGCGCCGAGGAGTACGGGGCCATCTGCGGCTGCGTGTGGCGGCCCAGAGTGTGGCGGCCGCCGCGGGTCGGGTCGGCGGTGACGACGATGTTCACCGGGGTGTCGAGGATGGCCTCGATCTTCAGTTCCTTGAACTGCTTCGCCCGGCCCTTGGGCAGCGACTTCGCGTACGCCTCGCGCTGACGCGCCGCGAGTTCGTGCATCGAGCGGCGGGTCTCGCCGGAGCGGATCACCACGAAGTCCCACGGCTGCGAATGGCCGACGCTCGGCGCGGTGTGGGCGGCCTCGAGGACGCGCAGCAGCACGTCGTGCGGGATCGGGTCGCTGCGGAAGCCGTTGCGGATGTCGCGGCGCTCGCGCATCACGCGCAGCACGGCCTCGCGCTCGGCGTCGTCGTAACCGGGCGCGGCGGGGCCGGTGGACTCCCTCACGTCTTCCACTGCGGCCGTGCTCTCTTCCTGGTCGGCGCCCTGGGTGTCCAGGTCGTCCGCCTGCTGTGCGACTACGACTTCCGGGTCCGCGGCGGGCGGCTCCGGTACGGGGGATGCCTCGGCCCCGCGCGGGGCGGGCACGGCGGCGTCGGGTTCCTCGGCCGCCGCGAGGGCGGTGGCGGGCTCCGCTTCGTCCGTCGGCTCGGGGGCCGGAACCGGGGCAGGTGCCTCCGCGACCGGCTCGGCCGCCAAGGGTTCCGCCACCGGTGCTTCGGCTACGACGGGCCCGGCCGCCAGGGGCTGGTCCGCCTCGGCTTCGGCCGGTTCCTCGGTGAGCCGGGGCTCCTCGGTCGGTGCCGAGGCGGGTGCGGTCGTCGGCGGAGCGACAGGTGCCGGCTCCGGGTCGGGGACCGGGGCGGTCTGCTGCTCCTGCGGTGGCAGGGGTGGCACCGTCATGGCGTGCGGGGGTGTCGGGGCCAGATGCGGCGTCGTCGGCACCGAGCCCTCGACGGGGACGAACTCACCGACGGGCCGGTTCGCGTGCCGGCCCACGCTCTGCTCCCGGTGGACCGCGGCGGGCGCAGGCTCCGGGAACGCGACCGTTTCGTCCGGCAGGACCTCGCCCCGCGCGTGACCGGCCAGGGCCTGACCCAGGACGGCGTGGGGCGCGCCGACGCCCACCGGGACGGCGTGCGGCTGTTCCGCGACGGGTTCGGGGATCTGCTGGACGTACGGCGCCGCGGGTTCGGACGCGGCGGAACCCGGTGCGACGTCCGCGACCGGCTCGGCGTGCGCCGCGTCGACCGCGGGCACGGGGTCCGTCCCGGCCGACGGCTGCGGTGCCTCCACGGGCTGCGGGTCGGCGGGCCCGGCGTCGACGAACGGGGCGGCGGACTCCGTGTCCGGGGCACCGGCGTCCGGCAGCACGGCCCCGGTGGGCGGAGCGGCCCCCGTGCCGGCCGCGTCCGCCTCCGGCGCTGCCGGTTCGGTGGTCCGCGGCCGTGCGGGGGGCGCGATCCGGGGCTCGTACGCGTACGAGGCGTCGTGCGGGTTCAGGAAGCCCTGCGGATCCGGGAGGGGCTGGAGGTCCGGGGCCGCCTGAAGGGCCGCGGCGGGCTGAAGGTCCGGCGCCGGGAGGGGGTGCGCGGACTCGGCCTCCTCCCCCTCGGGGCCGGACGGCTCGGCAACGGCGGGTCCGTGAAGGTCGGCCTGCGCCTGCTGCGGCGGCTGCCCGGTCTCGAAGTCGGTCACGTGCCCGGTGTGCGGGTCCGGTGAGCCGTCGAGGGTCTGCGGGATCAGCGGTGCGTCCGGGTCCCGCGGGGCGGGCGACCCGTCGGCGAGGACGGCACCGTCCAGGGCCTGCTGGTGCAGATAGTTCTCCGGCGCGAGTGCCGCGTCACCGGCAGGCACGGCTCCGGTCTCGGGTGCAGGTACGGCGTCGGGGATCCCCGACGTGTCGGTGCCTGCGGGCGCGTCGATGCCTTCCGGCGCGTCGATGCTTTGCGGCGTCTCGATGCTTTGCGGCGCTTCGGGCACTGGGGCCTCGTCCGGAGCGGGCTCGGCGAGCGCGAGCGCGGACTCGGCGGGTGCGGGCTCGGCGGGTGCGGCCTGCGCAGCGGGCGCGGCCTGGGGCACCTCGGTGCCGTCCGGGGCCTGCACGGCTTCGGTGTCGTCCTGGGCTTGGGCGGCTTCAGTGCCGTCCGGGGCCTGGGCGGCTTCTGCGGTCTCCGAGGGCGGTGCGGTTTCCGGCTCCGGGGACGCGTCCGCGACCTGCGCCGGTTCCGGGGCGGGCCCGGCCTCCGCGGTCGGTGCCGCCTCCGGGACGACCGTTTCTGCGGGGATCCCCCCGGTGGCCGGCTGCGGGGCGGCACCCCAGGGCGCGCCCTGCTGCGGGACGTCCCCGAGCTGCGGGACGTCGGGGTACTCGGGCCCGTTGGCCGGCGGGCCGGCCTGGCGTACGGGCGCGGGGGCGGCAGGCGCACCCGCCGGGCCGCGGTCCGCGAGCGAGCGCACGGGGCTGGACGAGCCGTCCGGGGTGGGCGGACCGAGATGCAGGGGACGGCGGGGCGGCGCCGGCTGGGACGCCGGAGCGGCGGCCGTCCGGACACCGCCGAGATCGACCGAGCCGCTGTCCCGGCCGCCCGTCTCGTGCGGACCGGGCTCGTGCGCGGCCTGCGGGACGAACAGCGGGTGCGGCTCGGGGGCGAGGGGCATCGGGGCGGGCGGTGCCACCTCGTTGCCCCACGCTCCCTGTGCGCCCGGCATGAGAAGCAGATCGTCGTCCTCGGCGGGGGCGCCGGAGGGGTCGAGGTAGGTGTACGCACCGAGCGAGGAGACGCCCGGCTGCTCCACCACGCCCGCGTTCTCAGGCAGTCCCTCGCCCGGGACCTGGCCGGTGTCGGTCATGCGTACCCCTCGCCCATCGGTTAGTGCTCCTACGACCAGCTCGCCCGGAACGGCGCACCGACCGCCCCCCCGCAGAGAAGAACGAGCGTGCGTGCCCAGCGGCACGAACGACCCGCCCGCAAAGGAGACAAAGCCATTAACTGGCATTGTCGCGGTCGTCCCGCCGTCGCGACAGCTTGATCCGCGACGGTCCACTGTGGACTGCGCCACGTTGCGCGTCCTCCGGCCGACGCCGTACCACACCCGACCCAAAAGGGGCGCGTTTTCCGGACATTGGCCGACGAAGCGCCGGGCACAAGTGCGGTACCACGATCGGCCAGCCTACCGCGCGCGGTACGACAAGCGGATCACGGGGCGCGATCGGGCAGACGCCCGGTGAGCAGGAACGCAACGCTCCGCTCCCTCTCCGTCCAGGCCCGCGTGTCGAGGTCGACGGCCTGGAGAAGGGCGCACTCGACCTGGTAGCCGTGCTCGCCGAGGTCCCGGCCGATGAGTTCGGCGGCGTCACGGGTCGCCGCGTGGGTCACGATGCGCTGCGGTCGGCGGTCGGCGACGGCGGAGACCACCGCCGCTCCCCCGCCGCCGACACGGACGACGTCGGGTTCGGGGAGGTTCTCCAGGACGTGCGGGGCGGTGCCGGGCACGATCTGCACCTGGACGCCGAAGACGCGGGCCGATTCGTCGGTGCGCGCGCAGGCCGCCGGGTTCCGGTCGACCGCGATGACCGCGGCGCCGGTGCGGGCGGCCTCGGTGGCGAAGGCGCCGCTGCCGGAGCCGATGTCCCACACCAGGTCACCGATGCGCGGCCCGAGCCGGGCGAGTTGCGCGGCGCGCAGCAGATCCGTCTCGCCCTCGCCGAGCACACCGCCGTACGCCGTCGCCGGCAGCGCCCAGCCGCGCGGGCCCGCGCCCGGCTCGCGTCCGGCGATCCAGCCGCCGCCCTCGGCCGCGGCCACGAAGCCGCCGATGACGATGACGACGTTGGGATCGCGCCAGGTGTGGTCGGCGGCCTTGTCGGAGGTGACGACGCTGATCTGCTCGCGGCCGGTGCCGAGCTCCTCGCAGATGACAAAGGTGCGGTGGACTCCTTCGAGGAGCAGACCGAGTTCCGCGGGGCCTGCGCCGGGTGAGGTGAGGACCGCGACCTTGGTGTGGGCACGGCATACGTTGACGGCGCGTCGCAGCGAGCGAGGGTGTGCCACGACCACGTGGGCGTCGTCCCAGGGCATTCCGGCGCGGGCGAAGGCGGTGGCCACGGAGGACACGGCGGGGACGACCTCGACCTCGAGACCGAACTCGGGAGCGCGCAGGGTGCGCACGACTCCGAAGAAGCCGGGGTCCCCGTCGGCGAGGACGACGGCGGTACCGCGGTGGTTGGCGATGCGGCGGGCGGCCAGGGCGACGCTGCCGAGGCGGACGCGCTCTGCGGTCGCTGGCACTTCGGGGAGTTCGAGGTGGTGGCCGGCGCCCGCCACCAGCGTGGCGGCACTGAGAGCGGATTGCGCCGCGGCGGTCAGCGGCGAGCCGTCCCAGCCGATCACCGTGACCCGGTCGGCCATCGTCGTCAGTCTCCAGGTGGTTTTCGCAGCGTGTCGGGGGGACTGCCCGCGCACGGGCTCCGTGAGGGTACCCGGTGGACCTGGGCGGTGCGGCGACGGCCCCCGCCACGGTGGGAGCGGTCCCGCGGTTTCAGTTCCAGTCGGAGTACGACGTGAAGCCGGTCGTCTCGGCGAGTTCCTCGGCGACGCCGTCGAGGTCCTCGGGCAGCAGGCTCCACACGATGAAGTCGGTGCGCAGGTCGGCCCACGTGCCGTCCTCGGTGCGGGTGCGCGCTATGCAGGCGTTGCGCAGGACGCCCTCGCTGATGCAGCCGATCTTCTGGGCGACCTGCTGGGAGGCCGTGTTGTCGGCGGCCGTGCGCAGCTCGATGCGCTCGAACTCCTGGTCGCGGAACAGCCATTGGGCGGTGGCGAGGGCGGCTTCGGACGCGTAGCCCTCGCCGCGGGCCCAGGGAGCGATGATGTACGACAGTTCGGTGGAGCGAACGTGCCAGTTCGTCCTGCCGAGTTGGACGATGCCGACCAGCCGCTGGGTGAGGAACTCCGCGACGGCCAGGTCGAGTCCGCGGCCCGCCGCGCGTTCGGCGGGCGCGTACTCGGCGATCCAGCGGCGGGCGCCGTCCTCGGTGAAGGGCTGCGGTACGGAGGTCCAGGCGGCGACCAGTTCGTCGTTCATCATCTCGGCCAGGGCCGGGACGTCGTCCTCTTCGAGCGGGCGCAGCACCAACCGCTCCGTGCTGATGGAGATGCCGGGGAAGGTGCTCGTCATGCGCCGCTCCGTAACCTTCGGAAGCTGTCGGGCCGTCGGATGTCGTCGGGCCTGCTGAACTGCCCAGCATGCAGCATGGAAGCACCGAACCGCATCACGGGGTCCACTCCCGGTGAAGAGCGGACCCCGTGGGGTGACCGGCGGGCCCGGCCGGGGGCAACCGGCCGGGAGCGGCCCCGTGTCGGAGATCAGAAGGACGGCAGGACGGACCCGGCGTACTTGTCCTCGATGAACTTCTTCACCTCGGGCGACGTGAGGAGCTTGGCGAGCTTCTTCACGCGCGGGTCGTCCTCGTTGCCCTTCTTCACGGCCAGGAAGTTGCCGTAGGGGTTGTTCTTGGCCGACTCCAGGACGAGGGCGTCGTCGGCCGGCTTGAGATCGGACTCGATGGCGTAGTTGCCGTTGATCACCGCGGCGTCGACGTCGTCCAGGGAGCGGGGCGTCTGGGCGGCCTCGAGCTCCTTGAACTTCAGGTTCTTCGGGTTCTTGACGATGTCGCCGGGGGTCGCCTCGTTGCCCACACCCTTCTTGAGAGTGATGATCCCGTTGTCGTCGAGGAGCTTGAGCGCCCGCGCCTCGTTGACCGTGTCGTTCGGGACGGCGACCGTCGCGCCGCTCTTGAGTTCGTCGGCCTTCTTGACCTTGTGCGAGTACAGGCCGAGCGGCTCCAGGTGCACCGTGACGACGGGCACGATGTGGGTGCCCTTCTTCTTGTTGAAGTCGTCGAGGTAGGGCTGGTTCTGGAAGTAGTTGGCGCCCACGGACCCGTCCTCGGTCGCCGTGTTCGGCGTGACGTAGTCGGTGAACTCCTTGACCTCGAGGTCGAGTCCCGCCTTCTTCGCCAGGTTGTCCTTGACGTAGGTGAGGATCTCGGCGTGCGGGGTGGGGCTCGCGGCGACGATCAGCGGGCCGCTGGTGTCGGAGGCGGAGTCCTTGTCCGAGCCGCAGGCGCTGAGGCCGAGGGTGAGGGCTCCGGCGGCGAGGACGGCGGTGGTGATCTTGGCGGTGTTACGCACGAAAAGTGCCTTTCCTTATGGGTGAAGCGGCCCCGTCTGGGTGGGACGGGGAGTCCGGGTCAGCTCTTCCTGACGGCGTCGGTCGCGACCGTGCCGGGGAAGATGCCGCTGAAGGGGCGGAAGAGCAGCAGGGTGCCGGTCCTGGCACCCCTGCGGTGCAGGGCGCGCGCGGCGAAGTCGCCGCCGAACTGGAGGAAGGAGATGGCGACGGCCAGCACCGCCACGGTGATCCACATCAGGCCGGTCTCGAAGCGCTGGTAGCCGTACCGGATGGCGATGTCGCCGAGTCCGCCCGCGCCGACCGTGCCCGCCATGGCGGAGTAGCCGATGAGCGCGACGACCGTCGTGGTGGCGCCGGAGATCAGCGACGGAAGGGCCTCGGGCACGAGGACGCTGCGTACTGTCTTCCAGGTGCTGCCGCCCATCGACTGCACGGCCTCGACCAGTCCGTTGTCGACTTCGCGGACGGACATCTCGACGAGCCGCGCGTAGAACGGGATCGCGCCGACGGCGAGCGGCACGATCGCCGCGTCCCGGCCGATGGTCGTCCCGGTGATCGTGCGGGTGAAGGTCATCAGGGCGACCATCAGGATGATGAACGGCATCGAGCGGGCGATGTTCACGACCTGCCCGATCACCTTGTTGGCCACGACGTTCTGCAGCAGTCCCCCGCGGTCGGTGAGGACGAGCAGGAGGCCGAGCGGCAGGCCGCCGACGATCGCGATGAGCGTGGACCAGCCGACCATGTAGAGCGTGTCCCAACACGCCTGGGTCAGCAGTGGCTGCATCTCCGACCAGGTCACTTGGCACCTTCCTTAGCGAGCGCGGACTGCTGGGCCGCCTGGCCGACGAGGTCGATCTGCAGGCCCCGCTCCCGCAGGAATCCGATCGGCACGACGTTCTCCTCGTAGGGGCCGGGCAGTTCGATGCGCATCCGGCCGACCTGCTTGCCCGCGACGGTGTCCATCGCGGCGCCGAGGATCGATATGTCGATGTTGTAGGTGCGCGAGAGCTGGGAGATGACGGGCCGGGTGGCGGCCTCGCCGTGGAAGGTGACGTCGATGACGGTGCGGTCGTCGGCGGAGGCGTCGCCGCTCACCGGGAAGAGGGCCGCGGCCATCTCGGAGCCGGGGGTCGCGAGCAGCTCGGTGACCGTGCCGGACTCGACGATGCGGCCGTTCTGCATGAGGGCGGCCGAGTCGCAGACGGTCTTGACGACGTCCATCTCGTGGGTGATGAGCAGGACGGTCAGGCCCAGCTGCCGGTTCAGGTCACGCAGGAGCCGGAGGATGGACCGGGTGGTCTCGGGGTCGAGGGCGCTGGTGGCCTCGTCGGAGAGCAGCACCTTGGGGTCGCCGGCCAGGGCGCGGGCGATGCCGACGCGCTGCTTCTGTCCGCCGGAGAGCTGCGCCGGGTAGGCCTTCGCCTTGTCGGAGAGGCCGACCAGGTCGAGCAGGTCGAGCGCCTTGCGGGAGCGCTCCTTGCCCGAGATGCCGAGGATCTCCAGGGGCAGTTCGACGTTGTCCTGCACGGTGCGCGAGGACAGCAGGTTGAAGTGCTGGAACACCATGCCGATGTGGCTGCGTGCCCTGCGGAGCTCCCGGCCGGCGCGCGGGCCGCGGCCGGCGAGGGCGGTGAGGTCCTGTCCGGCGACGGTCACGGTGCCGGCGGTGGGGCGCTCCAGGAGGTTGACGCAGCGGATGAGGGAGGACTTGCCGGCGCCGGACTGGCCGATGACGCCGTACACCTCGCCTTCGCGTACGTGCAGATCGACGCCGTCGAGGGCGGTCACCTCACGGCCGCGCGAGCGGTAGACCTTGGTCAGGCCCGTTGTCGTGATCACTGGGTTTCCGTCACTGTCGAGTGCAGGGCGTGGGTGTGCCCCGGCACGGGTGCATGCGGTCGGGAACGCGGCACGGTTCTCGCGAGGGGCGGTCGAACCGGGGAGAACGTGTGCGCGGGGGCCGGCTCGGTCACGCAGGAGCTACGGACACGGCACAGCCGTCTCGCTTCGGGGCGCGAGGCTCAGGGGTGGTGCGGGGGCCCTCAGAAGGCGCACATTCGACACATACAACGAGCACCGGGCGTCGTGGTCGCCTCGGTCGCAAGGATGCGGCTGCTCGTCGTGGTCATGCGATCAGTAAAGCAGACGTATGCCCGGGGACCCGCACCGCTGTCCGAATAGCGGACAGCCGTGGACGCCGGGCGCACCCGAGGGCGCGCGCTCCGCCCACGCGACCAGTGCGGACGGGACGGACGGCCCGCGGCGGCGAGCCCGAGCCGGCCCGCGTGGGGCACGGCTGTGGCCAACGCCACGGAGCCCTGCCGGGCTCCCGCCCTCCCGTGGCACGCCGGGGGCGGGGGCATCGGACCATTTGGCCCGTAATAGGGTCGCGGCATGCTTGATGCCCTGACGGTCGCGACCGCCGTCGCCGCACTCCTGCTCGCCGCCTGGTGCGGCTGGGCCGCCTACCGCGATCAGCCCACCAAGGACTGGCACTTCATCGGCATGGCCGTGGTGTCGCTGCTCGCCCTGGTGCAGCTGGTCGTCGGCATCGTCCAGCTGTCGCGGGGCCAGAAGCCGGAACAGGGCACGACGATCTTCGTGGCGTATCTGCTGGGCGCCGTCGCGTGCGTCCCCGCCGCGGGGTTCATGTCGCTGGCCGAGCGCACCCGCTGGGGCTCGATCACGGTCGCGGCCGGCGGCGCGGTCCTCGCCGTGCTCGAAGTGCGGCTCTACGACATCTGGGGAGGCTGAGATGCCGGCCGCCGACGAGAACGGGAACGTGCCCCCGGCACAGGCGCCGGCCGGGCGGAAGCGGGTCCGGCTCATCCGCGGGCCCGGCATGCTGCTGGTCTGGCTGTACGGCGTGATGGTGGTCGGGGCGGTGTCGCGTTCCGCGGTGCAGATCTCGACGGAGTTCGACAAGGCCCCGCTCGCCTACTCGCTGTCCGCCGTCGCGGGTCTGGTGTACGGCTTCATCACGTACTCGCTCGTCCGGGGCGGCGAGACGGCCCGCCGGGCGGCGCTGGTGTGCTGCGCCGCCGAGCTCGCGGGCGTGCTGATCGTCGGGACCTGGACGCTCGTGGAGCCGTCCGCCTTCCCCGACGCCACGGTGTGGTCGGACTACGGGATGGGCTACCTGTTCATCCCGGTGCTGCTGCCGCTGACGGCGATGTACTGGCTCCGCAGGGCCCGCCCGGCAGCGGCCGCAGACAGGCCCTAGGCGCTGGCGGCGAAGGCGCTCGCGTCGGCGTCCTTCGCCAGGGTGATGAGGGTGAGGCGCTCGTCGACGCGCCTCGTGGAGACCGGGGCGTAGCCGTGCTTGCGGTACAGGCGCAGGTTGTGCTCGCTGCGGTGACCGGTGAACAGCTGGTAGGACTTGGCGGCGCCGTCCGCGCCCAGCCGGGTCTCGATGGCGGAGAGCAGGCGGCCGCCCAGGCCGTGGCGCTGCATGCGCGGGTGGACGATGAGCTTGCCGATGCGTGCCGTCCCGTCGGCGTCGACGGTGCCGCGCACCGAGGCCACCACCTCGTCCCCGAGCCGGGCCACCAGCACCGCGCCCCGGGCCAGTTCGGCCCTGAGCGAGTCCAGCGACTGGGTGAGGGGTTCGATGCGGTAGTCGCCGTACAGCTCGGCCTCGCTCTGGTAGCAGAGGTACTGCAACTTCAGGATCTGTTCGGCTTCCTGGTCGGTCGCCCCCGAGATGGTCACGCTCATGCCCATGTGTGCATGCCTCCCGCTCACCTGTTTACCGGTTGTCCCCCACTCCTATCCCCGTGCTTCGTGGGCCGCAACCTCCGGGGAGAGCAATCGACGCAGACATCCCAGGCATCTGGAACGTTCCGGTCCCAGGCTCCCCTGTGAGATACCCAACTCGCCTGCGATCTCCCGGTAGGTCAGGTCCCGGGGGGAGAGCAGCGCCGCCATGAGGCGGGGGCAGCGGCCGGGCAGCCGCCGGACGGCGTCGTGGAGGGCGCGGTGCCGGGCCGCGCTGAGGGCGTGCTGTTCCGGGCCGGGCCGCTGGTCGGCCACGGGTTCGGCTCCGTACGACCTCTCGAAGCGGGCCGTGCGGCGGCTGCGGCGGGCCTCGGAGCGCACGGCGCGGCGCAGCCAGCCCTGCGGGTCGGCGGGCGCCCCGTCCGTGTCGAGGCGCTCCAGGAGGCGCACCCAGACCGCCTGTTCGAGGTCGCCCGGCTCCGCTCCGGTCGCGTGTGCCTCGGCCGAGGCCTCCGCGGCGAGCAGCGGGCGCAGCGTGGCAACCATCTCGTGTGTCATGTGCGGCACGACGCGGCCGCCCCGGCGCGAGGTTGCCGGGGCGGCCGGGTGTCACCCCATCCGGGGTGGGGCGGTCATCCGTTGACGAAGTCCTCGCGGGCGAGGAGTGCGGTGTCCGGGTTGTCGGAGAAGACGCCGTCGATGCCGGTCTCGAAGTACGTCCGGAAGGCGCCGAAGGCGTCGCCGTAGGCGTTCGGGTCGGTGCCCTTGCGGAAGTTCGCCGGCAGGAAGGTGTTCTCGTTGCGCATCGTGTACGGGTGCAGGATCAGGCCCGCCGCGTGCGCGTCGCGGACGAGCGTGGTCGGCGTGGTGAGGTTGCCGCTCGCGTCCTTCGGGATGATCAGGTCGAGCGTGGGCCCGATGCCCTGCGCGTACGACGCGATCTCCGTCAGGCCCTCGGGCTTGACCAGGTCGGCGACCGTGCGCGGGTCGCCCGTGTCGACGAAGTCCCAGGGGCGGCTGCCGGCGCCGGACAGGAGCACGGCGAGCGGGTTGCCGACGAGCTTGTTCATCCGCTGGATGCTGGTCGGCTCGAAGGACTGGATGATCACCGGCGAGTTCTTCCTGTCCTTGCCGTGCTTGCGCAGCAGCCTGGCGAGCCGTTCCTCGGTGCCGAGGCCCAGCTTGCGGAAGTAGGTGGGGTGCTTGAGCTCGGGGTAGATCCAGACCTGCTTGCCGCGCTTGCGGGTCTGCTCGTCCTGCCAGCGGAGCACCTCCTCGAAGGTGGGGATGTCCCAGCGGCCGTTGTAGAGGGTGTTGCGCTGCCGGGTGCCGGGGATGCGTTCGACCGCGCGGAGCGTCTTCAGCTCGGCGAGCGTGAAGTCCTCGGTGAACCAGCCGGTGGTGGTGACCCCGTCGAGGCTCTTGGTGGTCCTGCGGTCGGCGAACTCGGGGTGCGCCGAGACGTCGGTGGTGCCGCCGATCTCCGGCTCGTGGCGGCACACGAGGTGTCCGTCCTTGGTGGGCACCAGGTCCCCGGCCTCGACGACGTCCGCCCCGAGGTCGAGGGCCAGCTCGTACGAGCCGAAGGTGTGTTCCGGCCGGTAGCCGCTGGCCCCCCGGTGTCCGATGACGGTCGGTCTGGGCAGGTTCCGGTAGCCGCCTCCGTGCCGTTCGCCGGCTGTCGCCGTGCCGGGCAGCCCGAGGACGGCCCCGCCCGCTCCGAGCACCGCCGCGCCGAGCAGTGCCCGTCGCGCCGTGCCCCGCTCCTGCTCGTCCGATTCCTGCGTCCCCATGAGCACTCCTCCGCCGTACCGCGCTGCACCTGTTCGAAGCGGGACGATCGTAGGTGCCCGCGGGTGACGGGAGGGAGACCTCGGACGGAACACGTGGGTGGCTCCGGATGTCCTGCGGGGTGCGTGAGTTGACGGTTCGCCGGGTTGGGGACCCCGGGCACGGGTACCCGGTCGGTGGTCGCCCCGGCCGTCCTGGTCGCGTGGGGTGGCCGAGTCCCGGGGTCCGGTGGGGCCGGCGGCGGCGGGTGTCACGACGGGGAGTCCCGCGCTTCCCGGGCCGCCCGGCGGGCGGCGACTCGCGCGACGTCCGTCACATGTTTTTCCCGCCCGGAGACCCTTCCCGGGGCGCCACCCGCAGGTAAACGTGCGTCAACACCGCGTATCCGTTCGGTGAACCCGATGTGCAATCACCGGGCGGCCGCGAGTATCGTCCTCACCTGCACATACTTCATACCGATCCCTTGACACAGGAGGGCCCGTTGTCCCGCTTCGTGCTCATCAAGGCAGTGCTCGGACCGATCATGCGCCTGATGTTCCGCCCACGGGTGGAGGGCGTGGAGCACATCCCCGGCGACGGTCCCGTCATCCTGGCCGGCAACCACCTCACGTTCATCGACTCGATGATCCTTCCGCTGGTCTGCGACCGGCAGGTGCTGTTCATCGGCAAGGACGAGTACGTCACCGGCAAGGGCTTCAAGGGCCGGCTGATGGCCTGGTTCTTCACCGGCGTCGGCATGATCCCGGTCGACCGGGACGGCGCCAACGGCGGCGTCGCGGCGCTGATGACCGGCCGCCGCGTCCTGGAGGAGGGCAAGGTCTTCGGCATCTACCCCGAGGGCACCCGCTCCCCCGACGGCCGTCTCTACCGCGGCCGCACCGGCATCGCCCGGCTGACCCTGATGACCGGCGCTCCCGTAGTCCCGTTCGCGATGATCGGCACCGACAAGCTGCAGCCCGGCGGCGCCGGCATCCCGCGTCCCGGCCGTGTCACGGTCCGCTTCGGCGAGGCGATGGAGTTCTCCCGGTACGAGGGCATGGACCGCGACCGCTATGTGCTGCGGGCGGTGACCGACTCGGTGATGACCGAGGTCATGCGCCTCTCGGGCCAGGAGTACGTCGACATGTACGCCACGAAGGCGAAGGCCGCGTAGCCGCTCGGGGCATGAAGGGGGCCGCACCCGCCGGACGGCGGGTGCGGCCCCCTTCATCATGCGTGCCAAAGATGCGCCGCGGCCCTACGGCGTGCTCTCCAACCGCTGGCCGCGCAGCAGGAACCAGGCAGCCGCCGCGGCGGCGAGCAGCACCGCGGCGCCCACACCCGCAGCGAGGGTCAGTCCCTCGACGAAGGCGCCGCGGGCGGCCGACAGCATCGTCTCGGCGGTGCCGGCCGGCAGTTTTGCCGCCGCCTCGGCGGCGCCGCCGAGGGATTCGCGTGCCTCGGCCGGGGTGCCCGCGGGACCGCTGAAGTCCCGGTAGACACCCGTCACGATCGAGCCGAGCACGGCGATACCGAGGGCGGCGCCGAGTTCGTACGCCGTCTCGGAGACCGCGGACGCGGCGCCCGCCTGTTCCTTGGGCACGGTGGAGAGGATCACGTCGGCGGTGACGGTGAACGAGAAGCCCGCGCCGACGCCGACGACCAGGAGTGCCGCGCCGATCAGCGGATAGCCGGTGGACTCGGTCAGCAGGGTGAGGGCCGCGAGTGCCAGCCCCACCGCGGCGAGGCCGCCGGAGACGACGGCGCGCACCGAGAACCGCCGCGCGACCGTGCCGGCGACCAGGCCCGCCGCCACCGCGCCGGCCGCGGCCGGGACTTCGGCGAGGCCCGCCTCGAACGGCGCCCTGCCCTGGACGAGTTGCAGGTACTGGGAGAGGAAGAAGACCAGCCCGGACAGGCCGAGGATCGTCAGCAGGTCGGCGAGGACGGCTCCGGAGAATCCGCGGTGCCGGAAGAGTCGCATGTCCAGCAGTGGTGCGGGCAGCGTGAGTTGGCGGCGTACGAACCGGAACAGGGCGACGGCGCCGAGCAGGCCCACGACCGCCGGCTGCCAGGTGAACCCGTGCGTGGCCGCTTCCTTGACCGCGTACACGATGCCGATCATGCCGACCAGCGACAGGAGGACGCTGGCGAGGTCCCAGGGGCCCGGGTCCGGGTTGCGCGACTCGGGCAGCAGCCTGCTGCCGACGAGGACGAGCACGATCATCACGGGCAGGTTGATGAGGAAGACCGAACCCCACCAGAAGTGCTCCAGCAGGAAACCGCCGACCACCGGCCCGACCGCCGTGCCCGCGGAGGCGGTGGCGCCCCAGATGCCGACGGCGAGGCTGCGTTCGCGCGGGTCGTGGAAGAGGTTGCGGATCAGGGCGAGGGTGGCGGGCATCAGGGTGGCGCCCGCGACACCGAGCAGTGCCCGCGCGACGATCAGCAGCTCCGGTGTCGTCGCGTAGGCGTTGAGCACGGATATCGCGCCGAACGCCGTGGCGCCGACGAGCAGCAGCTTCTTCCGTCCGATGCGGTCGCCGAGGCTGCCCATGGAGACGAGCAGGCCGGCGATGACGAACGAGTAGACGTCGCCGATCCAGAGCAGCTGGGTGCCGGAGGGCTGGAGGTCCTCGCTGATGTAGGGCGTGGCGAGGCCGAGGACGGTCGCGTCGACGGCCACCAGCAGCACAGCGAGGACGAGGACGGAGAGGGCGAGCCAGCGCCCGGGGCGCCGTCCCACCTCCTCCGCCGCGACGGCCTGCTGTTCGGTGCTGGTCATGGTTCCACTCTCCGTAGTGCGCCGCCGAGCAACAGCTCGACGATCATGAATTGGAAGTCGTTGGCGGCCACCCGGCCGTCCATCACGGCCCAGGCACCGGATCCGACGAGCCCGTAGAGGGCCTCGGTGAGCCAGGCGGGGGTCAGGTCGATGCGGAACTCGCCGCTGTCCTGGCCGCGCCGGAACAGCGCGGCGATCCTGGCGTCGAGCCGGGCCCAGCCCTCGTGCTGGGCGTCGCCCTCGAACAGCTGGTTCTCGGTGACCAGGAAGGCCAGCAGTCCCGCCACCGGCTCGATCTCCTTCACCAGCCGGCGTACGGCGTCGCTCGCGGGCCCCTCGTCCAGGCGGGCCGCGTCCAGCGCGGACTCGCACTCCCGGATGCCGAGGTCTTCGAGGGCGCGGACGAGGGCGTACCGCCCGGCGAACTGGCGGTGCAGCGTGGCCCGGCTGATCCCGGCCGCCCTGGCGACCTCGTCCATGGTGGCGGTGGCTTTGCGGGTCAGCAGGGCGGCGGCGCTGCGGAGTACGTGCTCACGGTCGACGGCCATGAGACAAGAATAGGCCATGTGAGACATCTTTGTCTCATCAGAGGCATGTGAAGCTCACCGCATGGCGGGCGGTGAGCGGGGGCTCAGTGCCAGGGCAGCTGTCCGCGCCGCTCCCAGTAGGCCCGGGGGTCCTCGGCGAGGGCGTCCAGGCGGGCGAGCCGGTCCTCGTCGAGGTCGACGACGGCCGCGTGCAGGTTGGAGGCGAGCTGGTCGCTGGTGGCCGCGCCCGACAGGACGACCCCGGCCCAGGGCCGGTGCAGCACCAGGGCTAGGGCGACCGCGTCGGCGGTCAGGCCCGTCTCCCGGGCGATGTCCCGCAGCACGCCCGGCGCGTGCGGCGCGGCCAGCCGGCCGTTGGCCATGCCTTCCTTGACGATCACGGTGAGTCCGGCCGCGTGCGCCTCGGCGAGCGCGGGCCCGGCCGACGTCTCCAGCACGTTGTATGTGGCCTGGACGGTGCGGAAGAGGGGCTCACCGCCGACCGTCACGGTGAGCGCGGTGCGGATGGCGTCGGCCTGCGCGGGCCCGCTGGTCGAGAAGCCGGCCGAGACGCCCTGTGCCGCGGCGTCGGCGAGCCTGGCGTGGAGTTCCTTGTCGGTGAGGGCCGGGCTGTCCGGGGTCACCGAGTGGATCTGGTAGAGGTCGAGGCGGTCGCCGAGCAGCTCGGCACTCTCCGCGCGCTGCCTCTCGTACGTGGCGAGGCCGTGGTCCTTGATCTCGTGCGCGTCGGCGTCGGTGCGCCAGTCGGCCGTGTAGGTGTAGCCCCACTTGCTGCCGACGACGACGTCGTCGGCGTCGGGGCGCCCTCGCAGCCAGCCGGCCAGGAACTCCTCGGAGCGGCCGTAGGAGCGGGCCACGTCGAAGTAGCGCACGCCCTGCGCGTACGCGGCGTCGAGGAGCTCGTGGGTGCGCTCACGCAGGGCGTCGACACTGCGCTCCGCCGGCAGGTCGCGGTCCCGGCCGAGGTTGATGTAGCCGGGGCGGCCGACGGCGGCGAGGCCCAGGCCGAGGTGGGCGGTGGGCGTGGTCGCCGAGGCGAGTCGGGCGAAGGGCATCGCGGGCTCCATGGGGTCGGCTCCTTGATCGGCTCCGGCCAACGTAACCCGCGACGCCTTCGCGGAACGCGGGGTGCTACTTCTTCGCGGTGGCCCACGCGTGCTGCGCCGCCACGTCCGCCCTGACCTCGGCGAGCTGCACGGCGACCGCGCTCGGCGCCGTACCGCCGCGCCCGTCGCGGGAGGCCAGCGCACCCGGGACGTTCAGGACGCCGCGCACCTCCGGCGTCAGGTGCGGGGAGATCTTCGCGAACTGCTCGTCGGTGAGCCCGTCGAGCTCGACGCCCCCGGCTTCGGCGACCTTCACGCACTCGCCGGCGACCTCGTGCGCGACACGGAACGGCACGCCCTGCCTGACCAGCCACTCGGCGATGTCGGTGGCGAGCGAGAAACCGGCCGGGGCCAGCTCCTCCATGCGCTCCCGGTGCACGGTCAGCGTCGCCATCATGCCGGTGAAGGCGGGCAGCAGCACCTCCAGCTGGTCGCAGGAGTCGAAGACCGGCTCCTTGTCCTCCTGGAGGTCGCGGTTGTACGCCAGCGGCAGGGCCTTGAGCGTGGCCATGAGCCCGGTCAGATTGCCGATCAGGCGTCCCGACTTGCCGCGCGCCAGCTCCGCGATGTCCGGGTTCTTCTTCTGCGGCATGATCGAGGAGCCGGTGGAGAAGGCGTCGTGGAGGGTGACGAAGGAGAACTCCTTCGTGTTCCAGATGATGATCTCCTCGGCGATGCGGGACAGGTTCACCCCGATCATCGCCGTGATGAAGGCGAACTCGGCGGCGAAGTCACGGGAGGCCGTGCCGTCGATGGAGTTGGCGGAGCTGCCGTGCTCGAAGCCGAGGTCCCTCGCGACCGACTCGGGGTCCAGGCCCAGGGAGGAACCCGCCAGCGCCCCCGAGCCGTACGGCGACACGGCCGTCCGCTCGTCCCACTGACGCAGCCGCTCGGCGTCCCGGGACAGGGACTGGACGTGGGCGAGGACATGGTGGGCGAACAGGACGGGCTGGGCGTGCTGGAGATGGGTGCGGCCGGGCATCGCCACGTCCGGGTGGGCCTCCGCGAGGCCGACCAGCGCGTCCTGGAGGTCGGCGATCAGGCCGCCGATGATCCGCGCGTGGTCGCGCAGGTACATCCGGAAGAGGGTCGCCACCTGGTCGTTCCGTGACCGGCCCGCGCGCAGCTTGCCACCGAGGTCGGGGCCGAGGCGCTCCAGCAGGCCGCGCTCCAGAGCGGTGTGGACGTCCTCGTCGGCGATGGTGCCCACGAAGGCGCCGGACGCCACGTCCTGTTCGAGCCGGGCGAGTCCGTCCAGCATCCGCTCCAGCTCGTCGGCCGTCAGCAGACCGGCCTTGTGGAGCACGCGGGCGTGCGCACGCGAGCCGGCGATGTCGTACGGCGCGAGCCGCCAGTCGAAGTGGACGGAGGCGGACAGCTTCGCCAGGGCCTCGGCGGGACCGTCGGCGAAACGACCGCCCCAGAGCCGTACGTCACCGCTGTTGCTGCTCACTCGCTGCGCTCCTCAAGACTGTGGATGTGCCGCCTCCTCGCCGCGCGGGCGGACGGGCGGCTGTCACGCTATCGGTCGGCGAGGTCCCGCCCGGCGGTGATCTCCGCCGACAGGCCGGCTGCGGAGGTGTCCGGGGCACACGGTCCGCGCCCGGTCACGGGTTCTTCTCCGTCCCGCGACCCCGCCATGCATGAGTATGCAGAACTCTGCATGCTTCGTCAATTGAGAGACCGGGCGGGAATCAGTGGATTCCCTTGAACGACGGAATGCGCTTTCTCGTATGTCTCAGCGGACGCAGGCGCCGCGTTCGCACCACCAGACAGCAGAGAACGAACAGGCATCCCGGACGACCGCCGGGCGGCCTTCACCCCCGAACCCGAATGAGGCTTCCGCATGTCCAGGGCTCTCCCCAAGTACCGCAAGCGCCGTACCGTGATCATCGGCGGCGCCGCCGCGGTGGTGCTGTCCGGAGCCGTGATCGCCGGCTCCGCCCTCGCCGGCGAGACGGACAGGAGCGGCGGCGAGGCGGCCAGGACCCTCGCCTCCCCCGGCACGGTGAACTGCCCGGCCGTCGCGCCGAGCCTCCCCGCCATCCCCGCCTCCGCCCGGGCCGAGGTCGACCGCAACCTCGCCCTCCTCGACACCCAGATCACCGAAGCCGACAAGCGCATCGCCGACACCGTCGGCCAGGGCGGACCCAACTTCGTCCAGAACGCCATCCTCGGCCCGCTGAAGGACAAGCGCATCGCCACCATCAACCGCATCGCCACCGCCATCGGCCGCACCGCCGCCAAGCCCCAGGGACTGGACTCCCTCGCGCCCTGCCGGCTGAGCACGGCCGGTGGCGGCGCGACGGCGACCGCGGCTCCGAGCGCGACCGCCACCGGGGATGCGGGGCAGGACGCGGGCGGGAACGGCTCGGACGCGGGCGAACAGACGGGCGGGAACGCGGACGACGCGAGCGGTTCCACGGTCGCGGGCACGGTGAACTGCCCGGCCGTCGCGCCGAGCCTCCCCGCCATCCCCGCCTCCGCCCGGGCCGAGGTCGACCGCAACCTCGCCCTCCTCGACACCCAGATCACCGAAGCCGACAAGCGCATCGCCGACACCGTCGGCCAGGGCGGACCCAACTTCGTCCAGAACGCCATCCTCGGCCCGCTGAAGGACAAGCGCATCGCCACCATCAACCGCATCGCCACCGCCATCGGCCGCACCGCCGCCAAGCCCCAGGGGCTGGACTCCCTCGCCGCCTGCACTCTCAACAAGTGACGGGCACCGTGGCCGCCCCGCGCGCCGGCCGGGGCGGCCACGGACCGGCACGGCAGCTTCCGCATCCGGCCGAGACGGATGACGCAATTCGTTAGACAGGCAAAGAAACTTGCCCGATAATCGTTAGACATGGGAAAGACTTATGAGCGCCTGGACGGCAGACTGCGCACGTTCATCGAGGCGCAGCCGATCTTCTTCACCGCGACCGCACCCCTGTCCGGGGACGGCACGGTCAACCTCTCACCCAAGGGGCTCACCGGCTCCCTCGCGATACTCGACGAACTGACCGTCGCCTACCTGGACTTCGCCGGGAGCAACGCGGAGACCATCGCGCATCTGCGCGAGAACGGCCGCATCACCCTCATGTGGTGCGCCTTCCAGGGCCCGCCGAACATCGTCCGGGTGCACGGCCACGGAGAGCCCGTCTTCCGGGACGACCCGCGCTTCAAGGAACTGCTCACGCACTTCCCGGACATCGACCCGGCGCAGCACGGGCTGCGCGCCGTCATCGTCGTGTCGGCCGAGCTGATCCGTGACACCTGCGGCTACGCGGTGCCCTTCATGACCTACGACGAGGACCGCGATCTGCACAGCAAGCGCTTCGCCCGGGAGGACGACGCCTCGCTGGACGCGTACTTCCGCAAGAAGGACTACGTGGCGACGAGCCTGGACGGCCTACCCGGGCTGCCGTTGCCCCTGCCCCCCACTACCGTCTGAGCCATGCGCCTCGCTGCCGCCGCACTCGCGTCCGCGTCCCTGTTCGCCCTGGCACCGGGCTGTCCGCCCACGCTTGTGGAGCGGATGGCGGACACCGGCGGCGGCAGCCAGCTGATCACCGCCCAGGCTGCGCGTCCCTCCGCCAGGACCGGCACGGTCACCTGGTGGGAGCGGCGTCACGGGCGCTGGGTGAGGGCCGGTTCCGCGGCGGCCCGTTTCGGCGCGCGCGGGCTGGTCGAGGGCTCCTCCCGCCGGCAGGGCACCAACACGACCCCGACCGGTCTGTACGACCTGCCCTACGCGTTCGGGATCGAGGCGGCGCCCCACGGCACGAGGACGCCATACCGCCGGGTCCACCAAAACTCCTGGTGGTGTCAGGACAACGGCTCCCGCTCCTACAACCGCTGGACCGAGCCGCGGCCTTCCGACTGCCGCGCCCCGGAGTCCGAGCACCTGATCTCCTACCGGGCCCAGTACGCGTACGCCCTCGTCATCGGGTTCAACTACGACCGGCCGGTGCGGGGGCGGGGCGCGGGCATCTTCCTCCATGTCAACGGGCGTGGACCGACGGCTGGTTGCGTGTCCGTCTCCGCATCCGCGATGCGGCGGATCCTGACGTGGGCGGATCCCGGGCGGGCCCCGCACATCGCGATCGGGACGGCGGGCGGGGCGACCGCGATCACTCGGTATTAGGGCCTGTCGGCCGGCCGACGGGCCGGGTTACGGGGGTCGGCCCACGCGGGCCGGCGCATGGTGCCGGCCCCCTTCGCCGGCCTCCCGGTGCCCGCCCGCCCGCACCGGACTCCCGTACCACTGAACGCACAGCCGTCGCGCGCCGTATCTCTGGGCCAGGGGCCCACTCCCCTTGCCCCGTTCCCCACAGAGGAACACGGAGGAACCGTGTCCACGATCGCCGGCGGTCGCGCCGCGCGGCGCCAGACCATGCGCCGCATCCGCCCTCGACGCTCCCCCGCCGTCCCGCTGCTGCTCGCCGTCTGGGCGGGCGCCGCCGGGGTGATCTGGCTGTGGTGGAGCAACACCCCGTCCATCGCGGACGACAACAGCAAGATCCTCAACGCCGGCCGCATCACCGGGCTGCTCGCCGGCTACCTGATGGCCCTCGTCGTGCTCCAGATGGCCAGGGTGCCCGCGCTGGAACGCCGGGTGGGTTCGGACCGGGTCGCGCGCTGGCACGCGATGAGCGGCAGGTACACGCTGTGCCTGGTCCTCGCCCACCTGGTGTTGATCATGTACGGGTACGCGCTGCAGGCCGGCCGTACCTTCAGCGGCGTCGTCCAGCAGACCGTCGACTCCGTCAACCAGCTCCCGGACATGGGCAAGGCGGCGATCGGGACGGGTCTGCTGCTGCTCATCGGGCTCATCTCGATCGGCCCGGTACGGCGCAGGATCCCGTACGACCTCTGGTACCACGTGCACCTGCTCACCTACGCCGCCGTGTTCCTGACGTTCTGGCACCAGCTCTCCACCGGCAACGACTTCGCCGTCGAGCCGACCGCGAAGACCGTCTGGTACGGGCTGTACGGGTCGGTGACCGCCCTGGTCCTCTGGTACCGGGTGTTCGTGCCGGTCCGGCTGAACCTGCGGCACCGGATGCGGGTCGAGGCGGTCATCGAGGAGACGCCCGGCATCGTGTCCGTGCTGATCCGCGGCCGCAGGCTGCACCGCATGGGCGCCGAGGCGGGGCAGTTCTTCCGCTGGCGCTTCCTCGCGCCCGGGATGCGGCTGAGTTCCCACCCGTACTCGCTGTCGGCGGCCCCGCGCCCGGACATGCTGCGGATCACCGTGAAGGCGATCGGTGACCACAGTGCCGCGCTGCGTGACCTGGAGCCCGGTACCCGGGTGTGGGCCGAGGGGCCGTACGGGGCGCTGACGGCGGCCCGGCGCAGCCGCGGCAAGGTGCTGCTCGTGGCGGGCGGGGTGGGCATCACCCCGATGCGGGCGTTGTTCGAGACGCTGCCCGGCGCGTCCGGCGACCTGACGCTGCTGTACCGGGCCAACAGCACCCAGGACCTGGCGCTGTGGGACGAGCTGGCGATGATCGCCGAGGAGCGCGGCGCGCGGCTGATGTACGCGGTGAACAGTCCCGAGGGGGAACGCCCGGACATCTCCGCGGAGACCCTGCAGCGCAAACTGCCGGACATCGACCGGCACGACGTCTTCCTGTGCGGTCCGCCCGGTTTCGCGCAGCAGGTGTACGAAGCACTGCGCGGTGCGGGGGTTCCCGCCCGCCGCATCCATCACGAGTCGTTCGAGATGTGAGCGACGGGAGTCAGGAGCGATGAAGAAGAGCCACCCCATCCGGCGTGTCATGCTCGCCACGGCCGCCACCGTGTCCGGGATCGTCCTGCTGCTGTCACTGAAGCCCGCGTCGGACCCCGCGGCCGCCTCGGCGGGCGGGGCCGCGCCCCCGCAGTCGGCGGCCGGGCAGGAGTCGCCCCAGGGCGGCAGCTCGCAGCAGTCGTCGCAGGCCCGTACCGTCACCGGCAGTGTCTCGCAGACCCAGTACGGGCCCGTCCAGGTGCGTCTCACCCTCACCGGCGGCAAGATCACCAGGGCCGAGGCCGTCCAGGCACCCAGCGGCGGACGCAGCACCCAGGTCACCGACAACGCCGTACCCAAACTCAACCAACAGGCCGTCGCGGCCGGAACCGCCGACATCGACACCGTCTCCGGAGCCACCTACACCAGCGCCGGATACAAGCAATCCCTCCAGGCCGCCCTCGACAAGGCGGGCACCGGCGGCGCGGCGGGCTCGTCCGGATCCGCCGGCGCGACGTCGCCCTCGAAGGCGCCCGCCCCGCAGGCCCGTACCGTCACCGGCAGTGTCTCGCAGACCCAGTACGGGCCCGTCCAGGTGCGCCTCACCCTCACCGGCGGCAAGATCACCAGGGCCGAGGCCGTCCAGGCACCCAGCGGCGGACGCAGCACCCAGGTCACCGACAACGCCGTACCCAAACTCAACCAACAGGCCGTCGCGGCCGGAACCGCCGACATCGACACCGTCTCCGGAGCCACCTACACCAGCGCCGGATACAAGGAGTCCCTCCAGGCCGCCCTGGACGAGGCCGGTGGCTGAGCCCGCGGCCGCGGCCGTCCTGCGGCATGCGGAGGAGGTCATGGGCACGGTCTTCTCCTTCGACGTGCGGGGCGGGGAACCCGCTGCCGTGCGGGCCGCGCTCGACGAGGCGGTCGTCCAACTCCACTTTGTGGACGAGGTGTTCAGCACCTACCGCGAGGACAGTCAGGTCACGCGGCTGGCACGCGGCGAGCTGCGCGTCGGGGAGTGCGATCCGCAGGTCGCCGAGGTGCTCGCGCTGGGCGCCGAGGCGGAGCGGCTGAGCGAGGGCTGGTTCAGCACGACGTACGAGGGACGGCTCGACCCGACCGGGATCGTGAAGGGCTGGGCGGGCGAGCGCGCGGCCCGGCACATCGCCGCGGCGGGGGCGAGCGGAGTGAGCGTGAACGGCGGCGGCGACGTCCAGCTGTGCGGCACCCCCGGCCCGGTGCGCCCGTGGCGGGTCGGCGTGTCCGATCCCCTGCGCCCCGGTTCGCTGGCGGCGGTGGTCTCCGCCGCCGGTGCCAACGAGCTGGCCGTGGCCACCTCGGGCACGGCGGAGCGCGGCGCCCACATCGTGGATCCGCGCACCGGCAGGCCCGCGGTCACCGACCTGCTGGCCGTGACGGTGGTGGGGCCGCGGCTGACCTGGGCGGACGCCTGGGCGACGGCCGCCTTCGCGATGGGCTCGCGGCAGGCGCTGGCGTGGCTGGAGTCGCTTCCCGACGTGGAGGCGCTGCTGATCACGGCGGGCGACGAGGTCCGGTGCACCGGCGGTCTCGCCCGGCTGCTGGGCTGAGGCAGAGCTCCCCCGGGCCGGACGGACCGAGGGAGTTGCAGGGCTTCCGAGACCGCGGGCCCCGCCACCCCCGTACCCCTCAGTGGTCGTTCTGGGCCAGCCGCAGCAGGTGGTCGGCGAGCGCCTGGCCCCCCGTGGGATCACGGCTGATCAGCATCAGCGTGTCGTCGCCCGCGATGGTGCCGAGGATGTCGTGCAGCTCGGCCTGGTCGATGGCCGAGGCGAGGAACTGCGCGGCGCCCGGCGGCGTCCGCAGGACCACGAGGTTCGCGGACGCCTCCGCGGAGATCAGCAGCTCGGCGGAGAGCCTCCGCATCCGCTCCTCCTTCGCCGACTCGCCCAGCGGCGCGCGCGGGGTGCGGAAACCGCCCTCGCTCGGTACCGCGTAGATGAGGTCGCCGTCGTTGTTGCGGATCTTCACCGCGTTCAGCTCGTCCAGGTCCCGGGAGAGCGTCGCCTGGGTGACGGTCAGCCCGTCGTCCGCGAGAAGCTTCGCCAACTGGCTCTGGGAGCGCACCGGTTGCCGGTTGAGGATGTCCACGATCCGGCGGTGGCGTGCGGTGCGGGTCTGCGGCACGGCAGGCCCTGCGTGCTCGTGCTCCTGCGCCTGACTCATCGTCGTCTCATTCTCCGGATCGTCCGTCCCCGTCGACTGCGTCGAGGACACCGGGCAGGGCCCGGAGGAACGCGTCCACTTCGTCGTCGCCCAGGTTCAGCGGAGGCATCAGCCGTACGACGTCGGGGGCGGGCGCGTTCACCAGAAGGCCGGCGTCCTGAGCCGCCTGCTGCACCCGGGCGGCGAGCGGCTCGGTGAGCACGATACCCAGCAGCAGGCCCGCACCCCGGACGTGGTCGATCAAGGGGTGCCCGAGTGCCTCGATTCCGTCGCGCAGCTTCTCGCCCGTGCGCTTCACGTTCTCCAGCAGTCCCTCGGACCCGATCGTGTCGAGCACGGCGAGTCCCGCCGCGCACACGACGGGGTTGCCGCCGAAGGTCGTGCCGTGGTGGCCCGGCTCCAGCAGTTCGGCGGCGCGGCCGAAGGCGACGGTCGCGCCGAGCGGGAGCCCGCCGCCCAGTCCCTTCGCGAGGGTGACGACGTCGGGCAGGACCCCCTCGTGCGCCTGGTAGGCGAACCAGGAGCCGGTACGCCCGATCCCGGTCTGCACCTCGTCCAGGACCAGCAGGCTGCCGGTGGCGGCGGTGATGGCGCGGGCGGCCTTCAGATAGCCCGGGGGCGGCACGACGACGCCGTTCTCCCCCTGGATCGGCTCGATGATCACCAGCGCGGTGTCCTCGGTGACGGCCTCGGCGAGAGCCTGCGCGTCGCCGTACGGGACGTGCGTGACGTCGCCGGGCAGCGGCAGGAACGGCTCGCGCTTGCCGGGCTGGCCGGTCAGGGCGAGCGCGCCCATGGTCCGGCCGTGGAAGCCGCCGTGCGTGGCGACCATGTGGGAACGCCCGGTCAGCCGGCCGATCTTGAAGGCGCCCTCGTTGGCCTCGGCGCCCGAGTTGCAGAAGTAGACGCGGCCGTCCCGCCCGAAGAGCTGGAGCAGCCGCTCGGCGAGCGCGACGGGCGGCTCGGCGACGAAGAGGTTGGAGACGTGGCCGAGGGCGGCGATCTGGGTGCTCACGGCCTCGACGACGGCCGGGTGCGCGTGTCCGAGCGCGTTGACCGCGATCCCGCCGACGAAGTCGAGGTACTCCGTGCCGTCGGCGTCCCACAGCCGGGTGCCCGCGCCGCGCACGAGGGGCAGCCGTGGGGTGCCGTAGTTGTCCATGAGCGCGCCCTGCCACCGCTGCGTCAGGTCCTGGTTGGCGGTCATGCGGCATCCCCCTCTTCGTCGTCCGGCACGACCATCGTGCCGATCCCCTCGTCGGTGAAGATCTCCAGCAGGATCGAGTGCTGGACCCGGCCGTCGATGACGCGGGCCGTGTTGACGCCGTTGCGGACGGCGTGCAGACAGCCTTCCATCTTCGGCACCATGCCGCTGGCCAGCTCCGGGAGGAGCTTCTCCAGCTGGCTCGCGGTGAGCCGGCTGATCACCTCGTCGGAGTTCGGCCAGTCCTCGTAGAGGCCCTCGACGTCGGTGAGGACCATCAGGGTTTCGGCACCAAGAGCCGCAGCGAGTGCCGCAGCCGCCGTATCAGCATTGACGTTGTAGACATGTCCGTCGTCCTCGGAGCGGGCGATCGATGAGACGACCGGGATCCGGCCGTCGGCGAGCAGTGCCTCGATCGCGCCCGTGTCGATCTCGGTGATCTCGCCGACCCGGCCGATGTCGACGGACTCGCCGTCGATCAGCGGCTGGTGCCTGGTGGCGGTGATGGTGTGGGCGTCCTCGCCCGTCATGCCGACGGCGAACGGCCCGTGCTGGTTGAGCAGTCCGACCAGTTCGCGCTGCACCTGCCCGGCCAGCACCATCCGTACGACGTCCATGGCGTCCTCGGTGGTGACGCGCAGGCCCGCCTTGAACTCGCTGACGATGCCGTGCCGGTCGAGGGCGGCGCTGATCTGCGGTCCTCCGCCGTGCACGACGACGGGCTTGAGGCCGGCGTGCCGCAGGAAGACCACGTCCTGCGCGAAGGCGGCCTTCAGCGCCTCGTCGACCATGGCGTTGCCGCCGAACTTGATGACGACGGTCCTGCCGTGGTGCCGGGTCAGCCAGGGCAGCGCCTCGATGAGGATCTGCGCCTTGGGGAGCGCCGTGTGCTTACGAGTTGTGCTCATGAGGAGTACGCGCTGTTCTCGTGGACGTAGTCGGCGGTGAGGTCGTTGGTCCAGATCGTGGCGGTCGCGTCGCCCGCGGCGAGGTCGGCGACGACGTGGACCTCGCGGTAGCGCATGTCGACCAGTTCGCGGTCCTCGCCCACGCCGCCGTTCTTGCAGACCCAGACGCCGTTGATGGCGACGTTCAGCCGGTCCGGCTCGAAGGCGGCGGCGGTGGTGCCGATGGCGGACAGGACGCGGCCCCAGTTGGGGTCCTCGCCGTGGATGGCGCACTTGAGGAGGTTGTTGCGGGCGATGGAGCGGCCCACCTCGACGGCGTCGTCCTCGCTCGCCGCGTTCACGACCTCGACCCTGATGTCCTTGCTGGCGCCCTCGGCGTCCCGGATGAGCTGCTGGCCCAGGTCGGCGCAGACCGCCCGGACGGCCTCCGCGAACTCCTCGTGGCCGGGGGTGATCCGGGAGGCGCCGGAGGCGAGGAGCAGCACGGTGTCGTTGGTGGACATGCAGCCGTCGGAGTCGACGCGGTCGAAGGTGACCCTGGTGGCCGCGCGGAGCGCCCGGTCCAGGGTCCCGCCGTCCACGTCCGCGTCCGTCGTCAGGACGACGAGCATGGTGGCGAGGCCGGGGGCGAGCATGCCGGCGCCCTTGGCCATGCCGCCGACGGTCCAGCCGTCGCCCTGGCGGACCGAGGTCTTGTGGACGGTGTCGGTGGTCTTGATGGCGATGGCGGCCTTCTCGCCGCCGTGCGCGGAGAGCTGGGCGGCGGCCTGCTCGACTCCGGGGAGGAGCTTGTCCATCGGGAGCAGCACGCCGATGAGGCCGGTCGAGGCCACGGCGACCTCGCCCGCGTTCACGTCGAGCGTCTCGGCGACCTTCTCGGCGGTGGCGTGCGTGTCCTGGAAGCCCCGGGGTCCCGTACAGGCGTTGGCGCCACCGGAGTTGAGAACCACCGCGGAGACGAGACCGCCCTTGAGGACCTGCTCGGTCCACAGTACCGGGGCGGCCTTCACGCGGTTGGAGGTGAAGACGCCGGCGGCGGCCAGGCGGGGCCCGTTGTTGACCACGAGGGCCAGGTCCGGGTTGCCGTTCTCCTTGATCCCGGCGGCGATGCCCGACGCCGTGAACCCTTGTGCTGCCGTGACGCTCACTGCATCTCCTCGTTCGCTTCCTTGCCCGTGCGGCGCAAAGGCGCGGATTCCGTACTCGTCTTCGGTCCGGTGGCCACGCGCGCTTCCCCGGCGGCCGCCGGGAGGCGCCCCCGGCTCACGGTGCCACTCCGATCGTGGAAAGACCCGCGTCCTCGGGAAACCCGAGGGCGAGGTTCATGCTCTGTACGGCACCGCCCGCGGTGCCCTTGGTGAGGTTGTCGATGGCGCTGATCACGATGATCCGGTGCGCGGCGGCGTCGTAAGCGACCTGGATCTGAACGGCGTTGGAACCGTGCACGGACGCCGTGGCGGGCCACTGCCCCTCGGGCAGCAGGTGCACGAACGGCTCGTCCGCGAACGCCTTCTCGTACGCGGCCCGTACGGACTCGGCGGTGACACCGGGCAGGGCCTTCGCGCTGCACGTGGCGAGGATGCCGCGGGGCATGGGCGCGAGGGTCGGCGTGAACGAGACGGACACCGGCGCCCCGGCGGCGGCGCTCAGGTTCTGGATCATCTCGGGGGTGTGCCGGTGGCCGCCGCCGACGCCGTACGGGGACATCGAGCCCATGACCTCGCTGCCCAGCAGGTGCGCCTTGGGCGCCTTGCCCGCTCCGGAGGTGCCCGAGGCGGCGACGATCACGGCCTCGGTCTCGGCGAGCCCGGCCACGTAGGCGGGGAACAGGGCCAGTGAGACGGCCGTCGGATAGCAGCCGGGCACCGCGACGCGCCTGGACCCCTCCAGCGCGGCGCGGGCACCCGGCAGTTCGGGGAGGCCGTACGGCCAGGTCCCGGCGTGCAGGGAGCCGTAGAAGCGCTCCCAGTCGGCCGCGTCCCGGAGCCGGAAGTCGGCGCCCATGTCCACGACGAGGACATCGGGGCCGAGCCGCTCGGCGACGGCGGCGGACTGCCCGTGGGGCAGCGCGAGGAAGACGACGTCGTGGCCGTCGAGGACGTCGGGGGTCGTCTCCTCGAGCACCCGGTCGGCGAGGGGCAGCAGATGGGGCTGCAGCGCGCCGAGGCGCTGGCCGGCGTTGGAGTTGCCGGTCAGAGCGCCGATCTCGATCTCGGGGTGGACCAGGAGCAGACGCAGCAGTTCCCCGCCCGCGTATCCGCTCGCTCCCGCCACTGCCGCACGTACCGCCATGAAACCCTCCTCCTGGATGGCATGACTATACGTTTCATTGCACGTTTATGCAATCCATTCGGGGTCCGCCGGGACGGCCGGGCGGGTGTGACGCAGCACACATCGCCCGGGCGATGACTTTACCGATCTTCGCCGGTCGTATGAACGACAGCAACGACAACACATCGACAGCACGCAGACCGCCCGAACAGGAAACGAGGACACCATGGCCGCCGCAGTAAAGGGTCCCGCCAGCTACTTCCCCTCCATCGAGAAGAAGTACGGCCGCCCGATCGCCGAGTGGAAGGAACTCATCCGGACCTCCCCGCTCACCAGGCACATGGACCTCGTCGGCTGGCTCAAGTCCGAACACGGCATGGGCCACGGGCACGCCAACGCCCTCGTCGCCCACACCCTCGCCGAGGACGCCGGCAAGTAGCCGGGCGCGAGCGCCGATCGGGGTCTCCCGGCGCGACGGAGTTCCGGTCCGTCGAGGTGGCGCCCGCGTCACCCCGCGTCGCGAAGCCGGAGAAGGTACACCGCGGTCAGCGCGACCGCGCGGTCCTCGTCGTGCGACAGCGCCTCGAGGGCCTCTGCCGCCTTCGTCCCCGGTACGGCGGCCAGCGCCTGGGTCAGCCGTCCGCGTGCGGGCGCCCGCGTGGCGCCGTCGGCGAGACGGTCGACGAGCCCGGTCGCGATCCGGTCCGCCGTCGCGGTGTCGCAGGCCAGCACGCTCAGCGCGTCGGCCGCGTCGGTGTCGTTCCTTCCCTCCACGATCATGTCGACGAGGGTCGGGGCCGCGTCGGCCACTCCGCGTGTCCCGAGTGCCAGCGCCGCATGTCCGCGGACCACGGCGTCGGGGCTCGTGAGGGCCTGCCACAGCCGCGCGGTGGCCTCCTCGCCGGGCATCTCGGCGAGCGCCCGAACGGCACGTTCCCGCACCGCGGCGAGCGGTGAGCCGAGGCCCTCCGCCAGCAGGGCCGGACCGTTGTCGCCCGATCGCGCCAGTGCCCATCGAAGGGTTCCGGCGACGTTCGGCTCCGTCTCGCCCAGGACCGCCTCGACCAGGGCCTCCACCGGCACCGGCACCAGGTGGACCGAAAGGGCCGCGCGCTGCCGCGCGTTGGCGCTCTTCGAGTCCAATGCCTGGAGCAGCGTGACGACTTGGAGGACGTCCTCCCAGCCCGTGGGGTCCGCGGCATCGATCCGGCGCAGCCGCGTGAGCAACTCGGTCTCGGCGGCAATGCGTTCGTGGGTCCGGCGGACGAGGTCGCCGACGAGCGCCGCGGGCGTGAAGCCGGGATCGTCGAGAGCGCGCCCGATCTCGCGCAGCGACAGCCCGAGCGACCGCAGGCTCTCGATGTGGAAGATCCGCCGGATGTCCTCCCCGGAGTACTCCCGATAGCCCGAGCCCGTCCGGCCACAGGGCCGCACCAGGCCGAGCGACTCGTAGTGCCGGAGCATGCGGGCACTGACCCCGGACCGTCGCGCCACCTCACCGATCAACACGTTCTATGGTCCCTCCTCACCGGACCCGCCGAGGGCCACGACGCGCTTCGCCTCCTCGGTCGCGAACCCGAAGTCGGCGTCCGGGTCGGCCAGCAGCCGTTGCGTGGCCAGCGCGTGCGCGCGCACGTGCGGGTCCGGCGCCGTCGCCGCCGTACGCAGAGCGGGCACGACCGCTTCGCCCAGCGCGACCAGTGCCCGGCTGAGACTCCGCCGCGTCTCCATGACACCGCGCCCCAGCTGCGTCGCGAGCAGCACGGCCAGTGCGGACTCCTCGCCGTGCGGCACGAGCACGACCGCGGTCCGCCAGGCGCTGCGCGCCACCTCGTCGTCGGGATCGGAGAGCAGCGTCCGCGTGATCGCCGGCCACGCCCGCCGGTCCCCGATCTTGGACAGCGTGTGCAGCGCCTGGCTCCGCGCCTGCGCACACTCCGAGCGGACCTCGCGGAGCAGCGGGGGCAGCGTCAGGGAGACCGGGTGGCGGGTGAGCGCCCATGTGAGCATGTCGCGGACGAAGAACTCGGGCTCCACCGCGCATCGTTCGACGAGCTTGTCGACGTAGCGCGGGTCAGGCGCCGAGCCGGCTGCCAGCGCGGCCCGCAGCCGCGCGGACGAACGGCCGTCCTCCAGCCCCTGGAGTGCTCGCAGCACGTCCGTGTCCTGCCTGGTGATCGTCATCGAGACCACCTCCTCGGCAGACAGTGAAGACCTTGTCACCGTGTCAAGGTCAAAGACCGCGCCGCGCACGACGGGGGCGGCCCCGGTGCGTGGGCCGGCCGGGCACGGCGGGCGCCCGGAGCCGGGTCATCCGCGCAGCCAGACCCGCAGCGGGCCGGCCGGCTCGAACCCGTGGCGGACCGCGGCCGCCAGGTCCTCACCGTGCTCGTAGCCGACCACCGGCAGCGCGGGGAACAGGCGGTGCGCCGTGTCGAGTACGCCGGGCCAGGCCGCGTCCGGGCCGCCGTCCCGGGCGAAGACGTTGGAGACGCCGACCACCTGATCGCCGCGGCTCACCACCGCTCCGGCGCGCACCCGGCCGTCCGGGGACCGTCCGGCGAGGACGTACGTGGCCGGTTCGTCGAGGAGTCCGGGCCGGAAGAGGTCCGTGCCGCCGTTCCCTTCGTCCCTGGCGAGTGCCCAGGCGCGCAGGGCGTCCGGGTCGCGGACCGCGTCCCAGACGAGGTCCGGGACACCGGAGGGCGCGCTGGCGGGACGGTGGATCCACTGCGCCTCGAACAGCACCCTGAAGCCCGCCCCCGTCAGGTCGAGGTCGGCGAAGCTGTCCTTGACGGAGGCACCGGGCACGGTGGTGTCGATCCGGGCCGTCAGCGCGTCCGGGTCGGCCCCCGGGACCAGCGTGACCGCGTCGGGGTAGTACGGCGGCGTGCGGGCCGGGGCCGCCCAGGCGTCCGCACGGAACTCGCTCGCCAGGCCGTGCGAGCGGCTCATCGCCGCGCACCATTCGGCGTTGTTGCGGGCGGCGGCCTCGACCAGGAGCTGCTGGGGCGTCGTCACGAGTGCGGATCCTGTCCCGTATCGGCCGCTCCCGTCGACCGGTTTTCCGGAGCGGCGGCGCTCACCGGGCCGGACGTACGGCCGCCGGCTCGACCCGCCGGGGTCGGCGGGCCTAGCCGGCGGGGCCGCCGGGCCGAGCCGGCGGGGCCGAGCCGCACCGAGCCACCAGGGACGGCGGACCGAGCCAGTCGGGCCGAGCAGGTGGAGCCGAGCCGCACCGAGCCACCAGGGACGGCGGACCGAGCCGGTCAGGCCGAGCCGGCGGGGCCGAGCCGCACCGAGCCACCAGGGACGGCGGACCGAGCCGGTCAGGCCGAGCCGGTGGAGCCGGGCCGCACCGAGCCACCAGGGACGGCGGACCGAGCCGGTCGGGCCGAGCCGCACCGAGCCACCAGAGACGGCGGGGCGAGCCGGTGGTGGTCAGGCGTCGAGGACGGCGAGCTCCACCCGGCGCAGGCGGTCCGGCTCCGCGATCACCTCGATCTCAGTGATCCCGCCGTCCGTGACCGTGAAGGCGAGCACCAGGCGGAGACGGCCGAGCGGTGCCATGACGAGACCCACGCGTCCGTCGACCAGGGCCACCTCGGTGGCCCTGGCGCGGTCCATGGCGGCCATGGCTCCCTGGGCCACCACACGGGCGCCGGTGACGAGGACGGGTTCCGCGCTGGGGACGACGGCCTTGTCGGCCCGGAGCACGACATCGGGGTGGAGCAGGGCGACCAGCGCGTCGAAGTCCCCGCCGCGCGTGGCGGCGAGGAAGGCGTCGACCGCCGCGCGCCGGCGGGCGAGATCGGCGGCCGGCTGCGGGCTGCCGCCCTTGACCCGGCGGCGCGCGCGGCTCGCGAGCTGTCGCGTCGCGGCCGTGGAACGCTCGATCAGCGGGGCGATCTCGTCGAACGGTACGGAGAACATGTCGTGCAGCACGAAGGCGAGCCGCTCGGCGGGCGCCAGCGTGTCGAGCACCACCAGCATCGCAAGGCCGACCGAGTCGGCCAGCTCCGCCTCCCGCACGGGATCGTGCCCGGACTCCGGCTGGACGACCGGGTGCGACACCTGTCCGTCGGGCGGGAACTGTCCGTCGAGGGGGTCCTCGCGGCGGTGCTCACGCGCACGCAGCATGTTCAGGCACACCCGGGCCACCACCGTGGTCAGCCAGCCGCCGAGATTCTCGACGCTGCCGACGTCGGCACGGCCGGCCCGCAGCCAGGCCTCCTGAAGCGCGTCGTCGGCCTCGCCGAGCGAGCCGAGTATGCGGTACGCCACCGCCCGCAGGTGGGGCCGCTGTTCCTCGAAACGCGCCGTCAGCGATTCACGTTCGTCCACCGTGTCACATTCCTTCGTCGCCGGGTGTCAGAACAGTAGATCCACTCAACGCAGCCGAGCGTCCCGGGAGTACGGCTTCCGGACCGAACACTTCAGGAGTTGCCATGAAGACCTCCCCGATCCTGGTCACCGGCGGCACGGGCACCTTGGGCCGCCACGTCGTCCCGCTGCTGCGGGCGGCGGGCCGCGAGGTACGGGTGCTGAACCGCAGCGGGGGCACGTCCGGTGACGGTGTCGAGTACGTCGCGGTCGACCTGCTCAAGGGCGGGGGCGTCGAGCCGGCGCTGGCCGGGGTGGAGACGGTGGTGCACCTGGCGGGCGGCAACAAGGGCGACGACACCGTGGCGCGGAACCTGGTGCGGGCCGCGCAGCGCGCCGGTGTGAAGCACCTCGTGCACATCTCGGTCATCGGAGCCGACACGATGCCGCTGGGCTGGTTCAGGACGCAGCTGGCCGCGGAGCGCGCGATCACCGACTCGGGGATTCCCTGGACGATGCTGCGGGCCGCCCAGTTCCACGACCTCGTCCTCACGATGGCCCAGAAGATGGCGAAGATGCCGGTCGTCCCCGTCCCGGGCGGCCTGCGGTTCCAGCCCGTGGACTCGCGCGAGGTGGCCGCCCGGCTGGCCGAGCTGGCCCTCGGACAGCCCGCCGGCCTGGTGGCTCCGCTCGCGGGCCCGACGGTCTACCCGCTGGGCGACCTGCTGCGCGACTACCTGGAAGCGTGCGGCAAGCGCCGTCCGCTGCTGCCGCTCCGGATGCCGGGAAAGGCAGGCAGGGCCTACCGCGCCGGCGAGAACCTCGCCCTCGGGGGCAACGACGTCGGCAAGCTCACCTGGGAGATTTTCCTCGCCGAGCGGGTGAGCTGACGCGCCGGGCGGCCCCGCGGGCACCGGGGGGACATCCGGGGCTTCGGGCTTCGGGAGTCCGGGGGTCCCGGTCGGCCCCGGCCGGACCACGGGCCGGTGACCCGTCGTCCGGCCGGGGCGTCCGCGCCCTCGGCGCCTACCGCGTCCTGATCCTCAGGAAGGTCACGGAGTTCGCCGGGAAGGTGTACGTGAACCTGTCGGCGACCCCCACGAAGGTGGACGTGACGGGCGCGACGGTGGTCCCGCTCTCGCTGTTCACCGCGTCGGGCGAGGCGGCCAGCGTGGTGACCTTCGCCCTGGAGGCGACCTTCGCGCCGCCGAGGTCGACGGCCGTACGGGCGTCCGCCGACTGGGCGTTGACGACCTTGACGATCAGGTCACCGCTCCTGGCGTCGCGTGTGACGACCTGCCGGAACGGCTCGGCCGGCTTGTCGTCGGTGAAGGTCCCCCACTTCTCGCCGTCGAGGTAGAGGGTGACCTGGCGCCCCCGTACCTTGATGTCGACGTCGTAGGCGCGGCCCGTCTCGATCGAGCCGGGCTTGGAGAGCAGGGTCGACCTGCCGCCGTCGACGGCCTGTTCCACCGCCGACGTGGTGTTGTTCCAGCCGCCGAGGTTCCACCAGTAGTAGTTGCCGGTGTCCTTGACGCCGAAGGCGACGAGGAAGCCCTCCTTGCCGGACTTCTTGGTGGCCTTCACATGCAGGTCGTAGTCGTGCCAGGCGGGGTCGCCCGCCGAGACCATGGTGTCGGTGGCGGCCTCGTCACTCTGCACGTACCGGCCGTCCTGGACGCTCCAGCTGCCGGCGCCCGTGTGGGTCCACCGTCCGGCGTCACCGCTGAAGTCGTCGTCGAGCAGGGTGGTCCCGTCCGCGCCGGTGACGCGGACATCGTCGTACGCGGCCGTGGTCGCCCACGTCGACAGGCCCACCGCGCCGGAGAGGGGCCCGCTCACGTCCGGTGTGCCGCTCGCCGTGGAGGGCACCACCCGGTCGCCGACATTGCGCATGAAGAGCTTCTGCACCTCGTAGTCGGCCGACCCCCACGAGGCGTGGTTGTTGAACCAGATCATGTCGGGCCGCCACTGGACGTAGTCCTCGTTGGCGAGCAGCGGGGCGTACGAGGCCAGCTTCACGACGTCCGCGTTGCGTTCCAGGCCGGTCATGTAGGCGGCTTCGGCGAGGGCGTTCTTGAACGTGTTGCCGCCCGAGGCGTACTCGCCGAGGAAGACCTTGGGGCCGCCGCGGTCGTAGGAGTCGTAGCGGTCGTTGTTCTGCAGGAACCACCGCGGGCTGTTGTAGTAGTGCTCGTCGACCATGTCGACGTCCGCGTCCTTGTTGAGCTTCCAGGCCGTGTCGAAGATCGAACCGCTGTCGTCGGGACCGGAGTTGGAGATCACGGTGATGTCCGGGTACTCGGCCGCGACGGCCGCGCGGAACTTCTCGAAGCGGGCGAGGAACTCGGTGGGCAGGTTCTCCTCGTTGCCCACCTCGAGGTGGGTGAGGTGGAAGGGCCGGGGGTGGCCCATCGCCGCCCGCTTCGCGCCCCATTCGCTGGTGACGGGGCCGTTCGCGAACTCGATCAGGTCGAGGGTGTCCTGGATGTGCCGTGCGAGGAGGGCGTCGTCGTCCGTGGCCCGGTTCTGGCCGCAGCCGGCGACCAGCGCCGGCACGACGGGCAGCGGCATCGCGCCGACGTCCTCCGAGAACTGGAAGTACTCGTAGTATCCGAGGCCGTAACTCTGGTTGTAGCCCCAGAAGTTGGAGTTCGTCGCGCGCTGCTCGACGGGACCGACGGTGTCCTTCCACTGGTAGGAGCGGCTGCGTTCGTAGCCCGAGGCCTCGTCGTATCCCTCCATGCTGCCGGTGTTGACCAGGCAGCCGCCCGGGAAGCGTACGAATCCCGGGTGCAGGGCGGCGATCTTCTCCGCGAGGTCCCTGCGCAGACCATGGCCCTTGTAGGTGTCCCGCGGCATCAGCGAGATCATGTCGAGCGCCGCGGGACGGCCGGCGGCCACGGTGAGGCGGCCGGTGCTGCTGGTACGGCTCGCGGTGAACTTCGCCGTGTACTGGGCCCATCCGCCGCGCACGCCGACCCGGCGGGCCCGGGCGAGTGTGCCGTCGGCGTCGTGCAGCGTCAGGGTGAGGGACGTGGCCGCGTCGGCGCGGGCCCGGACCGAGAAGTCGTAGACCTTGCCGCGCTCGACCCTGATCCCGGTGTTGTAGCCGGAGTTGGTGACCGAGGAGTCGCCGCCCAGGGTGAGATAGCTGCGGTTGCGGGCGTTGAGGCGTCCGTCGTCGTTCACCACCCGGGCGGTGCCGCTGGTGTCCCAGGAGGTGAGCGGGGTGTAGGACGCGTTGTCCGCGGTGCTGTACTCGAAGGAGCGGTTCTGGACGAGCTCGGCGTACAGCCCGCCGTCCGCGGCGCGGTTGATGTCCTCGAAGAAGACGCCGTACATCGTGTCGTCGATCTTCGCTCCCGAGCCCTTCGGGTCGACGGTGATCGAGTAGTCGGTGACGTCGGCGGCGTTCGCGGGGCCGGGCACGACGGCCGAGGCCACCAGAAGCGCGGCGGCCGTGAGACCGAGTCTCCAGCGGGTGCGGGTGGGTGACATGGATACTCCGCGGCTCTGTAGTCTGAGGTTGTTCGAAATCCCGGACGCTGATCAGTACTTCGAACGGCAAGATAGGAAGGTGACCGAAGCGCGTCAATGGGTTGCGCAGCATCGGATGTGCGCAGGCGTGTGCCGGGTCGGATGTGGCGGAGAGCAGGGCGGGATGGGCGAGTTCAGGCCGGTGGCCGACGTACTGGGTTACCTGGCCGGGAGCTGGCGGGTGGAGCGCCGGGTGGCGGACCTCGCGGCAGGCACAGAGGGGCGGTTCACCGGCACTACGGTCTTCTCACCGCCCGAGGACGGCAGCGACGGCCTCCTGCACCACGAATGCGGCACCTTCGTCTGGCAGGGCACTCCCCGTCCCGCCGAGCGGACGCTGTGGTTCCGGCCCGGGGACCGCGCGGGTACCGCGGTCGTACGGTTCTCCGACGGCCGCTTCTTCCACGACCTCGACCTGTCCACGGGCCGCCATGCCGCCGGCCACCCCTGCGCCGCGGACCTCTACCGGGGCGAGTTCACGGTCCACGACGCGGACCGCTGGCGGACGGTGTGGCGGGTGGGCGGCCCGGCCAAGGACCTCGTCCTCACCACCGACTACGTCCGCCTGCCAAGGGGGACTAGCCCTGGTGGCGCTCGGGCCCGGACTCCAGGCGCAGGTTCCAGCGCCCCTTGTGCCCGGTGACGGTGACCGTCGACAGGGGTCGGACGTCGATGTTCCAGTAAGCGGACGGCTGGGCCTGCAGGGCATGGACGAGGGCGGCCCGGACGACGGAGGGTTCGACCACGGCGACGATCCGGCCGCCGTCACCGACGGGCCGGGTGTCGAGCCAGTCGCCCACCCGGGAGACGAAGGACGCCAGCGACTCCCCGCCGTGCGGGGCCGAATGCGGGTCGGCGAGCCAGGAGTCGACGGCCTCGGGTTCGCGGGCCATCGCCTCGCCGAGCGTGAAGCCGCGCCAGCGCCCCATGTCGCAGTCGCGCAGCGCGACCTGGACGAGCGGCGCATAGCCGAGCGCGTCGCCGGTCGCCCTGCTGCGCGGGGTCGGCGAGCAGTAGCGCGACTCGGCGGCCGCCGGCGGCACGAGTCCGCCTGCGGCACGCTGCGCTTCGTCCCAGCCGGCCTGGTCCAGCGGCCGGTCGTCCTCGAAGCGCTCGGCGAGCAGCGCGGAGCTGCGCGCGGCAGCGACGAAGGTGACCCGAAGAGGCATGCGGCGATGGTGGAGCGCGAAACTTCGCAGGTCAAGAGGTGTAACTGAGGGTATTGACGGGATCACCCCCGAGGGCGCCGGCCGGAAGCGGCGTCCCGGTCCACCTCATTGATCCCCGGTCCGCCCGAGCACCTCGTCGCACGCCGCGCACAGTCGCCGTACGCCCTCGGTGATCTCTCCCGGGCCCGCGACGGCCGCGAAGCTCAACCGGAGTTGTCCGGCGGGCGGTTCGGCGCTGAAGTAGGGACGGCCGGGCGTCACGGCCACGCCCGCCCGCAGGGCCCCCGCGACGAGCGCGGCCTCGTCCGTGCCGTCGGGCAGGCGCGCCCAGAGCTGGTAGCCGCCGGACGGGATGTGCGGCAGGGCGAGTTCGGGCAGGTGGAGGCGGAGCGCCGAGGTCATGGCATCGCGCCGGTGCTTCAACTCGGCCGAGAGGGACCGCAGATGGCGCGGCCAGGCCGGCGAGCCGACGAGTTCCAGGGCCGCTTCCTGCAGGGGCCGCGGCACGAAGAAGGTGTCCACGACCTGGATGGCGCGCAGTCTTTCGAGGACCGGGCCGCGGGCGGCGAGCGCGCTCACCCGGAAGCTCGGCGAGGTGGCCTTGGTCAGGGAGTTCACGTGCACGACGACTCCGTCGGGGTCCTCCGAGGCGAGCGGCCGGGGCAGCGGGCCGGCGTCCTCGTGCGCCAGCCGCCGCACGAAGTCGTCCTCGACGACGAACGCCCCCGCCTCCCGGGCGATACGCAGCACCTCGCCGCGCCGCTCGGGCGCGAGGACCGCTCCGGTCGGGTTCTGGAACAGCGGCTGGCAGACGAAGACGCCGGCGCCCGTCGCCCGGAACGTGTCGGCGAGCAGGGCGGGTTGCACCCCGTCCGGGTCCACCGGCACCGGCACGGGACGCAGCCCCGCGGCGCGGGCGATCGCCAGCATGCCCGGGTAGGTGGGCGATTCGACGAGGACCGGCGCACCGGGCGGGGCGAGCGCGCGCAGCGCGGTGGTGAGCGCCGACTGGCCCCCCGCGGTGATCAGCACCTCCGCCGCGGAGACGGCCCCGCCGATGTACCGGGCGAACCACTCCCGCAGCTCCGGGAGGCCCTCGACGGGCGGCCGCCCCCAGACCCCGGGCCGCCTCCCCGCCCGGGACAGGGCGGCGCCCATCGCCCGCTCGGGCTGCAAGGAGGGATGGAGGTAGCCGCCGTTGAACTCGATCACGCCGGGTGGCGGGGCCGCCAGTGACACCAGCACGCCGGAGGCGTCCACGGTGCGCGGTACCAGTTCGGTGGCGGCGTCCGCGCTCAGCGCCACCGTCTGCCAGGCGGTGTCGCCGGCCGCGACGGGAGCGGTACGCGCCGCGGCCCGGAAGGCTCCGGCTCCCGGCCGCGTCACCACCAGCCCCTCCGCGGCCAGCTGCGCCAGCGCCCGCGACACGGTCACGGGGCTGACCCGGAACCGCTCGACCAGGGCCCGACTCGACGGCAGCTTTCCACCGGGAGAGTAGCGGTTCAGTTCCCGCCTCAGCTGATTCGCCAGTTCACCGACGCTGCTACGCTCTTGCATGACAGTACAGGATAGCGCTACCGCTCGGACTGCGATAGCGGTCAGCACGCCCGGCAGCTCGCCCACCGGCCCGCCGGACCCGCCCGGCAGCTCGCCCACCGGCCCGCCGGACCCGCCCGACAGCGCCCGCTCGGACCACCGGGGCGACGCACAGCAGCGGGGCGACGCCCGCACGGGCACCCTCCTGGCCGCCCTCGGCGTCACCGCCTTCTCGCTCACGTTCCCCGCCACCGCCTGGGGTCTGGAGGGCTTCGGCCCGTGGTCCCTCGTGGCGGTCCGCAGCGTCCTCGCGGCGCTGGTCGCGGGCGGCTGTCTGCTGGCGCTGCGCGTCCCGTTGCCCGTGCGGCGGCACTGGGCCGGGCTCGCCGTGGTCGCCGCGGGTGTCGTGCTCGGGTTCCCCCTGCTGACGACCCTCGCGCTGGAGACGGCCACCACCTCGCACGCGGCCGTCGTGGTCGGGCTGCTGCCGCTGACGACCGCCCTGCTCTCCGCGGCGCGCACCGGTGCCCGGCCCTCCCGGACCTTCTGGGCCGCCGCGCTCGCCGGGGCGGCCGCGGTGATCGCGTTCACCGTGCAGCAGAGCGGCGGGAGGCTGACCGGCGCGGACGCGTATCTCTTCGCCGCCCTGCTGGTCTGCGCTGCCGGCTACACCGAGGGGGGCCGGCTGGCCCGGGTCATGCCGGGGTGGCAGGTCATCGGGTGGGCGCTGGTGCTGTGTCTGCCGCTCTCCGTGCCGGGCGCGCTCATCGCGCTGTCGTACGAGCCCGTCCGGCTCACGGCGCACAGTGTTGTCGGACTGCTGTGGGTGGCGGCCGGTTCGCAGTTCCTCGGCCTGGTGGTCTGGTACCGGGGCATGGCCGCCATCGGGGTCCCGAAGGCCAGCCAGTTGCAGTTGGCACAGCCGTTGCTCACCCTGGTGTGGTCGGTGCTGCTCCTCGGGGAGCACCTCACCCCGGCGGCACCCCTGACAGCCGGGGCCGTGCTGGTCTGCATCGCGCTCACCCAGCGGGCGCGGGGCTGACCTCCGGCCACGGGCCGTGTCAACGGCAGCCGTCGGCCGTAGACTTGTCGCACGGACCAAATCCGGCACGTGACGAGGAGGCCCTCACGATGCGTGCAACCGTGGGCGACCAGTTGGTGACGCATGGCAGGATCGTCGGCCAGCACGACAAGGTCGCGGAGATCACCGAGGTCATGGGGGCGGAAGGCACTCCCCCGTACCGTGTGCGCTTCCAGGACGGGCACGAGGCAGTGATGTCGCCGGGCCCGGACTCCGAGATCCGCCACAGGGACACCATGGTCCAGCCGCACTTTCCGCAGTGACGGATCCGGCTCCCGCCACCCGGGCGCCGAACTGCGCGGCACCGCGCTCTCCCGCCGTGACCGATCCGGCTCCCGCGACCCGGGGGCCGAACCGCGGGGCAGCCGCGCTCTCCCGGCATGACCGACCCGGCTCCCGCCACCCGGGGGCCGAACCGCGGGCTGACCACGTCCGGCGGGCATCGGCCGGCCACCGGTGCGCCGTCGGCGGCACGGGCGCCCGCTACCGGCTCGGTCCCGGCCGTCCGTAGTGATCGGCGACCACCCGTGCCATCGCCCCGATCCGGTCCACGGACACCTCCTTGGCCGAGAAGAAGATGTGGCCGCGCACCCGAGGGTGGTCCCGGGCGAAGGTGAGGTGGCGGGACAGCTCGGCCGGGTCCTGCCAGGCCGCGGGCTGGGCCGGGTCGCCGGCCTTGTACAGCGCCTCGCCCACGTACAGCCGTACGCCGGTGCCCCTGACGGCCTCCGCCCACCACGGCACCAGCTTCGCGTAGTCGGCGGCGGCGAAGCCGATGTTCCAGTAGACCTGCGGGCAGATGTAGTCGATCCAGCGCCTGCGCACCCAGGTCCGGGTGTCCGCGTACAGATCGTCGTACGTCTGGACGCCGGCCCGGGTGTCCGAGCCGAGCGGGTCGCTCGCCGCGTTGCGCCACACGGCGAACGGGCTGATCCCGAACCGGGTACCGGGCCTCACGCGCCGGACGCGGGCGGCCGTCTCCCGCACCAGCAGGTCGATGTTGTGCCGCCGCCAGGCGGCACGGTCCGGGAAACCCGCGCCGTGGGCCGCGTACGCCGCGTCGTCGTCGAAGACCTGGCCCGCCACCGGATACGGGTAGAAGTAGTCGTCCCAGTGCACGGCGTCGATCTCGTACCGGCGCACCGCGTCGAGCATCGCGTCCTGCACGAACGCGCGCACCTCGGGCAGACCCGGGTTGTAGTACAGCTTCCCGCCGTACGGCACGACCCAGTCGGGGTGCAGCCGGGCGGGATGCGAGGCGATCAGCCGCGTCGGGTCGGTGTGGTTGGCGATCCGGTACGGGTTGAACCACGCGTGCAGTTCGAGCCCCCGGGCGTGCGCCTCCGTGACCGCCGTGCCGAGCGGGTCCCAGCCGGGGTCCCGGCCCTGGACGCCGGTGAGGTACTGCGACCAGGGCTCGTACGGCGAGGGCCACAACGCGTCGGCCGTCGGGCGCACTTGGAAGATCACGGCATTGAGGCGGCGGCTGACCGCCGTGTCCAGATGGGCCAGGAGTTCGGCGCGCTGCTCGGCCGCGGTGAGGCCGGCCCGCGAGGGCCAGTCGCGGTTGGCGACCGTCGCCAGCCACATGCCGCGCATCTCGCGCACCGCCCGCCTCCGCGCGCCCGCGCCTCGCGCACCGGGATCGGCCGCCGCGTCCCCCGCGGCCGGCAGGCCCGACAGCGTGGCCAGCGCGGCCACCGCGAACGCCCGACGTGACACCCGCCCCATCCGTGCACCCCCATACGCTGCGGATCCGCCCGGTCACGGATCGTTTCCCGGCCCAGCATGCCCGACCCGGACGATCGATCACCGGCACTTCCGGAGTAACGTGCTCGATCGGAGCAGGCACCGGACAACGGGGGACCTGCGGGCACGAAGATCAGCGAAAGGGACGATGTGACCGACATCGAACGCGTCGGAGTGGTGGGCTGCGGCCAGATGGGGGCGGGCATCGCCGAGGTGTGCGCCCGTGCCGGCCTTGACGTCAAGGTCGCCGAGACCACCGGCGAGGCGTTGGAGATTGGCCGTACCCGCCTGTTCAACTCCCTCTCCAAGGCGGCCGAGCGCGGAAAGATCTCCGCGGACGAGCTGCGGGCGACCCAGGACCGGCTCACCTTCACCACGGACCTCGGCGAGTTCGCCGACCGTGACCTGGTGATCGAGGCCGTCGTCGAGAACGAGCAGGTGAAGACCGAGATCTTCCAGATCCTCGACCAGGTGGTGACCCGGCAGGACGCGATCCTCGCCTCCAACACCTCCTCGATCCCGCTGGTGAAGCTGGCCGTCGCCACCTCGCGTCCCGACCAGGTCATCGGCATCCACTTCTTCAACCCGGCGCCCGTGCAGCAGCTCGTCGAGCTGATCCCGGCGCTGACCACCTCCGAGGGGACCCTCAGCCGGGCGCAGGTACTCGTCGAGAAGATCCTCGGCAAGCACGCGATCCGCGCCCAGGACCGCTCCGGTTTCGTGGTCAACGCGCTCCTCATCCCCTACCTGCTCTCGGCGATCCGGATGTTCGAGTCGGGCATCGCGAGCCGCGAGGACATCGACAACGGCATGGAGCTGGGCTGCGCCCACCCGATGGGTCCGCTCAAGCTGTCCGACCTGATCGGCCTGGACACGGTGGCCTCGGTCGCGTACTCGATGTACGAGGAGTACAAGGAGCCGCTGTACGCCGCTCCCCCGCTGCTCCAGCGCATGGTCGACGCGGGCCGGCTCGGCCGGAAGACGGGCTCCGGGTTCTACACCTACTCCTGAATCCGTTCCCGGGTCGTCCCCGGTACCGGGCGAAGGCGCTCGATCCGGCCACCTGCGTCCGGTCTCGGCCATGGCGGCGCGATCACCCCACCTCACTCGCGCCCGCGAACACGCTCCGTCACCATGGGGCGGGAAGCGGGCCCGGCTCTCCTTCGCGAGCCGGGCCCGCTCCATTCACACACCGTGTGCGCGCCGGGCTCGCATATGCCCTTCGCACACGCTCCCCGCGCACCCACCAGGCGAGTTGACTTTCCGTGCGCAGGAAGGGGATGTGATGACTACGCAAAGGAGCGATCACGTGACCGTCGACCGGGAGCATCCCGTGGTCCAGGGGGAACTCGCAGAGTTACGGCGCCGCCTCGACGTGGCGCACGCGCGCGTCGAGGGAGGGCTGGCTCTGCTGAGTCACCGTGCCGAACAGACCGCCAAGGAGCTCGACGACCTGAGCGCACGGGTCGTCGCCCTCGAACACTCCCGCTGGCCGCTGCCCGCGGTCGCGGCCGTCACGGCCGTGGGCGCACTCGTCGTGGCGATCTGGCAGGCCCTCGGCCGCTAGGGCCACAGGACGCCCGGGGGGATCAGGGCACGGCGTCCTGACCGAGCCTCAAGTGGTGCAGGAGAAGCAGTGCGGCCGCCATGTTGGCGGCCGGGACCTCACCGCGGGCGACCATGTCCGGGACGAGTTTCAGGGGAACCCATTCCCGGCGGTCCGATTCGAAGTCGTCCACGGGGTGCCCGATGTACGTGCCTTCGTCGGCCCAGTAGATGTGGTGCCTGGCGTCGGTGAGCCCGTTGCAGGGCTCGACGCTCATCAGACGGCGCAGGGGTCCCGGCCGCCAGCCGGTCTCCTCCTCCAGTTCGCGGGCCGCCGCGACGGCGATGTCCTCGCCGTCCTCGACGACGCCCGCCGCCAGCTCCCAGCCCCAGCTGTCGGTGATGAAGCGGTGCCGCCACAGGAGCAGTACCTCGTTGGCCTCGTTCACCACGGTGGCCACGGCCACGGGCCGCAGCCTTATCAGGAAGTGATCGAGATGCCGGCCGTCCGGCAGCTCGACATCTGCGAGATTGACGCTGAACCAGCGGTTTTCATACACAGTTTGTTCGTTCTGTTTCGTCCACTGCACGGTTCTGCCACCTTCCGCCGAGTAGATGGCAATATCGCAGCAGGAGCGTCGTGGCAGCAGGCTCGCGGCAGTTGGCTCACGGCGCGGCGGCAGGCGCGGTGCTCCGCGCGCGGGAACGGACAGCCCGTCTCCCCGGCACGGCATGAGGTGCTCCCACGGGCTCCCCGCGGGCGTGCGGCAGGGTGGCCCGGGTCCTCTACAGCGGTACGCGCAGGGCCCCGTCGATGAGTTCGGCGGCCTCGGCCGTACCGGCGCAGCCGCTGGTCACCAGGTGTTCGCGTACCGCCCGCAGTCTGTCGCGCAGTCGCTGGGACTCCATCCCCCGCGCCTGCTCGGCCATCTGGACCGCGGTCGCCACCGCCTTGTCGGCGTTGCCCTGGCGCAGCTCGATCTGGCTGAGCATCGCGAGCCGGTGCACCCGCCCCCGGTCGTGCGCCGGCGTGTCCACCGCCGCCGCGGCGTGCTCGGCCGCGGCCACCAGGTCCCCGAGACTGAGCAGTGCCTCCGCCACCTGTACGTTCACCAGGCCCGGTTGGACATAGCCGGTCTCGTCGGGCTCGTAACCGCGCCGGATGCGCTCGGCCGCCAGTTCGGCCCGCCGGATGCAGGACAGCGCGCTGCTGCCGTCGCCGAGATGCGCGTACGCCTTGGCCTGCATCGCATAGAGGTCGGAGGCGAGCGCCGGGGTGATGTGCCGGCCCGCGGCACGCAGCGCGGCCTCGGCGAAGGCGACGGCCTGCCGGTACTCCCGCATGAACAGCGACTGGTTGACGAGCAGCGCTATCACGTAGGCACCAAGTCCCCGGTCCCCGCTGGCCTTTGCCAGGCGCAGTGCCTGGTGGAAGTAGCGCTGGGCGAGTCCGTGCGCGTCGGAGTCATAGGCGCAGATGCCCGCGACGGCGACCAGCCCGCCGGTGGCGCGGTGGAGTTGACGGCCGGTCTCGTCGGTGTAGCTGCCGCGCAGCAGGGGCGCGGTCTCGGAGTTGAGGAAGCCGACGATCCGGGTGCGGGTCGCGACGCCGCCCGCCTTGCGGTACATCTGCTCGTAGTGGGCGCGGGCCGCGCGGAGCATCTCGATGTCGGCCATCTTGACCCGGTGGCGGCCGCCGCGCGAGACGTCGACGTCCTCGGGCGGGTTCTCCCACTCCCACACGGGCATCACGGCGGGCGTACCGGTGACGGCCGGGGCGCCGAGGATGTGCGGCCGCTGCTGTTCGTCGGAGCGCCACAGAGCCGTGGCCCGTTCGACGAAGCCGGAGAGCGAGGTGGCGTGCGGGACGGAGGGTTCGCCGGGCACCCCGAGACCGATGTCGTCGAGCGTGACGGGCCGGTGCAGTCGGCCCGCGAGCACCTCGCAGATCAGGTCGGGCACCTGGCCGCGGGGACGCTGCCCCTTCAACCACCGCGCCACGGCCGTGTGTTCGTACCGCAGTGCGAGGCCGCGCGCCCGGCCCGCCTGGTTGACGTGCGCGGCGAGACCCGCGTGGGAGATCCCGGCCTCGTCGAGAATCGCGTCGAGCAGAGTGTTGGGCTGCATGGAGGCCCTCCAATGGCTCGGTGTCGACAGCGTAGTGCGTCCGGCTTCACACGGGGTGTGATCGGAATGCCCGAATCCACGCAGTGCACGCGCTGTTGCGGAGCGTTTCGGGCCGCTTGACTGAATTGCCTCGCAAGAGGCCGGGCGGGCCGCCGGCTCCCCCTCGTACAGTGCGGCGGCCCGCTTCCGCGCCGTCCGCCCGGCCGCCTGCCCGACACTCCGCGGCGGGGCGGACGGCGCGCCGAGCTCACACGACGGGGTGTGCGCGGTGGCCCACGGGCTCGCCCTGGCGCGGGGCGGGTTGACGGGTGTTGTGGAGTACGAGCAGCGCCGCGTCGTCGGTCGGCGGGCCGCCGCTGTGGCGCCGCAGCCCGGAGAAGACGGCGCCCAGCACGGCCTGGGGTGAGACGGGCCGCGTACGGACGCACTCGGCGAGCGCGGCGGACAGCGAGAAGAACCGGCCACGGGCGTCCCGCGCGTCCTCGACCCCGTCGGTGTGCAGCACGAGGGCGTCACCGGGCAGCAGCCGCCCATGGGCTGACGGCGTCAGATCGGCCGGGAGCGGGAACGGGCCGAGCGGCGGCAGCGGTTCGCCGCACGAGAGCGGCTCGACCCGGACGGCCGCTCCGCCCTGGGCCGGGTCACCGCGCAGCACATAGGGCCAAGGGTGACCGCAGTTGAGGACACGCAGCTCGCCGTCGCGGCGGATCTCCAGGAGCAGTACGGTGACGAACTCCTCCGCGACCGGGCTGTCGGGCTCGGAACCCGCCGCGGGATGCTCGGCTCTCGCCCGCTCCCGCAGATGCCGGGCCAGGGCACGGTCGAGCCGCGTAAGCACCCCGGTGAGGTCGGGTTCGTCGTGCGCGGCCTCGCGGAAGCTGCCTAGGACGGCCGCGGCCGTCGTGAGGGCGCCGAGGCCGTGGCCGCGGACGTCCCCGATCACGGCCCGTACCCCGTGCTCGGTGGCTGTCACCTCGTACAGATCGCCTCCGACGACGGCGCCGCGCTCCGCGGAGAGCTGGGCCGCGGCGATGTCGAGGCCGCCGATCCGCGGGGGCGGCGGACGCAGCAGGACACTCTGCGCGGCACCGGCGACCTTGCGGATCTGCCGGAGCTCGCGCAGCAGCGTCCGCCGGACGTGGACGACGAGCCCCGTGCCTACGACGAAGAACACGGCGCTGGTGACGATCCGGGCACCGAGCCCGGTCTGCTGGGCGAGCGGGCAGCTCAGCTTGTACGTGACGGCGCCGGCGCCCCAGAGCATGGGGAGCCCCATCGACAGGGCACGGCGGACGGTCCGGCGCGCGGGCTGCCGGCCGGTCCGGCGGACCGCACGGGCCAGCCGCGCTCGTGGCCCGGCCCGGCGGACCGCGCGCGTCAGCCGGGTCCCCGGCTCGCCCCGGCGGCCCCGCGCCGGGAGAGCCGTCCGCCCCGACGGCCGGGAGTGCCTCCGGGGCCACGCCCTGCGGACCGCCCCAGCCTTGATACGGATCATGCCGACGGCCCCCCATCAGGCCCTGACTGCGCAGAATGGCCCGGGGTGTCCGTCGACACCCCCGGGGCCGGTCCGATTCTTTCGACCGCATGCCCCGATCGGACCAGATCGCCCGCAGTTGTCACCCGAACGAGTGAGGGGCACATCCGGCAATCCGGACGTGCCCCTCACTCACCGTCAACCTGGGTCACCAGCGGTGACCCAGCACGGTCACGCCCCGCGCAGCACCGCCCCGGTGCGCTCGGCCGCCAGGGCGACGGCCGCGTCACGGGCCGCGGAGGCCTCGTCCACGGTCAGGGTGCGGTCGGCGGCCCGGAACCGCAGCGCGTAGGCCAGGGACTTCATCCCCTCACCGAGCTGCTCGCTCTCGTAGACGTCGAACAGCCGGACGGACTCCAGGAGTTCACCGGCGCCCTCACGCAGCGCCGCCTCCACGTCCGCGTGGGGGACGAACTTCTCGACGACCAGCGCGACGTCCTGGGTGGCCACCGGGAACGACGAGATGTGCGGGCCCTTCGGGAGCCCCGCGCTCGCCTGCTCCAGCGCGTCCAGGTCCACCTCCGCCGCGCAGGTGCGCGCGGGCAGGCCCAGCGCCTTGACGACCCGCGGGTGCAGCTCACCGGCGTACCCGACGACCTGCTCGGCGCCGTCGATCACCACGGCGAGCTCGGCGCAGCGGCCCGGGTGCCACGGGCCGTACTGGCCGGTGCGGACGAGGAGTTCGGTGCCCGTCTCCCGGGCCAGGGTGCGTGCCGCCTCGACGGCGTCGGCCCAGTCGGCCGGCCGGCCCTTGTCCCACCAGCCGGCCTGCTCGCGGGCGCCCGCGAGGACGACGGCGGCGTGCCGGGGCTGGACGGGAAGCGCGGCGGTCAGCGACGCGATCTCCTCGTCGGTGGGGCGGCGGTCGACGGGCAGCCGCACCGCGACGCGCTGCTCCTCGCGCGGGTGGAAGACGAGACCGGTCTCGAACAGCGCGAGGTCGTGGCTGCCCCGGCCGTCGTTGCGGCGCAGCGCGCCGAGCAGGCCCGGCAGCAGCGTGGTGCGGAGCGCCGGCTCCTCGTCGGAGAGCGGGTTGGCCAGCTTGACGACCTTTCGCTTGGGGTCGTCGGCGTCCAGTCCGAGCTGGTCGAAGACGTGCTCGCCGAGGAAGGGGTAGTTCGGCGCCTCGACGAACCCGGCGCCGGCCAGCGCGCGGCCGAACCGGCGGTGCGTGCGCTGCCGGTCGGTGAGACCGCGGCCCGCGGGGGGCTTGGGCAGGGTGGAGGGCAGGTTCTCGTAGCCCTCGAGCCGGATGACCTCTTCCGCGAGGTCGTTCGGGTCCGTGAGGTCGGGACGCCAGGAGGGCACGGTGACGATCAGCTCGTCCTGCCCGTAGACGTCGCAGCCGACCTCCTGGAGGCGGCGCACGACGGTCTCGCGGCCGTACTCGACGCCCGCGACCCGGTCCGGGTGGTCTGCCGGGATCGCGATGGTGTGCGGCGCGGACGGGGCGATGATCTGCGTGACACCCGCGTCGGCGGTGCCGCCGGCGAGGAGGACGAGCAGGTCGACGGTGCGCTGCGCGGCGGCCGCGGCGGCCTCGGGGTCGACGCCGCGCTCGAAGCGCCTGGACGCCTCGGAGGCCAGCTTGTGCCGGCGGGCGGTGCGCGCGACGGAGATCGCGTCGAAGTGCGCGGCCTCGACGACGACCTCGGTGGTGGTGCCCTCGGTGTCGTCGATCTCGGTGTCGGCGCCGCCCATGACACCCGCGAGGCCGATCGGCCCGCGGTCGTCGGTGATCACCAGGTCCCCGGCGTCGAGCGTGCGCTTGACGCCGTCGAGGGTGGTGAGCCGCTCGCCCTGCTCGGCCCGGCGCACGCCGATCGCGCCCTGGATGCGGGAGCGGTCGTACGCGTGCAGGGGCTGGCCGAGTTCCAGCATCACGTAGTTGGTGATGTCGACGGCGAGCGAGATGGGACGCATCCCGGCCTTCTGCAGGCGGCGCCGCAGCCAGATCGGGGAGCGCGCCTCGGGGTCGAGGCCGGTGACCGTGCGGGCGGTGAAGCGGTCGCAGCCCCGCGGCTCCAGGACGCGCACCGGGTGCCCGAACGCGTTCGGCGCCGGCACGTCGAGCAGCGCCGGGTCGCGCAGCGGCAGTCCGTACGCGATGGCGGTCTCGCGGGCCACGCCGCGCATCGACAGGCAGTAGCCGCGGTCGGGCGTAACGGCGATGTCGAGGACCTCGTCGACGAGCTCGAGCAATTCGATGGCGTCGGTGCCGGGCTCGTACTCCGGCGGCAGCACGATGATGCCGTGCGAGCCGTCGTCGCCCATGCCCAGCTCGTCGCCCGAGCAGATCATGCCGTGCGAGGTCTTGCCGTACGTCTTGCGCGCGGCGATCGCGAAGTCGCCGGGCAGCACGGCGCCGGGGAGGACCACGACGACCTTGTCACCGACGGCGAAGTTGCGGGCGCCGCAGACGATCTCCTGGGGCTCACCGGTGCCGTTGGCCCGGCCGACGTCGACGGTGCAGAAGCGGATGGGCTTCTTGAAGCCCTCCAGTTCCTCGATGGTCAGCACCTGGCCGACGACGAGGGGGCCCTTGAGGCCGGTGCCGAGCTGCTCGACCCTCTCGACCTCCAGGCCGGCGGAAACGAGTCTGGCCTGCACGTCGCGGCCGGTCTCGGTGGCCGGCAGGTCGACGTACTCCCGCAGCCAGGAAAGCGGGACCCGCATCAGATCTCCATCCCGAACGGCCGGGTGAACCGGACGTCACCCTCGACCATGTCTCGCATGTCTTCCACGTTGTGGCGGAACATCAGCATCCGCTCGATGCCGAACCCGAAGGCGAATCCGCTGTACTTCGACGGGTCCACGCCGCAGGCGACGAGGACGCGCGGGTTGACCATGCCGCAGCCGCCGAGCTCGATCCAGCCCTCGCTGGAGCAGGTGCGGCAGGGCCGGTCGGGGTTGCCGACGGACGCGCCCCGGCAGACGTAGCAGAGCATGTCCATCTCGGCGGACGGCTCGGTGAAGGGGAAGTAGTTCGGCCGCAGCCGGGTCTTCATGTCGGCGCCGAAGAGCGACTGGACCATGTGGTCCAGGGTGCCCTTGAGGTCGGCCATGGTCAGGCCCTCGTCGACGGCCAGCAGCTCGATCTGGTGGAAGACCGGGGTGTGCGTGGCGTCCAGCTCGTCCGTGCGGTAGACCCGGCCGGGGCACACCACGTAGACGGGCGGCTCACGGTCGAGCATGGCGCGGGCCTGCACCGGCGAGGTGTGCGTGCGCAGCACGACACCGGACTCGTCGCCGTCCGTGCCCCGGGGGCCCTGGACGAAGAAGGTGTCCTGCATCTGCCGGGCCGGGTGGTCGGGCGTGAAGTTCAGGGCGTCGAAGTTGAACCACTCCGCCTCGACCTCGGGGCCTTCCGCGATCTCGTATCCCATGGACACGAAGACGTCCGCGACCCGCTCCATGAACGTGGTCAGCGGGTGGCGGGCGCCGGCCGGTACGCGGTCGTACGGCAGGGTGACGTCCACCGCCTCCTCGACCAGGACCCGGGTGTCGCGCTCGGCCTCCAGCTCGGACTGGCGAGCGGCGAGGGCCTTGTTCACGGCGCCGCGGGCCTGGCCCACCCGCTTGCCGGCCTCGGCCTTGGCGTGCGGGGGCAGCGCGCCGATCTCTCGGTTGGCGAGGGCCAGCGGCGAGGCGCCGCCGGTGTGGGCGACCTTGGCCTCCTGGAGCGCGTCGAGGTCGCCGGCGGCCGCGAAGGCGGCGAGCGCCTCGTCCCGCATGCGCTCGATCTCTTCCGGTTTCAAGGCCTCGACCTCTACAGGGTCGTACGACTTATTCGGTGCCGACATCTCTTCCCGTGCTTCCGGTTGGCTGGCGGATGGTCCCCGTCCCGACTCGGGGGGACGCATCGTCCCTGAAACGGGGACGCAAAGGTGCCAAAGGCCGAGTCTAACGGGGGTGGGAGCCTCTCCCCGACTGGGCGTCCGGGCAGGCTCGCTGCGGCTGCGCCCGTGGGACCCGTGCGGCGCTAGAGGAGGTACGCCGGGGTGCCCACGGGCAGCGTAAATCGGAACTCGGCGCCGCCGCCGGGCGCGCGGCCTACGGTGATGGTGCCGCCGTGGGCCTCGACGATGCCCTTGACGATGTAGAGCCCGAGCCCGGTGCCGCCGCGCTTGCTACCCCGCCAGAAGCGGGTGAAGACGCGGTTCATGGACTCCTCCGGGATGCCGGTGCCCTCGTCGCTCACGGTGACCGACGTGGCTGCGTGCGCCGTGCCGTCGTCGTCCGCACGGTCGCGCGGGGACGCCGAGGGCGTGACGTCGATGGTGACGGTTCCCTCGCCGTGGCGCACGGCATTTTCCAGGAGGTTGCTGAGCACCTGGTCGACCTTGTCGGGGTCGGCCCACAGGTCGGGCAGCGGATGCCGGATGCGCAGCAGGAAACGGTCGGCGGGCTGGCCGGCGGCGACGTACGCCTGGATGTGGCGGCCGACGGCGGCGCCGATGTCGACGGGCTGGCGGCGCACTTCGAGGCGCCCGGAGTCGATCCGGGAGATGTCGAGCAGCTCGGCGATGAGCCGGGTCACGCGGTCCGCGTCGGCGTCCACCGTCTCCAGCATCAGCTTCTTCTGGTCGTCGGTGAAGCGCTCCCATTTGGCGAGGAGGGTCGCGGTGAACCCCTTGACCGAGGTGAGGGGGGAGCGCAGCTCGTGGGCGACGGTGGCGATCAGCTCGGCGTGACTGCGCTCGGTGCGGCGGCGGGCCTCGGTGTCCCGCAGACAGACGATGACGCGGTGGACGGGGCCGGTGGGTCCGGTGCGCACGTAGCGGGCGGAGACCAGCACCTCGCGCCCGCCGGGCAGCAGCAGGTTCCGCTCGGGCTGTCCGACCCGGATGGCGAGGCCGCCGTACGGGTCGGTGAGCTGCCACCAGCGGCGGCCTTCGAGGTCCTCCAGCGGCAGGACCCGCTCCAGGCGGCGCCCGAGGGCGTCGGCGGCGGGCACCGCGGTGATCCGGGCGGCGGCGGCGTTGAAGCAGATCACGTGGCCGTGCTCGTCGGCGACGACGAGTCCGTCCGGCAGGTCGTCCGGGCCGATGCCCGACTCGGCTCCGAGTTCGGCGAGTTCACCGCGCCGGGCCGCGGGGGTGCCGCGCAGGTCCCGTGCCCCCGGTGCTCTCCTCGTGCCGACACCCATCCCCGTACCCCACCTCTCGTCCGGCGCAGTGGGCCCCCGAGCCCGTCACCCTACTAGCTCTCGGTGACGGAGCGGCACCCTCCGGAGGCGCGCTGTGCACGGGCGGACGCGTAGAGACATACGGCTGCGGCGGTGGCGAGGTTCAGACTCTCGGCCCTTCCGTGGATCGGGACGCGCACCACGGCGTCCGTCAGGGCGCGGGTCTCCTCCGGGAGCCCCCAGGCCTCGTTCCCGAACACCCAGGCGGTGGGCCCGCCCATGGTCCCCTTGTCCAGCTCGTCGTCGAGGTCGTCCTCTCCCGCCCCGTCGGCGGCGAGGATGCGCACGCCGGCGTCCTTGAGCCCCTGGACGGCCCGCTCCACAGGCACGCCGACGGCGACGGGCAGGTGGAACAGCGAGCCGACGGAGGCCCGTACGGCCTTGGGGTTGTACAGGTCGACGGACGCGTCGGTGAGCACGACGGCCTCGGCTCCGGCGGCGTCCGCGCAGCGCAGGACGGTCCCGGCGTTCCCCGGGTCCCGCACGTGGGCCAGTACGGCGACGAGCTTCGGCCGGGCGGCCAGGATCTCCTCGAAGGGGGTGTCCAGGAACCGGCAGACGCCGACGAGCCCCTGCGGGGTGACGGTGGTCGAGATGTCGGCGATCACGTCCTCGTCGGCGAGGTGCAGGCGGGCGCCCGCGGCTCGGGCGTCCCCGACGATGTCGGCGTACCGGTCGGCCGCCTCCACGGTGGCGAACAGCTCCACGAGCGTGGCGTCGCGGCCGGGCCGGTGCGCCGCCGCCTCCCGCACGGCCTGCGGCCCCTCGGCGAGGAACAGCCGCTCCTTGCCCCGGAAGTTCCGCCTGGCCAGCCGCCGTGCGGCGGACACACGCGGCGAGCGCGGAGAGATCAACTCGGTGGCGGCGGGCATGGGTTCACCTTCGGGATTCATGGAGGGTGCGGAGTCTTCCCCGGCAGTGCGGGGACGTCTTCCCGGCCGCGGCGGTGAACCCGGCGGTGCCGGACCGGCGCACCCGGGGCGGTCGCGGCGGCTCCGGACGCAGTCGGACCCGCAGGCCGTGACGGCCTGCGGGTCCGATGCACTACCGGCTCACGCCAGCGCCAGGTGTCAGGCGGCCTTCGGCGCGTTGACGTCCGACGGCAGCGCCTTCTGCGCGACCTCGACGAGCGCGGCGAACGCGTTGGGGTCGTTGACGGCCAGCTCCGCGAGGATCTTGCGGTCCACCTCGATGTTGGCGGCGTTCAGACCCTGGATGAGGCGGTTGTACGTCATGCCGTTCTGGCGGGCCGCAGCGTTGATGCGCTGGATCCACAGCCGACGGAAGTCGCCCTTGCGCTTCTTGCGGTCGTTGTAGTTGTAGACGAGGGAGTGGGTGACCTGCTCCTTGGCCTTGCGGTACAGGCGCGAACGCTGACCGCGGTAGCCGGAGGCCGCCTCGAGGATCGCCCGGCGCTTCTTGTGGGCGTTGACTGCCCGCTTGACGCGTGCCACTTTTTAACTCCTTGTAGCGGGGCCGTGGATGTGGTCACACGGCCCGAAATCGATAGGGTCCCGGTCCAGACGCGGGGCGCGTGGGCGCCCGTACGTCACTTGCCGAGAAGCTTCTTGATCTTCTTGGCGTCGCCCGGGGCCATCTCGGCGTTGCCGGTGAGGCGACGCGTCAGTCGGGACGACTTGTGCTCGAGCAGGTGGCGCTTGCCGGCACGCTCGCGGAGCACCTTGCCGGAGCCGGTGATCTTGAAGCGCTTGCTGGCACCGCTGTGCGACTTGTTCTTCGGCATAGCGCCGTTCTCTCCTCGTCAGTGGCGCTCCGGTGCCCGGTCGCGAAACCGGGCACGTCAGAACGTCATGTGTATGGATTGACATCCCAGAACTGCCGCCCCTGGGCCCCCGGACTCTCGTCCTGGGTGCCCCGGGGCCGTCGCCCTGGGATCAGGCCTCGGCGGGTGCCTCGGCCGGAGCCTCGTCGGTCTCGACGTCGTCGGTGAGGTCCTCACCGTCGATGTCGCTCTCCGCGGCGTTCTGCGACTTGCCCGGATTGGCCTTCGCTTCCGCCTTGCGGGCCGCCTGGGCCTCGCGGGCCTCGGCCATCGCCTCGGTCTTCTTCTTGTGCGGGCCGAGAACCATGATCATGTTTCGGCCGTCCTGCTTCGGGCTCGACTCGACGAACCCGAGGTCCTCGACGTCCGAAGCGAGACGCTGCAGCAGTCGGTAGCCGAGCTCCGGCCGGGACTGCTCGCGACCACGGAACATGATCGTGATCTTGACCTTGTCGCCCTGCTTGAGGAACCGGACGACGTGACCCTTCTTCGTGTCATAGTCGTGCGGGTCGATCTTCGGCCGGAGCTTCATCTCCTTGATGACCGTGTGCGCCTGGTTCTTGCGCGCCTCACGGGCCTTCATGGCCGACTCGTACTTGAACTTCCCGTAGTCCATGAGCTTGCAGACGGGCGGGCGAGCTGTCGCCGCCACCTCGACCAGGTCGAGGTCGTACTCCTGAGCAAGCTCAAGGGCCTTGGCAAGCGGAACAATCCCGACCTGCTCGCCGCTAGGACCGACAAGTCGCACTTCGGGAACGCGAATCCGGTCGTTGATGCGGGGCTCGGCGCTGATGGATCCTCCTCGGTAGCACCACACGGCGGTCTGGCGGACAGCCGCGTATGTCTCTGATGACACTGGGACCAACCATCGCGGGACATGAAAAATGCCCCGGACGGGACACAGGCGGGGCTCCAAGGACTACCGGAGCACCGCCGCGGTCAACCGCGGGGCGCACTTCGGGCGACTCCATCGTCCGTACGGAACGATGGGGGCCGCCTGACCGGGTGACCCGCCGTCCCGGGGGACAGTCGGGTGGGAGTTCGGAGCCTCCACTTGTGGGCCGGAACACAGGAGTGTCCGGCCGGTCGTTACACAAGGTTAGCAGCTCCGGCGGGACACGGCTAACCGGGGCGGCGGGGGCTGCGTCGGGAGCACGTCCGGCGTGGACCTATCGTGGGAGGTATGAGTGAGACCCCTCCCCAGAACCCCGACTTCGACACCATGACCCGCGACATCGCGGAGGTCCCCGCGGTAGAGGTGATCGTGACGGTCGCCGTCAACCTGATGAGCGCCGCCGCCGTGAAGCTCGGTCTGACGGAGGAGGGCGAGGAGCACAAGGACCTGGACGAGGCGCGCAAGCTGGTGCACGCGCTGGCCGGGCTGCTCGACGCGAGCGCGACCGAGATCAGCTCCTTCCACGCCGCGCCGCTGCGCGACGGCCTGAAGTCGCTCCAGCTGGCGTTCCGTGAGGCGTCGCTCGTCCCGGACGAGCCCGGCCAGGGCCCGGGCGAGAAGTACACGGGTCCTGTCTACGGCTGATTCACGCGTCCCGTACGTACAGGGGCTCGCCCGGAAGCGTCGCCTCGGCCGGCAGCAGTGCCAGGTCGAGACCGCGCACCAGGCGGGCCCTCAGTGTCTCGTCGGCCGCCAGCCGCCCGGCGATCGCGCGGACGGCCTCGGCGGGCGCCGCGGACGGATCGAGGACGAGGGCGAGGGTGCCGTCCCCGCGGCCGGGCCCGAGGTGGGCGCGGAGCACGGCGGGCTCGGCGGCCAGCGCCGTGCGTACCGCCCCGGCGACGGCCGGGTCGCGCAGCGGGTCCGTGTTCGTCCGCCCCTCCGCGAGCGCGAGCAGCGCGGGGCCGGTCAGCTCGTAGGGCACCGGTCCCGCGAGGTCGAGCAGCAGCGTGTCGGCCTTCTCGTGCGCCGCGGCCCGCAGCGCCTGGTGCAGGGGTACGGCGACGGGGCGGGCCTGCGGGTCCCAGCGGGCGAGCGACTCGGTGGAGGTGAACGCGGGCAGGGCCGTGCGGTTCCCGGCCTTCAGGGTCGGCACCGCCATGTCGCTGGTCTTCTCGTGGCGCAGCCCGTTCTCGTCCTGCTCGACCTCGCCGAGGACGGCCACCACGGGCACGAGCAGCCGGGCGCCCTTGAGTGCCTCCAGGACCGGGGTCACGGCGGTGCGGTCCTCGGCCCAGGCCGCGAGCGCCGCGCTGAGCCGGGGATCGGCGGAGCCGTCGTCGTCGGAGAAGCCGGGGTCGGGAATGTTCTTGTTCGCCACGGTCACGACCCTATCGGTGGGGTGGGGCCGGGAATCCGCGGCCCCGGCGCCCCGGCGCGAGCGCCGCTCACACGTTTCTCAGATTTCCCTGACGCGTGTCTCACCTCCGTCCCACGGTGTGCACAGGCCCGGCGCCCAGCATCCCGGGCATGGACTCCCACAGAGCTCGCCTGCGTGTCCGGCCGGGCGGACGCCGCCCCCTCCTCTGCACCGTGCTGGCGTCCGCCGTGCTGGTGGGTGCCACGGCGGCGGGCACCGCCCACGTGAAGGCCCAGGCGCACGCCGACGCGGGGGTCGTCGCGTCTTCGGCGTCGTCCACGGCGTCGCCGGCGACCGGTGAGGAGGCGTCGGTGGAACACGCGTCGGAGCCTTCGGCGGACCGGGACGCGCTGCTGGCCGGGGCCATGCGGTCGGTGACCGTCGAGGACACGGCCGACGTCTCGGTCGCCGTGCTGGACGTGGCGTCCGGTGCGGGCGCGGCGTACGGGGACGGCGCCTTCGACACGGCCAGCATCGTCAAGGTGGACATCCTGGCGGCGCTGCTGCTCCAGGCGCAGGACGCGGACCGGCGGCTGACGGCGCGGGAGCGGACGTACGCCACCGCGATGATCGAGGACAGCGACAACGCGTCCGCGACGGCGCTGTGGAACGCCATCGGGGGCTCGGCCGGTCTCGATGCCGCCAACCGCCGCTTCGGGCTGACCGGGACGACGGGCGGGGACGGCGGCCTGTGGGGGCTGACGCGGACCACGGCGGCCGACCAACTCGTCCTGCTGCGCCAGGTGTTCGGGGACGACTCGGAACTCGGCAGTGCCTCGCGGACATATCTGCGGACGCTGATGGGCCGGATAGCTGCGGGGCAGCGCTGGGGTGTCTCGGCGGCGGCCTCCGCCCCCGAGTCCGGGTGGGCGCTGAAGAACGGGTGGCTGGCGCGCAGCACGACCGGACTGTGGGACGTCAACAGCATCGGACGGATCACGGTCGACGGGCGCGACTACCTGGTGGCGGCGCTGTCGTACGGCAGCTCGACGAAGGCCAGGGGTGTCGCGCTGGTGGAGGCGGCGGCGAAGGCGACGGTCTCCGCGTTCCGGGACACGGACGCGTAGCGCGGGCGGAGCGGGGCGCGGACGCGCGCCGGGCGCCCGCGGCGGGGGCGCGGTGCCCGCCGCCGGAGGCTTCCCGGGAGTGCAACCCCCCGCGTCTTGCGGGAAGCCGTACCCAGCGTCTTCCTAGGCGTCGTACCCGCGTGAGCCCCTGCGTCCGCGCCACAGGACGACCGACGCGGCGAGCAGTGCCGCGCCGAGCCCGCCGGCGAGCGGCCCCACCCAGCCGGCGGAGCCGTCGTCCGCGGCGGTGTCGGGGCCCGGCCCGAAGTACTCCTGGCCGTACGCCGCCGAGCGCGGCCCCTCCGGTGCGAGCCGGCCGCCCGCCTCGATGGCGGCGGCGGGGTCGACGAAGCCGAAGCCGCGGGAGTCGTCGCGGCCGCCGACGGGGGTGTTGCGGGCGGTGTCCTCCAGGAGCTGTTTGATCTGGGCGGGGGCGAGGCCCGGGTGCGCGGCCCTGACCAGGGCGACGGCACCGGAGACGAAGGCGGAGGCGGCGCTGGTGCCCCAGCCCTCGTAGTACTTGTCGTCGGGGTCGGCGATCACGACGTCGACGCCGGGGGCGCTGACGGTCGCGTACCAGCGGCGGGTGGAGAAGGAGGCGCGGGAGCCGACCCGGTCGACGGCGGTGGCGGCGATCACGCCGGGATACGCCGCGGGATACGAGATGTGGTCGCCCTTCTCGCCGCCGTTGCCGGCCGAGGCGACCACCACGGCGCCCTTCTCGAGGGCGTACTGGACCGCCTCGTCCTCGGCCGGTTCGGGGTGGGCGGACCTGGAGTCGTCGCCGAGGGACAGGTTGATGACGTCGGCGTCGTGGTCGGCGGCCCAGCGGATGCCCTCGGCGAGGGCGTTGCCGCGGGTGTTGCGGGCCTTCCCACGGGCCGGGTCGCCGTCCTCGAGGATGACCCGGACGGGGAGGATCCTCGCCTCGGGGGCGATGCCCATGACGCCGTCGCCGTTGCCCGTGCCGTGTCCGTGGCCGGCGATGATCCCGGCCATGGCGGTGCCGTGCCTGGCCCAGGCACGGTCGCCGCGGCGGGCGCCGAAACCGACCATGTCCTTGCCGGTGAGGACGTTGCCGGCCAGGTCCGGGTGCTCGGCGTCGACGCCGGTGTCGAGGACGGCGACGGTGATGCCCGCGCCCTTGGTCGTGCGCCAGGCCTGCTCGGTGTGCAGGGCGTCGAGGGCCCACTGCTGGGCGCGGATGCCGTCGGCGTGGGCGTTCGTGGCGGGCAGCACGGCCAGGGAGCCGGCGAGGAGCACCGTGAGGAGCCGGGCACCCAGGGTGTGGTTCATGACGGGCTCTCCGTCGCCGGGGTGACCTTCTTGCGCAGGCTGCGCTCGACGCGGTCGGCGAGGCCCTGTGCCTCGTGGCCGAGGCCCGCCTGGGCGGGGGCCGTGGTGGCGCCGGACCCGGTGGCGTCCGCGGCGGGCTGCGGGGTCGCGACGGTGCGGCCGTCGGCGAAGCCGGAGACCGCGAAGACGACCACGGGGGCGTCGGTGAGGACCGACACCGTCCAGGACGCGCGCTGCGAATCGCCGAAGCCCGCGGCAAGGGTGTTCTTCGGAGCGTACGAGCGGGGCACGAGGTCGGTGCGCCGGTCGAGTCCCTCCCGCCGGAAGCGGTTCTTCAGGGAGGTCATCGCAGCGGCGTCCGCCTTGGTGAACAGCAGTCCGACGGTGGTGACATGGCTGCGGGTCGCGTCCGTGTAGGTGGCGCGCAGGAGCCGCAGGCAGCCGACGGGGGCGAGGGCCTTGCGCAGCAGCGGGTCGAAGGCGTCCGCGCAGCCGCCGTCGGGGGCGACGCCTATCCGCGTCCAGGTCCGGTCGGCGCCGCCGGGTCCCGCGCCCTCGCCGTTCACGGTGGGCGGGAAGAGCCGGTCGACGGGGACGCTGTGCCACAGGCCGCCGGCCGCCGCGAAGGCGCCCGGCGATCCGGCCTCCGCGGCGCTGTCCCCGGTCAGCCAGCTGCCGGTGGCCGCGCCGCCGATGAGCCCGAGGCCGAGGACGACGCAGGCGGCGGCCGCCAGGGCGCGGGGCCGGGTCCGCCGGCCGGCCGGGCGCACGGAGTCGTCGTACGTCTCGGGCTGCCCGAACGAGACGAAGGGGCGCGGGGTCGTGGCCTCGCGGAGGCCCTCGTCGCGCACGGGCCGCAGCCGCCTGGTCGTCTCGCCCGGGGTCTCCCCGGGTACGGCGGGGCGACGGGGCGGGGCCGCGGGGCGGGCCGGGGTGCCGTGCCCGCGGAAGCCGCCGGAGCCGGTGCCCGTCCCCGGGGTGCCGTGCCCGCGGAAGCCGCCGGAGCCGGTGCCCGTCCCCGGGGTGCCGGCGGGCGGCGCGTCGGGGAAGCGGGCCGAGGCCGGTGGCGGCGGCGGGGCCGACGCGGCGCCGGGGGCCGGTGCCTCCGGACGGCTTCGGGGCGCCTGCGGCACGTCCGCCGGGGGCACCGGGCGCCGGGGCGCCGTGCGTCCCGTCGGCACCCTCGGCTCGTCCGCCGACGCGCTGTGTCGGGAGGGCGCGAGCTCTTCCGGGGTCCTGCCGGGGCCCTCCTGCGGGGTCGCCCTGCCCGCGGCCGGCGTCGGGCGGGCGGGGGCCGGTGGCCGCCGGTGCCCCGGTCCGTCGAACCAGCCGGCGGCCGGGTCACCTCCCGGGGTCCTCGCGGGGGCGGACGGCTGCCGCCGCTCCGGCGAAGTCACCGTGCCGGACGCGAAAGCAGCCGCCTGCTCCGGGGCAGGCGTCCGCCCCCGCCGACCCTCACCGGGAACCCACGCCGACGGCTGGGACTCGTGGAGCGACCGGTCCGCCGTACCGGGCACAGCAGCAGCCACCCCCTCCGAAGCAGGCGTCCGCCCCGGCCGACCCTCACCGGGAACCCACGCCGACGGCTGGGACTCGTGGAGCGGCCGGTCCGCCGTACCGGGCACAGCAGCAGCCGCCCCCTCCGGGGCGGGCGTCCGCCCGGGCCGCAGCTCCCCGGGGGCCGGCATCGGCGGCTGCGGCTCGTACGGGGGCCGGGGCGGAAGGTTCGTCGCAGGGCGGTGCGGGGGCGCCGGGCGGGAGGCGGGCATTGGTGGGACGGCGGGCGCGGAGGCGTGGCCGGGCCGCGGCGCCGGGGTGTCGTCGGCGGTGAAGTCCTCGCCGGGAGGGGACGGCGGACGGGGCGGTGCGGGCGGGCGCGGCGGAATGGACGCGCGGCGCGCTTCCGTGCTCATGCACCCCCCCGTTCCTCGTCCCGGGCCGTCGGCCCGCGTCGGAGTTCGTGCGGGTCGCTGCACACGTGCGGAGAGGAACCCGTCCGACCCGGGCAGGCATACCCGCGCGGACGCGCCGTCACCCGGCCGAGACCGGCCCGGCGAGGTCGTTCCTCCCTGCGTGCGCGTCACTCTACGGGTTGACACGGGCCCGGCGGGAACCAGTCCGCGGGCCCGGGGCATCTGCCCGGAACGTCCCCCTACCCTGCGGTAATCCTGTCTGGCAGGCTGCGTTCATGACTGCCCGCGCCGCAGACCGGGCCCGCTACGACCGGGCCACCGCTCACCTCGACGCCCCTGTCGCGATCGTGGACCTGGAGGCCTTTGACGCGAACGCCGACGACCTCGTCCGCCGCGCCGCCGGCAAACCGATCCGGCTCGCCAGCAAGTCCGTACGCTGCCGTGCCCTGCTCGAACGGGTCCTCGGCCGCGACGGATTCGCGGGCCTGATGTCCTTCACCCTCGCCGAGTCCCTGTGGCTCGCGCGCTCCGGCTTCGACGACGTCCTGCTCGCCTACCCCTCGGCCGACCGCGCGGGCTACGCCGAGCTGACCGGCGACCCCAAGCTCGCGGCGGCCGTCACCGTCATGATCGACGACCCCGCCCAGCTCGCCCTGATCGACGCGGCACGGCAGGGCGGCACCGAAGTCGTCCGGGTCTGCCTGGAGCTGGACACGTCGTTCAGACTGCTCGGCGGCCGGGTCCGGGTCGGTGCCCTCCGTTCCCCGCTGCACTCGGCGGCCCAGGTCGCCGAGTTGGCCCGCTCGGTGGCTCGGCGGCCCGGCTTCGAGCTGGTGGGCATCATGGCGTACGAGGGGCACATCGCCGGGGTGGGCGACTCGCTCGCCGGGCGTCCGGTGCGCTCGCGCGCCATCCGGCTCATGCAGGCCGCGGCCCGCAGGGAGTTGGCGCAGCGCCGTGCCGACGTGGTGCGCGCGGTGCGGGCCGTCGCGCCGGACCTGGAGTTCGTCAACGGCGGCGGCACGGGCAGTGTGCAGCACACCGCGGCCGAGGACGCGGTGACCGAGATCGCCGCCGGGTCGGGACTGTACGTGCCGCGGCTCTTCGACAACTACACGTCGTTCACCGGCCGTCCGGCGGCCCTGTTCGCCCAGCCGGTCGTCCGCAGGCCGGGCGTCGGGGTCGTGACGGTGCTGGGCGGCGGATATCCGGCGTCGGGCGCCCCCGGTCCCGACCGGCTGCCGGTGCCTCACCTCCCGGAGGGGCTGAGGTACGACCCGCAGGAGGGACCGGGTGAGGTGCAGACTCCGCTGCTCGGCTCCCCGGCGGACGACCTGCTCATCGGGGACAAGGTGTGGTTCCGGCACGCCAAGGCGGGCGAGCTGTGCGAGCGGTTCGACACGCTGCACCTCGTGGAGGGCGACGCCGTGACGGCGGCCGTCCCGACGTACCGCGGTGAGGGCCGGACCTTCCTCTGACCCGGTGGGGCCCTGCTCGCGACCCTCGCCCGCCCGGGGCGCCCGCGCGCCCCTGCCACGCCCGGTGCCGGGGCCCGGCGGGGCCGGCTACCGGCCGGGCGGCCCGATGCTGCTGCCCACTCCCCCGCCCGTGTCCGCGTCCCCGACCGGACGGATCCCCTCGGTGATCCTGTCCATGTCGGACACGGGCGGCCCCCCGTCCCCGGCGTCGAAGGCGAAGCGGACGATGACCGGCGACTGGGAACCGACGCTGGAGGGGAAGGCGAGCGACTCGACGTAACCGCCGGGTCCCACCCCGGTCCTGACCCGCCAGCGCACGAAGTACCCGGCGCGGCCCCCGACGGCGACCGAGCCGGTCTTGACCAGCCGGTGCGAGGTGATGCCCCGGTAGGGACGGGCGTCGAGCAGGTCGCGGTCGTAGGCGCTGTTCGCCGCGTCCTCGATGTCGTTCTCGGCGAGCACCCTCGGGGACTTCTCGTCGTTGGCCGTGACCGTGCGGGAGGAGACCCTGCCGTGACGGCACAGGCCGGGGTCGCCGGGGCAGTCGTACGTCCCGGGTGTGGTCATGACGACGTCGTCCTCGGCCACGTTCTCCGCTCTCACCCAGCCGTCGGCCAACGGCAGCGTGATGCCGTTGAGTTCGTCCACGACGACGGACGGGTCCTCGGACGGGCGGCCGGAGGCCGAGGCGGTGACGGTCGGCCGGGGCGCGGGTGAGGAACTCCCGGGTGCGGTCCTCGTCTGCGTACGGTCGCCGTCGTCGTCCCGGTCGAGGAGCACGGCGCCCGTCACGACCGAGGCGACGAGGACGACCCCGGCCGCGGTGAGCGTGACGGCCTTCGCGCGCCCGGAGTCACCGGTGGCGGGCCGCGGCGGCGCCGGGGGCTCGAGGGCCGCCTCGGGCTGACGCCGGTGGCCGGTCCACGCGGTCCCGTCCCACCAGCGCTCGGTGAGCGGGTAGGACGGGTCGCGGTACCAGCCGGGCGGGGGCGTCTTGCTCATCCCGGCACTCTAGGACGTCACGCGAACACCAGTACACGGGGCGGGTTCAGTGGACGGTGTCCGGCTGGTCGGGCACGACCGAGCCGTCGGCACGCCGGACGGGTGCCCTGCTGCCGTCGGGAGCGTTGTACGCACCGGTAGAGCACGGGTAGGGGTCGGGCTTCGGCGGCAGCGGGTCGATGAACATCGGGTTCACCACCCAGCGCCCGTCGGCGTCGTCGTACGCCCGGCACATGATCTCGCTCTTGTTGCGGTTGAGGACGAGGTGCGCGCCGGTGGCGTCGGCCACGAAGGTGACGTCGGTGTCGGCGTCACCGCCGGCGATCGCGGGGCGGTGCCGCCGGTCCTGCCGGTCCCAGGCAGCGGCGCCCTCGACGCCGTAGATCTCCTGGTTGATCCAGCAGCGCTTGCCGTCGATGTAGGGGATGGCCTCTCCGCGGTTCACCGGTACGCCGCCGCAGCCCTGGTTCCGGGTGGTGATCCGGCCCCGCCGGTCGAGGACCGAACGGATGGCGAGGGTGTGCCGGGCGTCGATGCCGACACCTCGCGACCAGACCTCGGTCACGGGTTCGGAACCGGCGGAGACGATGTAGACGTCGAATCCGGCCCGCCGCAGGGTGCGGATCAGGTCGCGCTGCTGGTCGTAGTAGCGCACGTACGCCGGGACGGTGTGGGTGCCGAGGGTGCGGGTCGCGCCCACGGGTGCCGCCAGGGCCTCCGCGCGCGCCTCGCGGGCGTACGAGGAGAGTTCGGCGACGGTGTGCCCGGCGAACAGCCGGGGCACCCACGCGTACTGCGGGACGGTGCGCCGGTGGTTCCACTGCCCGGCGAAGGCGGCGGCGCCGCTCACCGTCCTGCCGTTCTCGCGGATCTCGAGGATCTCGTCGGTGCAGCGGGGACGGGTGGACGTCGGCAGGGGTGCGCCCACCGGCACGTCGGTGCCGCAGGCGCCGGTGAGGGCGGTGCCGGCCGCGTCCGTGAGCCACGCGCTGGTGTCCCGCCAGCTTCCCGGGCGCAGGATCCTGTCGTGCCGCAGGGCCCAGGAGATCGTCGCGTCGGTGACGTCATTCCTGGTGACGGTGTTGTCCCAGTCGAAGACGGCGACGGGACGGCCGCCGCGCCCGGCGCAGCTGCCGCGCTCGTCGACGACCTGCTGGAGGTGGGCGCGGTTGTCGCCGTACCAGTCGAGCCGCTGGGAGAGCCGCGGGCAGGGCGGACGCCGTCCGGGGGGTGCGGCGGTGGCGGCGGGCGCGGCCGCCAGGGCGGCGGCCGCGACCATGGTCCACGCGAGGACGTGTCGGTATCGCATGGAACGTGGACCGTACACCGGTCCGGCCACGGCACTAGAGAGGCGTGACGTACGCCCCCGAGATCCCGCCGTCGACCAGGAAGTCGGTGGCGTTCACGAACGAGGAGTCGTCGCTGGCGAGGAACGCGACCGCCGCGGCGATCTCGTCCGCCTCCGCGAAACGTCCGACCGGGATGTGCACGAGCCGGCGCGCGGCCCGCTCCGGGTCCTTGGCGAACAGTTCCCGCAGGAGCGGGGTGTTGACCGGGCCCGGGCACAGGGCGTTGACCCGGATGCCCTCGCGGGCGAACTGCACGCCCAGTTCACGGGACATGGCGAGGACGCCGCCCTTGGACGCGGTGTACGAGATCTGCGAGGTCGCCGCGCCCATCCGGGCCACGAAGGACGCCGTGTTGATGATGGATCCCTTGCCCTGGCGGCGCATGTAGGGGAGGGCGGCCTTGCAGCACAGGAAGACGGAGGTGAGGTTGACCTCCTGGACCCGCTTCCAGGCCTCCAGGCCGGTCTCCAGGATGGAGTCGTCGTCGGGCGGCGAGATGCCCGCGTTGTTGAAGGCGACGTCGACGGAGCCGTAGGTGTCGTGGGCCGCCTCGAACAGCGCCTCGACCTGGTCGGCGTCGGTGACGTCTACCTTCACGAAGATCCCGCCGGTCTCCTCGGCGGCCGCCCGGCCACGGGTCTCGTCCACGTCGCCGCAGACGACGTGGGCCCCCTCGGAGGCGAGCCGGCGTGCGGTGGCGAGGCCGATGCCGCTGCCGGCCCCGGTGACGACGGCGGTGCGGCCGACGAGACGGCGGCAGATGGGGTCTGGTGTCACTGTGCGGGGCCCTCCGTGCTGATGAAGACGTTCTTCGTCTCGGTGAAGGCGGTGAGCGCGTCGGGGCCGAGTTCACGGCCGATCCCCGACTGCTTGAATCCGCCGAAGGGGGTCCAGTAGCGGACGCTGGAGTGGGAGTTGACGGACAGGTTCCCGGCGCGGACGGCTCCGCAGACGCGCAGCGCCCGGCCGACGTCCCGCGTCCAGACGGACCCGGCGAGGCCGTACTCGGTGGCGTTGGCGAGGCGGATCGCGTCGGCCTCGTCCTCGAAGGGGAGGACGACTGCGACCGGTCCGAAGACCTCCTCGACGGCCACGCGGGCGTCCGGTGCGACGCCGGTGAGGACGGTGGGCGGGAACCAGAAGCCGGGTCCCTCGGGCGCCTTGCCGCGGATGCCGGGCGCGTCGTCGGACACGTACGAGCGCACGCGGTCCAGTTGGGCGCGGGAGATCAGCGGGCCCATCGCGGTCCGCTCGTCGGCCGGGTCACCGACGACGACGGACTCGATCGCGGGGGCGAGGAGTTCGAGGAAGCGGTCGTGGACGGAACGCTGGACGAGGATGCGGGTGCGGGCGCAGCAGTCCTGGCCGGAGTTGTCGAGGAAGGACATGGGGGTGGCGGCCGCGGCGGCCTCGATGTCGGCGTCGGCGAAGACGATGTTGGGGCTCTTGCCGCCGAGTTCGAGGGTGACGCGCTTGAGACGGGCGGCACCCTTCGCCCACACCTGTCTGCCCACGGCCGTCGATCCGGTGAAGACGATCTTGGCGACGTCCGGGTGTTCGACCAGGGCGTTGCCGGCGACGGGGCCCGCGCCGGGGAGGACCTGGAAGAGGTGCTCGGGGAGGCCTGCCTCCAGGGCGAGTTCGGCCAGGCGCAGGGATGTCAGCGGAGTGGTCTCGGCGGGTTTGAGGACGACCGCGTTGCCCGCGGCGAGGGCGGGTGCCGTGCCCCAGGCGGCGATGGGCATCGGGAAGTTCCACGGCGCGATGACGCCGACGACGCCGAGCGGTTCGAGGATCGTGACGTCGAGACCGCCGGGGACCGGGATCTGACGACCTGTCAGCCGTTCGACTCCCCCTGCCGCGTAGTCGAGGAGGTCGCGGACGTTGCCCGCCTCCCAGCGGGCGTTGCCGAGGAGGTGCCCGGCCTCGCGGACCTCCAGCCGGGCCAGCTCCTCCAGGTGTTCGTCGACGACGACGGCGAACCGGCGCAGGAGCCGGGCCCGTTCGCCGGGTGCGAGGGCGGCCCAGCGGGTCTGCGCCCGGGCCGCCCGGGCGACGGCCGCGTCGACGTCCTCGGCCGTGGCGGCCGGGACGGTGGCGACGGCCTCGCCCGTCGCGGGATCGAGGACTTGGAGCGTGTCTTCGCCGGTGCGGTGGTCGGACAAGGAAGGCCTCACATGCGTTCGAAGGAGCGGCGCAGCTCCCAGTCGGTCACCGCGGCGTCGAAGGCGTCCAGCTCGACGCGCGCCATGTTGCGGTAGTGCGCGACCACCTCGTCACCGAAGGCGGCGCGGGCGATGGGGCTGTTCTCCCAGAGTTCGGCGGCCTCGCGCAGGGTGGTGGGGACGTGCTCGTAGTCGCCGGCGTAGGCGTTGCCCGTGCACGCCTCCGGCAGCTCCAGCTCGTGCTCGATGCCGTACAGGCCGGCCGCGACGAGTCCGGCGACGGCCAGGTGCGGGTTGACGTCTCCGCCCGGCAGCCGGTTCTCGAACCGCAGGGAGCGGCCGTGACCGACGACGCGGAGGGCGCAGGTGCGGTTGTCGTGGCCCCAGGCGACGGCGGTCGGCGCGAAGGAGCCGGGCTGGAACCGCTTGTACGAGTTGATGTTGGGCGCGTAGAGCAGCGAGAAGTCCCTGAGCGCGGCCAGCTGACCGGCGAGGAAGTGCCGCATGACCTGCGACATGCCGCCGGGCCCGTCCCCGGCCATGACGCTGTCGCCGTTCTCGTCGGTGAGCGAGAGGTGGATGTGACAGGAGTTGCCCTCGCGCTCGTCGTACTTGGCCATGAAGGTGAGCGAGACGCCTTCCTGGGCGGCGATCTCCTTGGCCCCGGTCTTGTAGACGGCGTGCTGGTCGCAGGTGACGAGTGCCTCGTCGTACCTGAAGACGATCTCGTGCTGGCCGGGGTTGCACTCGCCCTTGGCCGACTCGACGGTCAGCCCCGCGGCCTGCATCTCGTTGCGGATGCGGCGCAGCAGCGGCTCGATCCGGCCGGTGCCGAGGACCGAGTAGTCGATGTTGTACTGGTTGGCGGGCGTCAGGCCCCGGTAGTGGGCGTTCCAGGCCTGCTCGTAGGTGTCCTTGAAGACGATGAACTCGAGTTCCGTACCGGCCTGCGCGGTGTAGCCGAGGGCGGCGAGCCGGTCGAGCTGGCGGCGCAGGATCTGGCGGGGAGCGGCCACCACGGGTGAGCCGTCGTTCCAGGCGAGGTCCGCGATGAGCAGGGCGGTGCCCTCGTTCCAGGGGACGCGCCGCAGGGTGCTCGGGTCGGGGTGCATGGCGAAGTCGCCGTAGCCCCGGTCCCAGGAGGACATGGTGTAGCCCTCGACGGTGTTCATCTCGGTGTCGACGGCGAGAAGGTAGTTGCAGCCCTCGGTGCCGTGCTGAAGGACCTCGTCGAGGAAGAAACGGGCGGCGAACCGCTTGCCCTGGAGCCGCCCCTGCATGTCGGGGAAGGCCAGGACGACCGTGTCGATCTCGCCGCCCGCGACGAGGGCGTGCAGTTCCTCGACCCGGAGCGGGGGTGTGCGGTCTGCCACGGGAAGTGCCTCCTTCGGTCCGCCGGAGCCATAAGGTATTGCCGAGAACCATTGCTTGGGAAGGGGGCACGACCGGATGCCGCAGACGGATCCCGGCGGTGACGCGGGCGGTTCCCGGGACCGGCTGACACCGGTCCTGCGGCCGGTGCGCGCGGGCAACGGCTTCGAGGAGGCGCTCGAACAGATCCTCCAGGTCGTCCGGCTCGGCCTGGTGCCGGCCGGCGGGCGGCTGCCCGCGGAGCGGGAACTGGCGGAGCGGCTGGGCATCAGCCGGGTGACGCTGCGCGAGGTGCTGAAGGTGCTCCAGGACGAGGGGCTGGTGGAGTCCCGGCGGGGCCGCTACGGCGGCACGTTCGTACGGCCGAGGACCGACGCGGGCGGCCAGGACGAACTGCGCCGCCGCAGCCGGGCGGTCGACATCGAGGACGTCCTGCGGTTCCGCGAGGTCCTGGAGGTGGGCGCGGCCGGGCTGTGCGCCGCCCACGGCCTCACCCCGGAGCAGGCGGCCCGGCTGCGCGACGCGCTGGCCGCCACGCACGACGCCCCGCTGACGCAGTACCGGCGCCTGGACACCCTGCTGCACCTCACGCTCGCCGAGCTGTGCGGGTCGCCCTCGCTCGCGGCCCGGTACGCGGCCGTGCGGGCCGGTCTCAACGACCTGCTCGACTGCATCCCCCTGCTGGTACGAAACCTGGAGCACTCGCAGCGCCAGCACATCGCCCTGGTCGAGGCCGTCCTCGACGGGGACGCGGACGGGGCGCGGGAGATGACGCGCGAGCACTGCGCGGGGACGGCGGCGCTGCTGCGCGGATTCCTCACGTGACCCGCCGGCCTCCTCGGGGGGAGGTTGCATTGTCCCGGCCGTCCCGCAAAGGTATGAACGTGCTCCATTGAATCCCGGAGTGGGGACGCACCACGGCACGAGGAGGCGCGGCGTGAACAGACCGCTGATCGGCGTGAGCACGTACTACGAGCCCGAGGTCCGCTGGGGCGTCTGGACCCTCGACGCGGTGCTGCTGCCGGCCGGCTATCCCCGGCTGGTGCAGCGGGCCGGCGGACTCGCCGTCATGCTGCCGCCGGACGATCCCTCGCACGCGGCCGGTGCCGTGGCCCGGCTGGACGGCCTGGTCGTGGCGGGCGGCCCGGACGTCGACCCCGCGCGGTACGGCGCCGAGCGCTCCCCGCGGACGGGCCCGCCCGCACCGGAGCGGGACGCCTGGGAACTCGCCCTGATCCGGGCCGCACTGGCGTCCGGGACACCGCTGCTCGGGATCTGCCGCGGGATGCAGCTACTGAACGTCGCGCTCGGCGGCACCCTCGTGCAGCACCTCGAAGGGCACGTGAAGGACGTCGGCGTCTTCGGGGAGCACGACGTGCGGCCGGTGCCGGGAACCCGCTACGCACGGGCGGTGCCGGAGCCCACCGCCGTACCGGCGTACCACCATCAGGCGGTGGAGCGCCTGGGCGAGGGACTGGTCGCCTCGGCCCACGCGACGGACGGGACCGTCGAGGCGGTCGAACTCCCCGGCGGTCCCTGGGTGCTGGGAGTGCAGTGGCATCCCGAGATGGGCGAGGACCCCCGCGTCGTGCGGACCCTGGTGCGAGCCGCCTCCTGAGCCCCTCGGTCAGCCGCGGCTGCGGGTTAGGGTGAGCAGGTCCCTCGCCGGGCCGGTCGGGCGGTGGCCCGTGGGCCAGACCGCGCGGAGGGACCGGTGGAGCCGGACGTCGGCGAGCGGGATGCCGACCAGGCGGTGGGAGGAGAGTTCCTCACCGAGGGCGAGTTCGCTCAGGACGGCGGGGCCCGCGCCGCTCACCGCGGCGGCCTTGACCGCCGTCGTCGAGGACAGTTCGAGCAGCGGGAGGGCCAGACCGCCCAGGGCGACGTCGAGGACCTGCCGGGTGCCCGAGCCCGTCTCGCGGAGGATGAGGGGCGTCGCGGCCAGCTCGGCCGCGGCGAGCGGGGCCCGCCGCCGCGCCCAGGGATGACCGGGAGCGACCACGACGATCAGGTCGTCGTGGGCGATCACCACCGAGTCAAGCCCGGCGGGCGCCGACAGGCCCTCCACGAACCCGAGGTCCGCCTCGTCGGCCAGCAGCCGTTCGGCGACCGCCGCGGAGTTGCCCGCCAGCAGGGACACCGCCGTGCCGGGGCGCTGGGCGCGCAGCGCGATCAGCCAGCCCGGCAGCAGGTACTCGGCGATCGTCATGCTCGCCGCGACCCGCAGCCGTGAGTCACGGCGGCCCCGCAGCGCCTGCGCGCCCGCGTCGAACGCCTCCGCGGCCTCCACGATCCGCCGCGCCCAGTCGGTGACCAGGACCCCGGCGTCGGTGAGCCGGGAGCCGCGCGGGGAACGGTCCACCAGGGCCACCCCCAGCTGCCGTTCCATGGAGCGGATCCGGCTGCTGGCCGCCGGCTGGGTGATGCCCAGCTCCCGGGCGGCCCGCCCGAGGCTCCCGAGCCGGGCCACGGCCAGCAGCAGCTCCAACGCGCCGAGGTCGGGCACCCGGTGCGCGATCCCCGCCGGCTGCCCCGCTCCGCCCGCGGGCTCCGGATTCTCAGTCACCGCGACCACGACCACACCATGCCCATAAGCCCAGCTTATGCCCTCATAGAGCCATACTCCCTGGTGGGGGCCCGGCCGGGGCGGGACCGTGGCCATATGGTCACCGCAGCCCAGCCCCTCGCGCCCCCCGGCACCCGGGCCCGCCGTCCCCACGCAGCCCTCCGGCACCTCGGCCCGAACTGGTACGCCGGCGTGATGGGTACGGCGATCATGGCGACGGCGGGAGCGGGACTCCCCGGGGACGTTCCCGGGCTGTCCACCGTGTGCGCGGCCGTCTGGGCCCTCGCGCTGACCCTGCTCGCCGTGCTGCTCGGCGCCCGGACCCTGCACTGGGCGCACCACCGCGACCAGGCCCGCGCCCACCTCCTCGACCCCGGTGTCGCGCCCTTCTACGGCTGCCTCGCGATGGCCCTGGTCGCCGTCGGGGGCGGCGCGCTCGTCGTGGGCGAGGCCTGGATCGGGACCCGCGCGGCGCTCGCCCTGGACGCCGTGCTGTTCACCGCCGGTACGGCCGTCGCGCTGACCGCGGCCGTGGCCGTGCCGTACCTCCTGGTGACCCGGCCCCCGGCGGGGACCGGGGCGGCCACGCCCGTGTGGCTGCTGCCCGTGGTCGCGCCGATGGTGTCCGCCGCCGCGGGTCCCCTCCTCGTCCCGCACCTTCCGCCCGGGCAGCCCCGGGAGAGCCTGCTGCTCGCCTGTGTCGCGATGTTCGGGCTGAGCCTGCTGGCCACCGCGCTGATGCTCCCCGTGATCTTCGCGCGGCTGCTCACCTCGGGCCCGCTCCCGCCCGCCCTGACCCCGGCCCTGTTCCTGGTCCTCGGCCCGCTCGGCCAGTCCACGACGGCCACCGACAAGTTCGCGCGGTACGCCCCCGGTGTCGTCCCCGGCCCGTACGCGCAGGGCTTCGAGGTCCTCGCCCTCCTGTACGGCGTGCCGGTCATGGGCTTCGCGCTGCTGTGGCTCGGCCTGGCCGGCGCGATGGTGCTGCGGGCCCGGCGCCGGGGCATGGGGTTCACGATGACCTGGTGGGCGTTCACGTTCCCGGTGGGCACCTGTGTCACGGGCGCCGAGGGGCTCGCGCGACGCACCGGGCTCGCCGCGTTCGACGGTCTGGCGGTCGTCCTGTACGCGGTGCTCGTGGCGGCCTGGGCGGTGGCCGCCGTCCGTACGGGCCGTGGTCTGCTCAGCGGCGAGCTGCTCGCAGCGCCTCGCCGAGGACCCGCGGTGCCTCCACCAGTGACGGCCCGTACCAGGTGAGATGCCGTCCGCAGACGAGCGCGCAGGGCGTCCCGGCGAACGCCTCGGGTCCGTCCCCGGCCGTGAAGCGGTAGGGCTCGTCGGGCAGCACCACGAGACCGGGTGCCGCGGCCCGCAGTTCCTCCAGGGGTACGCGCGGATAGCGTTCCGGGTGCGCCGCGTACAGGTTGTCCACGCCCAGCCGGGCCAGCACGTCCCCGGCGAAGGTGTCCCGGCCGAGCACCATCCAGGGCCGCCGCCAGACCGGCACGACGGCGGTCGTACGAGGAACGGGGTCGGCACCGGTCGTGCCGTGGGCGGGTGGGACGGCGGTCGCACACCCGAAAGGGCCGGGAGCGCCGCCCGGTACGGGCTCGGGAGCGCCGGGGGTGTGCGGAGCGGCCGGCCCCGGCAGCGCGGACCACGCCGCCTCGGCCTCGTCGAGCCAGCGCGGGCGCCGTGGCGCCCCGCACGCCCGAAGCACCCGGTCCAGCTCGCGGAAGGCTCCCGGCACGTCCCGTACCTCGGTGACCAGGACCTCGACGCCCGCCGCGCGCAGGGCCGACAGGTCGGGCGCGCGGTTCTCCTCCTCGTTGGCGACGACCAGGTCGGGGGCGAGCCGCAGGATCGCGTCGACATCGGGGTTCTTGGTGCCGCCGATCCGGGGGACGTCGAGGTCCGCGGGGTGGCTGCACCAGTCGGTGGCGCCGACCAGGACGCCGGGCAGCGTCACCGCCACGGCCTCCGTCAGCGAGGGCACCAGCGAGACCACCCGTCGCGCCGTGCCGGGCGGACCGCTCATCCCGGCGCCCTTCGGCCGTGGTCGCAGAACGGGAGGACGGCGGAGGTGAGCGGCCGGGTCAGCGGCCACCGAAGGCGTGCCGGTCCTCCACGGCGTCGATGTGGTCGGCGACGGCGACCACGACGACCCGCGTGTCCGGTACGGTCGCGCGCCACCGGTGCCGCACCCCGCCCGTCAGGTACAGCGTGTCGCCGCACCCGAGGCGATGGGCGCGGCCCTCCGCCTCGACCTCGACGGCACCGTCCGCGACGTACATCAACTGGTCGTTGCGGTGCTGGAGTTCGCGGCCCGCGTCGTGGTCACCGGTGAACTCCGTGGCGTGCAGCTGGTGGTGCCCTCGCACCAGGGGGCGCACCTGGGCCTCGGGGGTGGTCTCCGTGCCGTCGGCGCGCACCACGTCGACGCTGCACGCCGGGTCGGCCGCGGCGAGCAGTTCACCCGCGGTGGTGTCGAGGGCGACGGCGACCCGCTCCAGGGAGCGTCTGCTGGGCCGGGCCCGCTCGTTTTCGACCTGGCTCAGGAAGGGCACCGACAGGCCGCTGCGCTCGGCCACGACGGCGAGGGTGAGCTCCAGTGCCCGGCGCCGCCGCCGGACGGCCGCGCCCACCCGCAGGGGCTGTTCTTTGTGGTCGCCCATAGCTCCGGCTCCCTCCCTCGCTCGTCGGTCCGCTGATCCCGGCCGCTTCTTCACCGCGCTGCGGCTGATGAGTTCTCTGCACCCTACGCATGTTCGGCAAACCGTTTCACGCGGCCGTCACATCGGTGTCATCTCGTGGGACCGCCGGGGTTGCAGTTCGCGCCAGCAGACGCGTTCTCCGGCCCCGCCCGGCACGGCCTCCTCCCGTGGGACGAAAGCGCTGACCAACTGTGCCGGACGGCCCGCCGGGGCCGCGATGAGGGCCGCCGGGAGGTTTCGTCCGGCAGCCGCTTACGGCGATGTGGTTGGCCGGATCCTTTTCGTGGACGAGGACGTCACCGCCGCGGCCGTCCCCCCGGCGAGCGCGGCACGCGGTCACGGGCGGGGTCACCGGGTCGCGAGTGGGGCGGAGCCGAGCATACGGAGACCGGGGCGCCACGGGAACGGCACGAGGGGTGGGCTCCGCCGCGGCGGAGCGGCTCGCGTGCGGTGCGGCGGAGCCCACCCCTCGGCGGGACCGGCTCGGATGCCCCTGGGCGGGGACGGGCGGATCCGCCCCTCGGCGGGACCGGCCCCCCGATGATTTCCCGACTACTGCGGAGTCATCCGCTCCACCATGTCCGGGTGCTCCTTCAGCCACGCGGCGACGGCGTCCTCCTCATGCCCCTGGCCGCGCTTCTTGATCTCACTCTCCAGGCTGCCGAGCTCGTCCTCGCTCATCCTGAAGTTCTTGATCCACTTGGTGAGCTGCGGATACCGCTGCGGGAACCTCTTGGCGGCGATGGTGCGGATGGTGTTGCCCTCACCGAAGAGCTTCTTGTCGTCCTTCAGCTTGGTGAGGCCGTACTCGCTGTAGGCCCAGTGCGGGGACCACAGGACGACGGCGACCGGCTCCTTCCTGGCGTACGCGCGCCTCAGCTCGGCCAGCATGGCGGGGGTGGAGCCGTCGACGACCTTGTACTCCTTGTCCAGGCCGTAGCCCGGCAGGACCTTCTTCTTGAGCAGGTTCATCTCGCCGGTGCCCGGCTCGATGCCGATGATCTTCCCGTCGAAGGTGCCGGCCTTGCCCTTGAGATCCGCCAGGGACTCGACGCCCTTGACGTACGAGGGCACCGCGACCTCCAGTGACGTCGGCTTGTACCAGGTGCCCAGGTCCTTCAGGTCGTTCTTGTGCTTGTCCCAGTAGTTCTTCTGCGCGTACGGCAGCCACGCGTCGAAGTTGACGTCGAGGTCGTCGCTCGCGAGTCCCGTGTACACCGGGCCGACGTCCATCTGCTTGAGGTTCAGCGTGTAGCCGCGCCGGGCCAGGACGTTCTTCCAGAGGTAGGTGACAGCGACGTCCTCGTCCCAGGGGAACCAGGCGACGTTCACGTCACGCCTGGCCTCCGCCGGGGCGGCCGACGCCCTCTTGACCGGCGCCACCTTGTCGACGACACCGGGGTTGCGCTTCAGCCAGGCCCGCACGGCGTCCTGCTGCGCGCCCTTGCCCGCCTTGTTGATCTCCGCCTCGAGACCGGTGAGCTGCTTCTCGGTCATCCGGAAGTTCTTGAGCCACTTCCCGACGACCGGGTTGTCCTCGGCGAAGCCCTTGCGGGAGAGCGTGTGCACGCCGTCGCCCTTGCCCCAGGCACCCTTCGGGTCCTTGAGCTTCTTCAACCCGTAGTCGCTGTACGCCCAGTGCGGCGACCACAGCGTGACGACGACGGGCTTCTTCTCGGCGTACGCGCGCTTCAGCTCGGCCAGCATGGCGGGCGTGGAGCTGTCGACGACCTTGTACTCCTTGTCGAGCCCGTACTCCTTGAGCACCTTGCTCTTGAGCAGGCCCATCATCCCGGCGCTGGACTCGATGCCGGTGATCTTGCCGCCGAACTCGTCCGCCCGGCCCTTGAGGTCCGCCAGGGAGTCGACGCCTTTCAGGTAGGAGGGCACGCTCAGCTCCAGGGACGTCGGGCCGTACCAGGAGCCCAGGTCGTCCAGCTGCTTGCCGTACTTCTTCCAGTACTGCTCGTGCGTGGTCGGCAGCCAGGCGTCGGTCTGGAAGTCGACGCTGCCCTGCGCGAGGGAGGTGTAGAGCGGGCCGGCGTCGAACTGCCTGGTGTCCACCTCGAAGCCGCGCTCCTCGAGGATCTCCTTCCACAGGAAGGTGGAGGCGACCCCCTCGTCCCACGGGATGTAACCGATGGTGACCTTCTTGCCATGGCCGACGTTCTCGCCGTCGGACGCGGCGGTGGTGCCGTCCTCTCCACCGCCGAAGACGCCCATGCCCCCGGCGACCAGCGCGAGCACGACCACGCCGATGACGGCCACGGCCGGACGGGGACGGTAGGACCAGATCGTCAGCCCCTGCGCGGCCCGCACCTTGGCGGCGGCGCGGCGGCCGAGCGGGGACACCTGGGTGCCGAGCGCGCTGGTCATGCGGTCCAGGTAGATCGCGAGGATGACGATGGCGACACCGGCCTCGGAGCCGAGGCCCACGTTCAGCTGGCCGATGGCCTCGTTCACGTCGCCGCCGAGACCGCCGGTGCCGACCATGCCCGCGATGGCGGCCATGGACAGGCCCAGCATGATGACCTGGTTGACGCCGGCCATGACCGTGGGCAGCGCCAGCGGCAGCTGGATGCGCAGCAGCGTGTTGCCGGGTGTGGTGCCGAACGCGTCGGCGGCCTCGACCAGTTCCCTGTCGACCTGGCGGATGCCGAGTTCCGTCATCCGCACGCCGGGTGCCAGCGCGAAGATCAGGGTGGCCACGATGCCCGCGGGGGCTCCGGTGCCGAAGAAGAGGATCGCCGGGATGAGGTAGATCATCGCGGGCAGCGTCTGCATGAAGTCCAGGACCGGGCGGACCAGTCCGCTGACCCGGTCGGAGCGCGCCGCCCAGATGCCCACCGGCACCGAGATCACCAGCGCGATGAGCGTGGCGACGAGGACGAGCGAGAGGGTCACCATCGCGTCCTCCCACAGTTCGAGGGAGTCGATGAAGGCGAATCCCAGGAAGGTGAGGACACCGGCGGAGGTGCCGCGCAGCCAGAAGGCGATCACCGCGAAGATGCCGGCGAGGAGGAGCGGTTCGGGGGCCTGGAGGACGGCGTCGATGCCGTCGAAGGCGCCCAGGAAGACGGTCTTGAGGAAGTCGAAGAGCCACGCCATGTGGTTCAGCAGCCAGTCGACCGTGTCGTTGACCCAGTCGCCGAAGGGGATCCTAGGCACCGGCCTGCACCGCCTCGACGCTCCGGTCGCGCGGCGTGCCGCAGGCCGCGGGTTCGCCCTGCTCGTCGCCGAGGAAGGCGACGAGCCGCTGCCGGGGGACGACGCCGACGAGCTCGCGGTGCTCGTCGAGCACCGCGACGGGATGCGTCAACCGGGCACTGATGGCGCACAGTTCGGTGAACGGGGTGTCGGGGGCGGCGGTCTCGCAGGAGCAGTCCGCCTCGTCGCCGCGTACGTCCGTGTCCATGACGGACTCCGCGGTGAGGACCCGGGAGCGGTCCACGTCCTGGGTGAAGGAGGCGACGTAGTCGTTCGCGGGGCGCACCAGGATGTCCTCGGCGGTGCCGATCTGGACGATGCGGCCGTCGCGCATGACGGCGATCCGGTCGCCCAGCCGCATGGCCTCGTTGAGGTCGTGCGTGATGAAGACGATGGTCTTCTTCAGCTTCCTCTGAAGCTCGATCAGCTGGTCCTGCATGTCACGGCGGATCAGCGGGTCGAGAGCGCTGAACGACTCGTCCATCAGCAGCAGATCGGCGTCGGTGGCGAGCGCGCGGGCCAGGCCCACGCGCTGCTGCATGCCGCCCGACAGCTCGTCGGGCCAGGACTTCTCCCAGCCGCCCAAACCGACCAGTTCGAGCGCTTGTGCGGCCCGCTTCCTGCGCTCGGCACCCGGCACGCCCTGGACCTCCAGGCCGTAGGCGGCGTTCTCGCGGACGCTGCGGTGCGGGAAGAGCGCGAAGTGCTGGAAGACCATGCTGATCTTCTTCGAACGGACCTCGCGCAGCGCCCGGGGGCTCAGTGCCGTCAGGTCCTGCCCGTCGAAGCGCACGTGTCCCGCGGTCGGCTCCAGCAACCCGTTGAGCATGCGCAGCAGCGTGGACTTGCCCGACCCGGACAGGCCCATGACCACGAAGATCTGGCCCGGTTCCACCGTGAACGACGCGTCGATCACCGCCGCGGTGGTGCCGCCCTCGCGCAGTTCGTCGCGGTCGGCTCCGGCCCGGAGCCGTTCCACCGCGTCTTCGGGTCGTCTGCCGAACACCTTGTACAGATGTTCCGCTTCTAGCCTGGATGCCACGGGCGCCTCTCGTCTTGGAACCAAGACGGCCCGCCTCCCCCGCCGCGGGCCGTGGAGCGAGGCGGGTTCTGCCCGCTCGGCCGGACGGCATTCGTCGCAAGATGTTGAAGTACGACCGGCTTCGCTCCGGCCCGGCACCTGCCCCTTTGCCCCCGGGCCAAACGCCGGAGTGGTTCAGTTCACAGCGCGTTCACGTCCCCCGCACGGCACGGCCCTTCGTCCCACGTCAGAAGGGTGCGACACCCCGGGCGGGCCACGCACTCCCACCGGCCGGTGACTGTCGGTGGCGTACGGCATGATGCGCAGGGTGACCAGACGCCTGATGCTGCTCGACACCGCCTCCCTCTACTTCCGGGCCTACTTCGGGGTCCCCGATTCCGTGAAGGCCCCCGACGGCACGCCCGTGAACGCCGTGCGCGGACTGCTCGAATTCATCGACCGCCTGGTCAAGGACCACCGCCCCGACGACCTGGTCGCCTGCATGGACGCCGACTGGCGCCCGCAGTGGCGGGTCGACCTCATCCCCTCCTACAAGGCGCACCGCGTCGCCGAGGAGCGCGCGCTGGGCCCGGACGAGGAGGAGGTGCCGGACACCCTGTCGCCGCAGGTGCCCGTCATCGAGGCGGTGCTCGACGCACTCGGGATCGCGCGCGTGGGCGTCGAGGGGTACGAGGCGGACGACGTGATCGGCACCTTCGCCGGGCGCGCCACGGGCCCGGTCGACATCGTCACCGGCGACCGCGACCTGTACCAACTGGTCGACGACGAGCGGGAGATCCGTGTCCTGTACCCGCTCAAGGGCGTCGCCTCGCTCCAGCTCACCGACGAGGCGTGGCTCCGCGGGAAGTACGGGGTCGACGGCGCCGGGTACGCGGATCTGGCGCTGCTGCGCGGAGACCCCAGCGACGGACTGCCGGGCGTTCCCGGTATCGGCGAGAAGACGGCCGCGAAGCTGCTCGCCGAGTTCGGCGACCTGGCCGGGATCATGGCCGCCGTCGACGACCCGCAGGCCCGGCTGACGCCGTCGCAGCGCCGGCGCCTGGACGAGTCACGGCCGTACGTCGAGGTGGCGCCCAAGGTCGTGCGGGTCGCGGGAGACGTCCCCCTGCCGGACGTCGACACCGCGCTGCCGCACGCGCCGCGCGACCCGTCGGGCTTGGCGGAGCTGGGCGCGCGCTGGAGTCTCGGTGGATCCCTGCAGCGACTGCTCGCGACACTTCAGGCCTGAGGTGTTAACTGGCGGCAGCTGCTAACTTAGGTAAGCCTAAGCACCTACTGGGAGGCCGTCATGGCAGAGCGTCCGGCACGCAGGACCCCGAAGCCCCATTCCGCGCGTGTCGTGCGGACCGAGCGGCTGACCCCGCACATGCAGCGGGTCGTGCTCGGCGGCGACGGTCTGGCCGACTTCACCGTGGGTTCCTGCACCGACCACTACGTGAAGCTGCTGTTCGGGGCCGAGGGCGTCACCTACCCCGAGCCCTTCGACGTGCAGCGGATCCGTGAGGAGTTCCCCCGCGACCAGTGGCCCGTCACCCGGACCTACACGGTGCGCCACTGGAACGCGGAACTGCGCGAGCTGACCCTCGACTTCGTCGTGCACGGGGACGAGGGGCTGGCAGGCCCCTGGGCCCTGCGCGCCCGGCCGGGCGACGTCGTACGGTTCCTGGGCCCCGGTGGCGCCTACGCGCCCGACGCGAGCGCCGACTGGCATCTGCTGGCCGGTGACGAGAGCGCGCTGCCCGCCATCGCGGCCACCCTGGAGTCCCTGCCCGCCGGCACGAAGGCCCGGGCCTTCGTGGAGATCTCCGGTCCCGGGGAGGAGCAGAAGATCGACTCCGACGTGGAGGTCGTCTGGCTGCACCGGGGGGAGCGGCCGGTGGGCGCCGCCCTGGTCGAGGCGGTGCGTGCCCTGGAGTTCCCAAAGGGGCGGCTGCACGCGTTCGTGCACGGCGAGGCGAGCTTCGTGAAGGACCTGCGCCGGCTGCTGCGCGTCGAGCACGCGATCCCGCGCGAGGACCTCTCGGTCTCCGGTTACTGGCGGCTCGGGCACAACGAGGACGGCTGGCAGGCCGCCAAGCGGGAGTGGAACGCCCAGGTGGAGGCCGAGCAGGAGCCGGCGTCCCCCTGAGCCTGCGTCCTCCTGAACCCTTGACGGTCCGCCCGGCGGCAGCCACCGGGCCGACCACCGGTCGACCGCGCCGACCCGGGTGGACCGCGCCTCGTACGATTGACCACGATGAGACGCAAGCCCCCGGTCCCGCCCTCCCCCCTGCCGCAGCGCGACGGGGTGGACCCCGTGCGGATCAGGCTGCCGCAGGACGGAAGCTGGAAAACCGTGCGCGAGCACCTGGTGGAGCGGCTCGCGGCGGGGCCCGGGGTGATCGACGGGATGCTCGGCGACGGACTGATCGTCGGGGCGGACGGGCGGCCCGTGCGGCCGGACACGGCTTATCTGCCGGGCATGTTCGTGTGGTTCCACCGGGAGCTGCCCGACGAGGAGCGGGTACCGTTCGCCCTCGACATCGTCCACCGCGACGAGCACATCGTGGTCGCCGACAAGCCGCACTTCCTCGCCACCACCCCGCGCGGCAGCCATGTCGCCGAGACCGCGCTGGCCCGGCTGCGGCGGGAACTGGGCATCCCGGCGCTGGGCGCCGCACACCGCCTCGACCGGCTCACGGCCGGGCTCGTCCTGTTCACCGTGCGGCCGCAGGAGCGGGGCGCGTACCAGACGCTGTTCCGCGACAGACTGGTCCGCAAGGAGTACGAGGCGGTGGCCCCGTACTCCCCCGGTCTGGCGTTGCCACGGACCGTCCGCAGCCGGATCGTCAAGGAACGCGGCGTGCCGGCCGCCCGGGAGACCGAGGGCGAGCCGAACGCCGTGAGCCGGATCGAACTCGTGGAGCACCGGGCCGGTCTCGGCCGCTACCGGCTCACGCCCGAGACCGGACAGACCCATCAACTCCGTGTTCACATGAGCACGTTGGGCGTGCCTGTCCTCGGCGACCCGCTGTATCCGGTGGTGAGCGGCCCCGTTCCGGCCGGTGACTTCCGGCGCCCGCTGCAACTGCTGGCGCGCGCACTGGAGTTCACCGATCCGCTGACGGGGCGCGAGCACCGGTTCGCCAGCGCCCGGGTGCTCGGCGCCTGGTCCGCGTACGACGACTGGGCTCAGTAGCCGCGCCACCAGCTCAGCAGGCGCTGCCAGGCGCCGGGGTGACGGGCCGGGTCCGCACCCGGCCGCGCCTCCTGCGGGGCGGCGGGCCCGGCGGGCGGCGCCACCGGCTGCTGTGGCGACGGTGCGGTCGTCACCTGCCAGTCCGCCCGCGGCGCCGGCAGGGGGTGTGCGGCCGGCCGCTGCTCGACGTCCTGCTGGGGCTTGGGCGCGAACTGCACCGGCAGCTCGACCAGGTGGCGCGAGGCGATGGAGGACGTCCAGCGCAACTCGTGTTCCCCGCAGTCCAGTTCGACGTCCGGCAGCCGCATCAGCAGCGCGTCGACACCCGTGTCGGCGATGGCGCGGCCGATGTCCTGGCCCGGGCACTCGTGAGGGCCGCCGCCGAAGGCGAGGTGGGAGCGGTTGCCCTGCATGTTCGCCGCGAGGTCGGGGCGGACGCGCGGGTCGACGTTGCCGGGGGCGATGCCGAAGAGGAGGCCGTCACCCCGGCGGATGCGCTGACCGCCCAACTCCGTGTCCTGCTTGGCGAAATAGGCGAAGACCGTGCTGAACGGCGGCTCGTCCCAGAGGGACTGCTCGACCGCCTCGGGCACCGTCATCTGGCCGCCGTTGAGCTGGGCCCGGAACCGCGGGTCGGTCAGGACCATGCGCAGCACGTTGGCGAGGAGGTTGGCGGTGGCCTCGTAGGCCGCCATGAGGACCAGCCACAGGTGCTTGGTGACCTCGTCGTCGGTCAGTCCCGCCGGGTGGCTGATCAGCTGGCTCGCGAAGTCCTCGGCGGGCTGTTCGCGGCGGCGTTCGGTCAGTCGCTGGAGGGCGTCCAGGACGTACGCCTGGCTGGCGATGGCCGTCTCGGTGCCGCGGAGCATGTCACGGGCGGCCTGCACGATGCGGTCGTTGTACTCCTCGGGCATGCCGAGGATCTCGCACATCACGGCCATCGGCAGGTGCTCGGCGAACTGGCCGACCAGTTCGGCGGCGCCCCGCTCGCAGAACCGGTTGACCAGGACCTGGGTGAAACGGTTGATGTGGCGGCGGATGCCGCGGTGGTCGATGGTGGACATGGCGCCGGTGACCGCGCCGCGCAGCCGCAGGTGCTCGTCGCCCTCGGCGTGGGAGCAGATGGGCTGCCAGGTGATGTGCGGCGCGAGCGGGTGGTCGGGCCCCGCCGTGCCGTCCTGTACGGCGGTCCACAGCCGGCTGTCGCGCGCGTACTGCGAGGGGGTGCGCACCATGTGCAGGTTCTCGCCGTGCCCGAGCACCACCCAGACGGGCACGTCGTTGTGGAGCAACGCGGGTGCCACCGCGCCGTGTTCGGCCCGTAGCTTCTCGTACAGGGCGGACAGGTCCTCGGCTTCGGGACCGTACAGCCGGCGCAGCCCGCCGGGTCCGAGTCCGCGGGCGGGGCAGCCGGGCGGCGGTCCGAGGGTGGGCTCGTCCATGCCGGTCAGGGAGGAGGGTTCAGGCGTCACGGTGGTGGCTCCGAGGGCTGAGGTGGATGTGCTGTCGTTGGGTGGAGCGGCCCTAAGCGGACGTCGGCGTCATCGCCAGCGAGTGCAGGAAGCGCATCAGCGTCATGAGGACGTCCCGGCTGGAGGCACGGCGCCGCGCGTCGCACTTCACGATGGGGATCTCCTCGGACAGGTCGAGTGCCGTGCGCAGGTCCTCGACCGGATAGCGGGGGGCGTCCGGGAAGTCGTTCATGGCGATCACGAACGGCACACCGCGCTCCTCGAGGCGGCCGATGACGTCGAAGCTGACCTCCAGCCGCCGGGTGTCGACCAGGACGACCGCGCCGAGCGCGCCTTCGAACAGGCCGTTCCACAGGAACCAGAAGCGTTCCTGGCCGGGCGTGCCGAACAGGTACAGCACCAGCTGCTCCGTGATGCTGATGCGCCCGAAGTCCATGGCGACGGTGGTGGCGGTCTTGGTCTCCGAGCCGTAGTCGTCGTCGACTCCGATGCCGGCCTGCGTCATGGTCTCCTCGGTGGTCAGCGGCCTGATCTCGCTGACGGAGCCCACCATGGTCGTCTTGCCGACTCCGAAGCCGCCCACGATCACGACCTTCACGGCGGCCTGCGCCGTGTGCGGCAGATGGTTGGCGGTGCGCGGGCCCGTGATGGTGTCAGAGCTTTTGAAGTCCATGCATCACCGCTTCGAGGAGGGAACGGTCGGGGAGCGCCGAACGGACGATCGGGGCGCGCGCCTGTACCAGTTCGGCCGCCAGCAGCTCGGTGAGCAGGACGGTCACCACGCTGAACGGCAGATTCAGATAGGCCGAGATCTCGGCCACGGACAGGGGGGCCGCGCAGAGCCGGAGCAGCGCCGACTGTTCCGGCTGGGAGTTGGGCGGGGGCGCGCCGCCGTTCGCCACGACCAGGGTGACCAGGTCGAGCGGGGCGCGCTCACCGCCCTCGCCCCCGCCCGTGAGTACGTACAGCCGCTCCGGGATCCTGCCGTCCTGGCCCGTTCGGGAAGGCTCCGCAGGCTGCTCTTCCTTGGGGTGGCGCCGTCGGCGCCGGGGAGGAGTCATACGGTCTGCCCGTTGCGCCGCGGCGGGCTGGTCAGATGTGCTCCGATCCGTACGACCAGGTCGCGCATGCGATTGCTCATCAGTCCGGCGTCCACGGTCCGGTCGGCGAGCACCGCGAGGTAGGCGTTGGCGCCGGCCGACATCAGGTAGAAGTAGCCTCCGTCGATCTCGATGATGACCATGCGCATCCGGCCGTCGCTGTCGGGGATCTCACCCGCGACCGCTCCGGCCAGGCTCTGCAGTCCCGCGCAGGCGGCGGCGAGGCGGTCGGCGGCGTCCGGGTCGCCGCCGTAGCGGGCGATGCGCAGCCCGTCGGCTGAGAGCACCACGATCTGGTGGGTGCCCGGGACACCGTCGGAGAGCTCCTTGAGCATCCAGTCGAAGTTGGCTCGCTGCTGGCTCACTTGAGGTCCCCCTCGTCGTCGGCCTCGGCGCGGGCCGGCTGGTTGCTCGTGGCCGGGGCGCCCGGTGCGGGGTCGCCGCCCTTGAGTCCGTTCATGAAGGCCTCGACCCACAGGCCCGGTTCGGGCTCCTGCCGCTCGGGGGCGGGCTCGGGCGCCCAGGCGGGTGCGGTCGCCCGGGCCGCCTCCGCGGCGGCCTCGGCGGCCCGGGCCTCGGCGATCCGCTGGGTGAACGAGACCTTGACGCGGCTGCGGCGCTGGGGCAGCCCGTTGGGCGCCCACTCGGTCACCTGGGGGGCGTCGTCCTCCAGGTGGCCGTCCATCGGGGCCGGGAGGCGGGGGCCGGTGGTGGGGCGGCGCTTCTTGGGCTTGCGGGCGGGGCCCTCGACGCCACCGGTGTCCATGCGCGGCACGGCGGCGGCGCCGACGCCGTGGGCGAGGCCCGGGGCGGGCTCGGTGGTGAGCATGGCGTGCGGCACGACGAGGACGGCCCGGACACCGCCGTACGCGGACTGCCGCAGCGAGACCTGCATGTCGTACATCTGCGAGAGGCGGCCGACGACGGCCATACCGAGGCGCGGGGCCTCCCCCAGGTCGTTGAGGTCGATGCCGGCCTGGGCCAGCCGGAGCATGTTCTCGGCCCGGCCGCGGGCCTCTTCGCTGAGGCTGACGCCGCCGTCCTCGATCTCGATGGCGATCCCGGTCTGCACCTCGACGGCGGTGACGTGCACCTTGGTCTGCGGGGGCGAGTAGCGCGTGGCGTTGTCGAGGAGTTCGGCGCAGGCGTGGATGAGCGGTTCGACGGAGATGCCGTCGACGGCGACCTCCGCGATCGCATGCAGTTCGATGCGGCGGTATTCGAGGATCCGGGACATCGCGCCGCGCAGCACGCTGAACAGCGGTACGGGCGCGGGCCACTGGCGTCCGGGGCGGCCGCCGCCGAGCACGGCGATGGAGTCGGCGAGGCGGCCGATCAGCGCGGTGCCGTGGTCGATGCGCAGAAGGTCGTCGAAGACCTCGGGGTTGCGCCCGTGGTCCTCCTCCATCTCGCGGAGTTCGTTGGCCTGCTGGTGGACGATCGCCTGGACGCGCCGGGCGATGTTGACGAAGGCGCGCTGGGCGGAGTCGCGCAGCGCGGTCTCGTGATCCACGATGTCGAGCACGGCCCGCGTCAAGACGCGCTGCGCGGCGGAGAGTTCGCGGTGGGCGGGATCGGCGTCGACGAGCGTGCGCATCACGCTCGAGACGGGTTCTCCGCCGCGCAGCCGGTGCAGCGCGGCGGGCAGCAGTTCGGTGCCGAGGCGGACGATCTCCTGGTCGTGGCCGGCCAAGCGCTGTTCCAGGCAGGCGGTCCGGTGCGCGAGGTCGGCGCGCAGGGCGCGGGCGACGCGGCCGCGGCGTACCGCCTCCGCCATGGTCGCGATCACCAGGAGCGTGGCCACGGCACCGCACCAGCCGACGGCTGTCCTGGCCGGTTCCGTCACCACGGCGACGGCGGCCCCGGACACCGCGGCCATCAGTATGGCCGGCAGCAACAGCACGCGTGCGTAGGGAAGTTCGCGGCCACCGGGAGGCGATTGAACACTCACCATGTATGCCCTCTGAGACAAATCGGCTGGGGTGGGGGGACGTTCTGGACCTTGACAACTTTTGGGAACAAGCGCACGAATTCATCTCAACTCGGTGCGCTGCGGGCGAGCTTAGTCCGACCGGATCATCGCCGTGTCATGTTCGGCAAGCCCCTGAAATCGCCCATGGGGCAGGAGTACTCTCGACCCCATTTGCACGCTCAGGCTTCGTTCGCACACGGTCCGTGACGGCGTACGGAGGTACGAGAGCAGCGCTCCGCCGGTGCACGCACGCCCTGCCGCGTGCTCCGCCGGAAGAAGGCCGTGCACACGCAGGTGCGCCGCCCCCTTCCGGGGACGGCGCACGAGCGGGAGGGACGGGACCCGCTACCCCACCGAGGAGTAGGCCACGACGCCGCGCAGCAGCCCGTCGACCGCCTTGCGGGCGTTCTTCGCGACCGTCGAGGTCTGGCCGGAGACCGGCGCGGCGGCCGAGATCTGGCCCAGCACGTCGATGACCTGCTTGCACCAGCGCACGAAGTCGCCCGCGGGCATCTCCGCCTCGCGCAGCACCTCGTCGAGGCCCTTTCCTGACGCCCACTGGTAGGCGGCCCAGGCGAAACCGAGGTCCGGCTCGCGCTGGCCGACCCCCTCGGTCTGCCTGATCCGGAAGTCCTCCTCCAGGGCGTCGAGGCGGCCCCAGATGCGGACCATCTCGCCGAGCGCGTCCTTTGCCCTGCCGGACGGCACCTTCGGCGCCATGGCGTCGTCGCCGACCCGGGACTCGTACACCAACGCCGAGACGCACGCGGCCAGTTCGGCCGGGCCGAGGCCTTCCCAGACGCCGGCCCGCAGGCACTCGCTGGCGAGCAGGTCGAGTTCGCCGTAGAGCCGGGCGAGCCGCTTGCCGTGCTCGGTGACCTCGTCGCCGCGCAGGTAGTCCAGCTCGGTCAGGAGCGCGACGATGCGGTCGAAGGTGCGGGCGATCGTGTTCGTCCGGCCCTCGATGCGGCGCTCCAGCTGCGAGGTGTCGCGCAGCAGCCGGTGGTAGCGCTCGGCCCAGCGGGCGTGGTCCTCGCGGTCGCTGCACCCGTGGCAGGGGTGGGCCCGGATGGCGGTGCGCAGCCGGGCGATCTCACGGTCGTCCGCCGCCGCGGACCGCTTCTTGTGCAACCGGTCCGGGACGATGTGCCCGGCCTTGGTACGCAGCGCGGAGGCGAGGTCGCGGCGGGACTGCGGCGAACGCGCGTTGAACGACTTGGGGATCCGCATCCGCTCCAGCGCCTCCACGGGCACCGGGAAGTCCATCGAGGCCAGCCGCTTGACCTGACGCTCGGCGGTGAGCACCAGCGGGCGCGGGCCGTCGACGTGCTCGAAGCCCCGGTGGCCGTTGGACCGGCCGGCGGGCAGCCCCGGGTCCAGCACGAGCGCCAGACCCGCGTACTTGCCCGTCGGCACGTGGATCACGTCGCCGGGCTTGAGCTTCTCCAGGGCGACGGCCGCCTCGGCCCGGCGCTGGGCCGCGCCCTGCTTGGCCAGCTCGGTCTCACGGTCCTTGAGCTCACGGCGCAGCCGCGCGTACTCCTCGAAGTCCCCGAGGTGGCAGGTCATGGACTGCTTGTAGCCCTCAAGCCCCTCCTCGTTGCGCTGCACCTGCCGGGAGATGCCGACGACCGACTTGTCGGCCTGGAACTGGGCGAACGACGTCTCCAGCAGCTCGCGCGAGCGGTGCCGGCCGAACTGCTCCACCAGGTTCACGGCCATGTTGTACGACGGCTTGAAACTGGAGCGCAGCGGATACGTCCGTGTGCCCGCGAGTCCCGCCAGGTGCTCGGGGCTGCTTCCGCGCTGCCACAGGACGACCGCGTGGCCCTCGACATCGATGCCGCGGCGGCCCGCGCGGCCGGTCAGCTGCGTGTACTCGCCGGGGGTGATGTCGGCGTGCTGCTCGCCGTTCCACTTGACGAGCTTCTCCAGCACCACCGACCGGGCCGGCATGTTGATGCCGAGCGCGAGGGTCTCCGTGGCGAACACGGCCTTGACGAGGCCGCGTACGAAGAGCTCCTCGACGACCTCCTTGAACGTGGGCAGCATGCCCGCGTGGTGGGCCGCGATGCCGCGCTCAAGGCCCTCCAGCCACTCGTAGTAGCCGAGGACGTGCAGGTCCTCCGTGGGGATGGAGGCGGTGCGCTCCTCGACGAGTTCGCGGACGCGCGTCCGCGCCTCGTCGTCGTTCAGCCTGAGGCCCGCGTACAGGCACTGCTGGACGGCGGCCTCGCAGGCCGCTCGGCTGAAGATGAAGGTGATGGCGGGAAGCAGCCCTTCCGCGTCGAGCCGCTCGATCACCTCGGGCCGGCTGGGCGTCCACACGCGCGAGCGCTGCCGCCGCTCGCGCTCCCGGTCCGCCTCGCGCATGGCGCGACCACGTCTGCGGTCCTGGTAGGACGGACGGCTCGCCTCCATCCGCGCCAGGCGGGTGAGGTCGGGGTTGACGGCCTTCCTGTGGCCCTCGCCCTCCTCGAAGAGGTGGTACATCCGCCGTCCGGCGAGCACGTGCTGGAAGAGCGGCACGGGCCGGTGCTCGGAGACGATCACCTGGGTGTCGCCGCGCACCGTGTCCAGCCAGTCGCCGAACTCCTCGGCGTTCGACACGGTCGCCGAGAGCGACACGAGGGTCACCGACTCGGGGAGATGGATGATCACTTCTTCCCAGACGGCGCCCCGGAAGCGGTCGGAGAGATAGTGCACCTCGTCCATGACCACGTACCCGAGGCCGCGCAGGGTCTGCGAGCCGGCGTAGAGCATGTTGCGCAGCACCTCGGTGGTCATCACGACCACCGGGGCGTCGGAGTTCACGCTGTTGTCGCCCGTGAGCAGGCCGACCTTGTCCGCGCCGTACCGGCGGGCCAGGTCGGCGTACTTCTGGTTGGAGAGCGCCTTGATGGGGGTCGTGTAGAAGCACTTCTTGCCCTGCTGGAGGGCGAGGTGGACGGCGAACTCGCCGACGATCGTCTTGCCCGAGCCGGTGGGCGCCGCCACCAGAACGCCCTTGCCCGCCTCGAGCGCCTGACAGGCCTCGATCTGGAAGGGGTCGAGGCCGAAGTCGTACATCTCGCGGAAGGAGGCGAGCGCGGTGGCCTGCTCGGCAGCGCGCTTCCGTGCTGCCGCGTACCGCTCGGCCGGTGAGAGGTCCTCTGTCATCGTGCTTTCGAGCCTACCGGCAGCCACTGACAACAGGACGATCATTATCCGGATCCGCTGGTCCGAGACCCGGATCCGCCCAGCTCAGCAGGTCAGGGAGCGGCGACGCGGACCGCTGCGGGCACGCATTCCGCGGTCAGCGGCAGCGGCCCGAGCGGCTCGCCGTCCGCGTACCCGGTGATGCCGACGGCCACCAGCTCGACCCGGGCGGCCCGGTGGACGGTCACCTTGGGATGGCCGAGGTGCGTGCCCCGGTACACCTTCGGGAACACCTTGAGCAGTGTCGTACGGCTGCAGTCCCCGACGACGGTGACGTCGAAGAGCCCGTCGCCGAGGTCGGCGTCGGCACAGATCTTCATGCCGCCGCCGTACGACGAGCCGTTGCCTACGGCCACCAGCGTCGCCTCGACCTCCCGGACCTCGCCGCCGTCCAGCGTGATCCGGTACGGGAACGGCTTGAAGGAGGCCAGTTCCGCGAGCATGGCCAGGTCGTACTTGAAGCGGCCGGCGGGCCACCGCATCCAGTTGCCGCGGTCGTTGACGCGGGAGTCGAAGCCGGAGGCGAGGACGGTGCCGAACCAGGTGCCGCCCACCCGCCCGAGGTCGACGTCGCGCAGCCGGGCGGACTTGAGGGCGTCGGCGATCTGCCGCCCCGCTGCCGCGGGGTCGCGCACCGGGAGCCCGAGGGCCCGCGCGAAGTCGTTCCCGGTGCCGACGGCGACCAGCCCGAGCGGCGTACGGGTGCCGGCGACGGCCTGCAGGGCGAGGCTCGCCATCCCGTCGCCGCCGACGGCCACCAGGGCTCCGGTGCCCTCCGCGACGGCGGCACGCGCGCGTGCGAGGGCGTCCCCGGCGTCCGCGCCGAGGACCGTCCGCACCAGGAAGCCCGCCGCCCGCAACGCCGAAGCGGCCGGCTGCGCCGCGTGGGCGCCCCGGCCGCGGCCCGCGGTGGGGTTGACGAAGAGGGTGATCTCGCTGGTCACGGCCCGACCTTACGAGGTCCCGGTCCTCGTCAGGTCACGTCGTCATAACCGTTGACCCGGTCCGTGCTCGCCTGCTCGGGCAGCGCCCGTCCGGCCGGGACGGCTTCGATCTCGCCGATGTCCTCGGGGGTGAGGTCCAGCTCGGAAGCCTCGTCGTCGGCGGGGCCCTCGGCATCGCGCCGCCGCCTGCGCCGGTCGTTCAGGAGGGAGAAGAGCACGGCGAAGAAGTACAGGACCCAGATCGGGCCGGCGAGGGCCAGCATGCTCAGCGGGTCCGTGCTGGGCGTCGCGAGGGCCGCGAACAGCGTGATGCCCAGGATCATCCCCCGCCACCAGCCCAGCATGCGCTTACCGGTGATCATGCCCGTCAGGTTCAGGAAGATCAGCAGCAGCGGCAGCTCGAAGGACAGGCCGAAGACGACCACCATGCGCGTCACGAGGTCGAGCAGGTCGTCCAGCGGCAGCAGGTTGACCGCCCCGTCGGGCGTGAAGTCCAGCAGGACCTTCGCCGTGGTGGGCAGCACCTTGTAGGCGAAGAAGGCGCCGCCGAGGAAGAGCGGCGCACCGAGGCCCACGAACCCGTAGGCGTACTTCTTCTCGTGCCGGTGCAGGCCGGGCGCGATGAACGCCCACAGCTGGTAGAGCCAGACCGGGGACGCCAGGACGACACCGGCCATCAGGGAGACCTTCAGGGCCAGCGTGAACGGCATGAGCAGACCGCTGACCGTCAGCTGCGCGCACTGGTCCTTGGAGGACTTGGACAGTTCCTCGAAGGTCTGGTGGCAGCCGACCTTGCTGAGAATCGGCTCCGTGATGAAGTTGATGATGTCGTAGTAGAAGAACGCGGCCACGACCGTGACGGCGACGATGGCCAGCATCGCCTTCGCGAGCCGGTTGCGGAGCTCACGAAGGTGTTCCGCGAGGGGCATCCGACCCTCGGGATCCCTCTCTTTCTTGCGGGCAGACTTGAGCAACCCACGTCCTCATCTCGTGCGGCGGGCCGGAGGCCTCCGGCCCTGCGTCAGCGCTTGGTCGTGTCCGTCGGCTCGGCCACCGGGCGCGAGCTGGTCACGTCGCCGGGCGCGGCCTGGATGGTGCGCTGAGAGGGGGACTGCTCGTCGGTGTTCGGCGGGCCGGCGGGAGCCGGGTCGTGGCTCTCCGACTTCATGGCCTTGGCCTCGCTCTTGAGGATGCGAGCGGACTTGCCGAGCGAACGCGCCATGTCGGGAAGCTTCTTCGCGCCGAACAGCAGGATGATGACGACGAGGATGAGAATGATCTCGGGGGCGCCGAGCCTTCCGAACATAAGTCTTTACCTTCTCACCGAGACGGCTGGATTGGGAGCTGTTCGATCGGTCGGACAGGTGCCCGATCGTCGTGCTGACAGCGATCGTAACGCTCAGGGGTAAACGCGAGGCAATCCCTGTGCGTACTCCCAGTTCGCGGCCCGCGCCTCGTTATCCGGGCCACACCAAGCAGCGTACCCGGCTGCCCCGCCGCCTCGACAGGCCGCAAGCCCTCGGACGGCCGGGAACCCGTGACTCACAGGGTGTCCGCAGAGCGGGCGGTGATCACGGCGACCCGCTCCAGGTCCTCCGCGGCACGGTTGATGCGCTGCGCCGAATCGGCCACCTGCCGTCCCAGCCGCTGCGCCTCCAGGAAGACACGGACAGCCAGCACGCCGAGCACGGCGATTCCCAGGAAACCCACAGCTATCGCGAACATCGGCCAGAACATGTCGTCGACCCTAGCGCCTGTCCCTCAGATCCCGGAGTGCAGGCGCAGGGTCCGCACCCCGCCGCCGGTGAGCAGTTCGACGATCCGCTCACCGGCCGGCTTGCGCACGGCCTCCCCGCAGTCGGGGCAGGTGAAGGAGTAGAACGTGGTGCGGCTGCTGGCGCCGACGGCCAGCCGCAGCGCCGCGGCGGAGAGCTCGAAGCGGCCCCGGCAGTCGGGGCAGGCGGCTCTGAACAGCACGGGGGCGACCCTCGCCATCCCGGCGAACGCCGACGCCACCGACATGTCACGTGCACCAGAGATGGCCGACGTGCTCAAAGCCCCTGCTCCTGCCTGTCGTACAGCTCGTCCTGAACTCCGTGGGGCGCGGCCCGCCCGGTGGCCGGCCGGGGTGCGCCGAGCACTCCGTGCGGCTCGGGGGCGTCGTACGCCGCGAGCGCCTCGCGGGCCGCCCGGCGGGCGCTGTCCGCGAGATCCTGCGGCGACACGATCCGGCCGTCTCCGCCGAGCCGCAGCGCGAGCCGGCGCAGCGAGGCCGGGTCGGGGGCCCGCAGCGTGATCCGCAGTCCGCCGTCGGGCAGTTCCTCGGCGGTGTCGTGGGGGTAGTACTCGGCGACCCATCGCCCGCCGGGGCCGACCTCGATCACCACCTCGGGATCCTCGGCGGCGGGCTGCACGAGGCCTTCGGAGAGGTCCCTCAGCTCGATCTCGGGCGGCGCGGACGGCTCGTCCAGGATGCGGATCTCGGCGACCCGGTCCAGCCGGAAGGTGCGGCGCGCCTCGGAGCGGCGGCACCAGGCCTCGACGTAGGTGTGGCCGACGCTGACCAGGCGGATGGGGTCGATCTCCCGCTCGGAGAGCTCGTCGCGGGCGGGCGAGTAGTAGCGGATCCACAGGCGGCGCCGCTCGGAGATGGCCCGGTCGACGTCCGCGAAGACACCCCCCTCGGACTCGAAGGTGACCGAGAGCCGGGAGCTGGCGCCCGCCGCCTCGCCCGCCGCGGCCTCGACCTTGGCGGTGGCCCGCAGCAGGGCCTGCCGGTCGCCCTCGCGCAGTCCGGGCAGCGTGGCGACCGCGCGGGCGGCCACGAGCAGCGCGGTGGCCTCGTCGGCGGCCAGGCGCAGCGGCTCCGCGGCCTCGGCGCCGAGGGCGGCCGGGTTGTGCCACCAGATGCGGTCGCCGTCGGTGTCGATGTCGAGGAGGTCGCCCCCGCGGAAGCTGGTCCCGCACAGCGGCAGCACGTCGAGGTCGGAGATCAGCTCGTCCTCGCTGATGCCGAAGGCGCGGGCGACGTCGCTGACACGCGCGCCGGGGCGCTCGCGCAGATAGGTCACCAGCGACAGCATCCGCCGGGTCTGGTCGATGGCGTTCGCCGGCCTGGCCGGTTTGCCTGCCACGTTGTCGTGTCCCCCTCAGCCCTTGGCCACGGCGCGCAGCCGGTCCACTACCTCGGCCCGCAGCTCGGCGGGCTCGAGGACCACCACGTCCGGCCCGAACTCCACGAGCCAGGCGTCCAGACCGTGCCCGTACGGAATCTCCAACTCGTCCCACCCGTCGCCGAGTTCCCGCACGGAGGCGGCCTTGGCGCGCAGCGGGTAGCCGGCACCCGCGCGCAGCCGGATCCGGGCGGATCGGTCGGCGTTCTCCCCGGCCCAGCTCGCGACCGTCACCCGCACGGTGACGACGTCGGGCACCTCGGCCGTGAACTTCCCGGAGCGGCTGCGGACCTTGCCGGTGATCCGCGAGAGCCTGAAGACGCGTTCGGCACCGCGGTCGCGGTCCCAGCCGGCCAGGTACCAGTGGCCGCGCCAGCACTCCAGGGCCCAGGGTTCGACCGTGCGGGGTTCGGGCCGGGCGGCGGTGGCCTTCCGGTAGTCGAAGGTGACCGGGCGGCGGTCGCGGCAGGCCAGCATCAGCGGTTCGAAGGCCGCCTCGTGCACGGGGATGTGCGGCTCCAGTGCGCCGTGGACCTCGTACGGGTCGACGTCCTCGGGCAGCCCGGCGGCCCGCAGCTTCTGCAGGGCGCCGCTCGCCGCCCCGGCCAGGCGGGCCTGCTGCCACACCTTGGCGAGCAGGCCCAGGGCGGCGGCCTCCTCGGCGTCGAGCGTGATCGGCGGCAGGCGGTTGCTGTCGCGGCGGGCGAGATAGCCGACCTCGCCGTCGAGGTTCTCCACGGTCTCGATGACCAGGCCGAGTTCGCGCAGATCGTCCTTGTCGCGCTCGAACATCCGGTTGAAGGAGTCGTCCGACCCGGCCTCCAGGTAGGCCTCGATGGACTCGCGCAGCTCGCGCTTGCTGAGCGGCCGCCGCGTCCCGAGCAGACACAGCGCGAGGTTCATCAGCCGCTCGGCCTTGGCAATGGCCATCGACGCCCTTCCTATGGTGCTTCCGACCGATGACCGTACCGGTCCGCAGTGCCGCGGCAAAAGCCGAGGGCCCATGCCGGACAGGCATGGGCCCAGGTGATCGGGTCCGGTCGGATTTCGATCACACGACAGACGAAGACCGGACCACGATCCGGTTCCGGCCATGACCGGATCGGGTGCGGTCCCTTTGACGGCTCAGACCGAGACCAGGTCGCAGACGAAGATCAGCGTCTCGCCCGGGGCGATCCGGCCGCCGGCACCGCGGTCGCCGTACGCGAGGTGCGCCGGGATGATCAGCTGGCGACGGCCGCCGACCTTCATGCCCTGCACGCCCTGGTCCCAACCGGAGATGACCTGGCCGACACCGAGCTGGAACTGCAGCGGGGTGCCGCGGTTCCAGGAGGCGTCGAACTCCTCGCCGGTCGAGAAGGCCACGCCCACGTAGTGGACCTTGACCGTGTCACCGGCCTTGGCGACCGGGCCGTCACCCTCCCAGATGTCCTTGATCTGGAGATCCGCCGGGGGCTCGCCGCCCGGGAAGTCGATCTCGGGCTTCTCGATGCTCACTTCATTGCTCCTTGTTACGCGGCATGGTCCCGGACGGTGTCACTGACACCGCGGTCAGACCGTTCCGAGGATATCCACTACGAAGACCAGCGTGTTCTTGGCCAGCTCGCTCTGCGGGTTCGAGCCGTAGGCCAGCGAGGGCGGGATCACCAGCAGGACACGGTCGCCCACGTTCTTGCCGACGAGGCCCTTGTCCCAGCCCTGCACCACGGAGCCGGTGCCGATCTGGAAGCCAGTGGCGCCCCCGTGGTTCCAGGAGGAGTCGAACGTCTTGCCGTCCTCCCACTTCACACCGGTGTACTGGGCGATGAGGCCCTGGCCCGCCTTGACCTTCGGGCCGGTGCCCTTGATGAGCACCTGCTCCTTGAGGTCCTTGGGCGCCTTGGTGTTCTTCGGGATGGTGATGACCGCCGCCTTCTGCGAGGGGGCCTTCACCACCGGCATGCCGGGCGCCGGGGCGGCCTGCTCACCCTTGACCTCCGCCTTGGGGTCGACGGTGGCGGCACCGGCCGCGTCGACCACCCAGACGAGCACGTCCTTCTTGGCGATGCCGGAGGACGTGTTCAGGTTCTCACCGATCAGGTCGCCCGCGGTGCCCTGCACCAGGACACGACTGCCCTGCTTCTTGCCCTTGACGGCGTCGAGCACCTTGGCGGGCAGCTGCTGGCTCTGCTGGCCGACGCGCTCCACGGCCTGCTGGCGCGGCGTGCTGCCGCTGCTCGCCGAGGCCCAGGTGCCGCCGAGCTCCTTGGCGCCGTCCCACTTCTCGACGGTCCAGTCCAGCCGGACGAAGTCCGACTTCTTGATCACCTTCCCATCGCCCTCGGACACGGTTTTGATCACCGTCTTGTCCGACGGGTCGCCCTTGGGGACGGAGATCTTCGGCTTCTGCCCGACCTCTCCCTTCACCACGGCGACTCCTTCCGCGGAGCCGCCGTCGTCGTCACCGTCCGATCCGCACGCGGCGGTGAACAGCAGGGCGGGTACGGCCAGCAGCGCGACGGCACGACGCTTCACGTTGTAGTTCATCAGTCCAACTGGGGATCGGAGGCGGGGCAATGGGCGCCACTCTACGGCGTACGCACATCGGTGCACGGATTGTCGCGACACACGCGGGTGCCCGGGCCGCGCGACACTCCGGACACCCCGCCCGCGCGCCGACCGCCCGGGGACGGCAGCCGGGGTGCACCCGCCCCGTCCGGGACGGCGAACGCCCGATGCCCGGCGGCATCACTGCCTCCGGGCATCGGGCGTAGCCCACCGGTGCGCTGCCGGCTCACATGCCGGCGATCAGCTTCTCCACGCGGTCGTCGACGGAACGGAACGGGTCCTTGCACAGCACCGTGCGCTGCGCCTGGTCGTTGAGCTTGAGATGCACCCAGTCGACGGTGAAGTCGCGGCGCTGCTCCTGGGCCCGCCGGATGAAGTCGCCGCGCAGCCTCGCGCGGGTGGTCTGCGGCGGCACGGACTTGCCTTCGAAGATCTTCAAGTCGTTGCAGATCCGGGCGGCTTGCCCCTTCTTCTCCAGCAGGTAGTACAGACCGCGGCGACGGTGGATGTCGTGGTAGGCGAGGTCTATCTGCGCGACCCGCGGATTCGACATCGTCATGTTGTGCTTGGCCCGGTACCGCTCGATCAGCTGGTACTTCATCACCCAGTCGATCTCGGTGCCGATCCGGTCGAGGTCCTCGGCCTCGATCGCGTCGAGCGTGCGGCCCCAGAGCTCCAGGACCTGCTCGACGGTGCCCGTGCGGATGCCGCGGCGCTCACAGAAGTCCACGGCCTTCTCGAAGTACTCGCGCTGCACCTCCAGGGCGGAGGCCTCGCGCCCGCTGGCCAGCCGCACCTTGCGGCGGCCCGTGATGTCGTGGCTGACCTCGCGGATCGCCCGGATCGGGTTCTCCAGGGTCAGATCACGCATCACCGTGCCTGCCTCGATCATGCGCAGCACGAGGTCGGTGGCGCCCACCTTGAGCAGCATGGTGGTCTCGGACATGTTCGAGTCGCCGACGATGACGTGCAGCCGGCGGTAGCGCTCGGCGTCCGCGTGCGGCTCGTCCCTGGTGTTGATGATGGGCCGGGAGCGGGTCGTCGCGGAGCTGACGCCCTCCCAGATGTGCTCGGCACGCTGACTGACGCAGTACACGGCACCGCGCGGTGTCTGCAGCACCTTGCCGGCGCCGCACAGCAGCTGTCGCGTGACGAGGAACGGAATGAGAATGTCCGCGAGTCGGGAGAACTCCCCGTGCCTGGCCACCAGGTAGTTCTCGTGGCACCCGTAGGAGTTGCCCGCCGAGTCGGTGTTGTTCTTGAACAGATAGACGTCGCCCGCGATTCCTTCCTCGTGCAGGCGGCGTTCGGCGTCGACGAGGAGTCCTTCGAGAATGCGCTCGCCGGCCTTGTCGTGGGTGACCAGCTCGGTCACGTTGTCACATTCGGGTGTCGCGTATTCCGGATGTGATCCCACGTCGAGATAAAGGCGGGCACCGTTCCGCAGAAAGACATTGCTGCTGCGGCCCCATGACACGACACGGCGGAAGAGGTACCGCGCCACCTCGTCGGGAGACAGGCGGCGCTGTCCCCTGAACGTACACGTGACGCCGTACTCGTTCTCCAGCCCGAAAATGCGGCGGTCCATGACTGAACATTACGCCCGATCCCCTGCGCTGAAACGGGGTTCGACGGCACGGTTTGGATCATTTTCCGATGAGACCGCAACGACCTCGCCCGCGGCGGGAGCTGCCAGGACCCGCCCGGTGGCCAGCAGGACCAGCAGGGACACGGCTCCGGCGGCACCCGGCACCGCGAAGCCCCAGAAGGCTCCGCCCCACTGGACGACCGGTCCCGCGAGACCCGTTCCGACCGACGCGCCGACGGTGAACGTCGTCACCAGCCAGGAGAACGCCTCGGTGACCGTGCCGCGCGGGGCGTGCCGGTCGACCAGGATGAAAGCGCAGGCGATGCACGGCGCGAGGAACACGCCGGAGAGGGCCGTGAGCGCCGTCATGGCCACCGCGCCCGGCGTCAGCATCAGCGGCAGGTAACACACCCCCAGAAGGGCGACCAGCCACCTCAGTCGCCCCTCCGGCTCCCCCGCCCACCGCCGGGCGCCGTACACGCTGCCGCCGACCAGGGCGCCGAGACCGAGGGCCGCCATCAGCCAGCCGTACACGGCGTCACCGCCGTGGTCGTCGGCGTACGACACCGCGGCGACCGTGATGGAGCCGAGCGCCATGCCGATGAACAGGAACGCGCCCAGCAGGGCGAGCAGACCCGGCGAGCGCAGCGCGCCCAGCCAGTGCGCCTCGCGCGGTGCCGAACGCCACGCGCGCGAGGGGGGCGAGAGCACCACGGAGAGGGCGCCGAGGAGCCCGATGACGCTCAGGACCAGGAGCGCGGCCCGGGCGGACCAGAGCGACACGCAGAGTGTCACGAGCAATGGCCCTACGGTGAACATGACTTCCTGCGCCACGGCGTCCATCGCGTACGCGGTGTGCACCTGCTCCTCCTTGCGCAGGACGCTGGGCCACAGGGCGCGAAGGCCGCCCTCGAGGGGCGGCGTGAAGAGTCCGGCGACGGCCATGGAGGCGTACGCGAGGGGCAGCGGGTCGGTGCCCGCGAAGGCGAACGCGGTCATGCCGAGAGCGGAGACGAGGGCGGCGGGCAGTTGGACGCGCGGCTGCCCGCAGAGGTCCACGAGGCGGCCGAGGAGCGGCTGGCCCACCGCGTTGGAGACGCCGTAGACGGCCGCCAGTGCCCCGGCCAGGCTGTAGGTGCCGCCCTCCGCGCGGATGAAGAGCACGACCGCGATCGCGGCGGTGGCGTTCGGCAGCCGGCCCACGAGGGTGCCGGTGAGGAGCCGTGCGGCGTGCCTTGTCCTGAGGATCTCCAGGTATCCCGCGGCCATGTCGCCTTCTCTCCCGAGCGCCGAGGCTGCCCGCACCCCAAGTTTTACGTATAACGTCCTCGCTCATACGTACCATGTGCCCAGTCCGCGAGTCCAGCAGAGAGACAGGTCGACGGTGGCACCGAGCAGCACGCGCCCCACGAGCCGGGACGTCGCCCAGGCCGCCGGGGTGTCCCAGGCCGCCGTCTCCCTGGTGCTCGGCGACAAATGGCGGGGCCGGGTCTCCGCGACGACGGCGGACCGGGTCAGGGAGGCCGCCCGTGAACTCGGCTACCGCCCCAACCTCGCCGCCCGCAATCTGCGCCTCGGCCGCACCCGGACCGTGCTCCTCGTGGTGCCGGCCCTGACCACCGAGTTCTTCGCCGGCGTCTACACCGGCGCCGCCCGGGTCGCCGCCGAGCACGGCTTCGGTGTCGTCCTGTACCCCTCCCCCGAGGGCATCGGCCCGGCCCGCGACCCCTTCGGCTCCGCGCCCGCCGCGCTGGACGGCGTCCTCGCCTCCTCGATGGCCGCCGACGCCCTCACCGCCATCCGCGGCGACCAGCTGCCCCTCGTCATGCTGGACAGCGACCCCGCCGGCAGCCTGGGCGCGGCGACCGTCAACCTCGACATCGCGGACGGTGTGCGGCAGATCGCGGAGCACCTGCTGGCCCTCGGCCACCGCCGCATCCTGCACCTGGCGGCCGACATCGCCTCCTGGACGTTCGAGGTGCGGGCACGGGAACTCGCGACGCGGCTCGCCGCCGTCCCCGGCACCCAGCTGCGGACCGCGCCCGCCCCGATCTCCATCGACGGAGCCCTGGCCGCCGCCGAGGCCGCCCTCGGCGTCCCCGGCCCGCGGCCGACCGCGATCGTCTGCGACGACGACAAGCTGGCCGCGGGCGCCTACAAGGCGGTGCGGCGGCTCGGTCTGCGCGTCCCTGACGACGTCTCCGTCACCGGCCTCGACGACCTGGCGCTCGCCACCGCCATCGACCCGGAGCTGACCACCGTCCGGCTGGACGCCGAGCTCTTCGGCGAACGCGGCATGGCGGCCCTCCTGGCGGTCCTGGAAGGCCGTACGCCCGAGGCCGGCGACATCCCCGTCGAACTGGTCGTACGGGGCTCCACGGCCCCGCCCACCGGTCACCGCGCGGGGACGGGGTCCCCCTCCGCCGTCTGAGCAGCGCAGTCCGGGCGGCCCGGCGAATCGGGACGACGGCAGGGACCACCACGCGCCCCCGAACGGAACCGGGGAACAGGCCGCAACCTCGACTCCGGCCGGAACCCGAACCCCGGAAACGCCGCGTGCCCCGGCCACAGGGGCCGGGGCACGCACACAGCGGGGCGAAGGCGAGGTCACTCCTCGTCGTCGGGATCCTCGGCCTCCGTGGCGGTGGACGCACCACCGGCCTCCAGCAGGCGGCCGAGCTGCCGCCCGGTGATGCGCCTGAACTTGCGCTGCTGCGGACGCGTACGGTCCAGGACGGCGACCTCCAGGCGCTCCACGGGGATCTCCCGCTCACCGCCGTTCGGCTCGCGCGACAGGGCCTGCACGGCCAGCTTGAGCGCCTCGGCGAGCGTCATGCCGTCCTCGTGACGCTGGTCCAGATAGCTGCTGATCTGCTCGGCGTTGCCACCGACCGCGACCGAACCGTGCTCGTCGACGATCGATCCGTCGTGCGGCAGCCGGTAGATCTGGTCGCCGTCGGCGGTCTCCCCGACCTCGGCGACCACCAGCTCCACCTCGTACGGCTTCTCGGCGGCGGAGGAGAAGATCGTGCCCAGGGTCTGGGCGTAGACGTTGGCGAGACCGCGGGCGGTCACGTCGTCCCGGTCGTAGGTGTATCCGCGGAGGTCGGCGTAGCGCACACCGCCGATCCGCAGATTCTCGTACTCGTTGTACTTGCCGGCGGCGGCGAAGCCGATCCGGTCGTAGATCTCGCTGAACTTGTGCAGCGCGCGGGACGGGTTCTCGCCGACGAAGACGATGCCGTCGGCGTACTGCAGCACGACCAGGCTGCGGCCACGGGCGATGCCCTTGCGGGCGTACTCCGCCCGGTCGGCCATCGCCTGCTGGGGAGAGACATAGAACGGCGTCGACACCGGTTAACCGTCCCTTTCTGTCGAAGTCACAGGGTCACCTTGCCAAGAGCGGGCGGGGTCAGAGCAGCGCGGCCCGCGGGCCGTCGGGCTGCTCGAGGCGCCGCTCCAGGATCGCGCGGGCGATCTCGGAGGACTCCGGCTCGGTGAGCCTGCGGAATCCGTCTTCGGTGATCACGGTGACGATCGGGTAGATCCGGCGGGCGACATCGGGACCGCCTGTCGCGGAGTCGTCGTCGGCCGCGTCGTACAGGGCCTGGACGACGAGCGTCGTGGCCTGCTCCTCGGTCAGGTCGTCGCGGTAGAGCTTCTTCATGGCGCCGCGCGCGAAGATCGAGCCGGAGCCGGTGGCGGCGAAGCCGTGCTCCTCGGAGCGGCCGCCGGTGACGTCGTAGGAGAAGATGCGGCCGCGCTCGCGGTCCACGTCGTACCCCGCGAAGAGGGGGACCACGGCGAGGCCCTGCATCGCCATGCCGAGGTTGGATCGGATCATCGTGGAGAGACGGTTCGCCTTGCCCTCCAGGGAGAGCGTGGCGCCCTCCACCTTCTCGAAGTGCTCCAGCTCCAGCTGGAACAGCTTCACCATCTCGACGGCCAGACCCGCCGTGCCGGCGATGCCCACCGCCGAGTACTCGTCGGCCGGGAAGACCTTCTCGATGTCCCGCTGCGCGATCACGTTGCCCATCGTGGCGCGCCGGTCACCGGCGAGGACCACACCGCCGGGGAACGTGACCGAGACGATGGTGGTGCCGTGCGGTGCCTCGATCACGCCCTGGGTGGGCGGCAGCTGCCGGTTGCCCGGGAGCATGGCCGGCTGATGCTCGGACAGGAAGTCCATGAAGGACGACGACCCGGGCGTCAGGAAGGCAGCTGGTAGACGCCCGGTGCTACGAGTGTTGGCTTCCACGAGGATCCTTCCAAGTAGGCGGCAGCCCGACGAACAGCGTCGGGATCATCTCCCAACTTGCCGATGGCCGAATTGCAGTTGAAGCACAGTACGCCACGGACACTACCCGTCCTGTGGCAGTGATCCACATGAACGGCAGGAGCTTTCAAGCAGATCACGCAGAGCCCCCGCTGAGAGTCCACCAGCGCGTCACGCTCGGCTTCGGTGAGGCCGTAGTTGCGCTTCAGATGACCCGCACGCCTCTCGGCGGCTCGACACACCTTGCACCGCGTCGACAGTCCGTCTGAGGCCGTGGCATTCCGGTGCCACTCGCTCCACGGCTTGACCTCACCGCATTTGAGACAGAGCTTGTGCCCTTCGGGCACCTCCGCCAGCGGACGGACTTTTCGCCCGAGGCTCTGCTGACGTTTCCGGTGATAGTCCGACGCGCAGTCTCGACAGTGGCGTTGCAGACCGTCCAGGTTGGACCGCTTGCGAGCAAAGGCTGCGCGCGGCTTGTCCTCACCACACCGCACGCAGCCCTTCAGGGACTCTTCATTTATCACGTCCAGAACCCCCGCAGCCTTCGATTCGAAGGCTACTCGCCGCCCTTCTGAACGAATGACCGAACGAAGTCCTCGGCGTTCTCCTCCAAGACATCATCGATTTCGTCCAGTACGGAGTCGACGTCGTCGCTCAGCTTCTCCTGGCGCTCCTTGAGGTCCTCGGAGGCCTGCGCTTCCTGCGTCTGCTCCTCGGCCTCCTCGGTGGAACGCGTGGCCTTCTGCTGTCCGCCGCCGGTGTCCTTGGTCGCCATAACCCTCACCCCGCTCGGTTCGACGTTCTTGATCAGACCCTACAAGCAGGGTCCGAAATCGGCCCCGCAGTTGCTGCAACGTCCGGGCGCCACCTCGATGATTCCCGGCCACCGCCTCTTTCCACCCCGCCGCGGCCACCCGGCCTCGGCGGGGCACATGACCCGCTCAGCGGCCCGACAGGACCCTGACCAGGTCTTCCGCCGTACGACAGCGGTCGAGGAGCTCCTTGACGTGATTACGCGTTCCGCGAAGCGGCTCCAGGGTTGGGACGCGCTGGAGCGAGTCGCGGCCGGGGAGATCGAAGATCACCGAGTCCCAGGAGGCCGCGGCGACGTCGTCCGCGTACTGCTCTAGGCAGCGTCCGCGGAAGTACGCCCGGGTGTCCTCCGGCGGCTTGGTACGGGCCCGCTCGACGTCCGCCTCGTCCAGGAGCCGCTTCATCCTGCCCCGGGCCGCGAGACGGTTGTACAGGCCCTTGTCGGGCCGCACGTCGGCGTACTGGAGGTCGACCAGGTGGAGCCGTGCCGCGTCCCAGTCGAGGTCGTCCCGGCGCCGGTAGCCCTCCATCAGCTCCCGCTTGGCGACCCAGTCGAGCTCCCGGGAGAGGCTCATCGGATCGTTCTCCAGGCGGTTCAGGGTGTCCTCCCAGCGCGCCAGGACGTCCTTGGTCTGGTCGTCCGCGTCGGCGCCGAAGCGCTCCTCCACGTACTTGCGGGACAGCTCGAAGTACTCCATCTGGAGCTGCACCGCGGTGAGTGTGCGGCCGCTGCGGAGCGTGACCAGGCGCTTGAGCGTCGGGTCGTGGGAGACCTGGTGGAGCGTGCGGACGGGCTGGTCGACCGCCAGGTCGACGGCGATGAAGCCGTCCTCGATCATGGAGAGCACCAGGGCCGTCGTGCCCAGCTTGAGATAGGTCGAGATCTCCGACAGGTTCGCGTCGCCGATGATCACGTGCAGGCGGCGGTACTTCTCGGCGTCCGCGTGCGGCTCGTCGCGCGTGTTGATGATCGGCCGCTTCAGGGTGGTCTCCAGGCCGACCTCGACCTCGAAGTAGTCGGCGCGCTGGCTGAGCTGGAAGCCGTGCTCGTGGCCGTCCTGGCCGATGCCGACGCGTCCGGCGCCGGTGACCACCTGCCGGGAGACGAAGAACGGCGTGAGGTGGCGCACGATGTCCGAGAAGGGGGTCTCCCGCTTCATCAGGTAGTTCTCGTGCGTGCCGTAGGAGGCGCCCTTGTTGTCGGTGTTGTTCTTGTAGAGGTGGATCGGCTGGGCGCCCGGCAGCTGGGCCGCGCGCTCCGCCGCCTCGGCCATGATGCGCTCGCCGGCCTTGTCCCACAGGACCGCGTCCCACGGGTTGGTGACCTCGGGCGCGCTGTACTCCGGGTGCGCGTGGTCGACGTAGAGACGCGCGCCGTTGGTGAGGATGACGTTGGCCAGGCCGATGTCCTCGTCGGTGAGCTGGCTGGAGTCGGCGGTCTCACGGGCGAGGTCGAAGCCTCGCGCGTCCCGCAGCGGATTCTCCTCCTCGAAGTCCCACCGGGCGCGGCGCGCCCGGTGCATCGCCGCCGCGTACGCGTTGACGATCTGGGATGAGGTGAGCATGGCATTGGCGTTGGGGTGGCCGGGGACGGAGATTCCGTACTCCGTCTCAATGCCCATTACTCGCCGTACGGTCATGCGGCCCTCCTTGCCCGGCGGCGCCCCCGGTCGGGGGCGCTGCTCAAGTACCGCTGGTGCTCCGGTGCGTGCGCGGTGCCCGTCCCCGCATCACGCGACTCGGCGGTACGAAAGAGCCTAGAACGCCTTTGCGCTGGTGGGGAGATCATTTGCGTCATTGCCTTGGTCCGGCCGTGGCCGTGGCCTGAAAAGCAGTCGGCTGCGGATACCCGTGAAGGGCACCCGCAGCCGCCCTGTCTTTTACAGGTACTGACCCGTATTCGCCACCGTGTCGATGGAGCGCCCGGTGTCCGCGCCCTGCTTTCCGGTGACGAGGGTGCGGATGTAGACGATCCGTTCGCCCTTCTTGCCGGAGATGCGGGCCCAGTCGTCCGGGTTGGTGGTGTTCGGCAGGTCCTCGTTCTCCTTGAACTCGTCCACGCATGCCTGGAGGAGGTGGGAGACCCGGAGGCCCTTCTGGTTCGCGTCGAGGAAGTCCTTGATGGCTGCCTTCTTCGCGCGGCCGACGATGTTCTCGATCATGGCGCCGGAATTGAAGTCCTTGAAGTAGAGGACTTCCTTGTCGCCGTTGGCGTAGGTGACCTCGAGGAAGCGGTTCTCCTCGGATTCGGCGTACATCTGTTCCACCGCGGTCTGGATCATGCCGTGGACCGTGGCCTCCCGGTCCCCGCCGTGCTCCCCGAGGTCGTCGGAGTGCAGCGGGAGGCGCGCGGTGAGGTACTTCGCGAAGATGTCCTTCGCGGCCTGGGCGTCCGGACGCTCGATCTTGATCTTCACGTCGAGCCGACCGGGGCGCAGGATCGCGGGGTCGATCATGTCCTCGCGGTTCGAGGCGCCGATCACGACCACGTTCTCCAGGCCTTCCACACCGTCGATCTCGGCGAGCAGCTGGGGGACGATGGTGTTCTCCACGTCCGAGCTGACACCGGAGCCGCGGGTGCGGAAGAGGGACTCCATCTCGTCGAAGAAGACGATGACGGGTGTGCCCTCGCTGGCCTTCTCCCGTGCACGCTGGAAGACCAGGCGGATCTGCCGCTCGGTCTCGCCGACGTACTTGTTCAGGAGCTCGGGGCCCTTGATGTTGAGGAAGAAGCTCTTGCCCGTGGCCTGTCCGGTCACCTCGGCGACCTTCTTGGCGAGCGAGTTGGCGACCGCCTTGGCGATGAGCGTCTTGCCGCATCCGGGGGGCCCGTACAGCAGGACGCCCTTGGGGGGCCGCAGTTCGTGCTCCTTGAAGAGGTCGGGGTAGAGGTACGGGAGCTCGACCGCGTCGCGGATCAGTTCGATCTGGTTTCCCAGGCCGCCGATCTGCTCGTAGCCGATGTCCGGGACCTCTTCGAGGACGAGCTCCTCGACCTCGCTCTTCGGCACGACCTCGTAGACGTAGCCGGACCTGGGTTCGAGCAGGAGGGCGTCGCCGGGGCGGATGGTGACGTCCAGCAGGGGCTCGGCGAGCCGTACCACCCGTTCCTCGTCGGTGTGCCCGACCACGAGGGCGCGCTCGCCGTCCTCGAGGATCTCCTTGAGGGTGACGATGTCGCCGACGCTCTCGTACTCCATGGCCTCGACCACGTTGAGCGCTTCGTTGAGCATCAGTTCCTGGCCGCGGCGGAGCTCTTCGAGCTCCACGCTCGGGCTGACGTTCACCCGGAGCTTGCGGCCCCCGGTGAAGATGTCCGCCGTGCCGTCCTCGTTCGCCGTGAGGAAGACACCGAAGCCGGCCGGCGGCTGGGCCAGCCGGTCGACCTCCTCCTTGAGGGCCACGATCTGGTCGCGGGCCTCACGGAGCGTATTGGCGAGCCGCTCGTTCTGTGCGGACACGCCGGCCAGGTTGGTCTGCAGCTCGACGATCCGCTCCTCGAGAATCCTCGTGTGCCGCGGAGAGTCGGCGAGCTTGCGTCGCAGGACGGCGATCTCCTGCTCAAGGTAGGCAACCTGCCCGGCGGGGTCATCGGACCCTCTTCCCGGGCGGATGCCGCGGTTCATGTCGTCGTCGTGGGCTGCCACGGTCCTCACCTCCTCCAAGGGGAGCTGGACGCTTCCAGACCCTACCTGGGTGGGTGTCGATTGAAACCCCTAGATCACAAAGACTGTCGAGGAGTGTCCGATCTTCACCCTTGCGCTCTCCCTCACGCCAGGGGAATACCCACCCAACATGATTGGGAAGCGGACGGAGGTAGGGTCGAAGTGTTCAACACCCGTCAGAGCTGGCCCGACTTGCCGGCGAATCGGATCGCTCGACGCAGGAAACGGCAGGAGAAATGACCGTGCAGCAGGAGGCAGGAGTCGGCGGCGAGGCGCTCGAGGTCTGGATCGACCAGGATCTGTGTACCGGCGACGGCATCTGCGCCCAGTACGCGCCCGAGGTCTTCGAGCTGGACATCGACGGTCTGGCCTACGTGAAGAGCGCGGACGACGAACTGCTCCAGGCGCCTGGCGCCGCAACGCCCGTACCTCTGCCGCTTCTGCGGGACGTCACCGACTCCGCGAAGGAGTGCCCGGGCGACTGCATCCACGTGCGCCGCGTTTCGGACAGGGTCGAGGTCTACGGGCCGGACGCCGGGTGAGCTGACGGGCACCGGGCGTCACCGCGGGTCCGCTTGCCTCACACGCTCCGCGCCTCGGCCGGCTTCGAGCGGACGAAAGCGCCGTCCTTCCACTGCCACTTGGCTCGCTCCTCCACGTCCGGGCAGCAACTCGGTACGGCGGCCGAGGAGTAGCCGAGCAGGGTCGCCGTGACGGCTCCGTCGCGCAGCGCGAAGTCCGAGACGCTCAGGCGGTCCTCGGGATCGACCAGGGTGGCCACGATCCGCGGCTTGTCCGCGCCCTCGCCCCGGGTGAGCACGTAGACCCCGTTCGGCGGGGTGCCGGAGCCCGCGTCGCAGCGGACGACGGCAACGGTCTCCGGGCGGCCGTCTCCGTCGAGGTCCCCGGCCGCCCTCTTCTGCACCAGCACCTTCGCGGAACCGCACTGGACCGGGAAGGCGACCGCCGCGGGGTCGGGCGGCGCGGTCGCGGCCGGGGCGGCCTTGGGGTCGGTGCCCGCCGCCTGGGCCGCTGTCGCCGCGTCGGGCTGCAGCACCGAGGACAGCGCGACGACTCCCGCGAGGGCGGTGGCCGTGGCGACCCAGTGGACGGGGCTGGTGTGCGTGTGTGCCAGTTCCGGGACGGCGGATTGCTGCACTCGGAGCGTCTCCTGTGAGGGCTGTACCGGTGGGGGTGGCCTGCATGGTGCCACACGTCACAGTGCGGTGGAACCGCGGGGTGGGTACTCGTGGGGGTTCGTCAACGGAAAAGCGCTGTGGCCGAGTTCCCGGTCGTCTCCGGGAACTCGGCCACAGCGGTGGTGCGTTGGGTACGTCGAGGGCTTGTGCCCGCCGGGTCAGCGGCCTCCGCCGTCGGCGTTGGGGCCCGCGTAGTCCTCGCCGTAGGCGCCCTTGGCGGGGCGGCGGCGGCGCATGGGCGGCTCGACGCCGTCCGCGAGACGGCGGGCGGTGAGCAGGAAGCCGGTGTGGCCGATCATCCGGTGGTCCGGGCGGACGGCCAGGCCCTCGATGTGCCAGTTGCGGACCATCGACTCCCAGGCGGTCGGCTCGTTGAAGCAGCCGATCTCGCGGATGGACTCGACGGTGCGTGCGAGCTGGGTGGTGGTGGCGACGTAGCAGCACAGGATGCCGCCGGGCACGAGCGCCTTGGAGACGGCCTCGAGGCACTCCCAGGGGGCCAGCATGTCGAGGATGACCCGGTCGACGTCCGTGTCGCTCAGGTTGTCCTGGAGGTCGCCGACGGTGAGCTGCCAGGCGGGGTGCGGGCCGCCGAAGTAGCGCTCCACGTTCTGCTTGGCGATCTCGGCGAAGTCCTCGCGGCGCTCGTAGGAGTGCAGCATGCCCTGGTCGCCGACGGCGCGCAGCAGGAAGCTGCTGAGCGAGCCGGAGCCCACCCCCGCCTCCACGACGCGCGCGCCGGGGAAGATGTCCGCGAAGGACAGGATCTGCCCCGCGTCCTTGGGGTAGACCACGGCGGCGCCGCGGGGCATGGACAGGACGTAGTCGGGGAGCAGGGGGCGCAGCGCGAGATAGGCGACGTTCCCCGTGGTGCGGACAACGCTGCCCTCGGGAGCGCCGATCAGCTCGTCGTGGGGGAAGGAACCCTTATGGGTGTGGAAATTCTTCCCGGCCTCGAGCGTGAACGTGTAGTGGCGGCCCTTGGGGTCGGTCAGCTGAACCTGGTCCCCGACCTTGAAGGGCCCGCGCCTGCGGGCGGCACCGGTCGGTTCGGACATGTGACCAGCCTACCGGTCCCGGCGGGGGCCGCGGACCACCCGCACGGGGTCCGGCGGGCGGGCCGAGAGCCGCCGTGCACGCCTCCGCGGCCGACCGGGGTGATCGCTAGGAGGGCCGGGCCATCGCCTTGACGAAGGCGCGCTCGACGTCGGCCGCCGAGAGGACGCCGTAGATCTCGCCCGAGTCCTCCACCACCAGGTACTCGGTGGCGGGGGTGGCCCGCAGCACGTCGAGGAGGTCCTCCCCCGCGAGCTCGGCGGAGATCCGCATGCCGTCGGTGAGGTCCTGGGCGAGTCCGCCGACCGCGACCCAGGGGCGACGGTGTTCCGGTACGCCGACGATGGCCGCCTCGCGGACCAGCGAGAGCGGTTCGCCGTCGGCGCCGACGACGACCAGGGCGCGGGCCCCGGCCTCGTTGGCGCGGCGCAGGGCCTCGGAGAGGGGCGTGACGGTCTCCACCGGGACCGCGCGGCGGGTGAGCGAGCGGGCGCGCAGCTCCGGCAGGTGCTCCCGCAGGCGGGCCATGCGCAGGCTGTTGCCCGCGCCGGTCCAGATGATCGCGGCGAGGATCGCGGCGAGCAGGGCGTCCATGACGGTGTCCATGCCGCCGATCTCGTCGGGTGCGTCGCCGAGCGCGCCGGACTGGGTGAGCAGGGGCAGTCCGATCAGTACGGACACGGCGAGCGCGCGGCCGACCCAGGCCGCGGCGACCGTGCCGCTCATCGGCCTGCCGGTGATCTTCCAGACGACGGCCCGCAGCATCCGGCCGCCGTCCAGGGGCAGCCCCGGCAGCAGGTTGAAGACGGCCACGATCAGGTTGGAGATCATGAGACCGGCCAGCAGTACGCCGGGGACGGTGCCCGGTTCGACGGCCTGCACGGCCAGGTAGAAGAGGCCCGCGAGGATCAGGGAGAGCAGTGGGCCGACGAAGGCCAGCACGAACTCCCGGCCGGGTGTCTCGGACTCCTTCTCGATCTCCGACACCCCGCCGAAGAACTGGAGCTGGATCCGGCGCACCGGCAGCTTGAAGCGCAGGGCGGCGACGGTGTGGGCCAGCTCGTGCACCAGCACGGAGGCGTAGAAGGCGACGGCGAAGAAGAGGGACACGAGGTAGCGCAGGTTGCCGAGTTCGGGCAGCACCCGGTCGAGCTGGCCGCCGAACACCCAGGTGATGAGCGCGGCCACGAGGAACCAGCTGGGGGCGACGTAGACGGGGACGCCGAAGGGGCGCCCCATGAGCAGCCCGCCGCCGGGCTCCTTGCCCCGTCGGGGCGGTCGGCCCTTGCGGTTGCCGGACGGGGGCGTCCGCCGGCCGCCTCCCGTCGGGCCGCCGGTGTCCTGCGCGCCGGCTCCCGGGGGATCCGTCGGGGCCGGACCGCCGGACGGGTTGTCACCGCGGTCGCGGTCGGGCCCGGGCCGGGGGCCTTCGGGACCGGCGCCGGCCGGAGTGGCTTCGGCGGGGGGTCCGGGCCGGCCTGCGGGGCCGGAGGGTGCCTCATCAGGTGTTCTGGGATGTTCCGGGGCGGCCTCGGCGTGACCGGCCTGCGCCGGGGCGGCGGGACTGATGCCGGGTGCGGCCCCGCCATCGTCCTGGCCCGCACCCGCAGGGGTGTCGCCGGGCACGTCGCCGCGGGCGCCCGCGGCGACGTGGCCGGCGTCGGGAGCCGTCCCGTGGGTGTCCGCGGCCCCAGGGCCGGCGCCGGGAGCGCTCCCGTGCCGGCCCGGACCCACAGGGCCACCAAGCCGGGGCGTCGGATGGTCGCCGGGCATCGGATGGTCGTCGCCGGAAGGTGTCACGCGGTCGCCGGGCGCCGCCTCGTGGGTGCCCGTGCCCACAGGACCGTCGCCGAGCGCGGCCTCGTGGGTGCCCGCGGCCACAGGGCCGTCGCCGGGAGCGCTCCCGTGCCGGGCGGGAGCAGCGGGGGTGTCGGACGCGGGCCTCTCGTGGTCGCCCGGCGCGGCGGCGCCGACGCCGTGGGCCGTGCCTCGGTCGCCGGTCGCCGAGGCGGCCGGAGTGGTCTCGCGGGCGTGCGGCGTCACGGCGCCGACGCCGTGGGTTCTCCCTCGGGCGTCCGCGGCCGAAGCACCCTCGGCCGGCGTCCCGGCGCGGGGAGCCGTCCCGTGGTCGACCGGTGTTGCGGTGCTGTCACCCGGGAGCGTCACATGCGTGCCGGCCGGGGCCGGAGCACCGCCTGTCGGCGCCGGGGTGCCGTCGCCGGGAGGCGTCCCGCGGGTGTGGCCCGGGGCCGCGGGCGTCGCTTCCTGGGGTGTGTCGTGCTGGCGCGCCGCCGGACGCCCGGTCCCGGCGGCCGTGGGTGCCGACGGATCCGCGTGAGCCCCGGTCGCCTCGTCGTTGCCGGACCGCGGCTGCCCGCTCCCGCCGCTTTCGTCCACGATGTCCCCTCGTTCGAAGCGTCTCCCCCACTCCCGATCATGCAGGGCGGGAGGGTCTGCGGTCGATGGTATGCGGCCGTCGCGGCGCGTTCCGCCCCGGCACCCCCCGCGTTTTCCGTGCCGTCGCACCGGCCGCGGCTGGGTGAGTGTCGGTGCCGCGCCGTATGGTCTGTCGTCATGGACACCAGCACCGAGGACGCGGCTGCAACGGGCGTCGGCGACGTCGCGCGGACCGGCGCGGCCGGCCCCCCGCAGGCCCCGGCGGACAGCACAGGTACGGCCGCGCCGTCGGAGGTTGCCACGACCGCCGGGGCCCCGGTGACCGTCGTGGCGGACGCCGTGCCCGCCCAGGCCGTCGAGCCGGTGGCGCCCGCCGAACCGGTCGTGAAGGCCGCGCCCGCGCCCCCCGCGTCGCTGTCGCCCTCACGCGCGGGCGACTTCATGCAGTGTCCGCTGCTCTACCGGTTCCGGGTGATCGACAAGCTGCCGGAGAAGCCCAGCGAGGCGGCCACGCGCGGCACGCTGGTGCACGCGGTGCTGGAGCGTCTCTTCGACGCACCGGCCGCGGAGCGCACGGCGCCGCGCGCCAGGTCGCTGATCCCCGGTCAGTGGGACCGGCTGCGGGAGACCAGGCCGGAGGTCGTTGAGCTGTTCGCCGACGACCCCGAGGGCGAGCGCCTGGCGCGCTGGCTCGGCGAGGCGGAGCGGCTGGTCGAGCGCTGGTTCACGCTGGAGGACCCCACCCGGCTCGAACCCGCCGAGCGCGAGATGTTCGTCGAGGCGAGTCTGGACTCCGGGCTGAGATTGCGCGGCATCATCGACCGCGTCGACGTGGCGCCGACGGGCGAGGTGCGGATCGTCGACTACAAGACGGGCAAGGCCCCCCGGCCTGAGTATGCCGAAGGCGCCCTGTTCCAGATGAAGTTCTACGCCCTGGTGGTCTGGCGGCTGAAGCGGGTCGTCCCGCGCCGGCTCCAGCTCGTCTACCTCGGCAGCGGCGACGTGCTGACGTACGACCCGGTGATCGCGGACCTGGAGCGCGTCGAGCGCAAGCTGCTCGCGCTGTGGGAGGCGATCCGGGAGGCGACCGAGACGGGTGACTGGCGGCCGCGGCCCACCAAGCTCTGCGGCTGGTGCGACCACCGGGCGGTGTGCCCGGAGTTCGGTGGTACTCCCCCGCCGTATCCGCTCCCCGTCAGGGCGCCCGAGTCCGCTTCTGGCGCGCAGGGCAGAATGGGGCCGGACTAGCGAAGGAGACTTACGTGGCCATCCGCGTCCTACTGGTCGACGACCAGCCGCTGCTGCGTACCGGCTTCCGGATGATCCTGGAGGCGGAGCAGGATCTTGCGGTCGTCGGCGAGGCCGGAGACGGCCTCCAGGCACTCGACCAGGTACGTGCCCTGCAGCCCGATGTGGTTCTGATGGACATCCGCATGCCGAGGATGGACGGGGTCGAGGCGACCCGGCAGATCAGCGGCCCCGGCCGGGACGGTCCGGCGAAGGTCCTGGTCCTGACCACCTTCGACCTCGACGAGTACGTGGTGGAGGCGCTGCGCGCCGGCGCCAGCGGCTTCCTCCTGAAGGACGCGCCGGCCGACGAACTGGTGCAGGCGATCCGGGTCGTCGCGGCGGGCGAGGCGATGCTCGCGCCGAGCATCACGCGCCGCCTGCTCGACAAGTACGCGGTCCATCTGCCGTCCGGGGACGAGCCGGTCCCGAACACCCTGCACACGCTGACGGAGCGGGAGGTCGAGGTGTTGAAGCTGGTGGCCCGCGGCCTGTCGAACGCGGAGATCGCGGCCGACCTGTTCGTCAGTGAGACCACCGTCAAGACGCACGTGGGGCACGTCCTCACCAAGCTGGGTCTGCGCGACCGGGTGCAGGCGGCGGTGTACGCGTACGAGAGCGGGCTGGTGCGTCCCGGCGCCCAGTAGCCAGCCCGCGCGCGCACCGGGCGGCCGTCGTGGAATGCGAGAGGGGCGCCTCCTTCCGGCCGGAAGGAGGCGCCCCTCTCGCGTACGCGCGCCCCGTGCGTGCGTCGGGGGTCAGTCCTTGCTGATCTCCCAGAAGCGGAAGACGGTCGAGGCGTCGAGGCAGTACTCGAGGCCGTAGACGTTGTCCCGTACCACCGCGTACTGCTTGGCCTGCCAGACCGGGATGACGGGGAGCTGGTCGGCGACGATGCTCTGGACCCGGCCGTAGTCCGAGTCGGTCGAGGAGCGGTCGCTCTCCGCGGCGGTCCTCGGGATGAGCTGGGACGTGATCGTGCTGTTCGTGTAGTTGTTGCCCAGCACGTTGCCCTTGCCGAAGAAGGGAGCCGTGAAGTTGTCCGGGTCCGGGTAGTCGGGCACCCAGCCCTTCACGTACACGCCGTACCTGCCCTCGGCGATGTCCTTCTCGTACTGGCCGAAGCCGACGGACCGCACGGTGGCGTCGAACAGCCCGCTCGCGTTGAGCTGCCGCGCGATCGCCCTGAACTCGTCGTCGGTGGCCGGGCCGTAACGCGAGGGGGTCGACCAGAGGGTCAGTTTCACCTTGCCGGTGACGCCCTCCTCCTGGAGTGCGGCCCGCGCCTTCGGCTTCGAGGGGCGGCCCCCGTAGGTGTCGAAAAACGCCGTGTCGTGGCCGGTGACACCGGCCGGGATGATCGAGTACAGCGGTGTCGCCGTGTGCTCGTAGACATCGCCGACCAGGGCCTCGCGGTCGAGCAGATACGCGATGGCCTTGCGCACGCCGAGCTTGCCGGCGACCGGGTCGTCCATGTTGAAGACCAGGTGCTGCACCTCGGCGCTGGCGCCCTCGATGACCTCGATGCCCTTGCCGGTGGAGGTGGCGTTGTCGAGGTCCGCGATGTCGTTGGCGGCGAGGCCTCGGTAGGCGACGTCGACGCGGTCGGCGAGCAGCGCGTTCTTCAGGGCGGAGCGGTCGCCGTGGAAGAACTTCAGGGTCACGCCGGAGTTGTGGACCTCGGCGGCGCCCCGGTAGTTGTCGTTGACGGAGAAGACGGCCTGGTCCTTGTCGAAGGAGTCCAGCCGGTACGGGCCCGAGCCGACCGCCCCGCCGTCCGTGCGCAGTCCGTCGGCGGAGTACTGCCGGTGGTCCACGATCGAGCCGGCACCCGATGCGATCTTGCTCGGGAAGGTGGCGTCGGCGTACTTGAGCCGGAAGACGACGGTCTTCGCGTCCGGCGTGGTCACCTCGTCGAGCATGGGGAACATGATCGCGGGGCCGGTGTCGTCGTTGATCTTCAGCAGGCGGTCGAAGGAGAACTTGACGTCCTTCGCGGTGAGCGCGTCGCCGTTGCTGAACTTCAGACCGTCGTTCAGGGTGCAGCGGTACACCTTGGTCCCGGTGTCCGTGAAGGTGCACTCCTTGGCGGCCTCGGGCTCGGGCTCCGTACCGCCCTTGGGGAAGCTCAGCAGCGACTGGAAGACGTTGTTGAACAGCAGCCACGATCCGGGGTCGTAGCCGGCGGCGGGGTCGGTCGCGAGGACGTCGTCGGACATCCCCATGACCACGGAGGAGCCGGTGCCGGAGCCGCCCGTGTCGGCGCCGCATCCGGTGAGCAGGCCGGCGGCCAGCCCCGTCACGACGGACAGGACCGGCCACTGGTTACGCATATTCACTTGCAAGTGCCTTGTCGTTGGAACGTGCGGCCCGGAAGACCGCCGAGGGTCCCGGGGCCGGGGAGGCCGTCGGCGGGTCAGAGACCGCGGCCGAGCTCCCACAGCTGGAGGGTCGAGGAGGAGTTGATGGCCCACTCGGCGCCCGTGATGTCGTCGCGGGCGGCGATGTACTGCTTGCCCTGCCACAGCGGCAGCAGCGGTACGTCCGAGGCCACGATGTCCTGGATCTCCGAGATGCTCTTCGACGCGCTGAGCCGGTCGGCCTCGCGACGCGACTCCGGGATCAGCGTGTTGCGGATCTCGCCGTTCGCGTAGGGCGAGCGGAGGGTGTTGTTCTTGTCGAGGAACGGCGCCAGGTAGTTGTCGGCGTCCGGGAAGTCGGGGAACCAGCCCATGCCGTAGACGTCGTACTTGCCGGCCATCTCGGCGGGGCGGAACTTGTCCCAGCCCTCGCCCTTGATGTCGACGTCGAACAGGCCGCTGCTGTTGAGCTGCGTCCTGAGTACCTCGAACTCGGCCTTGGTGGCCGTGCCGTAGTGGTCCGTCGTGTAGTGCAGGGTGAGCTTCACCGGGGTGGAGATGCCGGCCTTGGTCAGGAGCCCCTTGGCCTTCGCGGCGCTCGGGTCGCCGTACTCGTTGAAGAACGAGTTGCTGTGGCCCGTGATGGTGGCGGGGACCATCGAGAAGAGGGGCTGGGCCTGGGTGCCGTACACCTTGGAGATGAGCTCGCCGCGGTTGACGAGCTGGGCCATGGCCTGCCGGACGGCCTTGGACTTGACCGTCGAGGCGGTGGTGTTGAAGCCGAGGTAGCGGATCTCCAGACCGGGCATCTCGACCAAATCGACGTCGCCGGACTTCTTGGACAGCTGCTGGATCTGCTTCGGCGTCATCTGGCGGGTCATGAGGTCGATGTCGCCCTTGTCGAGCGCGGCGCCCATGGCGTCGGCGCTCGTGAAGGAGCGCAGCTCGACCTTGTCGTTCTTCGGCTTCAACAGCCCCTTGTAGTGGGGGTTCTTGGTGAAGACGGCCTTGACGAGCTCGTTGTCCTTGACCTCGGACTCCAGGGTGTACGGACCGGATCCGTCGACCTGGAACCCGTCGCGCAGCTTGCCCTTCTCGTAGTCGTCGGGGTTGACGATGCCGGCGACGGGCGTCGACAGCTTGAACGGGAAGGTGGCGTCGGCCGTCTTCAGGTGGAAGACGACCTCCCGGTCTCCCTGGGTCTCGACGGTGTCGATGGTGGACAGCAGCGCGTACACCTCGCTGTCGGCCTTCAGGGAGAGCGCGCGGTTGATGGAGAACTGCACGTCCTTCGCGGTGATGGGGTCACCGTTGGAGAACTGGAGGTCCTTGCGCAGGGTGCAGACGTACCGTTCGTTGCCGGAGTCGGTGAAGCCGCACTGCTCGGCCGCCTCGGGCTGCGGATCGCCGTCGCCACGCGGCTGCGCCATGAGGGTCTGCACGGTCTGGCGAAGGATGTTCCAGGTGCCGACGTCGTACGCGTACGCCGGGTCGAGCGGCGCGGGAGCGTCGCTCGAGACGGTGAACCGGTCCGTGGTGCCGACGACGATCGCGTCGCCGTCCTTGCTGCCGCTGTCGGACCCACCGCAGCCGGCGAGTACGGGGCCGAGCAGGCCGACGATCGCCGGCAGCACCAAAGTCTTGCGGTTCATGCTCGAGTTTCTCCAGAGCTGTCGAGTCCGTGTACCCGGCATGCAGGGGTGGTGCTGCGGATCACGGGGAGTTGTGGCGAGGTTCTCGCGACGAGATTAGTCCGCGCCTGCGCGGCGGCTCACAGGGACGGGAGCCACCCTCCCATCACGCTGCGAAACCGGGCGCGGACGCACCGAAAACCCGACAGCGGAAGGAACCGCGCACGGTTCCACCAATCAGGACACAAGGGCACACCCAGTACCCCCGAAAAGGGGGATTCAGCACAACGCAGCCGCGCTGTCGACCCCTAAATGCGTGAGGAACGTCACAGTGTCAACTCGGCTGACAGGTACCGGAATTCGGCCATCCGGCTTGGTCGTCAATTGCCGGGGCCGTCGCCCGGGCGAATTCCGCGCATTCGGTCCCACACGCTGAGTGAAGTTCTAGCTCATTTCCGCCGTCATGAGGCCCCGCAGAAATCGCAGATCCACCTCTTCGAGAGAGGACACGACGGTGCGACGCGGGGCGGGCGCGATGGGCGACACGGACGGCACGGCGACCACGTGGCAGCCGGCCGACTCGGCGGCCGCGACGCCGGTCGCGGTGTCCTCGATGACCGCGCACCGGGCCGGGTCGGCGCCGAGCCCCGCAGCCGCCAGCAGATACGGGTCGGGGAACGGCTTGGTCCGCTCGACCTCGTCGCCCGCGACGGTCAGCGCGAAGTACTGCGGGCCGACGGAGGCCAGGACGCGGTCGATGATGCGCCGGTGCGAGGCGGAGACCAGTGCGGTGGGGATCTCGTGCGCGGCGAGTTCCGCGAGCAGCCGGGCGGCCCCCGGCATCAGCGGGAGCGTGCGGCCGATGCGGTCCTCGAACCCGTCGTTGAGCAGCACGCTCAGCTCGGTCAGGGTGATGTCGGCGCCGGTCGCCTCGATGAGGAAGCCGGCGCTGCGGGTCATGGGGCCGCCCACCACGACATGGCGCCAGGAGTCGTCGAGGACGTGGCCGAGGGAGGCGAAGACCTCGACCTCGACGTCCCACCAGAAGCCCTCGGTGTCCACCAGGGTGCCGTCCATGTCGAGGAGTACGGCCTGCAGGGCTGAGCCCTCGGCCGTACGGGTACCGAGCGCGGGGACCGTACTGGTCATCCGGGCGCACCTCCTTGAGGGACGATCAGGCCGGCTGCCCTTTTCGATCAAGGGGCAGCCGGCCTGCAGTGGACCGACCAGTGTACGACGTGTCCGGCCGGAATGCCTCGGGGGACGCCCGCACATGCCTTTGGGGACGCCCGGGGACGCCTCGGCGGTCGCCCGGGCCCGCCTCGCGTCACGCCTGAGCCCGCCCTCGCCGGGGCGGGCTCAACACGCCCGGGCGTGCTCGGGACGACTCAGCGTGCGTTGAAGTATCTCGCCTCGGGGTGGTGGATGACGATCGCGTCCGTGGACTGCTCCGGGTGGAGCTGGAACTCCTCGGAGAGGTGGACGCCGATGCGCTCCGGTTCGAGCAGCCGGGCGATCTTGGCGCGGTCCTCCAGGTCCGGGCAGGCGCCGTAACCGAGGGAGAAGCGGGCGCCGCGGTACTTCAGGTCGAACATGTCCTCGACGGCGGCGGGGTCCTCTCCCCCGAAGCCGAGTTCGGCCCGCACGCGTGCGTGCCAGTACTCGGCCAGCGCCTCCGCCAACTGCACCGACAGGCCGTGCAGTTCGAGGTAGTCGCGGTAGGAGTTGGCTTCGAAGAGCTTGGCGGTCTCCTCGCCGATCCGGGATCCGACGGTGACGACCTGGAGGCCGACGACGTCCGTCTCGCCCGACTCCTCGGGCCGGAAGTAGTCCGCGAGGCAGAGGCGCCGGCCGCGGCGCTGGCGCGGGAAGGTGAAGCGGGTGCGCTCGTTGCCCCGCTCGTCGAGGAGGATCAGGTCGTCGTCCTTGGACACGCAGGGGAAGTAGCCGTAGACCACGGCCGCTTCCAGCAGGTTGCCGGTCTGGAGCTGGTCCAGCAGGCCGCGCAGCCGGGGCCTGCCCTCGCTCTCCACGAGTTCCTCGTACGTGGGGCCGTCGCCCGTGCGTGCCTGCTTGAGGCCCCACTGGCCCTTGAACAGGGCGCCTTCGTCGAGCCAGGAGGCGTACTCCTTGAGCTGGATGCCCTTGATGACGCGCGAGCCCCAGAACGGCGGCTCGGGCACGGGGTTGTCGACGGCGACGTCGGAGCGGACGTGCCCCTCCTCCGGCCGTTCCTCGGTCACGACGGCGGCCGCCGGCCGTACCCGGCGCTGCTTCAGCTCGGGCAGCGAGGCCCCCGGCACACCGCGCTTGACGGCGATCAGCGCGTCCATCAGGCGCAGGCCCTCGAACGCGTCGCGGGCGTAGCGGACTTCGCCCTCGTAGATCTCGTGCAGGTCCTGCTCGACGTACGCCCGGGTCAGGGCGGCGCCGCCGAGGATGACGGGGTAGTCGGCGGCCAGCCTGCGCTGGTTCAGCTCCTCCAGGTTCTCCTTCATGATCACGGTGGACTTGACCAGGAGACCGGACATGCCGATGACGTCGGCGCGGTGCTCCTGGGCGGCCTCCAGGATCGCGGAGACGGGTTGCTTGATGCCCAGGTTGACGACCGTGTAGCCGTTGTTGGACAGGATGATGTCGACGAGGTTCTTGCCGATGTCGTGCACGTCGCCGCGGACGGTGGCGAGGACGATGGTGCCCTTGCCCTCGTCGTCGGTCTTCTCCATGTGCGGCTCGAGGTGGGCCACCGCGGTCTTCATGACCTCCGCCGACTGGAGGACGAACGGCAGCTGCATCTGGCCGGAGCCGAAGAGTTCGCCGACGACCTTCATGCCGTCGAGGAGCGTCTCGTTGACGATGTCGAGGGCCGGGCGCTCCCGGAGCGCGTCGTCCAGGTCCTTCTCCAGGCCGTTCTTCTCGCCGTCGATGATGCGGCGCTTGAGCCGCTCGTCCAGGGGCAGGGCGGCCAGTTCCTCGGCCCGGCCGGCCTTGAGGGACTTGGTGGTGGCTCCCTCGAACAGGGCCATCAGCTTCTGGAGCGGGTCGTAGCCCTCGCGGCGCCGGTCGTGGATCAGGTCGAGGGCGGTGCTGACCTGCTCCTCGTCGAAGCGGGCGATCGGCAGGATCTTGCTGGCGTGGACGATCGCCGAGTCGAGGCCCGCCTTGACGCACTCGTCGAGGAAGACCGAGTTGAGCAGGACGCGCGCGGCCGGGTTGAGGCCGAAGGAGATGTTCGACAGGCCGAGTGTGGTCTGTACGTCGGGGTGGCGGCGCTTGAGTTCGCGGATCGCCTCGATCGTGGCGACGCCGTCCTTGCGGGACTCCTCCTGGCCGGTGCAGATCGTGAAGGTCAGACAGTCGATGAGGATGTCCGACTCGTGGATGCCCCAGTTGGCCGTGAGGTCCTCGATCAGCCGCTCGGCGATGGCGACCTTGGTCTCGACGGTGCGGGCCTGGCCCTCCTCGTCGATGGTCAGCGCGATCAGCGCGGCGCCGTGCTCCTGGGCGAGCCTCGTGACCTTCGCGAAGCGGGACTCGGGGCCGTCGCCGTCCTCGTAGTTGACCGAGTTGATGACGGCGCGGCCGCCCAGCTTCTCCAGTCCGGCGCGCAGCACCTCGACCTCGGTGGAGTCGAGGACGATCGGCAGGGTGGAGGCGGTGGCGAAGCGGCCGGCGAGTTCCTCCATGTCGGCGACGCCGTCGCGGCCCACGTAGTCGACGCAGAGGTCGAGCATGTGGGCGCCCTCGCGGATCTGGTCGCGGGCCATCTCCACGCAGTCGTCCCAGCGGCCCTCCAGCATGGCCTCGCGGAACTTCTTGGAACCGTTGGCGTTGGTGCGTTCGCCGATCGCCATGTAGGCGGTGTCCTGACGGAACGGCACGGTCTGGTAGAGGGAGGCCGCGCCGGGCTCGGGGTGCGGGTCCCGGGGGGCCGGCGACAGCTCGCGGACCCGCTCGACGACCTGGCGCAGGTGCTCCGGGGTGGTGCCGCAGCAGCCGCCGACCAGGGAGAGGCCGTACTCGCGTACGAAGGTTTCCTGGGCGTCGGCCAGTTCGGGCGCCGTCAGCGGGTAGTGCGCACCCTCCTTGCCGAGGACGGGCAGGCCTGCGTTCGGCATGCAGGACAGCGGGATGCGCGAGTGGCGGGCCAGGTAGCGCAGGTGCTCGCTCATCTCGGCGGGCCCGGTGGCGCAGTTCAGGCCGATCATGTCGACGCCGAGCGGTTCGAGGGCGGTGAGCGCGGCGCCGATCTCCGAACCGAGCAGCATGGTGCCGGTGGTCTCGACGGTGACCGAGACGATGACGGGCAGGTCAAGTCCGGTGGCGTCCAGCGCGCGGCGGGCGCCGAGGACCGCGGCCTTCGTCTGGAGCAGGTCCTGGGTGGTCTCCACGAGCAGGGCGTCCGCGCCGCCGGCGATCATGCCCTCGGCGTTCCGCTGGTAGGCGTCGCGCAGGAGGGTGTACGGGGCGTGGCCGAGGGTCGGCAGCTTGGTGCCGGGGCCCATGGAGCCGAGCACCCAGCGCTGCTGTCCGCTCGACGCGGTGAACTCGTCGGCGGCCTCGCGGGCGATACGGGCACCGGCCTCGGACAGCTCGAAGACGCGCTCCGGGATGTCGTACTCGCCGAGCGCGGAGTGGTTGGCGCCGAAGGTGTTCGTCTCGACACAGTCGACGCCGACGGCGAAGTAAGCGTCGTGGACGGAGCGGACGATGTCGGGCCGGGTGATGTTCAGGATCTCGTTGCAGCCTTCGAGGTTCTCGAAGTCCTCGAGCGTCGGTTCCTGTGCCTGGAGCATCGTGCCCATCGCGCCGTCGGCCACCACCACCCGGGTGGCGAGCGCTCGGCGGAGGGCGTCGGTTCGGGTCCGGCTCTCCGCCGCTGCGGACGAGGGGGACGGCGGGTTCGGCGACGAGGCCATGAAGGTGCTCCCTGGAGTGCGACGGCTGTCGGCTTTGCGCTTCCCATGGAAGGCGCACGCCGTCAGGGTAGCCCGGAGCGCCACGGTTCGGACGGGACGTCCACGGGGCGGACCGGCGTGGCGTGCGGAAAGGACCCCGTGCGTACGAGTACGACGGCGGTGCGGTCCGGGACGCTCCGGGCGGGCCGCGCGCGCCGAACTCGACCGGGTGGCGCCGGACAAGGGAAGGGGACGGATGTGGGCCGCGTATTGGCGGGAGGTCGGCAAGGACCGGTAGTGTTCGACATTGCCGAACGGCGGCAGCGTAGAGGCTCGTCGACGGCCGAAGGGGACGGAGGGCAGCACGGCGATGGCACGGAACATCCAGTCGCTCGAGCGGGCGGCCGCGATGCTGCGCCTGCTCGCGGGCGGTGAGCGGCGGCTCGGCCTGTCGGACATCGCCTCCTCGCTGGGCCTCGCCAAGGGTACGGCCCACGGCATATTGCGGACCCTCCAGCACGAGGGCTTCGTCGAGCAGGACACCGCGTCCGGGCGGTACCAGCTGGGCGCCGAGCTGCTCCGGCTGGGCACCACCTATCTCGACGTGCACGAACTGCGGGCGCGCGCCCTGGTGTGGACGGACGACCTGGCCCGTTCCAGCGGCGAGAGCGTCTATCTCGGGGTGCTCCACCAGCAGGGCGTCCTGATCGTGCACCACGTGTTCCGGCCGGACGACAGCCGTCAGGTGCTGGAGGTGGGCGCCATGCAGCCGCTGCACTCCACGGCCCTGGGCAAGGTCCTCACGGCGTACGACCCGGTGGCGCACAGCGAGGTCCTGGAGGCCGAGCGCAAGACGTTCACGGCCCGGACCATAAGCGAGATGGACGAGTTCGAGGGTGTCCTCGACCTGACGCGCGCGCGGGGGTACGCGGACGACGTCGAGGAGACCTGGACCGGTGTCGCCTCGGTGGCCGCGCCGATCCACAACCGGCGCCGGATGCCGGTCGGGGCCGTGGGCATCACCGGGGCCGTCGAGCGGATCTGCAAGGACGGGGAGCTGCGTCCCGAACTGATCGCCGCGGTGCGCGACTGCGCCCGCGCGGTGTCGCGCGATCTGGGTGCCGGGCGGTTCTGAGGACGCGTACGCGGGGCCGGGACGCCAGGGGCGTCCCGGCCTTCGTCGTGCCGCCCCTGGGAGCCCTGTCGGCGCACGTCGGCGGCCTGCTCAGGGGCTCGGCGGGACCGATAGCCCGCAGCGATCAATAACGATCGTGTTTTCGATAACAGAACCCTTGACGATCCGCTGACGGCGGAGCGAGACTCCCGTCCATCGGTCGGCATTGTCGAACACCTACCGGCAATAAGCGTTAGGGTGTGACAGTGCCAAGGGCCGAATCGCTCTCACTCCCCGAGAGCACGAACCACCGGCGGGACCCGGGGTTCGGCTTCCCCTGGACGAAGGACAAAGGAGTCGCGGGTGTCCAGCTCCGACATCTTCATCGGCGAGACCATCGGTACCGCCGTACTCATACTGCTCGGCGGTGGCGTGTGCGCCGCCGTCACGCTGAAGCGCTCGAAGGCTCTCAACGCCGGCTGGCTCGCGATCACCTTCGGGTGGGGTTTCGCGGTCCTGACGGCCGCCTACCTCGCGGGCGGCGTCTCCGGCGCTCATCTCAACCCCGCGGTCACGATCGGCCTCGCCATCGAGGGCGGCACCGAGTGGAGCGATGTTCCGCTCTACCTCGGCTCCCAGCTCCTCGGCGCCATGATCGGCGCCGTACTGGTGTGGATCACGTACTACGGGCAGTTCCAGGCCCACCTCACGGACCCGGAGATCCTCGCGGCCCAGCCGGCCGAGGAAGCCCTGGTCGACCAGAAGGCGGCGCCCAAGGCCGGTCCGGTCCTGGGCATCTTCTCCACCGGCCCCGAGATCCGGAACGTGGCGCAGAACGTCGTCACCGAGATCATCGCCACCGTCGTCCTGGTCCTCGCGATCCTGACCCAGGGCCTGAACGACGGCGGCAACGGACTGGGCGTCCTCGGCGTCCTGGTGACCTCGCTCGTGGTCGTCGGCATCGGCCTCTCGCTCGGCGGTCCGACCGGCTACGCGATCAACCCGGTCCGTGACCTCGGCCCCCGTATCGTGCACGCCCTGCTGCCGCTGCCGAACAAGGGCGGGTCCGACTGGGGCTACGCCTGGATCCCCGTGGTCGGACCGCTGATCGGCGGCGCCGTCGCGGGCGGCCTGTACAACATCGCCTTCAAGTGAGCCCCCGGCCCATCACCGCCGACGGCGGCCCGAGCACGCCACCCGAGACCTCCTGGAGCACACCGTGACCGACGCACACACCGCCGGCCCCTTCATCGCCGCGATCGACCAGGGCACGACGTCGAGCCGCTGCATCGTCTTCGACCGGGACGGCCGCATCGTCTCCGTCGACCAGAAGGAGCACGAGCAGATCTTCCCGAAGCCGGGCTGGGTGGAGCACAACGCCACCGAGATCTGGACCAACGTCGAGGAGGTCGTCGCCGGAGCCATCGAGAAGGCCGGCATCACCCGCGACGACATCAAGGCCATCGGCATCACCAACCAGCGTGAGACCACGCTGCTGTGGGACAAGAACACCGGTGAGCCCGTCCACAACGCCCTCGTCTGGCAGGACACCCGCACCGACGCCCTCTGCAAGGAGCTCGGCCGCAACGTCGGGCAGGACCGCTTCCGCCGCGAGACCGGCCTGCCGCTGGCCTCCTACTTCGCCGGTCCGAAGGCCCGCTGGCTGCTGGACAACGTCGAGGGTCTGCGCGAGCGCGCCGAGGCCGGCGACATCCTCTTCGGCACGATGGACAGCTGGGTCATCTGGAACCTGACCGGCGGCGTCAACGGCGGCAGGCACGTCACCGACGTGACCAACGCCTCCCGCACCATGCTGATGAACCTGCACACGCTGGAGTGGGACCCGAAGATCGCCGAGTCGATCGGCGTCCCGCTGTCGATGCTCCCGGAGATCCGCTCCTCCGCCGAGGTGTACGGCGAGGTCACGGGCGGCAAGCTGGGCGACCTGCTCGGCGGCATCCCGGTCGCCTCCGCGCTCGGCGACCAGCAGGCGGCCCTGTTCGGCCAGACCTGTTTCTCCGAGGGTGAGGCCAAGTCCACGTACGGCACCGGCACGTTCATGCTGATGAACACCGGTGACAAGATCATCAACTCGTACAGCGGGCTGCTGACCACCGTGGGCTACCGGATCGGCGACCAGGACCCGGTCTACGCCCTGGAGGGCTCGATCGCCGTCACCGGTTCGCTGGTGCAGTGGATGCGCGACCAGATGGGCCTGATCAAGTCGGCTGCCGAGATCGAGACGCTCGCGTCGTCGGTCGAGGACAACGGCGGCGCGTACTTCGTGCCGGCCTTCTCCGGTCTGTTCGCCCCGTACTGGCGCCCCGACGCCCGCGGTGTGATCGCCGGCCTGACCCGCTACGTCACCAAGGCGCACATCGCGCGCGCCGTTCTCGAGGCCACCGCCTGGCAGACCCGTGAGATCAGCGACGCCATGACGAAGGACTCCGGCGTCGAGCTCGCGGCCCTCAAGGTCGACGGCGGCATGACCTCCAACAACCTGCTGATGCAGACCCTCGCCGACGTCCTGGACGCACCCGTGGTGCGCCCGATGGTCGCCGAGACCACCTGCCTCGGCGCCGCCTACGCCGCCGGTCTCGCCGTCGGCTTCTGGTCCAACACCGAGGACCTGCGCGCCAACTGGCGCAGGGCCGCGGAGTGGACCCCCAACATGGCCGCGGAAACCCGCGACCGCGAGTACAAGAGCTGGCTCAAGGCCGTGGAGCGGTCCATGGGCTGGCTCGACGATGGAAACACTGGCGAGGAGTAAGACCCGCATGAGTACCCAGACCACCCTGCAGTCCGTGCCTGCCCTCGGTACGCACCCGGCCTCCGGCTCCGCCCCGAGCCGCGCCGAGACCCGGGAGCAGCTCTCCAAGGCAACGTACGACCTTCTCGTCATCGGCGGCGGCATCCTGGGCATCTCCACCGCCTGGCACGCCGCGCAGTCCGGGCTGCGGGTGGCTCTGGTCGACGCCGGTGACTTCGCCGGCGCCACGTCCTCCGCCTCCTCCAAGCTCCTCCACGGCGGCCTGCGCTACCTGCAGACCGGCGCGGTGAAGCTGGTGGCGGAGAACCACTTCGAGCGCCGTGCGATCTCCCGCCAGGTGGCTCCCCACCTGGCGAACCCGCTGACCTTCTACCTCCCCGTGTACAAGGGCGGCCCGCACGGCGCCGCGAAGCTCGGCGCGGGCGTGTTCGCGTACTCGGCGCTGTCCGCCTTCGGCGACGGCGTCGGGCACCTGCTCTCCCCCGCCAAGGCACAGCAGGACGTCCCGGAGCTGCGCACCGAGAACCTGAAGGCCGTGGCCGTGTACGGCGACGACCAGATGAACGACGCCCGCATGGCGCTGATGACGGTCCGCGCGGCCGTCGAGTCCGGCGCCGTCGTGCTCAACCACGCCGAGGTCACCGGCCTGCGCTTCACCCGGGGCCGGGTCACGGGCGCGGACCTGAAGGACCGTACGACCGGGGACGAGTTCGGCGTCGACGCGCGCCTCGTCCTGAACGCGACCGGCCCCTGGGTCGACCACCTGCGCAAGATGGAGGACCCGAACGCGGCGCCCTCCATCCGGCTGTCGAAGGGCGCGCACCTGGTCCTGAAGCGCACCTCCCCCTGGAAGGCCGCGCTCGCCACCCCGATCGACAAGTACCGCATCACCTTCGCCCTCCCCTGGGAGGACATGCTGCTGCTCGGCACGACCGACGAGGAGTACGAGGGCGACCCCGGCGAGGTCGCGGTCACCGAGAAGGACATAGCCCAGATCCTGGACGAGGCCGCGTTCTCGGTCCGCGACCAGCAGCTGTCGCGTGACCTGATCACCTACTCCTTCGCCGGCCTGCGGGTGCTGCCGGGCGGCCCCGGCGACACGTCGAAGGCCAAGCGGGAGACCGTCGTGACGGAGGGCCGCGGCGGCATGCTGTCCGTCGCGGGCGGCAAGTGGACCACCTTCCGCCACATCGGCCGAACGGTCATGCAGAAGCTGGAGTCGCTGCCGGGCCACCCGCTCGGCGAGGACTTCGAGCCGGTCAAGGCGCTGCCCAAGAAGCTGCCGCTGCCGGGTGTCGCCAACCCCCGTGCCGTGGCGCACCGGCTGCTGGTCGACGGCCCGGCGCCCGGCCCGCGCATGGCGGCCGACACCGCCACGCACCTGGCCACGCACTACGGCTCGCTGGCCTTCGACATCGCGCGTCTGGCCAACGAGAACCCGGAGCTCGGCAAGCGCGTCCACCCGGACGCCCCGGAGATCTGGGCCCAGGTCGTCTACGCCCGGGACAACGAGTGGGCCGAGACGCCGGACGACGTGCTGCGCCGCCGTACGACGCTGACGATCCGCGGGCTCGCCACCGACGAGATCCGCGCCAGGGTGCAGGGCCTGCTCGACGAGAAGTAGGCGTCCGAGCGGGAGTGAGGGGCGGGTCCCACGGGGGGATCCGCCCCTTCCGCGTGCCCGGGCCGGCTGCCGCACCGAGGCGGCCGGCGCGCCCCCATACTGTCGTGAGACATCGGATGTCTGAGCGACAGGGGCCCCGCCATGGCAGTCACGGACGAGGCGATCGAGAAGATCAAGGAGATGATCGTCTCCGGTGCGCTGCGGCCCGGCGACCGGCTCCCCGGAGAGAGCGAACTCGCCGCCGTACTCGGGCTGTCCCGCAACTCCCTGCGTGAGGCGGTGCGCGCGCTCTCCCTCATCCGCATCCTCGACGTACGGCAGGGCGACGGGACCTACGTCACCAGTCTGGACCCCCAACTCCTGCTGGAGGCGCTGAGTTTCGTCGTCGACTTCCACCGCGACGACACCGTTCTCGAATTTCTGGCGGTGCGCCGGATCCTGGAGCCGGCCGCGACGGCGCTGGCCGCCCCGCGCATCGCCGAGGCGGAGCTGGACGCGCTCGCCGCCCGGCTGGACGCGCTCGGCGGCGTGCCCTCGGTGGGCGAATTCGTCGCCTGCGACCTGGAGTTCCACCGGGTCATCGCGCGGAGCTGTGGGAACGCGGTCCTGAGCTCCCTGCTCGAAGGGCTGTCCGGGCCGGCCACCCGGGCCCGCGTCTGGCGCGGACTGACCCAGGAGGACGCGGTCGGCCGCACGCTGCACGAGCACCGGGCCATCCTCGGCGCCCTGCGCGAGCGGGACGGGGAGGCGGCCCGGTCGTGGGCGACGGTGCACATCGCGAGCGTGGAGCAGTGGCTGCGATCGGCCCTCTGACCCCCCGTCGGCCGGCTCCCGCCGCCGGCCACGCGCGGTGCCGTCCGGCCGGCTCGGCACAGCTCGGATGACTGACGGGTGTTCCGGGGTGGTGTTCGGGGCAGTGATCCGTTCACTCCCCCGTGCAAGGGGGCTGCGGAGGCGCCCCGCGCACGCCGTAAGGTTGGGACGTACGCGAGGGCACGTCGGAAGGAGGCGCTGGGTGATCGAGCTCGAGGGGGTTCCCGAGCTGGTCGACCCGGTCATGGTGGCCGCGTTCGAGGGCTGGAACGACGCCGGTGACGCCGCCTCCGCCGCGGTCGCGCATCTCGACCGGGAATGGAAGGGCGAGGTGTTCGCGGCGCTCGACGCCGAGGACTACTACGACTTCCAGGTCAACCGCCCCACCGTGTGGCTGGACGGCGGCGTCCGCAAGATCACCTGGCCGACGACGCGGCTGTCCGTGGTCCGGGTCGGCGGCGAGAGGCCGCGCGACCTGGTGCTGGTCCGGGGCATCGAACCGTCCATGCGCTGGCGCTCGTTCTGCAACGAGCTGCTGGGGTTCGCGCACGAGCTGGGCGTGGAGCTGGTGGTCATCCTGGGCGCCCTGCTCGGCGACACTCCGCACACCCGTCCGGTTCCGGTCAGCGGTGTCACCTCCGACGCCGATCTGGCCCGCACGATGGATCTGGAGGAGACCAAGTACGAGGGCCCGACGGGCATCGTCGGCATTCTCCAGGAGGCGTGCACGCACGCGGGCGTACCGGCGGTGTCGCTGTGGGCGGCGGTCCCGCACTACGTGTCGCAGCCGCCCAACCCGAAGGCGACCCTGGCCCTGCTCAACCGTCTGGAGGACCTCATCGACCTGCGCATCCCGCTGGGCGATCTGGCCGAGGACGCGCGGGCCTGGCAGCTGGGCGTGGACCAGCTGGCCGCCGAGGACAGCGAGGTCGCCGAGTACGTGCAGACGCTGGAGGAGGCCCGGGACACCGCCGAGCTGCCCGAGGCGTCGGGTGAGGCGATCGCCCGCGAGTTCGAGCGTTATCTGCGGCGCCGGGACGGCGGCGGTCCCGCGGCGCAGCCCGGGGGGCACGCCACGGAGAGCGGCGAGTCCGCTTCGTACCTGCGCGACGCCCCGGCGGGCCGGGGCCGTCCGAAACCGCAGCGGCCCGGCCCCGAGTCCGACGCCGGGGCCGGCGCGGAGACGGGCGCCGGTACGGACGCCGGGGACACCGGCACCGAGGGCGCCGCGGGGTCTCCGGACGCGACGGGCTCCCCGGGGACCCAGGGTTCCTCCGGTTCCCCGGACTCCCCGGACTCCTCCAACGGCACGGAGGACTGAACGGCAGGGGCGGTGCGCGCGACGCGCACCGCCCCTCGGCCGTCGTGGACCCTCAGACCTCGGACCGGGGCGACCGTCCCCGCGTCGTACTCCGTGTCCGGCATCGGCTGGACGTCGTCGAAGCGGGCGGGGGCGCCCCGGTCGCACGGCGGCCGGTGGCGGTGCCGGGCGGAGTTCCTTTCCGTCCGGCACCGCTGGCCGTGCAGCGGGTGAGGGGCGCCGCGCCCGGCGGCCGTCGGCTACAGCGCGACGCCGAGCAGCGCGTCCACGGCACGCGAGGCCACGCCGGGCGCGCCCTCGTCCGTGCCGCCGTGCTCGTGCTGGACCGCGGCCCAGCGGTCGACCGCGGCGAGCGCGGACGGCGCGTCCAGGTCGTCGGCGAGGGCGGCGCGGATCTCTTCGACGAGCGCGTCGGCGGAGGGGCCGTCGGGCCGCGACACCGCGGCGCGCCAGTCCGCCAGGCGCGCGACTGCCTCTTCGAGGACCGCGTCGGTCCACTCCCAGTCGGCCCGGTAGTGGTGCGCGAGCAGCGCGAGCCGGATGGCCGCCGGGTCGACGCCGTCGCGCCGCAGCTTCGAGACGAAGACCAGGTTGCCCCTGGACTTCGACATCTTCTCGCCGTCGAGCGCGACCATGCCGGCGTGGACGTACGCCTTGGCCATGGGGAACTCGCCGGTCAGCACCTGGGCGTGCGAGGCGCCCATCTCGTGGTGCGGGAAGGCGAGGTCGGAGCCGCCGCCCTGGACGTCGAAGCCCATTTTGAGGTGGTCGAGTGCGATGGCCACGCACTCGATGTGCCAGCCGGGGCGTCCCCGGCCCAGCGAGCCGCCGTCCCAGCTCGGCTCGCCCTCGCGGGCCGCCATCCAGAGCATCGGGTCGAGGGGGTTCTTCTTGCCCGGCCGGTCGGGGTCGCCGCCCCGCTCGGCGGACAGCAGACGCATCGCGGCGGCGTCCAGGTTCGACACCTGCCCGAAGTGCGGGTCGGACTCGACGGAGAAGTAGACGTCGCCCTCCAGCTCGTAGGCGGCACCGGCGTCGCGCAGCCGCTCGACGAGCGGGACGATGCCCGGTATCGCCTCGACGGCACCGATGTAGTGCTTCGGCGGGAGCATCCGCAGGGCGGTCATGTCCTCGCGGAAGAGGGCGGTCTCCTTCTCGGCCAGCGCCACCCAGTCGACGCCGTCGCGCTCGGCCCGCTCCAGGAGCGGATCGTCGACGTCGGTCACGTTCTGGACGTAGTGGACCTGCCGCTTCGTGTCGAGCCACACGCGCTGCACGAGGTCGAACGCGTTGTAGGTCGCCGCGTGTCCCAGGTGGGTGGCGTCGTACGGCGTGATGCCGCAGACGTAGATACGGGCGACGGGACCGGGGTCGAGGGTGACGAGCCCCCCGGTCGCGGTGTCGTGGATCCGGAGGTCGCGGCCCTCACCGGGCAGGGCGGGGACCTCAGAAGCGGGCCAGGCATACATGCCCTGAGCCTAACCGGACGGGAGTTCCGTATACGAACCGGACCGGGAACGACGGCGGGGAGGGCGGTCCTGCCGGACTTCTCGGTACCGACGTGCGGCGCGGGCCGACGTGCCCACGGACGGCGCGGACCGGCGTGCCCCGGCGACGGCCCGCGGCCGGTGCTCCCGGCCGTCGGCCGTCCGGTCCCGTCACACCGGGGGCCAGGGGATCGCCGGCCACTCCCCGCTCGGCTCCGGGTGCTTTCCCGAGGAGAGCAGGGCCTCGACCCGCGCCCGGGTGGCGTCGGTCTCGGCGGGCGTGACGAGTTCCGCCAGCCGGGTGGCCAGCGGTGCGCCGGGCGCCAGGGAGCCCCGCAGCGACGTGAGCACCTCGACCGCCTCGGGGGTGAGCGGCTCGCCCGCCCAGCCCCACAGGAGCGTGCGCAGCTTGTTCTCGGCGTTGAAGGTGACCCCGTGGTCGATGCCGTACAGCCGGCCCTCGCCCGCGGGCAGCAGATGCCCGCCCTTGCGGTCCGCGTTGTTGATCACCGCGTCCAGCACGGCGAGCCGTCGCAGCCGCTCGTCGTCGGCGTGCACCAGCAGGGCCGTACGCCCCTCGCCCACGTCGGCGAACCCGATGGCCTTCCAGCCCGCCCCGGGCTCCTCGCCGTCCACCAGCGCGAGCAGTTCGGAACCGGCCTCCCCCTCGATCCACAGCTGGCACATGCCCTCGCCGTACGGCCCGTCCCGCAGCACGGTGGGCGGCACGAGCCCCCAGCCGGTCGCCTCGGAGATCTCGTACGCCGCGACCTCGCGCTGCGCCAGCGTCCCGTCCGGGAAGTCCCACAGGGGCCGCTCCCCGGCGACCGGCTTGTACACGCAGAACGCCTCCTGCCCGTCGTGGGAGACGGAGCAGTGCAGCACCGCGTTGGAGGCCTCACGGATCTGTCCGCGCACCGTGAGCTCGCCGCGGGCGAGCAGCTCGGTCGTGGTCACGCTCCGCGGCGGTATCCGTTCTGGCGCGGACATACGTGTCCTTCCGGGTCGAGCGGGAGGCTGCACAGCGGGCAGGGCGGCCGGCCCGCGTTGACGACGTCGAGGGCGCGTTTGGCGAAGGCCCGGGCCTGCGCCCCGGTGAGCCGGACCCGGAGCATCGGCGGGCCGTTCTCCTCGTCCTGCAGGAGCCGCTCCTCGGCCTCCGCGAGGTCCTCGTCGGAGTCGGCGTCCAGCTCCACCAGGGCCTGCGCCTCGACGATCATGCGCTGCTCGTCGCCGTCCCAGGCCAGGGCCATGGTGCCGACCCGGAACTCCTCCTCCACGGGGGTGTCCAGCGGGGCGGTGTCGGAGACCTCGGCGGGAGCGACGGCGGGTACGGGCGCACTGCCCCCGGTCCGCCGTACGACCTCGTCGAGCAGCTCTTCCATCCGCTCGGCGAGTGCGGCCACCTGCGTCTTCTCCAGGGCCACGCTGGTCACCCGCGGGCCCGAGGTGGCCTGCAGGAAGAAGGTACGGCGCCCGGGCAGCCCGACCGTACCGGCCACGAAACGGTCCGGGGGGTCGTAGAGGAACACCTGACGGGACACGTCCTGTCTCCATGGGGATCTGCGTCGGGACCAACCGGCCGGATCAGCCGTCGGTCCGCATCGGTTACTGACAACTGCTGCGCTGCTTCGACCGCTTCACCCTACTGCGGCCGACGATCACGGTGCGCCCGCACCGCCCCCGACCGGGGCGTCACCGCCCGGGGTCTCCTCGCGCGGCGCCAGCGAGGCGAGATCGCCGGTGTCGCCGAGCCGGACGAGAAATGGCCGCATACGGGTGTAACGGATCGCGGTGATGGAAGACGGTTCCACAGAGATCCGCTGGAAGAGGTCGAGATGAAGTCCGAGTGCGTCCGCGACAAGGGACTTGATGATGTCGCCGTGCGAGCACATGAGGTAGACGGCGTCACCGCCGTGATCGCGCTCCACGCGCGCGTTCCACTCGCGTACCGCCTCGGCGGCACGCGTCTGCATCGCGCGCATGGATTCCCCGCCGGGGAACGCCGCGGCGGAGGGGTGCGCCTGCACGACCTCCATGAGCGGTTCGTCCTTGAGCTCGGCGAGCTTGCGGCCGGACCAGTCGCCGTAATGGCACTCCCCGATGCGGTCGTCGCTGTGCAGGCGCAGTCCGGGGCGGGCGTCGAGCAGGGGGCGTACGGTCTCCTGGCAGCGCTGGAGCGGGCTGGCGACGACCTCGGAGATCGGCAGGCCGGCGAGTCTGCCGGGGAGCGCGGCGGCCTGCGCGCTGCCGCGTTCGTCGAGGGCGACGCCGGGCGTCCAGCCGGCGAGGAGCCCCGCGGTGTTGGCGGTGGAACGTCCGTGCCGGACGAGGATCAGGGTGGGCATGCGGCCCAGCCTAGGACGGGGCCGGTGTGTCGGACGGCTCGGAAGGCAGGAGAATACGCTCTGTGATCGTCGACTGTGCCATCTACCGCGACGGGCGCCGCTCCCAGGGCCCCGACGACCTCTCCGACGCCCTGGACGCTGCTCGCGACCAGGACGACACGTTCCTCTGGATCGGTCTCCACGAGCCGACCGCGGAGGAGTTCGCCCACGTCACCAGCGAGTTCGGGCTGCACCCGCTGGCGGTCGAGGACGCCCTGAAGGCGCACCAGCGCCCCAAGCTGGAGGTGTACGACGACTCGGTCTTCATGGTCCTGAAGCCGGTCACGTACGAGCAGGACAGCGACGCGGTCTCCTCCGGTGAGCTCATGATCTTCCTGGGTGACTCCTTCATAGTCACCGTGCGGCACGGCGAGGGCGCGCCGCTGAAGGAGGTGCGGCACCGGCTGGAGCAGGACCCGGAGATGCTCAGGCACGGTCCGACGACGGTGCTGTACGCGATCTCCGACGCCACGGTCGACCACTATCTGGACGTGGCGACCGAGCTGCAGACCGACCTGGAGGAGCTGGAGAGCGAGGTCTTCTCGCCTTCCGACGGGGGAACGCGCCACACCGCGTCCCGCATCTACACGTTCAAGCGGCAGATCCTGGAGTTCCGCCGGGCCACCGGCCCGCTGGCGGTTCCGATGACCCGCCTCGCGGGCGCCGGCTCGTTCAGTGCGGGACTGCCGTTCGTCGCGGACGAGACGCAGCCCTTCTTCCGGGACGTCAGCGACCACCTGACGCGTGTGAACGAGTCGGTGGAGGGCCTGGACCGGCTGGTCTCCGACATCCTCTCCGCTCACCTCGCGCAGATGAGCGTCCGGCAGAACGACGACATGCGGAAGATCTCCGCCTGGGCCGCCATGGCCGCGCTCCCGACGATGATCGCGGGAATCTACGGCATGAACTTCGAGCACATGCCCGAGCTGCGCTGGGTGTGGTCGTATCCCGCCGTGATCCTGGTGATGGCGGTCCTGGAGGTCGGGCTCTACCGGATGTTCAAGCAGCGGGGCTGGCTGTAGCGGCCCGGGCCGCGCCTGCGGTGTGCGCGGGCGGGCGTCGTCCGGTTCAGGCGAACTCGGGCGCCGTCGCGGGGGGCCCGTCCAGCGCGCCTCGCCGCTCGGGCATCGCCAGACGGACCATCCGCCGCCAGCCCGCCAGCCGTTCGTAGGCGTACACGGCGTGGATGCCTACGGCGAGCGTCGCCGACTTGGCCTTCGACCAGCCGAGGATGCGCCCCATGTGGCTCATCACGGCGAGGCTGACGTCGCGGTAGATGCGGATCTCGGCCAGCGCGCACTCCCGCAGCGTCCGCTGGATGGTGCGGCCGTGTCCGGCGTGCGCGAAGCGCAGCAGTTCCTCGTGGCAGTAGGCGAGGTGGTCGTCCTCGTCCTGCGAGATCATCCGGACCGCGCGGCCGATGTCGGGGTCGTCGGCGAAGTGCTTGCGCAGCAGCTCCATCTGCTCGGAGGCCCGCTGCTCGGTGACCCTGCTGTGCGCGAGGTAGGTGACGACGTCCGGGACGGTCAGCGGCCGGTCGGCCCTGAGCTTCTCGTGCGGCAGACCGATGCCGTGCCGCTCGAGGAGCATCGTGTAGTCGGCGTCGGGCGGGACCTCGACGGGCCGGAGGCCGCGCTTCTTGATGAGGGCGTGGAAGATCCGCCCGTGCTTGTCCTCGTCGGCGCCGTGCCGGGCGATCTTGGGGGCGAGTCCGCGTTCGCCCGGCGGCACGAGCGCGGCGATGCGGGCGTTCTCCCAGCCGCCCTGTGCCTCGCCGCTCGCCGCGATGGAGCAGAAGAGCCGGAACGACTCGTCGTTGTCGAGGATCTCCTGGAACAGACTCCTGGCCGAAAGCATCACTGCCCACCTCTCTGCGGGACTCCGCAGAGACCGAGTCAAACGCCGTCGGGAGGACGCGGCAACACCTGCGCCGGACGGCTCCGCCGAACGGGGGACGGTGCCGCCCGTTCCGGGGCGTAACCGAAGGGGCCGGTGGCGCGTTGTTCCCCGTGACGGCCGTGGCGGGGAAGACCCCCGAGCCCCCACCACGGCCGCAGACTCATCGCTCCGGCCGCGTCAGGCGAGTCCGGCGCGCTCCAGCGCGTCGGTGCCGGCCCGCAGCGAGGCGATGCGCTCCTCCAGGGTGAAGCCCGCGGGTGCCAGCGTGAGGGTGGTGACCCCGGCCGCCGCGTAGGCATTCATCCGGTCCGCGATGCGGTCCACGGACCCGAGCAGGGTCGTCCGGTCGATCAGCTCGTGCGGTACGGCGGCGGCAGCGCCCTCCTTGTCGCCGGACAGGTACTTGTCCTGGATCTCGGCGGCCTCCTTCTCGTACCCCATGCGCCGGGCGAGCTGGTTGTAGAAGTTCTGCTTGCGGCTGCCCATGCCGCCTACGTACAGCGCGGTGTACGGGCGGAACATGTCGGCGAGGGCGGCCACGTTCTTGTCGTCGCCGAGCGCGAGCGGGAGCGTCGGGCAGACGTCGAAGCCCTCCATCGTCTTCCCGGCCTTCTCCCGGCCGGCCCGCAGGTGACTGATCGCGGTGTCCTCCAGGTGCTCGGCCGACGGGAAGATCAGCAGGGCGCCGTCGGCGATCTCACCGGTCTGTTCGAGGTTCTTCGGACCGATCGCGGCGATGTACAGCGGGATGTGCTCGCGCTCCGGGTGCACCGTCAGTCTGATCGGCTTGCCCGGACCGCCGGGCAGGGGCAGCGTCCAGTGCTCGCCCTCGAAGGAGAGACGCTCGCGGGTCATCGCCCGGCGCACGATCTCCACGTACTCGCGGGTGCGCGCCAGCGGCTTGTCGAACTTGACGCCGTACCAGCCCTCGGAGACCTGCGGCCCGGAGACGCCGAGCCCGAGGCGGAAGCGGCCGCCGGACAGCGAGTCCAGGGTCGCGGCCGTCATCGCCGTCATCGCGGGCTGGCGGGCGGGGATCTGGAAGATGGCCGAGCCCACGTCGATGCGCTCGGTCCGGGCGGCGACCCAGCTGAGCACCGTGGCCGCGTCGGAGCCGTAGGCCTCGGCGGCCCAGCAGACGGCGTATCCCAGTCGGTCGGCCTCCTGGGCGACGGCGAGATTGTCCGCGTCCATTCCGGCGCCCCAGTAGCCGAGGTTGATCCCGAGCTGCATGGCCGTTTCCCCTTACCGATCAGTAACGTCCCTTGTGCCGGGAACACTAGCGCCCTGGCGGGCACGGCGGCAGGGACAGGCTCGCTCCCCGGTGATCCCGGTTGTCCACAGGGCCACCACACAACGAGTTCCGGCCAGTAATCTCGGCGTCCATGGAGCAGAGGCATCTCGGCCGGACCGGCCTTCGCGTGTCCCGGATCGGACTCGGCACCCTCACCTGGGGCCGGGACACCGACGAGCACGACGCCGCGGATCTGTTGAAGGCGTTCTGGGAAGCGGGCGGGACCCTCGTCGACACGGCCGACGTGTACGGGGACGGGGAGTCCGAGTACCTGCTCGGACGCCTCATGGACGGCCTGGTGCCGCGCCGGGACCTGGTCGTGTCGACGAAGGCGGGGAGCGTGCCGGACCCGGACCGGCGCTTCGACGCCTCGCGCGGGCATCTGCTCTCCGCGCTGGACGCCTCCCTCAAGCGGCTCGGCACCGAGTACGTGGACGTGTGGCACGTGCACGCCTACGACCCCGTGACCCCACTGGACGAGACCCTCCAGGCCCTGGACCTGGCGGTCAGCAGCGGTCGCGCCCGGTATGCCGGGGTGTCCGACTTCTGCGGCTGGCAGCTCGCCAAGGCGGCGACCTGGCAGCTCGCGGTGCCCGGGACACGGACCCGGCTGGCCAGTACGCAGATGGAGTACTCGCTGCTGCAGCGCGGGGTGGAGCGCGAGGTGCTGCCCGCGGCCCTCGACCTGGGCGTGGGTCTGCTGCCCTCCTCACCCCTCGGGCGGGGCGTGCTCACGGGCAAGTACCGCAACGGGACACCGTCCGACTCCCGGGGCGGCACGGAGCACCTCGCGCCCTTCGTCGCGCCGTATCTGGACGACGCGGCCCGCCGCATCGTCGACGCGGTGGCGACCGCCGCCGACGGGCTCGCCGTGACCCCGCTCCAGGTGGCCCTCGCCTGGGTCCGCGACCGGCCGGGGGTCACCGCCCCGGTCATCGGCCCGCGCAACGCGCAGCAGCTCACGGCGGCGTTGTCAGTGGAGACCCTTAGTCTTCCTGACGAGATCTGCCGGGCGCTCGACGACGTGTCGGCACCGGTGCACCACTATCCCGATCACGACTGGAGCACGCTGTGAGCACGGAGCCCGAGACCACGGAGGAAGCGGAGCCGGGGGCCCCGGGCGCGGGCACGGAGGACGGCGCCGCGGCCCCGGAGGGCGAGCCGACGGCTGGTTCCGGCGACGTGAGCGGGGGCGGCCCCGGGTTGGCGTCCCCGGCGGCCGCGGACGACACCGGGGCGGCCGCGGGCGACACAAGGGCGGCCGCGGGCGACACCGGGGCGGCCGCGGGTCAGGTGCCGGGGGACGGCGAGGACGCCGGAACCCCGTCCGCGCCGCCCGCCGACCGCGACGACGACGCCCCGGCGGCGAACGATGCCGGGGGCACGGGGGACGCGTCCGACGCCCCCGGCGACGGAGCCTCGGGAGACCAGGCCGGGGACGCCGGGGACGCGTCCGACGGAGCCTCGGGAGACCTGGCCGGGGACGCGTCCGACGGAGCCTCGGGCGACGAGGCCGGGGAGGCCGACGAGGCCGACGAGGCCGACGAGGCCGGGGGCACGGAGGGCAGCGGTGCCGCGGGGGAGCTGTCCGAGGCCGAGGCCGAGCTGGCGGCCCAGCGCGAGCTGCGGGAGCGGATCGAGCGGCGCAAGGCCGAGAAGCAGGGGCCGATCCCGGCCGGGACCAAGCTCAGCGGGACGGCCGCCGACCTGCTCGCGGCGATCCGCGCGGTGGAGAGCGGCGAGAAGCCCGTGGCCACGGCGTTCCGCGAGCCGGAGCCGACGCCTCGCAGGTCGGCGCCCGAGCCGGTGCGGCGTCCGCAGCCGGCGGCTCCCGGCGCCGGCGCGCCCCCGGCCGAGACGGTCGATGCCGTGAAGGCCGTCCTGACCGAGGGCGGCGCCCCGGACACGCTCGCACCGCAGGTCGCCGCCACCCTGGGTGAGAACGCCGACGGGCAGCTGCGCGAGGACCCGTGGCAGTTGCTGCGGATCGCCGGTGTACGGCCCGAGCAGGCCGACGGCTTCGCGCGGGCGCTGCTCGGCGCGGAGTGCGGCCCGGACGACGAGCGGCGCGGCCGGGCGGTCACGGTGTGGCTGCTGGAGCAGGCCGCCCTCGCCGGGCACACCGCCCTGGAGGCCCCGGTGCTCACCGCCGCGCTGGCCCAGCGCGCGGTGCCCGACCCGGACGCCGCCGTGCAGAGCACCGTCGCCGAGGGAGAGGCGCTGGTCTTCCAGGACGCTCTCGACGGTCCGGTTCCCGCCCGCGAACCGGACGCGGACGAGGGCGAGGGCGAGGAGCGCCCGGTCCGCGTCCTCATCGGTCTGGAGCGGTACGCGCTCGCCGAGGAGAGCCTCGCCGACGGTCTCGCCCGTGTCGTCAACGCCCTGCCCAAGGACGCGTCCCCCGGCTGGGAGGCGGCCGCCGAGGCCGCCTCCCGCTCCACCGCCGAGCTGATCCGTGCCGTCGCGGGCCACGGACTCGTCCTGCACACGGGCGGCGAGGCGTCCCGCGGGCAGCCGGCCGAGCTGCTCGCGGCGGCCCGGACGCTCGGGCTGCGCGCCTGCGCCGCCACGCACACGACGGACGGCCGGGACCGCTTCGCCTCGTCCCTCACGGCGGTCCAGGGCGACACGTCCGAGGTCGTCACCACGGTCGCAGGCCTGCTCTCGGGCGCGGAGGGGCCGGGAAGGGACGCGGACGGTGCCCTGGCACTCGACCTGCTGGTGCTCCTGGACGCTCCGCAGCTCGACGTCGAGTCCGCGGCCGTGCTCGCCGAGTCGCTGCCCGACGGAGCCCGGCTGGTGCTGAGCGGGGACCCGGGTGTGCTGTGGTCGGCCGGACCCGGCCGCGTCTTCGCCGACCTGCTGGCCTCCCGGGTCTGCCCGCAGGTCGCCTCGCGGACACCGGATCCCGGTCCCCTCGGCGAGCTGGTCTCGGGCATCGGCATCGGGGAGCTGAACCAGGTCGAGGCGCCCGGCAAGGAAGTGGTGATCGTCCCGGTGCGGGACGCCGGGGAGGCGGTGCACCGGACCGTGCAGCTCGTCGCGGACTCGGTGCCGCGGGCCATCGGAATCCCGGCGGAGCAGACGCAGGTGATCACTCCGGGACACGGCGGCGCCGCCGGCACCCGCGCGTTGAACACCGTGCTCAAGGAGCGCCTCAATCCGGGCCCCGGCCGCTTCGGCGGCTTCGACCCCGGTGACCGGGTCGTCCACTCCCCCGCCCCGGGCCGTACGGTGCCCGGGCACGTCGTGAAGGCCGACGCCGAGGGGCTGCACCTGGAGTGCGCCGGCGCCCCCGTGGTCGTACCGAAGGAGCGGGTGGAGCAGTCCGTGCGGCACGCCTGGGCGCTGACCGCGCACCAGGCGGTGGGCCACCGCTGGCCGGCCGCGGTCGTGGTCCTGCCGGGCGACGCCGCGGCATCCCTCACCCGCCCCTGGGTGTACACGGCCTTCGGCCGGGCGGCCCGCCACCTCTCCGTCGTGCACGGGGTCGAGGGGGCACTGCCGCGCGCGGTGGCGGAGGTCCCGCAGAAGCCGCGCACCACGCGCCTGCCGGCGCTGCTCAAGGCCCAGATGCCGCCCGCCGGGTGACGAGCGCGGACAGCGAGGTGGCGGCCACCGGTGATCCGGTGACCGCCACCTCGTGCGTCCGCGGGCGCCAGGTCCGTACAGGCCCCCGTGCGGGCTGCCTCAGTGATCCGCGTCGAGCGGCTCCAGGTCCTCGTCGTCGTCCAGGATCCCGTCCAGCCCGGGGCCGACGCCGCGGCGCGGATCGTCGTCGAGGTCGTCGTCGGTCTCGTCGTCGAAGACGGCGCTGACGTCGAAGCGGCAGACGATCCGCTGGGTGTCGGCCTGCTCGAAGGGCGCCTCCAGCCACTCCCCCGCCTCGGCCGGCTCGTCCGCTGCGGTCACCCACAGCGTGGAGTCGCCCTCCTCCAGCCCGAACTCCTTGTGCCGGGAAGCGATCTCGTCCGGCTCGAACTCGCCGAAGAGCAGACCGACCGCTCCGTGCACCGTGCCGGAGGCCGTGGTCTCCACGTCCGCGTCGTCGTCCACGGCCTCGATGCGCCGGGCCTGCGCCAGCAGTCGCTGCGGCTCCGCCACCGAGTAGTCCCGGCGGATCAGCACACTGAGCGCGTTCGGCTCCTCGGGGCCCGTGTACGGCGGCAGCTCGTCGTCCGTACCGGGAATCTCGAAGGGCGTGACCTCGTCGTAGCGCTCGTAGAGCAGTTCGTCGTACTCCTCCGCGGCCGCGGCCAGCTCGTTGAACGCCTCGTACACGGCCGGGTCGTCCTCACCCGTCCTGCGCTCGACCGCGGCCAGGTGGCGGTCGAGAGCGGTCTTGACCGCCTCGGCGGCGGCACGTACCTCGGCAGCGGTGGGCTGCGCAGCATCAGACATAGTGCAGACGCTATCCGTACACGGCCTCTGCCCGCACAATAGATGCGATGCCGGAATACGAATTTGTCGACGTGTACGTACCGCGCGGGGTCTCCCGCAAGGAAGCCACACGTCTGCTGACGGACCATGCGGAGTACGGACACTGGGAGTTGGACCGCCTGAGCCTGCATGCCGACGGCAGCCGCAGAGTGCGGTTGCGGCGGCGGATCATCCGCCAGGTACGCGCCACGTGGTGAGCGGACGCGGCTGAAACGGAGCGGGTCCGCCCGTGCGGGCCGGCTCCGGTCCACTGCGTCGCCGTGACGTGATGCGGCCCGACGCCGGGGCGTCATGCGGCGTTCCGGCGTATCGGCCGGTCCTACGCCGCCGAGCGTGCCCTGCGGTAGAGGAGCGCGCCCCCGAGCAGCGCGCCCGCGCCCGCCGGAAGCAGCAGGCCCACCGGCAGGTCACTGCCGGTGTGGGCGAGCTGTCCCGCTCCCTGCCGTGCAGCGTCGGACCGTGCGCCGGCCGCGCTGATCCGCGAGGCACCGGTGCGGTCCTCGCCGCCCGCTGTGGACGTCGCACCCCGGTGGCCGCCCTGCCCCGACCCGCCCGGGTGGCCCGGGTGGTTCGACCCGCCCGGGTGTCCCGGGTGGTTCGGGTGGTTCGGGTGTCCCGGGTGGTTCGGGACGCCCGACGGCGGGGTTCCGTGGCCGCCGGTGCCGGAGTGAGGGCCGCACGCGTGGGCCGCCGCGGGGTTGCCGACGCCGGCCACGTTCACGCTGTTGCCGCAGACATTGACCGGTGCGTCGACCGGCACCTGGACGCGGTTGCCGGAACCGACGCCGGGCGAGCCACCGGTGTGTCCGCCCGCGTGCGCGCCGCCTCCCGGGTGCGAGCCGGTGCCGTGCCCCCCGGCGGAACCGCCCCGGCCGCCCTGCTGGACGCACGTGCTGCCCGTCGCGGGGTTGAGCAGCCCGACGACGTTCACGGTGTTGCCGCAGACGTTGACCGGTGCGTGCACCGGCGCCTGGACCGTGTTGCCCGACAGCACGCCGGGCGAGTGCTCACTGGCGCCGTGCGCTCCCGAGTCGGCGTGCGCGTAGCCGCCCGCGGCGGCGAGCACGCCGGTCGCGGCCGCCATCGTCATCAGGCTCTTGCGGGTGACCTGTCGCATTGCTGTTACCTGCCTTCGACCTTGCCTGGGACCTTGCGGTACGTGTCCGCGCGGTGGACGCGGACACGGAAAGCCCGGTCGGCCCCGGGGCGCGTGCTACGCGCCCCGGGGCCGACGAGGGCTCAGAGCCTCATGGGACGAGGCACAGCGTCACTTGTTGACGCAGGCGTTGCCGAAGGCGGGGTTCAGCAGCCCGATCACGGAGACCGTGTTGCCGCAGACGTTCACGGGGATGTGAACGGGAACCTGGACAACGTTGCCGGACAGGACACCGGGGGAGTTCACGGCGGCACCCTGGGCACCCGAGTCGGCGGCGGCCAGGCCCGCACCGGCGAGAACCAGACCACTGGTGGCAACGGCGGCGGCGACGATCTTCTTGATCATTGTTCCTCCTCGTAGACAAATGCGACCCCAGCTTCGGGTCACACGAGCTGTAACGAGGAGGGAGTAATCAAGCTACGAGCTTATGGTCGCATTCACTCTTCTCAGTCGGCTCCGCACGCGCTGGCGATTACGGGAGTGTCGTTTTTCCCGCGTACTGCACGACGCGCTCCGCGGCGCCCGCGGAGCGGCGTTCAGGACGCGTCGATGAAGCGGTCCAGCACGCGCACGCCGAACCGCAGGGCGTCCACCGGCACCCGTTCGTCGACCCCGTGGAACATGCCCGCGAAGTCCAGCTCCGGCGGCAGCTTCAGCGGGGCGAAGCCGAAGCAGCGGATGCCGAGGTCGGCGAAGGACTTGGCGTCGGTGCCCGCCGAGAGCATGTACGGGACGGCGCGCGCGATCGGGTCCTCGGCCGACAGCGCGATCTGCATGGCGTCGACCAGCGCGCCGTCGAAAGTCGTCTCCAGTGCCTTGTCCGCGTGCACGTCCTCACGCTTCACCCGCGGGCCGAGGATCCGGTCCAGGTCGGCGAGGAACTCGTCCTCGTAACCCGGCAGATAGCGGCCGTCGACGTGCGCGGTGGCCTGCCCGGGGATCACGTTGACCTTGTAGCCGGCGCCCAGCTGGGTCGGGTTGGCCGTGTTCTGCAGGGAGGCGCCGATCAGCTTGGCGATACCGCCGAGCTTGGCGAGCGTCGCGTCCATGTTCTCGGGGTCGAGTTCGGTGCCGAGCGCGTCGCCGAGTTCGTCGAGGAAGTGCCGGAGCGTCTTGGTGACCCGGACGGGGAACTTGTGCCGACCGAGCCGGCCGACCGCCTCGGACAGCTCGGTGATCGCGTTGTCCCGGTGGATCATCGAACCGTGGCCGGCGGTGCCGTCCACGGTCAGCTTCATCCAGTGCATGCCCTTCTGGGCCGTCTCGACGAGGTAGAGCCGCAGGTTCTCGTTGACCGTGAAGGAGAAGCCGCCGACCTCGCCGATGGCCTCGGTGACCCCCTCGAAGAGGCCCGGGTGCTTGTCGACCAGGTGCCGCGCGCCCCACGTGCCGCCCGCCTCCTCGTCCGCGAGGAAGGCGAGGACGATGTCGCGCGGGGGCTTGCGGCCGGTGCGCAGCCGGTCACGGACGACCGCGAGGGTCATCGCGTCCATGTCCTTCATGTCGACCGCGCCCCGGCCCCACACGCAGCCGTCCGCGATCTCGCCGGAGAACGGGTGGTGGGTCCAGTCCGCCGCGTTGGCGGGTACGACGTCGGTGTGGCCGTGGATGAGCAGCGCGGGCCGCGAGGGGTCCTCCCCCTCGATGCGGGCCACCGTGGAGGCGCGCCCCTGGTGCGACTCGAAGATCTGCGGTTCGAGGCCCACCTCGGCGAGCTTCTCGGCGATGTACTCGGCGGCCTTGCGCTCGCCCGGCCCCGAGTGGTCTCCGTAGTTGCTGGTGTCCATCCGGATCAGCTCGCGACAGAGGTCGACGACCTCGTCCTCGCCGGAGACACCCCTGGCCGTGTTCGACTCGCTCACGCTGCTTCCTCCCGCTGTCACTGCTGGTGGTCCCCCTCATCCTCTCTCCGGCACCCCGTCCGCCCCAAGGGCGGGCCGGGCCCGTCACACGTCGTTCACGCCCCGACGGGGTGTGATCGGGCGCCCGTGGAAGCCTGGTAATGTTTCCTCTGTCGCCGCGAGGGAAACCCCGCACGACAGACACCTTGTCCGGGTGGCGGAATGGCAGACGCGCTAGCTTGAGGTGCTAGTGCCCTTTATCGGGCGTGGGGGTTCAAGTCCCCCCTCGGACACATCACAGAGCGAGGCCGTGACCGCGAGGTCACGGCCTCGCTCGTCGTGTGCCGGTCCCCGGCGCGACGGGCGGGGTCGGCACGACACAATGGCCGGCATGATCACGCGTTCCTGCCCGTGCGGACTCCCCCGGCCCTACGCCGCGTGCTGTGGCCGCTTCCACCGCGGCGAGGCCGCCGCGCCCACCGCCGAGGCGCTCATGCGCTCGCGGTACAGCGCCTTCGTCAAGCGCGACGAGGGGTATCTGCTGCGGACCTGGCACCCCGGGACCCGGCCGCCGCGGGTGGAGTTCGAGCCGGGGATGCGCTGGACCGGGCTGGAAATCCTGGAGACGGGCGAGGGATCCGCGTTCCACTCCAAGGGGACCGTGACCTTCCGGGCGGGCCACGCCGGAGGTGTGCTGCACGAACGCAGCCGGTTCGAGCGGGTCGAGGGGGCCTGGGTGTACGTCGACGGTGACTTCGTGGAGTGACCCCGCCGTAGGCGGCCCTCGCGGCGAAGGCAGTTCAGGGGGCCAGGATGTCCAGTTCCCGCAGGGCGCCGACCGTGATCTCGCGGGTGAGTTCCTCGGCGCGGGCCCCGTCGCCCGCGCGGACCGCCTCGGCGACCCGGACGTGCAGGGTGACGGCTGCCGGGGCGGGATCCTCGAACATGACCTCGTGGTGGGTGCGGCCCGCGAGGACCTCGGCGACGACGTCACCGAGCCGGGCGAACATCTCGTTGCCGGACGCGTCCAGGATCACGCGGTGGAAGGCGACGTCGTGGACGAGGTATTTCTCCAGCTGCCGGCCGCGTGACGTGGCGACCATGCCCAGCGCGCACTCGGTGAGCTCGGCGCACTGGGCGGCCGTGGCGTGCCGTGCGGCCAGGCCGGCGGCGACGGGTTCCACGGCGGAGCGCAGCACGGTGAGCGAGCGGAGCTGGTGGGGGCGGTCGGCGCCGGCCAGCCGCCACCGGATGACCTGCGGGTCGTAGACGTTCCACTCGGCCCTGGGGCGGACCGTGACGCCGACGCGGCGGCGGGACTCGACCAGGTACATGGATTCGAGGACCCGGACCGCTTCGCGCATCACCGAGCGCGACACCTCGAAGCGCTGGGCGAGTTCGTCCGTGCGCAACACGCTGCCCGGCGGGTAGTCGCCCGCTGTGATGGCCGGCCCGAGGGTGTCCAGTACGTGTCCGTGCAGCCCCCGGCCCCGTGTGCTCATGGGGCCAGCGTACGAGGACTTCACCCCCGGGAAAAAGTCAGACTTATATGTCACAGACTCTTGAATTCGTCATACCTAATGGGTTTCAGTGTCGTCGACATCAGGTGTCGACGAGGACAGCGGGAGCATGATGCAGCAGACGCACACCCCCTACGTGGTCGTGGTCATGGGCGTGTCAGGGACCGGCAAGACCACCATCGGCCCCCTGCTGGCCGACCGGCTCGGTGTTCCGTACGCCGAGGGCGACGACTTCCACCCGCCGGCCAACATCGCCAGGATGTCGGCGGGGACGCCGCTGACCGACGACGACCGCCTGCCGTGGCTGGACGCGATCGGCGCCTGGGCGCACGACCGCGCCGGGCTCGGCGGCGTCGTCAGCTGCTCGGCGCTCAAGCGGAGCTACCGCGACCGGCTGCGGGCCGCGGCGCCCGAGGTCGTCTTCGTCCACCTCGCGGGCGACCGCGAGCTCATCGAGGACCGGATGTCGCAGCGGCAGGGGCATTTCATGCCGGCCGCGCTGCTGGACTCCCAGTTCGCCACCCTCCAGCCGCTGGGAGCGGACGAGGCGGGTGTCGCGGTCGACGTGTCCGGCGGCCCCGGCGACATCACCGAACGGGCCGTGACCGCGCTGCGCGGTCTGTCCGAGCCCCCGCAGTAGGTCCCCCGGGGTCTCCGCCGGAGCCCCGGGGTCTTTCCGACCATCCCGTACTCGCAAGGGAAGCACCGTGACCAGACTCAGCGTCGAGATGCTGGCAGCGGACGCCGTCGAGCCGATCACCTCGGCAGGCCATGCCCGGCTGGGCATAGCCGTCCTGGCCGGCATCGCCGTCATCGTCCTGCTCATCACGAAGTTCAAGCTGCACGCCTTTCTCGCCCTGACCATCGGATCGCTCGCACTGGGCGCCTTCGCCGGGGCTCCGCTCGACAAGACGATCCTCAGCTTCACCGCGGGACTCGGCTCGACCGTCGCGGGCGTGGGCGTCCTCATCGCCCTGGGCGCGATCCTCGGCAAGCTGCTCGCCGACTCCGGCGGCGCCGACCAGATCGTCGACACGATCCTCGCCAGAGCGGGCGGGCGTGCCATGCCGTGGGCGATGGTGCTGATCGCGTCCGTGATCGGTCTGCCGCTGTTCTTCGAGGTCGGCATCGTCCTGCTGATCCCCGTGGTGCTGATGGTCGCCAAGCGGGGCAACTACTCGCTGATGCGCATCGGCATCCCGGCCCTCGCCGGACTGTCCGTGATGCACGGCCTGATCCCGCCGCACCCCGGCCCGCTCGTCGCGATCGACGCGGTCAAGGCCAACCTCGGCGTCACCCTGGCGCTCGGCGTCCTGGTCGCCGTCCCGACGGTGATCATCGCGGGTCCCGTCTTCTCCAGGTACGCGGCCCGCTGGGTGGACGTCCCGGCGCCGGAGCGCATGATCCCCGCCCGCGCGTCCGAGGACCTCCACAAGCGCCCCGGGTTCGGTGCCACGCTCTTCACCATGCTGCTGCCGGTCGTGCTGATGCTGGCGAAGGCGCTCGTGGACATCGTCGTGGACGACCCCACGCACATGGTCCAGCGCGTCTTCGACGTCGTGGGCTCGCCGCTGATCGCGCTGCTCACGGCCGTCATCGTGGGTATGTTCACGCTGGGCCGGGCGGCCGGGTTCACCCGGGAGCGGCTGTCGACGACCGTCGAGAAGTCCCTCGCCCCGATCGCCGGGATCCTGCTGATCGTCGGTGCCGGCGGCGGCTTCAAGCAGACGCTGATCGACTGCGGGGTGGGCCGGATGATTCTGGACATCTCCGAGGACTGGTCGATCCCCGCGCTGCTGCTGGCCTGGCTGATCGCGGTGGCGATCCGGCTCGCGACCGGCTCGGCGACCGTGGCGACGATCTCGGCGGCCGGTCTCGTCGCGCCCCTGGCCGCCGACATGTCGACCGCCCACACCTCGCTGCTGGTGCTGGCGATCGGTGCGGGCTCGCTCTTCTTCAGCCATGTCAACGACGCCGGGTTCTGGCTGGTCAAGGAGTACTTCGGCCTGAACGTCGGACAGACGGTCAAGACCTGGTCGGTCATGGAGACCATCATCTCCGTGGTCGCCGGCGGGCTGGTCCTGCTGCTGTCCCTCGTGATCTAGCGGACGGCCCGGGAGGGGCACCGCGTCCGGGACTACGGGCGCCAGAGCGAGTGCTCCCGCTCCGCCCACTCCCGGGCCACCGAGCCCGTGCGCAGCCCCCGGCGGGCCTCCGGGTCCGCGAGGGCCGTCCCGATGTGCCCGGCGAGGACGATGCCGATCGTCAGAGCCAGCCAGTCGTGCACGAAGGTCGCCGAGGTGCGCCACAGCAGGGGGGTGAGGTGGGTGAACCACATCAGCAGCCCGGTGCCTAGCATCACCAGGCTCGCCCCGGCGATCCAGGCGGCGTAGGTCTTCTGGCCCGCGTTGAACTTGCCCGCGGGGCGGCCGGCGCGGCGGCGCAGGGCCGCGCGCAGCCACGTCCGGTCGTGCGGGCCCCAGCGGTTGAGGCGGCCGAGGTCCGCCCGGAAGGCGCGCGAGAGAAGGCCCGCCAGGACCGGGACGGGCAGCAGCAGGCCCGTCCACTCGTGCACCCGGACGACGAGTGCGCGTCGGCCGACGAGTTCGGCGAAGACCGGCAGGTAGAGGCAGGCCGCCGTCGCGACGCACAGGCCCATCAGCGCGGCCGTCGCGCGGTGGACCCAGCGTTCGGCGGGCGTGAAGCGCCGTACGCGGGCGGCGAGGGCCGGGGTGTCAGCCGGTGGGCGCATCGTCACGTCCGTTCGAGCGGCCGACCCACGCGTCGACGTCGTAGCCCCGCTTCTCCCAGTACCCGGGCTCGACGTCCTCGGTGACGGTGATGCCGGAGAGCCACTTGGCGGACTTGTAGAAGTACATGGGTGCCACGTACAGGCGGACCGGGCCGCCGTGCGCGTGAGCGAGGTCCTTGTCCTGCATGCGCAGGGCCACCAGGACGTCCCGGCGGCGGGCCTGGTCGAGCGTGAGGCTCTCGCTGTAGGCGCCGTCGAAGCAGGTGAAGCGGACCGCCCCGGCCGACGCGTGCACGCCCGCGGCGTCCAGGAGCCGGGACAGGCGCACCCCCTCGAAGGGAGTGCCGGGCACCCGCCAGCCGGTGACGCACTGCACGTCGTGGACGAGCCGGGTCCGGGGCAGGGCCCGCAGGTCGGCGAGGGTGTAGGCGGTGGGGCGGTCGACGAGTCCGTCGACCGTGAGGCGGTAGTCCGGCGCGCTCTTGCGGGGGACCGACGAGGTCACCGAGTAGTAGCGGAAGCCGCCGCCGTTGGGCAGGAGCCCGGTGAGGCCGGTGGGGTCCTTGTCGGCGGCGCCGCCCAGGAAGCCTTCCAGGCCGCGCTGGAGCGTGGGCGCGGTCACCACGCCCAGCGCGCCGAGGCCGAGGGTGCCTAGCAACACCCGCCGGCCGACGGGTTTGCCCTGCTCGTCGGGCCGTTCGGAGTTCACGTACTGATTCGACCACCCGCGACCCCCTTCGGGCCAGGGGCCGCGGGTGCCCGTCAGAATTCCGTAACCACTTCCCGGGCCGTGCTCAGGACGCCGATCCCGCCGCCTTGTCCAGCTGGAACGCCTCGTTGCCCAGTCCGATCCTGGCGTGCGCCTCGGGCTTGCGGGAGCGCAGGACGAGCCCCTGGACCAGGCCGACGACCAGAGCGGCCCCGATGACGGCGGGCAGCGCCCAGTTCAGCGCGGAGTCCGGGCCGGTGCCGACGAGGACGTCGAAGTCCTTGACCGTGTAACCCGCGATGACGAGCAGGGCGAGGCCCGCGAGCACGGAGGTGACCAGGCGCCAGGCCTGGGCGCGGGCGGCGCCGCGGCGGGCGAAGAAGACGACCACCGAGAAGGAGGCGGTGGCCATCAGGAGGATGACGCCGAGGGCGCCGACGTTGCCGCCCCAGGTGAACAGGTGCAGTACGGGCGCGGTCGGGTCGCCGGCCGGGCCGTCGTCCGCCACCGCGAAGGCGCCGACGATCAGCACCGACACGGCCGTCTGCAGGAGCGAGCCCGTGCCGGGGGCGCCGCCGGCGCCGGTGGTGCGTCCGAAGACGGCGGGGAGCAGTCCCTCGCGGCCCATGGCGAAGGCGTACCGCGCGACGACGTTGTGGAAGCTGAGCATCGCCGCGAACATGCCGGTCACGAACAGGACGTGCATGACGTCGGTGAAGGTGTCGCCGAGCCGCGGTTCGGTGAGGAAGAACAGCAGCCCCGCGCTCTGCTTCTGGGCGGCGGGCACGATCGCGGAGGGTCCGGCGGCGACGGTGAGCGCCCAGGAGCTGATCGCGAAGAAGACGGCGACGAAGGCGATCGCCAGGAACATCACCCGCGGTACGAGGATGTGCGGACGGCTGGTCTCCTCGGCGTACACCGGCGCCTGTTCGAAGCCGGTGAAGGCCGCGATGCAGAAGCACAGGGCGGTGCCGACGCCCGCGCCGGTGAGCGTGTCCGGGTTGAAGGCGTGCAGCGACAGGCCTTCCCGGGCCGGGTCGGCGACGGCCGCGATGTCGAAGGCGACGACCAGGGCCACCTCGATGAGCAGCAGCACGCCGAGTACGCGGGCGTTCACGTCGATCTTCAGCCAGGCGAGCGCGCCGACCACGAGCACGGACACCAGGGCCGGTATCCACCAGGCGATGTCGACGTCGAGGTAGGTGGCGCAGAGGTTGGAGACCTCGAAGCCGAAGATGCCGTAGATGCCGACCTGGAGCGCACTGTAGGCGACGAGGGCGACCAGTGCCGCGCCGGCGCCCGCGGTGCCGCCGAGGCCGCGGGAGATGTACGCGTAGAAGGCGCCCGCGTTGTGGACGTGGCGGCTCATCTCGGCGTACCCGACGGAGAACAGGGCCAGCACCACGCCGAGGACGACGAAGAGCAGCGGCTGCCCGACGATCCCCATCACCCCGAATGTGGTGGGCATGACACCCGCGACGACCATGAGGGGGCCGGTCGCGGCCAGCACGGAGAGCAGGAGGCCGGCCGTGCCCAGCCGGTCGGCGCGCAGTGCGCGGTCCTGCCCCTTGAACGTGCTGATGCCGGTCCCGGCGGTGGGTCTGCTGCTCTCACTCGTGCTCGAACTGCCCGTCGTCATGGCGGGGTCGTCCTCTCAGGTGGTGTGCGGATCAGGCCGTGCCCAGCGCGCTGTCGCGGGCGGCACGGAAGGCTTTGCGCGGATCGCGGTCGGGGTACGACCAGGGCGCCGGGGTGGCGTGCGGTCCGATGCGGTGGAAGAGGGCGGCTGCCTCGGCGCCCCGGCCCTCGCAGGACTTCGCGTGGGCGAGGAAGTTGAGGTCGATGTGGCGGCGTGGGTGGTCGTCGCGCTCCCACTCCAGCCACCAGTCGAAGGCCGCCTTCATCACCTGTCGGGCCCGGCGTCCCACCCAGTGCCCGGAGGCGACCGGGTCGGCGGGTTCGAGGCCCGCCGCGGCGAGCACGCGGTAGCGCTCGGCGTGCGCGACCACCGGGAGGATGGCGAGCGGCGAGTCGGCGGGGGCCTGTTCGGCGGCCCAGTTGGCGAAGTCGTAGACCTCGTGCAGCGGGTCCTGGCCGGCGTCGGCGCGGCGCTCGGCGAGGCGCGCGACCATCAGGTGGTGCGCGTGGTGGTGGTCGGGGTAGCGGTGGCGGACCTCGTCGAAGAGGCGGACGACGTCCTCCTCGCTGCCGATCGAGCGCTCCAGCATCAGCAGTCCGAGCCACGGGGTGGGGTCGGCGGGCGCGAGCGCGGCGGCGGCGCGGCATGCCTCACGGGCGCCGTCCGGCCGCTCCTTGCCGTCCAGCGCGCGCTGGACGGTGGCGACCGCGAGGAACACGGAGGCGCAGGTCGACTCGGGTTCGGCGAGCAGCCAGTCGCGCGCCCAGGTGAGGGCCGTGGGTTCCTGGGCGAGCACTGTGACACGGTGCCCCCGGCGGTCCCAGTCGTCCCCGGTCGCACCGAGCAGCGCGCGGACGCCGGCCCACCGGCCCTGGGCCAACGCGGCGCGTGCGGTGACCAGTTCGACGTCGTCGAGCGCGGCGTCGAAGGCCTGGGTCGCGCGCTTGCGGCCGCGGCCGAGAGGGGGTGGGGGTGGGGGCACCGCGGGCGGTCCTTATGCGGGTGGTCCAGACAGAGCGGGGCCCGGCGGGGCCTGATCACGCAAAGCAAACCCTCAGCCAACGGCTGGCGTCAAGGGCGGCTTGTCTTCCGACACGTGTCAACTGTACGCAGCGCCAGCAAGGTTGGCTCTCGTCGCTCATCGGTTCCGGCCGGGATGCCCTGGCGCGGGCCGAGTTGACCCGCGCGGGGCGGGGGGCGGGTGCGGTCCGTGGCCGACGGGCGGGGTCGGCCCGCTCCCGAGCAGCGGAGGCCCTTCGCCGCAGGCCGGGAGCCGGACCGCCCCGGGCAGACCCGGCCCGCTCCCACAGGCGCGGAGGCTGAGCCGGTCGCGTGGCGGCCGGTGCGTCGCCGCCGGGCGGGAGGGGTTCGCTGCCGGGGCGGCGGGGGCGGCCACGCCGACGGGGGCCGCGAGTCGGCCAGTCCCGCAGAGGCCAGGGGGCCGTCTGCTCCCGCGGGGGCAGAGACGCCGGGGGCGGGGCCCCCGTCCGCTCCAGCGGGGGCCAGCCGGTCGCGTGGCGGCGGGGGCCGGTGCGTCGCCGCCGGGCGGGAGGGATTCGCTGCCGGGGCGGCGGGGGCGGCCACGCCGACGGGGGTCGCTCCCGCGCGGGCACGGGTCGCCGTGGCCGGGGCGTCCGCACCTGCGGGGCCGCGAGCCGCTTCCGCGGCGGAGCGGGCGTGCCACGCCTGCGGGCCGCGGGCGGCCAGTCCCGCGGGGGCGGGGGCCGTCGGCTCCCGCCGGGCAGAGACGCCGGGGCGAGGTCCCGTCCGTTCCAGCGTCGGCCGGTGCGTCGCCGCCGGGCGGGAGGGGTTCGCTGCCGGGGCGGCCACGCCGGCGGGGCCGCTCCCGCGCGGAGCACGGGTAGCCGTGGGCGGGGCGTCCGCGACTGCGGGGCCGCGAGCCAGCCGCTTCCGCGGGGGCCGTCAGCTCCCGCCGGGCAGAGACGCCGGGGCGGGGCCCCGTCCGCTCCAGCGTCGGCCGGTGCGTCGCCGCCCGGCGGGAGGGGTTCGCTTCCGGTTGGGTTCGGGCGGCCCCTCCGGGACAGGTGCCGAGGCGACAGGGCACGCAGGCGGGACGGTCGCTTCCGGCACGGTGGCCCCCGGGGTCAGCTCACGGACTTGGCCGCGGCTCGGCCCGCCGTGCGGCCGGAGAACAGGCAGCCGCCCAGGAAGGTGCCCTCCAGGGAGCGGTACCCGTGCACCCCGCCGCCGCCGAAACCGGCCGCCTCCCCCGCCGCGTACACGCCGGCCAGCGGGTCGCCGCCCTCCGTCAGCACGCGTGAGGAGAGGTCGGTCTCCAGGCCGCCGAGGGTCTTGCGGGTGAGTATGTTCAGGCGGACGGCGATCAGCGGACCCGCCTTGGGGTCGAGGATGCGGTGCGGCGTCGCCGTCCTGATCAGCTTGTCCCCGAGGTACTTGCGGGCCCCGTGGATCGCGGTCACCTGGAGGTCCTTGGTGAACGGGTTGGCCATCTCCCGGTCCCGGGCGACGATCTCCCGGCGCAGCGCGGCCTCGTCGATGAGCGGCTCCTCGGTGAGCGCGTTCATGCCCCGTACCAGCGCGCTCAGGTCCTTCTCCACGACGAAGTCGACGCCGTTGTCCATGAACGCCCTGACCGGTCCCGGCACCTCGGTGCGGGCCCGTTCCAGGACGCCCCGCACGGACTTTCCGGTGAGGTCGGGATTCTGCTCCGAGCCCGAGAGCGCGAACTCCTTGCCGATGATCTTCTGGTCGAGCACGAACCACGTGTAGTCGTACCCGGTCCGCATGATGTGTTCGAGCGTGCCGAGGGTGTCGAAGCCGGGGAAGAGCGGCACGGGGAGCCGGTTGCCGCGGGCGTCCAGCCAGAGCGAGGACGGGCCGGGCAGGATGCGGATGCCGTGGTTCTCCCAGACGGGGTTCCAGTTCTGGATGCCTTCGGTGTAGTGCCACATGCGGTCGCGGTTGATGAGGTGGGCGCCCGCCTCCTCGGCGATGGCGAGCATCCTGCCGTCGACGTGCGCGGGCACCCCCGCGACCATCTTCCCGGGCGGGCTGCCCAGCCGCTCCGGCCAGTTGGCACGGACCAGGTCGTGGTTGCCGCCGATGCCGCCGGAGGTCACGATCACCGCCTGCGCCCTGAGTTCGAAGGCGCCGGTGACCGTGCGGCTGCTGGCCCGGCCGCGCTCGATACCGGTCGGCTCCAGGATCTCGCCGGTGACCGTGTCGACGGCGCCCGCGCTGCGCGCCAGACCGGTCACGCGGTGGCGGAACCTGAGCTGCACGAGGCCGCGGGCGACCCCGGCGCGGACCCGGCGCTCGAAGGGGGCGACCAGGCCGGGCCCGGTCCCCCAGGTGATGTGGAAGCGCGGAACGGAGTTGCCGTGCCCGTTGGCGTCGTAGCCGCCGCGCTCGGCCCAGCCGACCACCGGGAAGAACCGGACACCCTGCCGGTGCAGCCAGGACCGCTTCTCGCCGGCCGCGAAGTCCACGTACGCCTCGGCCCAGCGGCGCGGCCAGTGGTCCTCGGGCCGGTCGAAGCCGGCCGTGCCCATCCAGTCCTGGAGCGCCAGCGCGTGACTGTCCTTGATCCGCATGCGGCGCTGCTCGGGGGAGTTCACGAAGAACAGGCCGCCGAAGGACCAGTGCGCCTGGCCCCCGAGCGACTGCTCGGGCTCCTGGTCGAGGAGGATCACTCGCCGGCCGGCATCGACGAGCTCCGCGGTCGCCGCCAGGCCCGCGAGGCCGGCTCCGATCACGATCACGTCTGCGTCGTAGGCCATGTACGCGTCCTCTCGGCATTCCGACCGGTCGGGATCGCCGCCCGCACGGGACGGCGGCTCGCGGCCGGCAGGTGAGACAGTGGTAACAGTCGACCAGCGGCGCCGGGGGCGTTGTTACTGGTCGGTCAGATCCTTCGGCAGATGGCTGACCGAGTCAACTGCCGGGTTCCGGGTTCTCCCATGGGCGGGTCACAGCCCGGAGCGCTACAGTCGGCGGGATACGCACCGTGGCCCGTCCGAGTCATCGAGGTACGCAGCGTGTCGGTTCTGGTTCTGGTCCTCGCCGTGAGTGCGGCCTGCTGTCTGGGCTTCGGCTTCGTCCTCCAGCAGAAGGCCGCCTCCCACGCCCCGCTGAGCGACTTCCTCTCCCCCCGGCTGCTGCTCGACCTCGTCCGCGTCCCCACCTGGCTGGGCGGCATCGGGCTCATGGTGGCCGGCATGGTGCTCGGCGCGGTCGCCCTGAGCCGCGGCGAGCTGTCCCTGGTGGAGCCCCTCCTCGCCACGAACCTCCTGTTCGCGCTCGCCCTCTCGCGCCACCAGACCAAGCAGCCGCTCGGTCGGCAGGGCTGGGCGGGTCTCGTGTTGCTCGCGGGCGGGGTCACCGCGTTCATCGTGGCGGGTCAGCCGGAGGGCGGCGACGCGGTCTCCGACCCGCTGCGGCACTGGCTGATCATCGGCATCATGGTCGGGATCGCGCTGCTGCTGACCGCGTACGCGAAACGGACCCGGCTCAGCTCGGCGCCGGTGCTGCTGGCCACGGCCGCGGGCCTGCTCTACGGCGTGCAGGACGCGCTGACCCGGGTCTGCGGGGAGCGGTTCGCCGAGGGCGGGTGGGCCGGACTGCTCACCGGATGGCAGCCGTACGGCGTGCTGGTGCTCGGCGTCACCGGGCTGGTGCTGGTGCAGAGCGCCTTCGAGACGGGACCGCTGCGGATGTCGCTGCCGGCGCTGACCGCCGCCCAGCCGCTGGCCGGGATCGTCTGCGGGGTGGGTTTCCTCGGGGACCGGCTGCGTACGGACACGGGCGCGCTCGCCTGGCAGGCGGCCGGGCTCGCGGCCGTCGTGGCCGGAATCGTGCTGCTGGGCCTGCACCCGGCGATGCCCCAGGGGGCCTCGGACGCCGAGCGGTCCCGGGACCTCCAGCCGCACTGAGTGCACGCGGGCCCCGCTCCGAAGGCGGCCGGCACCTGCTTGGATGGGGCCATGAGCGCCGCCGACGAGATCCTCGACATCGTGGACGAGAACGACCGGGTGATCGGACAGTCGCCCCGCGGGGAGGCGTACGCGCGCGGCCTGCGCCACCGCTGCGCGTTCGTCCAGGTCCGTGACGCCGAGGGCCGGATCTTCGTCCACCGCCGCACTCCGACGAAGCTGGTCTTCCCCTCGCTGTACGACATGTTCGTGGGTGGCGTCGTCGGCGCCGGTGAGACGTACGACGACGCGGCGCTGCGCGAGGCCGAGGAGGAGCTCGGCGTCCGGGGGCTCCCCCGCCCGCGCCGGCTCTTCACCTTCCTGTACGACAACGGCGGCGGGCAGAGCTGGTGGTCGGCCGTGTACGAGGTGCGCTGCGAGCTGCCGGTGCGCCCGCAGGCCGAGGAGGTCGCCTGGCACGGCTTCCTGCCCGAGGACGAGGTGGAGCGGCGCCTGACGGACTGGGAGTGGGTCCCCGACGGCCTGGCGGCGTACGAGCGTCTGAAGGCCCACCGCTCGCCGGGCTGACCGTTCCCGCGCGCCCGTGCCGGGCCCGGCGCCCCGGCCGGGTGGGCCGCGAGCGCCCCGGTAGGGTCCCTGGCGTGATCGAATTCGTAGGGAACGTCCGGCTGTGGTTCGCGCCCCAGGAGATCCGGGAGGAGGGCGGGACGCCCGACTACCGGTTCTCGCTGGCGAACGAGCGGACCTTCCTGGCGTGGCTGCGCACGGCGATGGCGCTCATCGGCGGCGGATTCGCCGTGGACCAGTTCCTGCCCGACCTCCGGTGGGGATGGCGGGTCGGACTGGCTCTCGCGCTGCTCGTGGCGGGCGTGCTGTGTTCCCTGCGGGCGGTCAACCACTGGGTGCGCTGCGAGCGGGCGATGCGGCGGGGCGAGGATCTGCCGGTGTCCCGCTTCCCCGCGCTGCTCGGGATCGCCGTCGCGGTCGTCGCCGTCGCGATGGTGCTGGTCGTCCTCGTCGGCTGGGAAGGGTGACCGGGCCCGCCCGGGACCGGGACCCGGGGCTCCAGCCGGAACGTACGCGGCTGGCCTGGCGGCGTACGACCCTGTCTAGCACCGTGGCCGCCGTGCTCGCCGTGAAGGCCGCCCTGCACGGCGGGCCGTCACCGCTCGGGCTGGTCGCCTGCGCGCTGTGCTGCGCGCTCTGGCTGGGTTTCCTGGCCGTCGCCCACCGCCGTATCCGCACCCTCGCCTCCGGCGCGGGCCGCACGACGGCGCTCAGGCCCCGGGACGCGACGGCGGCGACACTGTGCACGGTGGCGATCGCGGCGTGCGCGGTGGCCCTGGTGTTCTGAGACCCCGGCTGTCCGGGACCCGGCACGGCGCCTTCCGGCGGCCGGAGGAGCGGGGAGACGCCGATCACGTTCTGCGCGGACACTGGACGACATACCGACCGGTCGGCATCATGTGTGTCGTCCTGTTTTCCGTGTGCGTAGGAGCAATGATGAGCCCAGACCACCCCCCGGGTCTCGATCTCGACCGGTTGCGCGACCTGCTGGACGGCGAGCGGCCCGGACTGGTGAACGGCACGCTGTCCGGCCGGCTGATCGAGGGTGGACGGTCGAACCTCACGTACGCGGTCACGGACGGCGCCACGCAGTGGGTCGTACGCCGGCCGCCGCTGGGCCACGTCCTGGCCACCGCGCACGACATGAAGCGCGAGCACCGGGTGATCAGCGCCCTGCATCCCACGGCCGTACCCGTGCCGCGCCCGGTGCTGCTGTGCGAGGACGACTCCGTCCTCGGCGCGCCCTTCTACGTCATGGAGTTCGTCGAGGGCACCCCCTACCGGACCGCCGAGCAGCTCGCCCCGCTCGGCCCGGAGCGCACCCGCAGCGCGGTCCTCGGCCTGGTCGACACGCTGGTCGAGCTGCACGCCGTGGACCCCGCCGAGGTCGGCCTCGCGGACTTCGGCCGCCCCGAGGGTTTCCTGGACCGGCAGCTGCGCCGCTGGGGCAAGCAGCTGGACGCGTCCAGGAACCGCGAGCTGGCGGGGATCGACGAACTGCACGCGGCCCTGGGACGCGAGCTGCCCACCTCCGGCGCCCCGGCCGTCGTCCACGGCGACTACCGGCTGGACAACGTGCTGATCGGCACGGACGACCGGATCAAGGCGATCCTGGACTGGGAGATGTCCACGCTCGGTGACCCCCTCACCGACCTGGGGCTGCTGGTGATGTACAGCGCGCCGCTGAATCTGCCCGACGCCCCCATCAGCACCACCGCGAGGGCCGCCGGGCACCCGGACGCGACCGAGATCGTCGAGCGGTACGCCGCGCGCTCGGGGCGCGACGTGTCCGCCGTCTCCTGGTACACGGCGTTCGCGTGGTTCAAGCTCGCCGTGATCCTGGAGGGCATCCACTACCGCTACACCCTCGGCCAGACGGTCGGCGCGGGCTTCGACCGCATCGGCGAACTGGTCCCCGTCTTCATCGAGCACGGCCTGACCACCCTTCAGGAAGGCTGACCCGCCATGGACTTCGCATTCGACGCGCGCACCGAAGAGCTGCGCAGCAGACTGCTCGCCTTCATGGACGAGTACGTGTACCCGGCGGAGGCCGTCGCCGAGGAGCAGCGCGCGCGGCTGGCCTCGCCGTGGGACACCCCCGCCGTCGTCGGCGAACTGAAGGCCGAGGCGCGGCGCCAGGGGCTGTGGAACCTCTTCCTGCCGGACTCCGAGTACGGTGCCGGGCTCACCAACCTGCAGTACGCGCCGCTCGCCGAGATCACCGGCCGCAGCCCCCATCTGGCACCCACCGCGCTGAACTGCGCGGCCCCGGACACCGGCAACATGGAGGTGCTGACGCAGTTCGGCGACGAGCGGCAGAAGAAGCAGTGGCTGGAGCCGCTGCTCGCCGGTGAGATCCGTTCGGCGTTCGCGATGACCGAGCCCGAGGTGGCCTCCTCCGACGCCACGAACATCACCACGCTGATCGAGCGGGACGGCGACGAGTACGTCGTCACCGGGCGCAAGTGGTACATCTCCGGGGCGATGAACCCGGACTGCAGGATCTTCATCGTGATGGGCAAGACGGACCCCGAGGGGTCCGACATCCGGCGCCAGCAGTCCATGGTGCTCGTCCCTCGCGACACCCCGGGCGTGGAGATCCGGCGGGCCATGCAGGTGTACGGCTACGAGGACCACTCGCACGGCGGGCACGCTGAGGTCGTCTTCGACGACGCGCGCGTGCCGGTGTCGAACCTGGTCGGCGAGGAGGGCGGCGGCTTCGCCATCGCCCAGGCGCGGCTCGGTCCGGGGCGCATCCACCACTGCATGCGGCTGATCGGCATGGCCGAGCGGGCGATCGAGCTGATGTGCCGCCGGGCGGTGGCCCGCAGCGCCTTCGGCAAGCCGCTCGCCCAGCAGGGCGTGGTGCAGAACTGGATCGCCGACGCCCGGGTGGCCGTCGAGCAGCTGCGTCTGCTCGTCCTGAAGACGGCCTGGATGATGGACACCGTGGGCAACAAGGGGGCCCACACGGAGATCCAGGCCATCAAGATCGCCACTCCGCGCACGGTCGTGGACATCCTGGACAAGGCGGTGCAGCTGCACGGCGCCGGCGGGGTGGGCCAGGACTTCCCGCTGGCCGAGCTGTGGGCGAGCGCGCGGACGCTGAGGCTCGCTGACGGGCCGGACGAGGTGCACCAGCGGTCGCTGGCGCGGCGGGAGATCAAGAAGTACGGGTGACCGGCCGGGGCCTGGGGGTGGGGGCGGAGGGGGCGTGGGTTGCGCCCCCTCCGCCCCCACCCGTCCCGACTCGGGGCTCCGCCGCGGACCCCGCTCCCCAAGCGCCGGAGGGGCTGGATCCTCCCTCAGGGGCGCAGTGCTCTCAGCAGCATGTCGGCCAGTTGGTCGGCGAGCTGCTGGGGGGTGAGGGGGCCGTCGGGGCGGTACCACGTCGACAGGTGGTGGATCGACCCGAAGTGGTAGTCGACGACCAGGTCGGCGGGGGTGGCCGTGGAGAAGACGCCCTCCTTCTGGCCCTCTTCGATGAGCGCGCGGAAACGCTCGTGGTAGCGGCGGCGCTCGGCGCGTACCTGCTTGTTCTTCTCCGGGCTCAGATGGTGCATGGAGCGGAAGAAGATCGACGCGTCGTCGAGGTTGTCGATGGTGGTCACCACGACGTCGGCCGCGGCGCCCCGCAGCCGCTCCTCGACGGGCGCGTCGGCGTCCGCGAAGGCGTCCAGCCGCTCCTGCTGGACGCGCAGCACGCGCGCGTAGACCTCGTGCAGGAGGTCGTCCTTGGAGCCGAAGTAGTGGTAGAGGGCGCCTTTGGTGACGCCCGCCGCCTCGACGATCTCCTGCACCGAGGTCCGGTCGTAACCCTGCTCCGCGAAGAGCCGGGTGGCGGCGGCGAGCAGCCGCTGCGGAACAGGAGGCCCGTCCCCGTCCGTCGTCCTGGGCACTGCCGCCACCTGCCTTCCGTATCGCTGTACCTGTTGTGGTGCGTCGTCCGCTGCTACGCGTTGTCCGCCTGTGACGTGCTGTCCCGGCGGGAACGCAGTTCCCGTCGGAGGATCTTCCCACTCGCCGTCTTCGGCAGCTCAGGCAGGATCTCGACGCGGCGCGGATACTTGTACGCGGCCAGCCGCTCCTTGCAGTACGCGGCGAGCCCGTCGGGGTCCGCCTCGCTGCCGGGGCGCAGGCTGATGTACGCCTTGACGGTCTCTCCGCGGTAGCCGTCGGGGATGCCGACGACGGCCGCCTCGCGGACCGCGGGATGGGTGTAGAGGATGTCCTCCACCTCGCGCGGCCACACCTTGAAGCCGGACGCGTTGATCATGTCCTTCTTGCGGTCGACGACGTAGAGCCAGCCGTCGGCGTCCATGAAGCCGATGTCGCCGGTGCGCAGCTCGCCGTCGGGGAAGGTCTCGGCGGTGGCCTCGGGGCGGCGCCAGTAGCCGGGGACGACCTGCGGTCCGCGGACGAGGATCTCGCCCTGCTCCCCGAAGGGCACCTCCCGGCCGAGGTCGTCGACGACGCGTACGACCGTGTCGGGGCCCGGTACGCCCACGGCCAGTGTCCCCGAGACCGGGTCGACCGGGGCCTCGCGGCCGGGCGGCACGGAGGCGCAGGGCGCGCTGCACTCGGTCAGGCCGTAGCCGTTGTGGAGGTACGGGCCGAAGCCGGCCCGGAATTTCTCCACCAGGGCGGGCGGCAGCGGCGCCCCGCCGGAGGAGATCATCCGGAACGACGCGAAGTGGTCGCGGGTGACGGCGGGGTGCGCGGCGAGCGCCATGAACGCCGTCGAGGGGCCGACGGTGTAGAGGGGGCGGTGCTCCGCGAAGGCGTCGAGGACGACGCCCGCCTCGAAGCGGTACGCGAGGACGAGCGTCCCCGCGCTGTTGAGGCACCCGGCGAGTTGGGCCACCATCCCGGTGATGTGGAACAGGGGCGCCATGGCGAAGTACACCGGCGCTTCGGGCAGGCCGAGCCCGGTGCGCTGGCGCTCGGCGTTGTGCATCAGGTTGCCGTGGGTGTTGGTGGCGCCCTTGGGGGCGCCGCTCGTGCCCGAGGTGTAGCTGATCAGCGCGATGTCGGCCGGGGCCGCGTCGCGGCCCCCGGGGGCCGGGTGGCCCCGGCGGGCCACGGTCAGGAGGTCGTCGGCGTCCGCGGCGGCGGGGAGCCGCTCGAAGCCGAGCACGCGCGGGTCGTCGCGGGTCTGCAGGTCCAGCTCGCAGGCCGTGAGGACGAGGCGTACGGGTGAGTCGGCGGCCGTCTCGCGGAGATACGACTCCCAGGCGCGGTCGGCGCAGACGAGGGCACCGACCTCGGCGTCCTGGAGGACGTGCCGGACCTCGCCCGACTTGTACATGGGGTTGACGGGCACGACGATCGCGCCCGCCTTCCACGCGCCGAGCAGCGCGAGCACGAAGTGCGGGGAGTTCTGCAGCAGGATCGCCACGCGGTCGCCGCGCTCGATGCCACGGGCGGCCAGGTGCCCGGCGACGGAGTCGCTCAGCTCGTCGACCTCGCGGTAGGCGAGCCGCCCGTCGAAGTAGGCGAGGGCGGGCCGGTCCGGGGTGGCCGCCGCGGCCCTGCGCAGGGCGTGCACGAGGGAGTCGAGGGGGTCGATCGGGGCCCGCTGCGCCTCGTTGAGCTGGGACAGCCAGGGCCTGGCCGCGTAGCGGGAGGCGGTCACCGGGACGCCTCCCATTTCTGCTGGAGGTGGTTCATGCCGGTCAGCCAGCGGTCGGGGTGCGCGGCCCGTGCCTCGTAGTACGCGCCGACCTCGGGGTGCGGGAGGATGAGGAACCGGTCCTCCGCCATCCCGTCGAACAGGGCGGACGCCACGTCGTCCGGTTCGATCGCCGTCGGCCGCAGCACCAGGTCGCCGGCGCTGCCGGCGGCCGTGAGCATGTCCGTGCGGACGCCCTGCGGGCAGATCGCGTGGACCTTCACTCCGCGGTGGCGGTAGGTCAGCGAGAGCCACTCGGCGAAGGCGTACGCCCCGTGCTTGGTGACGCTGTAGGGCGCGGCGCCGACCATGGTGAGCAGTCCGGCGGCCGAGACCGTGGACACGAAGCGGCCGCTGCCGCGCTCCAGCCAGCCCGGGATCAGCTCGTGGGCCGCACGGACGTGGGCCATCACGTTGACGTCCCAGGCGAGCGCCCAGACCTTCTCGTCGGCCGCCTCGGTGCCGCCGGAGGCGAGGCCCGCGTTGGCGCAGTACACGTCGATCGTGCCGCCGAGTGCCTCGCGCGCCTCGGCGACGATCGTGGACGCGTCGCCCGGGACCGCGGTCCCGCCGATCTCGCCGGCCACGGCCCTCGCCTTGTCGGCGTCGAGGTCGTTGACCACGACCCGGGCGCCCTCGGCGGCGAAGCGACGGGCCAGCGCGGCCCCGATGCCGCCCCCCGCTCCGGTGACGACCACTCCCGCATCCTGCACGGCTTCCACCATCGGTCTCCTTCGGCGCGACGTGAATCGGCTCCTGCTGCAGCGTCAGACTAACCAGTCGGTATGTAGTGGCGGAAGGGGTGGCCCCGACGAGGCCGGTCCGCTTCGTTCCGTGGCGCCGCGGTGACCGCTAGCGTGCGTGACCATGACGGTTCCGTCGATCACGGAGGTCACCGCATGAAGCTGTCCAGACGAGGCCTGCTCGCCGCCACCTCGGCCGCGGTCGCGGTGTCCGCGGCGCCGGCCGCCGCCCACGGAAGCGGCCGGCGGCTGCGCACCGGCTTCGAGCGCCTGGCCGCGGACGGTTACGCGCTGCTCGACGGACGCCGGGTCGGCGTCGTCACCAACCCGACCGGCATCACCCGCGACGTGCGCCACATCGTGGACGTGATGCATGCCGACGACCGGGTGGACCTGACGGCCGTCTTCGGTCCCGAGCACGGCTTCCGCGGCACCGCCCAGGCGGGCGGCTCCGAGGGCCGCTACGACGACCCGGCGACCGGACTCCCGGTCTACGACACTTACTTGAAGAGCGGCCGTCCGCTGGCCGACGTCTTCACCGCCTCCGGTGTCGACACCGTCGTCTTCGACATCCAGGACGTGGGCGCGCGTTTCTACACCTACATCTGGACGCTCTACGACTGCATGGAGGCCGCGCAGCTCGCGGGCAAGCGCTTCGTGGTGCTCGACCGGCCGAACCCGGTGACCGGGCGGGCGGCCCTCGGGCCCGTCCTGCACAAGGAGTTCGCGACCTTCGTCGGACGGCAGCCCGTCGCGCAGGCGCACGGCATGACCGTGGCGGAGCTGGCCCGGCTGTTCAACGGCGAGTTCCTGACGACGCCGGTGCCGCTGGAGACCGTGCTCATGACCGGGTGGCGGCGGTCGCAGTTCTACGACGCGTCGGGGCTGCCCTGGGTGCCGCCGAGCCCGAACATGCCCACTCCCGACACCGCGCTCGTGTACCCCGGCACCTGCCTCTTCGAGGGGACGAACCTGTCGGAGGGGCGGGGCACGACCCGGCCGTTCGAACTGCTCGGGGCGGAGGGGCTCGACGGGCGGTGGGCCGAGGCCGCCGAACGCCTGGAGCTGCCCGGGGTGCACTTCAGGGAGGCGTACTTCACGCCCACCTTCTCCAAGTTCCAGGGGAAGACGGTCGGCGGGGTGCAGATCCACGTCCACGACCGGGCCGCGTACGACCCCGTTCGCGCCGGCATCGCGCTCCTGGTGACCGCGAAGCGGGTCTGGAGCGGGTTCGGGTGGCGCCCGGACAACTGGATCGACAAGCTGACGGGCTCCACGCTGGTGCGCACGACGATCGACGCGGGAGCGAGTGCCGACGAGGTCGTGGCGGCCTGGCAGGAAGAACTGGCGGCGTTCCGGCGCGTGCGCGCGGAGTACCTCCTCTACCGGTAGCCGCCGGGGATGTCCAGAGGCATCCCCGGCGGGCCCGTGCGGCGGCGGATCGTGTCGATTCGGCCCGCCGCCGTACGGAGAGGTGCGTCACCCGGGGTCACCGGTGCGACGTGAACTCCACCACCTGCTGGTAGGTCGGCCGGTTCTGCCAGCCGATCCCGCCGTGCTTGATGCCGCCGAGCGTCCGGTGCACGATCGAGTCGGCGCACCACTGGTCGCCCGCCGAGCACTGGTCGTCACCTGGGTAGACCTGGGACGCGGTCTTTCCCGCCGCCTCCTTCAGCGTGCTGATCAGGATGTCCCGGCAGGCGCCGAGGCTGCCGCCGCCGCAGTACTTCTTCGCCGGGCCGCCCCGCACCGACTCGCCGAGGACCGCCCGGATGTCCTTGTGGACATAGCTCCACCAGCCGTACTGGAAGGCGCTCCCGGCGTGTGCCCCGGTCGGCCCGTGCGCGGCGGACGGCGACTCGTCGACGGGCAGGTTGTTCGTGAAGGCGGTGTACAGGTCGGCGCCGAGGCCCGGTTCGAACTCGGCCTTCACCAGCAGCGGCCACCAGGCGTCCATGATCCGGATCGCGTCGGCGTGCGCATAGGTCTTCGAGCCGGCCGCGGTCTCGGCCCGCCGTCCGCCGGCGCTCGCCCAGGCGGACAGTTTGCCGGCGGCCGCGGCGGCGGTGGCGTCCGTGACGGGCTCGCCGTTCACCACCTTCAGCAGCTTCGGCAGCACGTCCTCGGCCCGCAGGTCGGCGAGGGCCGCGTCGGCCATCGCCTTCACCAGCGCGGCCCTGGTGACGCCGCCGGCGCTCACCAGCTTCCTGACCCGGTCCTCCAGGAGGTTGCCGCGGTGCACGGACCCGTCGCCCCAGGACGCCGTCGAGTAGTCCTTGGCCTGCTTGTTGTTCCAGGAGATGTAGTAGTCCTGGTCGACGGAGTGGGGGTGGGCGGAGGGCGGGGTGTAGTCGGCGGTGTTGTCCTCCGGTTTCCAGTTCCGCCACTCGTAGGCCGCCTGCGCCTGGACCGGGTAGTCGGGGTCGACACCGGTGGCGCGGACCGGGTTGTCGCCGCTGTTGTGGTAGGCGGTGTGCTCGGAGTCGGCGTAGAACCAGTTGAAGGTGTAGTTGATGTGCTGGACCGCGCTCTGGAAGGTCGCCGCGTCCTTCACGTGATCGGGGTCGTTGAGCATCTGGAAGCCGATGATCGAGTCGGCCTCGTGCAGGAACGAGGAGCGCAGGGTGGTGTAGGCGACCTTCTTGCCGCCCACCGTCGCGCGGTACTCCACCGGTCCGTAGTTGGTGCGGTAGACCTGCATGCGGTACGAGCCCGCCGGGGTGGAGTCGGCGACGGTCGGCTTCCACGCGTTGGTCCGCTCGACCTTCTCCATGGCCGTGCAGGTGCCGTGGTACAGGTAGTGGTGGTCGTCCTGGCAGAGCTCGACCGCGTACGTGTCGATGATGTCCTGGCCGGAGGTGGTGGCGCTCCACGCGTAGTCCCGGCCGCGCCCCAGTTCGACGTACATGCTCAGGCCCGCGAAGGAGGCGCCGCGGGCGCTGAGCCCCGGTCCCTGGATCTCCTGGAGCATGAGCAGCTGGGGTGCGAAGTACCCGGTCTGCGGGCCGAAGACGGCGACGGGATGGCCGCTCGCGGTGTGTTTGCCGCTCACCACCAGGGCGTTGGACATGCCGCGCCTGGCCGAGGTGAGGGCGGCGGAGGCCGTGGCCGAGGCGCCGGTGGCACCGGACGTGGCCGCGCTCCCGGTGCGGTCGTACACCAGGGGCTCCCGGGTCACCGAGCCCGCGTCGGGCAGGGCCCGGCCCTGCGGGTCCGCGGGCTTGGAGGCGTACGGGAAGCTCTCGCCGTTGTGGACGGTCAGCGCCGCCTCGGGGTCGTTGCGCTCGCGGAAGGACTCCCAGACCTCGGTGCCCTCGGTCACGCCGTACCTGGACTGGGCGGCGAGCAGCGAGAGGGCGTTGCCGACCTCACCGCCGCCTCCCGAGCCGAAGAGCGCGCCGATGACGGAGGCCAGCGCGACCAGGTCGGTGAGCTTGAAGTGCTCGATGGTGCCGGCGTTGGTGATGGAGTCCTTGTGGCCGGTGAGGACGTACTCCCCGGGGAAGTAACGGCCCTTGTCGGAGGTGTCGATGTAGGCGTTGACACCGTCGAGGTAGGCCTTGGCGTCGGCGAGGGCCTGCTGCCCGCGGGGGCCGTTGTTCGCGGTGGCGTCGTCGATCTGGGCCTGGAGGTCGGCCTCGGTGTAGGGCGCGTTGCGCCAGAACTCCTGCTCCAGACCCTGGTTCGACGGCGCTCCGCCCGCGAAGGAGGTCAGTTGGCCGCGTCCGACGTGCCGGAAGACGTCCATCAGCCACAGGCGGTCCTGGGCGGCGGCGTACCCGGCGCCGAACTCGGTGCCGTAGCGGGTGGTGCCCGTGATGTGCGGAACGCCGCTCTTCTTGTCCCGGACGATCGTCACGTCGCCGCGGCCGGCGGGCTTGACGGTCGAGGCGACCTGATCGGAGGGGACGCCGAAGGACGCGTCGTTGAAGAAGTCGTTGATCTTGGTGTCGGTGAGCGCGGAGTACCCCGAGGGGAGTTTGGCGTACGGCGCGAGCTGGTCCTCGGCGTGGCCGGGCTGGGTGCCGAAGGCCTGGTTGAGCAGGATCTCGGCGAGGGTGGCGTTGCCGTTCTCACCGGGCGGAAGGATGTCCGAACACCGGCCTCCGCAGTGGTCCTCGGCCGCGGTGACGGCCACCGGTCGGGCGGCCGCTTGGGTAATGGGGGACAAAAGACCGGCAATGAGGACGCATATGGATGCGCTCTTGAGGAACTTGGGAAATCTGCGAGGAGTTCTCAGTCTGTCGAGGGTGGTGCGTGGGGTGTGCCGTGGCATGGCAGCTCCTCCCGACGGGGTGGTGCCGGACGTTACCGCCGGTATCCCCGCGCTGGAAGGTGAACATGCGTCACTTTCTCGGGACGACGGCTCCGCGCGGAGCGGTCCGGGCCGAGTGGCCTTGTCCGCTGCGGACTTCGGCAGGCGGTTGACAGCGGCGGGAGGCCCGTCGTGAAGGGATCGGTGGACGGATGGTGGCGGTCGTCGGACATCGGATGGAGCCGAATCGCCTGTCGATACGTCTATTCGGCGACGTCCGCAGGTCGACGACGCCGAAGTGACCGAAGTTCAGGTGCAGATGTGACGGAGGTGCAGGGCGATGGCCGGTTTCCGGAGTCTGGCGAGACAAGTGCGCGACCCGCGGTGCGATCTGGCACTGCGGCGCTATTCACTGCGCAAGTGCCTTGAGAGGTTCGCCCCGTACGGGCATCGGGCGACCTGGGACCACTTGTGCTCCAGGGCCGGTTTCGGCCCCGAGGACCGATCCCCCGACCCGGCGCGGCTCGTGGCCGCGCTGGACGAACTGGAAGAGGCCCGCAAGGTCTGGCTCGCCTACGAGGTCGCGTTCGCGCAGCGCCGCAAGAAGGAGAAGCACGACGGACTGCGCAGGCCGGGCACCGTGGACGACTGGCACCGGCTGACCTGGGGCGGCTTCGGGGTGGCCTGGTGCGACGACCCGGAGGTCCACCCGCACGGACCGCTCGCCGAGGTGCTGCGGCGGCTGATCGCCGCGCTGGAGCGCGAGCCTGGCACGGTCTGCCCGGTGTGCGCGGAGGACCGCCTCGTCTGGAAGTACGACCTGGCCCACGAACCGTCGTCGGGGCCGGTGTGCACGGGCTGCGGCATCGTCGTGCCGCGGCCCGTTCTGACACCCGAGGCCCTGGCGGAGACGCGGCGCGGACGGCTGCTGCTCATGTCGGCGTGAGGGCGGCGGGGGTGTGCCGCGTGGGGACGCACCCCCGTGCGGGCGGCCTACGGCGTCTGCACGTCCGTGTGGACGGCGAGCTTGAACTCGGCGAGCGTGATCCGGGTGGCGATCCTCGCGTCCCCCGCGCCGCGTGCCGAGATCTTCAGACCGACGGGGGTCCCGGGATGCACGAACATCTGCCACAGATAGGTGCGGAACTGGCCGCCCCGGGTCAGCATCGTGTCGTTCGTGGCGGTCGAGTCGTACCCGGTGGACGAGTTCAGCGGGTCCCGCACGAAGCGCGCCCGGTACTCCAGAGCGCGCGTGTCCGCCTCCCAGAAGACCATGGCGGACAGCACGCCCCAGCCGTCGTGACTCGGCCAGATCAGCCCGGAGCGGGCGTCGGGAAACGCGGAGGGCTCGGAGCCGCCGTGCGCCGGGTCGTGCATCCGCCACGGGTCGTAGGACTCCTCGGCCGCGCCGTAGGGGAAGCGGACGAGGTGGTAGCCGTCCTCGTCGTACGTGATGCGCTGGGTCCCCGAGCGCGCGGCCTCCCACTTGAGCGAGCTGATGACGACACTCATCGTGTTCCTCCTCCGCTGCGCCGGGTTCCGCGCGGATCCGGCGGTTGTCAGTGGCGTCGGGCACCATCGGGGGCATGATGCAGGTCTGTCTGAACGGGGCCCGGGGGGCCGAGGCCGGTGCGGTCGTGCCGATGTCGCCGGGAGCGCTGGCCGACTCCGCCGCCGGGGCCGTGGCGGCCGGGGCGGCGGACATCCACGTCCATCCCAAGTCTCCCTGTGGACAGGACACATTGTCCGCGCAGGCGGTTGCGGCCGTGCTCGAAGCGATACGTTCACAGGTCCGCGTCCCGGTCGGCGTGACCACGGGCGCGTGGGCCGAGCCGGATCCCGCGGACCGGGTGGCCCGGATCCGCGCCTGGAGGGTGCTGCCCGACCACGCCTCGGTCAACTGGCACGAGCCGGGCGCCGAGGCGGTCGCGGCCGCGCTGCTGGACCGGGGAGTGGGCGTCGAGGCGGGCATCTGGTCCGGCACGGAGGGCGCCGCGCGGTTCGCGGCGTCGCCGCTGGCCGGGCGGGTGCTGCGCGTCCTGGCGGAGGTGACCGACCCCTCCCCCGCGACGGCCCCCGATGCGGCGCGGGTCCTGCTCCGCGACCTCGGCGCCGCGCACGGCAGGCCCGTGCTGCTGCACGGCGAGGAGGGCGGCGCCTGGCCGGTGCTGCGCCTGGCCGGGCGGCTGGGGCTCGCGACCCGGATCGGCCTGGAGGACACACCGGCTCTGCCGGACGGCCGGCGGGCGGAGTCCAACGCCCAGTTGGTGACGGCGGCGCTGCGGCTCCACGGCGGACGCTGTCGCCTCGACGCGGCAAAGAGCCCGGGCCCAGGACGGTAGCAACCCCGAAACCGCTGGCTCCACCCAACGGTCTGCGCCGGGGAGCCACGGGGCGCTGCGCCCTGACCCGCGGTGTGCCCGTAGCGGGCAACGGCGGGCGAGGGCTGTCGCTCAGCGGCAGCCCTCGGACTCCCGCGGGTTGTGCCGCCGGGCGGTCGCGGCCGGTTCGACCATGAGGCGGGAGCCGGCCCGGCGTTCGCCGAAGACGTCGTCGGGGTTGGAGAGCACGCAGTTCTCCAGCGACAGGCAGCCGCAGCCGATGCAGTCCGTCAGGTGGTCGCGGAGCCGGCTCAGCTGCGTGATGCGGTCGTCCAGCTCCGACCGCCAGGCCGCGGAGAGGCGGGCCCAGTCCTCCCGCGTCGGCGTGCGCTCCTCGGGCAGCTCGGCGAGCGCCTCGCGGATGGTGGCGAGCGGGATGCCGACGCGCTGCGCGGCCCGCACGAAGGCGACGCGGCGCAGCGTGTCGCGGTGGTACCGGCGCTGGTTGCCCGCGGTGCGGCGACTGCTGATCAGGCCCTTGGACTCGTAGAAGTGCAGAGCGGAGACGGCGGCGCCGCTGCGGGCCGACAGCTGGCCGACCGTGAGTTCGTGGATCTTGTCGGAAATCTGGGGCACCCCTGGAACCCTACCCACCCCGTCACCCGGCCGGTCCGTTGACATGAGCCCCGAGCCGGACCATGCTAAGCAGTCGCTTAGACATTGACGCGTGGGAGGCCAGGGACATGGCAGAGCCGAGGATCTTCACATCCGCCGACGAGCTGAAGGCGGCCGTGGGCGAGCAGTTGGGGCACAGCGACTGGCTGGAGATCGACCAGAAGCGGATCGACCTGTTCGCGGATGCCACGGGCGACCACCAGTGGATCCACGTGGACCCCGAGAAGGCCGCCGCGGGCCCGTTCGGCACGACCATCGCGCACGGCTATCTGACGCTGTCGCTGCTGCCCGCCCTGGTGCCGCAGGTGCTGCGGGTCGAGGGCATGAAGATGGGCGTCAACTACGGCTCCAACAAGGTGCGTTTCCCGGCGCCGGTGCCCGTGGGCTCGCGCCTGCGCGCCACCGCGGTCCTGACGGAGGTCACCGAAGCGGGCGGCGGCGTCCAGGTCACGGCGGCGGTGACGGTCGAGCGCGAGGGCGGCGACAAGCCGGTGTGCGTCGCGGAGTCGGTCTCCCGCTACTACTTCTGACCCGGGGCGGACCGGAGCCGGCGCCGGCCGCGGGTCACTTCCTCGCGCCCACCATCCGCAGGACGAGGTCGGCGTAGAGCGCGCCGACCTCGTCGGGCGTCCGCGGCCCGTCGACGTTGAACCAGCGCGCCACGTCGATGCAGAGCGACAGCACGGCGAGCGACGTGCCGGGCACGTCCGGCACGTCGAAGCTGCCCGACGCCACGCCGTCCTGGATGATGCCGCGGACCTGGGCGTCCACCTGGCGGCGCAGGGCGACGATCTCGGCGCGGGTGTCGGGGCCGAGGGCGTCGAGCTCGTACTGCACGACCCGGGCGGTCGTGTGCTGGGCGGCGTGCCAGCGGACGAAGGAGGAGACGGCGACCTCGAGGCGTTCGGCGGCGCCGCCCTCGCCGTCGGCCGCCGCCCGCAGGATCGCGAGCGCCTTCTCGTGCCCGATGCGGCTGATCCGGTGGAGCAGCTCTTCCTTGGTCTTGTAGTGGATGTAGAGCGCGGCCGGGCTCATGCCCGCGCGGCCCGCGATGTCCCGGGTCGTGGTCGCGTGGTAGCCGCGCTCGGCGAAGGCCTCCACGGCGGCCACGAGCAGCCGCCGGGCCGCGTCCGGGGTGACCTCTCCCCACGGCTGCATCTCGCCGCCGGCCGTCTCCTCCGCCGTACTCATCGCTCGCGCCCCTTCCAGTGACAGGACGAACACCATACCCCCGAAGCTGAGCGGGCGCTTAGAGTGCCCGCTCAGCGGCGCGCGAAAGTGGTCAGCGCTGGTCGAACGGGTCGTGCTCGGCGAGCAGCTTGTCGAGCCTCGCCTGGTCGACGCGGCTGATGATCTGCCCGGCCTCCTGCCGGTCGCGGATCACCTTGGCCAGGGTGAAGGACGAGGTCACGAGATAGAGGACGGCGATGCCGAGGAACCCGCGCACCCAGGCGTTGGCGTCCAGCCGGAAGATGCCGAGGGCGGTCGCCGCGATGGCGACCGAGAAAGAGGCCACTGCCTGGCCGTAGAAGGCCGCCGTGGACTGCTGCTTGACCGGTGTCTCACTCATGGGTACAGCTTCGGCGGATGCGGCCGCGGCCACATCCGCCGGGATACTCACGGAACACGCGAGGACGTACTCAGAAGGCGGAGACGCCGGTCAGCGCACGGCCGATGAGCAGCTTCTGGATCTGGCTGGTGCCCTCGTAGAGGGTCATCACCCGGGCGTCGCGCAGCAGTTTGCCCGCCGGGTACTCGTCGATGTAGCCGTAGCCGCCGAAGACCTGGAGGGCGTTGTTCGCGGCCCGCACCGCCGCCTCCGAGGCGAAGAGCTTGGCCTTCGAGGACTCGGGCGCGAACGGCTGGCCCCGGTCGACGAGGTCCGCGACCCGCCAGGTCAGCAGCCGCGCGGCGTCCACGTCCACGGCGATGTCGCTGATCAGCTCCTGGACGAGCTGGTGGTGGGCGATCGACTTGCCGAACTGCTCGCGCTCGGTCGCGTACTTCACCGCCGCGTCCAGTGCCGCCTGCGCGATGCCGACGCAGCCCGCGGCGACCGACATGCGCCCCTTGGCCAGCGCGGACATGGCGACGGAGAAGCCCCTGCCCTCCGGCGCGAGCATCGCGGTGGCGGGGACGCGCACGTTCTGAAGGACCAGTTCCGCGGTGGCCTGGCCGCGCAGGCCGAGCTTGCCGTGGAGGGTGCGCCGGGTGAGGCCTGGGGCATCGGCCGGGACGAGGAAGGCGGAGACCCCCTTGTGCCCGGGTGCGTCCGTGGAGCGGGCGAAGAGGAGCACGACGTCGGCCCAGGTGCCGTTCGTGATGAACATCTTCGTGCCGTCGAGGACGTAGTCGTCGCCGTCGCGGACGGCCCTGGTCGTCAGACTGCCGGCGTCGGAGCCGGTGCCGGGCTCGGTGAGGCCGAAGCAGCCGACGAGATCACCGGAGGTGAGACCCGGCAGCCACCGCCGCTTCTGCTCCTCGCTCCCCCAGTGCGCGATCGTCTTGGCGACCAGCCCGAGGGAGACCGAGACGATGCCGCGGACCGAGGAGTCACCGCGGCCCAGCTCCTCCGTCACCAGGCAGTACGCGAGGTGGTCGCCGCCGGAGCCGCCGTACTCCTCGTCGACGGTGAGGCCGAGGAAGCCGACCTCGCCGAGCTTCTTGACGATGGACCGGTCCACTTCCTCGGCGCGGTCCCAGGCGATGACGTTCGGGGCGATCTCGCGGTCCACGAAGTCCCTGGCGAGCCGCCGGACCGCGGTCTGCTCCTCGCTGAGCTCCAGGTTCATGACGCGTCACCCCACATGGAAGGCCGTACTGGCAGGCCGAGCTTGAATACCGAACATTTAAATTAGCACTGCTAGTTTCTGTTCGCAGCCCTACTATGTGCGCCATGGCCCGACCGCGCAAGCCCCTGCTGAGCACCGACCGCATCGTCGAGACGGCGCGGGGGCTCGTCGACACGGAGGGTCTCGCGGCCGTCTCGACGCGCCGCCTCGCCGCCGAGCTGGGAGTGAGCGGTCCCTCGCTCTACAACCACTTCCGCACCAAGGACCAGATCCTGGAGGCGGTGGCGGACTCGGTGAGCGCACTGGTCGACCTGTCGATGTTCGAGGACGGGCGGGACTGGCGGACCGCCCTGCACGACTGGGCCGTCTCCTACCGGGCCGCCCTGCGCGCCCATCCGAACATCGTCCCGGTCCTGGCGCGCGGCCCCGGCCGCAGACCCGCGGGTCTGCGCCTCGCCGACGCCGTCTTCGGCGCGATGGTCGACGCGGGCTGGCCACCCGCCCAGGCCACGTCCATCGGCGCGCTGATGCGGTACTTCATCATGGGTTCCGCGCTGGGCTCCTTCGCCGCGGGCTTCGTGGACGACGAGACGGCCTACGACCCGGCCGACTACCCGCACCTCGGGCAGGCGCACCTCCTCGCCGAGCAGCAGGAGAAGATCGACGAACGGGCCTTCGAGACGGGTCTCACCGCCCTGCTGGACGGACTGGCACAGCAGTACCGGCAAGTGGGACGGGGCGAATAGGCACCGTCGGGTACGGTTCGGCGGGCGCCGAACCGTCGATGCGGCATGCTGGAGCGCATGACGAGCCGACGCGGGTCCCGGGACAGCCGGGCATCGCGGCTGGCCCGGCTCGCCGGACTGGTCGCCGACGAGACCCGGGCCGCCTTCCTGCTGGCGCTGCTCGACGGGCGGGCGTGGACCGCCGGTGAACTGGCCCGGCACGCCGGGGTCGCCGCCTCCACGGCCAGCGAGCACCTGGGCAAGCTGGTCCAGGGCGGTCTGCTCGCCGAGGAACGCCAGGGACGCCACCGCTACGTGCGGCTGGCGGACGCGCGGGTGGCGCAGCTCGTCGAGGATCTCGCCGCCCAGACGGCACCCGGAGCCGCCGAACGGCCGCGCAGCCTGCGGGAGTCGAGCGCCGGGTCCGCGATGGCACGCGGGCGCACCTGCTACGACCACCTCGCGGGGCGGCTCGGCATCGCCGTCACGCAGGGCCTGACCGAGCGGGGCCTGCTGCGCCAGGACACCGGGTTCGCGCTGACGGACGACGGGCTTGACTGGTTCGCGGAGACCGGGATCGGGCTCGTCCGCACGGGGCGGCGCCCGCTGGCCCGGGCCTGCCTCGACTGGACCGAGCGCCGCCCGCACCTCGCGGGCGTCGCGGGCGCGGCCCTGTGCCGCCACGCGCTGGAGGCGGGCTGGTGCGTGCGCATCGGCTCGGAACGGGCGGTGAAGGTCACGGACGTGGGCGAGCGCGTACTGACCGAGCTGCTGGGCATCGACGCGGCGGCGCTGCGCTGACCGGGGGCTCCCGCGCCAAGGGCCGCGCGGAGGGCCCAGCGCCCGACCGGCTGCGCGCTGTCCGGCGTCCGCGACAGCCCCTCCCCGCCACGGCGGCCAAAAACCGCGAGCCCTTCCCCGTAGCCCCCTTTAGCCTCAGGAGCATGATGAACACTTCCCCGTCCGCCCCCGGCCGCCGTGCGGAACTGCTCGCCGCGGGTGCGGCCGCGGTCACCGTCGTGCTGTGGGCGTCCGCCTTCGTCTCCATCCGCAGTGCGGGCGCCGCGTACGCGCCGGGCGGGCTGGCCCTCGGGAGGCTGCTCGCCGGCGCCCTCGCGCTGGGGGTGCTGTGGCTCGTCCGCAGGGAGGGGCTGCCGCCGCGGGCGGCCTGGCGCGGGATCGCGATATCCGGGGTGCTCTGGTTCGGCTTCTACATGGTGGCCCTCAACTGGGGCGAGCAGCAGGTGGACGCCGGCACGGCGGCACTCGTGGTGAACACCGGGCCGATCCTGATCGCGCTGCTCGGCTCGCGGCTGCTGGGCGACGCGATGCCGCCGCGACTGCTCGCCGGCATGGCGGTCTCCTTCGCCGGCGCCGTCACGGTGGGGATGTCGATGTCGGGCGGCGGCGGTTCGTCGGTCCTAGGTGTCGTCCTGTGCCTGCTCGCGGCGGGCGCGTACGCGGCCGGGGTGGTCGCCCAGAAGCCGGCGCTGGGCAGCGCCAGTCCCCTTCAGGTGACGACCTTCGGGTGTCTCGTCGGGGCGGCCCTGTGTCTGCCGTTCGCCGGGCAGCTGGTGCGGGACGCGGCCGACGCACCCCTGTCGGCCACCCTCAACATGGTCTACCTGGGCATCTTCCCGACCGCCCTGGCCTTCACGACCTGGGCCTACGCGCTGGCCCGTACGACGGCGAGCCGGATGGGCGCGACCACGTACGCCGTGCCCGCGCTGGTCGTACTGATGTCCTGGCTGTTCCTCGACGAGGTACCGGGGCTGTTCACGCTCGGCGGCGGCCTGCTGTGCCTGGCGGGGGTGGCGGTCTCCCGGTCCCGGCCGCGCACACGGGCGACGGTGGCCGCGTGCACGGCGCCGGTACCCGAGCCGGCCGCGACCGCGCAGCCTGCCTCGGGGAGGAAGACCGACGTCGGGACGGGGACCGGGACCGGGACTGCGACCGGGACCGGGACTGCGACTGGGACTGGGACCGGGACGGGGACCGACAGGGCCTGAGCGTCGGTCCGGGGTACGGGAGGAGGAGTGCCAACCGCGCGCCGATGGCAGCATGCCGCAGATCGCGTGCTCATGGATCACTCCTTCATGCCCGCGGCGTCCACCGGGCGGGTTCGGAGCATGAGCCGGGCAGGCAGCATGGCTCCGGCCATCGCCAGCAATCCCGTTGTCCCCACGATCGCGAGCCAGCCCAGCACCGGCACCGCCGGTATGGGCCCGCCGGTCAGTGCCAGAGCGATCAGGGCGAGCGGTGGGATGGCGAGCAGGGTTCCGACGAGGCCGCCCACGGCCACCACCGTGAAGCTCTCCCGGCGCATCATCGCCAGCACCTGTGACCGGCTGCTGCCGGTCAGCCGCAGCAGCGCGAACTCGCGGCGGCGGGTGACGGTGTTCATCGCCTGGGTGTTGACGATGGTGAGCGCGGTGTAGGCCATGATGACGCCGACCACCACGTAGTTCACCCACGCCGTCCCCCGCTGCTCCCTGACCTGCTCCTCGACCGCCAGCGCGCCGCTGAGCGTACTGCCCGGGTAACTGCTCGCCAGGGCAGACAGTTCGGGCATGGTGTCGGCGCCGGCCTGCGAGCGGATCAGCACCGACTGGTCGACGCCCGCGGTGGTGTGGGACAGGAGCAGGTCATGGTCGAAGGTCAGATCGGCGAAGCCGAGCCCGCGGTCGTACACGGCGATGACCTTGCCGGTGAAGGGGGTGCCGTCCCCGAGGCGGAGATGTATCCGGTCGCCGACGTCGAGCCCGAGCCAGGAGGATGCCGAGGTGCTGAGCGCGACCGTATCGGGGGCCAGGGCGGAGGCGTCTCCCTCGCGCGTGTCCAGGTCGACGGTGGCGGACAGGGCTGAGGGGTCGAGCCCCTGGGCGGTCAGGGAGACGGTCTCCTGCGTGCCGAGGAGCGAGCCCACGCCGACCGCTTTGGACCGGACCACTCCGGTCGCGGCCTTCACCCCGGGCAGTACGGCCGCCCGGTGCGCTAGGTCGGGGGAGATCCCGGCGGGAGCGGTGAGCACGTGGTCGGCGACCGTGCCGGAGCGGATGTCGTCCGAGGCGCGCTCCAGTTGGGTGGTCTGGGTGAAGACGACGGTCGCGGCGAAGGACACCGCCAGCAGGAGGGGGGTGACGGCGGCAGCCGTACGGGCGGCGCGGGCGCGGGAGTTGGCTGCCGCGAGCCAGCCGGTGACACCGGTGCGGTCCAGGAGGGGGGTGAGGACGGCCAGCGCGGCGCGGGTGATCAGCGGGCCGAGGACCGCGGCGGCGACGACGAGGAGCAGGACCAGGGAATTGGCCAGGCCGACCAGGGTGAGGAAGTCAGTGCGGTGAACGAGGCCAAGACCCAGCACGGAGACGGCCAGGGCGAGCAGGACCCCGCCCGTGATCAGGCGTCCACGACCGAGGCGCGCCGGTTCTGCAGACGCCTCGCGCAGTGCCTCCGTGGGGCGGATGCGGGCCGCCCGCCGGGCGGCGAGGAGGGCGGCGGTGACGGCGGTCAGGACGGTGGCGCCCACGGCCGCGAGGAACGGCAGCGGGCCGACAACCGGCCGGAAGTCCGGAGGTACCAGGCCTCGTCCGGCGAACTGGCCGCTCAGCCAGTGCACCACAGCGACACCGAGGGGACAGCCGAGCACCCCGGCGATGAGGCCGGCTGCGGCCGACTCGGCCGTGATCATGCGGTAGAGCTGTCCGGGAGTGGTGCCGATCGCGCGGAGCAGGGCCATCTCGCGGTGCCGGTGGCGGATGGCGAGGGACGTGGTGGCGCACAGCACGAACACGGCCACGAGCAGGACGTTCCCGCCGATGGCAGTGGACAGTTCGACGAGGTTGGCCGCGCCGACGGCGATGTCGGTGAACTCCGCCTCGCCTCGTCCCGCACCCGTGTACACGGCCGCGTGGTGTCCGGCCAGGACGCGTTCGATGCCGGATGTCACCGTCGAGGGCGAGGCACCGGATGCGGTGAACACTCCGAAGGCGGAGATGGACGCGTGGGGCGCGAGGCGCTGCAACGCGGCACCGGAGACGTACAGCACTGACTGTCGGGGGCTGCGGCCGTCGTCGAGGGAGACCAGGCCGGCCACCTCGAAGGTGTGCGGGGTGGACGAGGTCATCAGTCGTACGGTGTCGCCGGTGTGCAGCCCTGCGCGGGCGGCGAGGTCGGTGTCCAGGACGGCTTGGCGGGCGCCTCGGGGGCTGTGCCCCTCGGTGAGGCGAAAGCCGCCCAGGACATGGCTGGACCAGGTGTGCGCTTGCGGTACGGCGCCGTTGGCGCCGGTCACCGTATCGTCTCCGGCCAGCAGCCGGACCGTTGCCGCCCGGTCGGGCACCACGGAGGCGACACCGTCGACCGCGCCGAGGTCACGGGCCAGGGAGGCATCGAGCTGCGGCCGTTCGGTAAGGGGCTGGGAGCTGCGGTAGGCGGTTCCGTCGGCGGACTTCACGTCGAGGTCGACGGAGTGCCGGCCCGCGACGATCAGCGGAGCCTTGTCGTAGCGTTCGGGCGGCAGCGCGCTTCGCAGTCCGGATTCCAGGAGCACGCCGCAGGCGCTGATCACGGCCGCGCCCAGCAGGAGCGCGGCGAACGTGGCGGCGAAGGCGCCGCGCCGGGCGCGCAGGGTGGCGAGGGCGAGGCGCAGCATCAGCGGGTCCTCCGCAGCTCGGTCATGACGCTCTTGACCTGAGTGGCGGTGGGCGCGTCCACGCGGCGGACCACGCGTCCGGCGGCGAGGAAGACGACCTGGTCGGCGTGTTGGGCGGCGGCCGGGTCGTGCGTGACCATCACGACGGTCTGGTGCAGGTCGGTCACCGCCTGCCGCAGCAGGGCGAGGACGTCCTCGGCCGTGTCCGGGTCGAGAGCGCCGGTCGGCTCGTCGGCGAAGATCACCTCGGGGCGGGTGATGAGCGCGCGGGCGATGGCGACCCGCTGCTGCTGCCCTCCGGACAGCTCCGAGGGGCGCCGGCCGAGCAGTCCGGTGAGCCCCACCGAGGCCGTGACGCTGTGGACCGAGTCGTGGCCCGTGCCCGCTTCGGCGAGCCGCAGCGGCAGGGTGATGTTCTGTTCGACGGTGAGCGCCGGCAGCAGGTTGAACGCCTGGAAGACGAACCCGATACGGGTGCGGCGGAAGCGGGTGAGCTGTTTTTCGTCCAGTTCGCCGAGACTCTGACCGCCGAGCCGGACAGTCCCGGATGTGGGCCGGTCGAGCCCGGCGGCGCAGTGCAGGAAGGTGCTCTTGCCCGAGCCGGAGGGGCCCATGACGGCGGTGAAGCTGCCGGTCTTGATGTCGGTGCTCACCTGGTCGAGGGCGACAACGGCGGAGGCACCGCGGCCGTACTCCTTGGTCACCTGGGTCAGCCGTACGGCGTCGCGTGACGGATCGATGCCGATGGGGTCGCCAGGGGACGGTTTCCGGCTGCGTGTTCCGAACATGGTCGAACTCCGGGTTCGGTGGGGCGAGAGGTGGGTGCCTTCAGTCCACCGGCTTCCCTCGCCCGAAGGCTCCGTCTTCGCGTCGAACCGGACGGTCGGCCCGGCGGATGAGGGAGGCGACGGCCTCCCCCGTCCGGAGGAGGACACGCGGCATCCGCAGGGGTCACCCGCCGTGCGTCTCCTCCGCGAGGAGGGGGCCGGGAGGAGGAAGAACGGTTGCGTGACTCAGACCTGGGGAGGTCAGGTGCCCATGAACAGCCCCTTTACCGTTGAGCCATGAGAGAGTCGGGGTCCTTCGCGGGCCGCCAGGTACCTGCCGCGGTGACGGACATGATCCTCGCCGTCCTCGCGGCGGCGGTGTGTCTCGCTCTGCCGGAAGTGATCCCGCCCGGCGCGCAGCCCCTGCAGTCGCCGGATCATCGGTGGCTCGTCCTGGTGCTGCTGTCGAGTCTGCCCCTCGCTGTGCACCGCAGAGCCCCTTTGGCGAGCCTGCTGGTGATGGCCGTGGCGTCCGGGACGCTGCAGCACCTGTCCTACATCCCTCAGCTCGCCGGGCCGGAGGGCACCTCGATCGGACCCACCTACCTGGCGGTGGCGACCGCCGTGTTCCTGACGGCCGCACGCCGCGGCCCGTGGGTGACGACCTTCGTGGCCGCCGTGTTCATCCCGCTGAGCGCGACGGCGGAAGCGTTCCTCGCGCCCGAGGGGCACCGACTCGCCGCGCTGCTGGTCGATGCCGTACTCCTGCTCGCGGCCTGGGCGCTGGGCCGGCTGTCCCGGGTGCAGACGACCGTCCGGAACGAGGCCATGCAGCGCGCCGCCGCCCTGGAGCGCGAACAGGCCGCCAACGCACGGACCGCGGTCATGGAGGAACGAGCACGGATCGCCCGGGAACTGCACGACATCGTCGCCCACAACGTGAGCCTCATGGTCGTGCAGACCATCGCGGCCGACCGCGTCCAGGACCGGTCCCCCGACAAAGCACATGAGCTGCACGCCGCCGTCGAACAGACGGGCCGGGACACCGTCAACGAACTGCGCCGACTGCTGGACGTCCTGCGCACCGACGAAGACAACGAGGACACGCCGTCGAAGGAGCCTCCGCAACCGACCGTCGAAGCGCTGCCCGCGCTCCTCACGGCCGTACGGGCCACCGGTCTCGACGTCACCTACGAGGTGACGGGTACGCCCCTGCCGCTGCCCGCCGGCTACCAGCTGACGGTGTACCGCGTCGTGCAGGAGGCGCTGACCAACACGGTCAAGCACGCGGGCGCGACCCGCACCCGCGTGCGCCTGCTGTGGGGGGAGGACCCACAACGCCTGCACGTGCGCGTCTGCGACGACGGACCGGCCGGCGCCACTGAGGCCGCGGTACGCCCTCCTGTTGCCGCCGACGGCACCGGCCATGGTCTGCTGGGGATGAGGGAGCGGGTCGGCGCGACGGGTGGCACCCTGCACACCGGGCCGCGGCCCGGCGGCGGATACTGCGTACACGCCGTCCTGAAGCTGCCCGGTCACGACGGCATCGCGAGCACCGGAGGAACTGCACATCATGCGGCCCATCAGCGTCCTGCTGGCTGACGACCAGCCGATGATCCGAACCGGCTTCCGCTACATCCTGGAAGCGGAGCCGGACATCGAGGTCGTGGGCGAGGCCGCCGACGGCCACCAGGCCGTCGAGGAGACCCGGCGGCTCGCACCGGACGTCGTCCTCATGGACATCCGCATGCCGCGGATGGACGGCGTCGAGGCCACCCGCCTGATTGCCGAGGGGGGCCTGCGCGGCCGGGTCATCATCCTGACCACCTTCGACCTCGACCAGCATGTGCTCGACGCCCTACGGGCGGGTGCCAGCAGCTTTCTCGTCAAGGACGGACCGGCCGACTCCCTGGTGGCGGCCGTCCGTGCCGTGGCCGCGGGTGAGGCCGTGCTCGCGCCCCGCGTCACCCGGCGCCTGCTGGACCGGTTCGCACGAATGCCCTCCGAGGCCGCCCCCTCCCTCCCGCCGCGCCTGGACGTGCTGACCGGACGTGAGGTGGACGTACTGCGCGTCCTGGCCCGCGGGCTGTCCAACGCGGAGATCGCCGCCGAGCTGGGGATCGGCGAGACGACGGTGAAGACCCACATCGCTCATATCCTGGAAAAATTCCACCTGCGCGACCGGGTGCAGGCGGTGATCCTCGCCTACGACTCGGGCCTGGTAGCCCCCCGCAGCCACTGATCGTTCCAGGCCGCGGCCGTTCCGACTACGCCCTTGCCACGCGCCCGGACCAGCAGCACGCCCGGCATCCACACAGAGAGCAAGGTGTCATGTACCTCATAGGTTTTCTCGTCGTCCTCGTAGGACTGACGACGGTGGCAACGGTGGGGGGCCGAGCCAGTCGGCTGGACCGACGGATGATGCGGCTCGAGCACAAGGTCGACCTCCTGCTGCGGCACGAGGGCATACAGGACGACGACCCCGTCCTCGCGGAGGTGGCGGCTCTGGCCCGCGCCGGACAGGGCGTCACAGCGATCAAGAGGTACCGCGAAGCCACCGGGGCTGGTCTGCTCGAGGCGAAGCAAGCGGTGGAGCGGCTCCAGGACTGACGGCTGACTGTGCCCCACCGGGACGATGCGCGTACGTGCCGGACTGCCCAATGGCCAGTCCGGCACGTACGCGCACGACGTCACCGGCGTGACGCCCCGCTCTCCCTTGCTTACAGGGTGCCGAGGCGCACCAACGGCCCGCGACCGGCCGCCTCGACGAACGCGCCGGCGGGGTGGGGCAGGGGTCTGCTCGTGTTGCCGCCCCGGTTGAGCCGGCACCGTATGGCGCCGCCGTCGTAGATCACGACGTGGTCGGCCCTGCTGTCTTTGCTGACGTCGCGGAACAGTGCCAGTAACCGTGCCGGTGCCGGTGGCGGTACCAGTACCGGCACCGGTGCTCGCCGCCCCGAGGCGCCCCTAGAAGACCACCAGCGCGCGGCCGCCCTTGCCCGCGACCATGTTGTCGAAGGCCGCCGGGATGCCGTCCAGGGCGATCCGCTCGGTGACCAGCACGCCGAGGTCGAGGCGTCCGGCACGGACGAGCTCGGCCAGCACCGGCACGTCCCGCGCGGGGTCCGAGTTGCCGTACACGCACCCCGACAGGGTCCTGCCCCAGTGGAAGATCTCCAGGGCGTTGAAGGTGACCTGCTGGTCCTTGCCGCCGATGCCGACGACCGTGGTGCGGCCGCCGCGGCGCGTGGAGTCCCAGGCGGTACGGATGGTGACGGCGCGGCCCACGCACTCCACGGCCACGTCGACACCCTGTTTCCCGGTGAGGCCGCGGATCTCGCGGGCGGTGTTCTCGGAGGCGACGACGTAGTCGGTGGCGCCGGCCTCCCGGGCCAGTGCCTCCTTCTCCGGGGAGACGTCCACGGCGACGATCTTCGAAGCGCCCGCCAGACGGGCCGACTGCAGCGCGGAGAGGCCGACCCCGCCGACTCCGAGGACGGCCACCGTCTCGCCCTCCCGGACCCGGGCCGAGTGGTGGACGGCGCCGTAGCCGGTGAGCACGGCGCAGCCGAGCAGGGCCGCGTCGGTCAGCGGTACCCCCTCGGGGAGGGGCAGGACGCACGCGGCGGCCACGACGGTCTCCTCGGCGAACGCGGCGACGTTCAGGCCGGGGTGCAGGTCCGTGCCGTCCGCCTTGTGTGCGTACACGTCCCCGGCGCCGGCCAGCGCGTGGGCGCACAGCCAGACCTCGCCGAGCGAGCAGGCGTGGCACTTCCCGCAGGAGGGCGCCCAGTTGAGGACGACCGCGTCACCCGGCTTGACGTGGGTGACGCCCTCACCGACGGAGAGGACGGTGCCGGCGCCCTCGTGGCCGAGGACGGCCGGGACCGGCACCCGCATGGTGCCGTCGGACAGGGACAGGTCGGAGTGGCAGACCCCGGCGGCGGCGAGCCGGATCCGGACCTGGCCGGGGCCGGGCTCGGGCAGCTCGATCTCGGTGATCTCCAGCGGGGCACCCACGGCGGGCAGGACAGCGGCGCGGACCATGATGAGGAAGGCTCCCGGATCTCGTCTAGAACTGCAGGGACTTGGTCTGGAGGTACTCGGACAGTCCGTGCGTGCCCAGCTCGCGGCCCACGCCGGACTGCTTGTAACCGCCGAAGGGTGCCAGGGGGTTGAAGCGTCCGCCGTTGATGTCGACCTGGCCGGTGTCGAGTCGCCGCGCGAACGCGACGGCCTCCGCCTCCTCGCCGGCCCACACCGCGCCCGCGAGTCCGTACACCGTGCCGTTGGCGATCCGCAGGGCGTCCGCCTCGTCCTCGTAGCGCAGGATGGTGAGGACCGGCCCGAAGATCTCCTCCTGGGCGACGGTCATGCCGGGAGTGACGTCGGCGAGGACGGTGGGGCTGACGAAGTAGCCCTGCTCTCGGGGAGATTCGGGACCGCCCGCGACGAGCCGCGCGCCCTCCGCGACGCCCTTCTCGATGTATCCCCGTACCCGTTCCTGCTGCTTGGCGTTGACGACGGGGCCGATGCGGTCGCCGTACCTCGCGGCGGCGGCCGCGGCCAGCCCGACCGCCTCCTCGTACTGCGAGGTGTGCACCAGCATGCGGGTCCAGGCACTGCACGTCTGTCCGGAGTTGGACATCACGTTGGCGACGCCGACGTTGACGGCCTTGGCGAGGTCGGCGCTCGGCAGGATGACGTTGGCGGACTTGCCGCCGAGTTCCAGGGCGACCCGCTTGACCGCCGCGCCCGCGGTCGCGCCGATCCGCCGGCCGACGGCCGTGGAGCCGGTGAAGGAGACGAGATCCACGCCCGGGTGCTCGGCGAGGGCCTGGCCTGCGACCGGGCCGAGGCCGGTGACGAGGTTGAAGACGCCGGCCGGGACGCCCGCCTCGGCCACGGCCTCGGCGAACAGCTGCGCGGTGAGCGGTGTGTCCTCGGCGGGCTTCAGCACCACAGTGCAGCCCGCGGCGAGCGCGGGGGCCACCTTCGCGACGATCTGGTGCAGCGGGTAGTTCCAGGGGGTGATCGCTCCGACGACGCCGACCGGCTCCTGGTAGACGGTCGAGTTGCCGACCTTCTCCTCGAAGGCGTACGTGGCGGCCAGCTCGGCGTACGAGCCCGCGACCAGGATCGGCACGCTCGCGTGCACCGCCTGCGAGAACGGCAGGGGCGAGCCGAGTTCCGCGGTCACGGTCTCGGCGATCTCGTCCTTGCGGGCGACGAGCACGTCGCGCAGGGCGGCCAGGCGGGCCGCCCGCTCGGCCGGCGGCGTGGCCGCCCATCCCGGGAAGGCGGCACGCGCGGCCCGTACGGCGGCGTCGACGTCCTCGGCCGTTCCTGCCGGGACCCGGCCGACGACCTGCTCGTCGGCCGGGTTCACGACCTCGATCGTGTCGCCGCCGGCGGCGGGGCGCCAGGCACCGTCGATGTACATGCCGTCATGTGCCTTCATCGTGTTCCTCCCGGGAGGGGCCGCGTCGTCCGCACCCTAAACTAGCGATGATAGTTTTCGGGCGCCAGAGGGGTCCGGCCTCCGGCTCCTTCCCGGCACCCGCGGGCTCCCGGCTCCCCGTGCCCGGCTCACTCCTCCAGATCCGGCAGCCGCGCCGGCGCCGGGCAGATGCGTTCGCCGTGCTGGTCGAAGACGAACAGGTGGGCGAGGTCGACGAGGAGCGGCACCTGCATGCCGTGGCGGAGCTCGATGTCGGGGGTCGTGCGGACGACGAGGTCGCCGGGCAGCCGCCCGGCCGGGGGTGCCGTCTCCACGGGCTCGGGTTCCGCGTCCCCGGGATGCTCCAGCACCACCACCGGTCCCGCCCGCAGCGAACCGGCGCGCTCGCGCAACCGGTCCAGGACGGTGCCGTCCCGGCGGCGGCGCACCGCACGGGAGGGCCGCGGCGCCTCGAGCTCCGGTACGACGGCGGGCCGCGAGCCGGTGTTGAAGTGGACGAGGACCTCGTGGCCCTGGAACTCGACGTGCTCGACGAGACCGGTGATCGCCACCTCGCCCGAGCGCGCCTCGGCGGGCCTGGCGATCCGCACGGCCTCGGAACGCAGTCCGACGATGACCTCACGTCCCTGCTGCACCCGGAGCAACTGGTGGTCGAGGGACAGCGGTTCGGGCAGCCGCAGATACTGCCGGCCGAGGCTGATCGACATGGCGCCGTCGAGCGGCGCCCGGACGAGCCCGCGCAGCAGGTTGATCCGGGGCGTGCCGATGAAGGCGGCGACGAAGACGTTGGCGGGCAGGGCGTAGACCGTGCGTGGTGTGCCCAGTTGCTGGAGGACTCCGCCGCGCAGCACGGCGACCCGGTCGCCGAGCGACATCGCCTCGGTCTGGTCGTGGGTGACGTAGACCGTGGTGACGCCCAGGTCCCTGGTGAGTTTGGCGATCTCGGCCCGCAGGTGGTTGCGCAGCTTGGCGTCGAGGTTGGACAGCGGTTCGTCCATCAGGAAGGCGGAGGGGTGGCGGGCGATCGCCCTGCCCATGGCGACCCGCTGGCGTTCGCCGCCGGAGAGCTGGCTGGGGAACCGGTCGAGCAGGTCCTCGATGCCGAGCATCCGGGCGGTGGCGTCGACCCGCGGGCGGGGGTCGGTACCGGGGGTCTCGATCCGCAGCGGGAAGCCGATGTTGTCGCGGCTGGTCATGCTCGGATAGAGGGCGAAGTTCTGGAAGACCATCGCCATGTCCCGCCCGGAGGGCGGCAGATCGTTGGCGTACTCGCCGTCCAGCCGGATCTCGCCCTCGGTGGCCTCCTCGAGCCCGGCGATCATGCGCAGGACCGTCGACTTGCCGCAGCCGGAGGGGCCGAGCAGGACGAGGAATTCACCGGGGCGGATGTCGAGCGACAGCCGTTCCACCACGCGGACGCCACGGGTGTACGACTTGCTGACCTGGTGCAGGGAGATGGCGCGTGTCATGGCTGGTGCCCCCGGGGGCTCACAGGGCGCTGGTGCTCCGCGACGGAACGTCCCGCGCGGGTCGTACGGGACGTATGAGTCACGGAAGTTAACGGACCGCACACGCCCAGGGGAAGACGCGCGCCGGATCTGACGGACCGTCCGGCGTACGCGAAAGCGGACCCTCCGGTTCTCTGCGACCCGCGGGCCGGCCGGCCGGGCCTCCGGACCGCCTTCCGCCCGGCGCGCCACCCGCGCGCCTCCGCGCTCGCGTCGGGTGGCACCCACCCCCGGCCTCACGGCGGAGCGGGGGCCACCCACCCCCGGCCTCGCGGCGGACCGGCCGGTTCCGGCCGCCGGGCGAGGGGTCAGCGGGTCGCCGTCAGGTGGGCGAAGACCACGACGTTGCTCGCGTACCCGGTCTTCGCGCTGTACGTGCCCCCGCAGGTGATCAGGCGCAGCTCCGGACGCCTGCTCGGGCCGTAGACCTTCCGGTCGGGAAAGCGCGACTTCTCGTACGTCCGCACCTCGTCCACCGTGAAGACGGCGGTCCGCCCGTCCGCGCGGCGGGCCTCGACGACCTTGCCGGGCCGGAGCGCGGCCAGCCCGGCGAAGACGGCGGCGCCGGTCCTGGTGTCGCGGTGGCCGACGACGACGGAGGTCCCCGGTTCGCCCGGGGAGGGTCCGCCCGCGTACCAGCCCACCAGCTTGGGGTTGTCCACCGGCGGGGTGGTGAGCTGCCCCCGACGGTCGAGCCGCAGGTCCATGACCGGCGCGTGCAGACGGAGATACCTGATGTCGAGCGAGGTCGGCCGGGACCGGGGCAGCGGCCGGGGCGGGGGCGCCGGCCTCGGGGTGAGGGTGCGTCGGGGGGCGGGTGTGGGAGTGGGGGTCCGGGTGCGGGCGGGGGCAGGCCGGGGTGCGGGGGGCCGCCGGGTCTGCCGGGCCGACTGCTCGGGACGGGGCCGGGGCGCGCCGCGCGCGTCCGGGACGGCCGGGGCGGGGCGGGGCGACGCCTGGGCGCCTCCGTGCCCCACCGCGCCGACGGCAGCCGGTTCAGCGGGCTCGTCGTCCTGAGCGCACTGGATGCCGGCCGTCACCAGGACGACGGTGAGGACCGCCGTCCTGGCGAGACGGAACGCGCGCGTCCGGTACCAGGGCCTGCGGCGCCTACGCCGCACCATCGGGGCGACGGCGCAGCAGGCGGAAGTACACGACTCCACCGGCCACGACCAACCCCACGGCCGCGGCACCGGCGAACGGCGAGATCGTGCTGCTCTCGGCGAGACCGCCGCCGCCCGCGTGGACGCCGCCCTGCGGGGCTCTCGACGGGGCCGCGGACGGGTCGGTCGGGCAGTCCACGTGGAAGACCTTCTCCTTGGGGGTGCCGGTGCCACCCGTCACCGTGAGCTTGTACTGCCCGTCCGGCAGCGCCAGCGGGTCGCTGTGGCCGCCGCCCGACGCGAGCGCGATGGTGCCGTTCAGGGTGGCGCCGCTCGGCGACGGGGGCTGCGACTGGATGATGTAGGTGAGACTCGGGGCCACGTCGAAGTTGGTGGCGTCGAGGTAGAACTCGCACACCATCGGCTCGTCGCGGGGGTCACTGAAGGGCGTGCCCACCTTGTGGATCTTGACGTCGCCGGCGGCACCGGGGACGGGGGCGGCAGTGGCGGCCTGCGCTCCGGCCAGGGCGGAGCCCGCGAGGGTCAGCGCCGCGAGGGCGGCGGCACGGCGTGGAAGGGTCGAGGTGGGCATGCGATTCCTCCGAGTCAGACGAGACGATTTTCATACAAATCGCTCTTTCACCTGACTCTCTTTCACATCCGCACCGGCAGGCACGGGAGCAGCGCCGGACGGCGCGTCAGATGTCCCTCGCCCGGCCCAGTCCCGCCCCGCGCCTTCGGGGTGTGCCACCTCGGTCCCGGACCGGCGCCGGCCTCCCGGTCGCCCGCAGGGCGATCCCGGACGACAACTGCACCTCCCGCCCCCAGGCAGGTCACGGTGAGCAGCGCGGTCCGGCCGAGCAGCCGCAGCATCGGCGTCATCACCGGCCGGCAGGCGATGGTCGCCGCCGCGGCGGTACAGCGGCGAAGAGCGGGAGCAGCGCGTACCCGCCGGCGATCACGCCGACCGCGGCCTCGTCGGCGCCCAGGGCGAGAGCCCGGGAGGAGACGGCGGGCCGCGCCATCGACACCGCCCCCTGCGCGGAGGCGAAGGCGATGACGAGGCGCGGCAGCCAACTCCTGCCGGGCTTTCCGGGGTTGGGCGCTCCCGGCATCAGATGATGCCGAAGAGGATCCCGGCCGCGAGTACCACCAGGGAGGTGAGGGCGGCCCACTTGACCACGAAGCGGGTGTGGTCGCCGAACTCGACCCTGGCCATGCCGACGAGGACGTACACGGCGGGCACCAGCGGGCTGGACATGTGCAGCGGCTGGCCGACGATCGAGGCGCGGGCGATCTCCAGGGACGAGACGCCGTGGGCCTGGCCCGCCTCGGCGAGGACCGGGAGGATGCCGAAGTAGAAGCCGTCGTTGGACATGAAGTACGTGAGCGGAATGCTGAGGATGCCGGTCACGAAGGCCATGTGCGGGCCCATCGCGTCGGGGATGTTGCCGACGAGCCAGTCGGCCATGTGGTCGACCATGCCGGTGCCCTGGAGGACGCCGGTGAAGACGGCGGCGGCGAAGACCATGCCGGCGACGTTGAGGACGTTCTCGGCCTGGGCGCCGAGGCGGGCCTTCTGCTCGGGCATCTTCGGGAAGTTGACGGTGAGTGCGAGCGCGGCACCGAGCAGGAACAGCACCGGGATCGGCAGCCACTCCATGATCATGGCGGTGAGCAGGACGACCGTGAGCAGGGCGTTGAACCAGTAGAGCCGGGGACGCAGGGTGGGCCGGTTCGGGTCGAGGACCTGAAGTCCCTTGTCGTCGTTCTCGTCGGCTTCGTCGCCGGGCCGGCCGGTGTCCGGGCCGGCCCCGGCACCGCCGGACGTCCCCGCCGGACGGGCGGCGTCGCCGGAGCCGCCCGCCGCAACCAGCACCGTCTCGGACTCGTGCTCCCTCTCCTGCTCCCTCTCCTGCTCCTTCTGCTGCTCCCTCTCCTCGACGAGCACCTCGTCCAGGCTGAGCACCCCGAGCCGTGTGCGCTCGCGGCGGCCGAGGACGTACGCCAGGACGAAGACACCGAGCAGGCCGACGGCGAGGGCCGGGATCATCGGCACGAAGATGTCGCTCGCGTCGACCTTCAGGGCGGTCGCGGCGCGGGCGGTCGGTCCGCCCCAGGGCAGGGTGTTCATCACGCCGTTGGCCATCGCGGCGACGCCCGTCATCACGACGAGGCTCATCTTCAGGCGCTTGTACAGCGGGTACATCGCCGACACCGTGATCATGAAGGTGGTCGAGCCGTCGCCGTCGAGCGAGACGATGGCGGCGAGCACGGCCGTGCCGACCACGATCCGCAGCGGGTCCGCCCTGCAGAAGCGCAGGATGCCCCGCACGATCGGGTCGAACAGCCCGACGTCGATCATCACTCCGAAGTAGACGATCGCGAACATCAGCATCGCCGCCGTGGGGGCGAGGCTCGTGACGCCGTCGATGACGTAGTCACCGAGCTTGGCGCCCTTTCCGACGAAGACGCAGAAGAGTGCCGGGATCAGCACGAGCGCCGCGATCGGCGACATCTTCTTCAGCATGATCAGGACCAGGAAGGTCGCGATCATGGCGAAGCCGAGGATGGTCAGCATGGATGGATACCTAACGTTCGCCCTTGAACTCCCACCAGGGCCGGCGGTGCGAGTGACGTTAGGGCGGTTCCGCAGGCGTTAACAAGATGTTGACGTGCGAGCAATAAGCGCAGAACTCCAGGTCACAGCTTTGCTCAGGTGGCGGGCGTCAGCTCGACCGCGACGCCGTTGAGGACGGCGGTCCCCGACAGCGGGTCGAGCAAACTGCCGTCGAGCAGCTGGTTCACGTTGACGCCGGGGTCCTGGGCGGCGTGGCTCGTCCGGGTGCCCGGCCGGTCGTGCCCCCAGCCGTGCGGCAGGCTCACCACACCGCGCCGCACTCCGTCCGTGATCTCGGCGGGGGCGGTGACCTCTCCCCCGGCGCCCCCGACGCGCACGGCCGCACCGTCGGCGATCCCGAGGCGGGCGGCGTCCTCGGGGTGGATGTGCAGGGTGCAGCGGTTCGAACCGCCGGTCAGGGCGGGGACGTTGTGCATCCAGCTGTTGTTGGAGCGCAGATGGCGCCGGCCGACGAGCACCAGGCCCGCCGGGCGCTCGCGCAGCGCGTCCCGCAGCCGCGGCAGATCGCCGGCGATCGGTCCCGGGAGCAGTTCGATCCGGCCGCTGCGGGTCTTCAGCGGCTGCGGCAGACGCGGCCGCAGCGGACCGAGGTCGATGCCGTGCGGGTGGGCGAGCAGCCTCGCCAGGCTCAGCCCGTCGGGCCGGGTGCCGAAGCCGTCGCCGTACGGGCCGAGGCGCAGCATCATGTCCAGTCGCCGCTCGGGACCGTTGTCGCCGGTCAGTTGTGCGGCGAGCTCGCCCGGGTCACGGCCGTGCACGGGCGAGTGCGGGTCGGCGACGGCCTTGCCCAGGGTGCTCTCGACGACCATCGCGTCCACGGCCGAGGGGTCGGCGCCGTGCATGCCGGTCGCGGCGAGCACGAGCCGCGCGAGGATCTCGGTCTCCGCCATGCGGCCCGGCTCCAGCGGGACGGCGGCCCGGGTGTAGCGGACCTGGTTGTGCACGGCGAAGGCGTTGAAGGCGAAGTCGTGGTGCGCGCTCTGCGAGGGCGGGGGCGGCGGCAGGACGACGTGCGCGTGGCGGGAGGTCTCGTTCAGGTACGGGTCGACGCTGACCATGAAGTCCAGCGCGCCGAGGGCCTTGTCGAGACGGTCGCCGTCCGGCGCGGAGAGTACGGGGTTGGCGGCGACGGCGATGACGGCGCGGACCGGGCTGCCCTCGTCCGTGGCGGTGTCGATCTCCTCGGCCAGCGCGGACAGCGGCAGCTCCCCCTTGGCCTCGGGGTGCCGGCTCACCCGGCTGTGCCAGCGGCCGAGCGCGAAGCCGCGGCCGGGTCCGGCGGGCCGGGGTGCGCGGTCGGTGGCGGCCTGGGGGAAGAGGGCACCGCCCGGCCGGTCGAGGTTGCCGGTGAGGATGTTCAGGACGTCGACCAGCCAGCTCGCCAGGGTGCCGTGCGCGACGGTGCAGCTGCCGATCCGGCCGTAGACCGCGGCGGTGGGCGCGGCGGCCAGCTCCCGGGCGAGCGCCCGGATCGTGTCCGCCGGCACGTCACAGGCCTCGCTCGCGGCCTCGGGCGTGAAGTCCCGCAGCGCGGCGGCGAGTTCGTCGGTTCCCTCGACGTGCGGGGTGAGGTCGCCCAGGTCGGCGAGCTTCTCCTCGAAGAGGACGTGGGCCATGGCGGCGAGGAGCAGGGCGTCGGTGCCGGGCCGGATCGCCACGTGCCGGTCGGCGAGCTTGGCCGTGCGCGTGCGACGGGGGTCGACGACGGTCAGCGTGCCGCCGCGCGCCCGCAGCGCCCTGAGCCTGCCGGGGAAGTCGGGGGCGGTGCACAGACTCCCGTTGGACTCCAGGGGGTTGGCGCCGATGAGCAGCAGATGGGCGGTGCGGTCGAGGTCCGGTACGGGGATGGCCAGGGCGTCGCCGTACAGGAGCCCGCTCGACACGTGCTTGGGCATCTGGTCGACGGTGGAGGCGGTGAAGAGGCTGCGGGTGCCCAGCGCCGAGAGCAGGACGGGCGGGTAGAGGGCACCGGCCATGGTGTGCACGTTCGGGTTGCCGAGGACGACGCCGACGGCGTGCGGGCCGTGCCGCTCGACGACGGGCCGCAGCCCCGCGGCCACGGCGTCGAAGGCCTCCTCCCAGGTGGCCTCCCGAAGCTCGCCGTCCTCGCGCACGAGGGGGGTGCGCAGCCGGTCGGGGTCGGCGTCGACCGCGCCGAAGGCAGCGCCCTTGGGGCAGATGAACCCCTTGCTGAAGACGTCCTCGCGGTCACCGCGGGCGCCGGTCACCCGGGTGCCCTCGACGGTGAGCGTCAGCCCGCAGGTCGCCTCGCAGAGCGGGCAGATGCGCAGGGCGGTACGGGAGTCTGGGGTGGGGGCGGTGGTGCGGGACACGGGGTCCTCCCGGGTTGCGGCGGCAGCGGTGACGCACGGGCCCCCCGAGCATACCGACCGGTATGCACCTTCGGGAGGGTCCGGCGGGGTCCGGTCCGAAAACCGCCGGGGCCGGTCCGTCACCACCGGCGGGGCGGTCCGTCACAGTCCGCGGGGCGGTCCGTCAGTCCAGGACACGCGACAGATAGGCGCGCAGCAGGACCCGGATCTCCCCGATGACGCGTTCGTCGCCGGACGGGTCGAGGCGGAAGGCGAGGTGGACGAGGGTGTCGGCGGTCTCCACGGCGACCAGGAAGGCGCGCCGCAGATCCTCGTCGGGCTCGCGGGCGAGATAGCCGGAGAGCAGTTCCGTGAGCCGGTCGGCCACCCGTGTGTTGGGCTCCGCGCATCCGGAGCCGACCGGGATCTGGTTGCCGAAGTCGACCAGCGTGAAGCCGGGCGCGGTCCGCTTCATGGCGAGGTACTCGTCGAGCACGGCGTCCATGGCGGCCCGCCAGCCTCCCCCACTCCCGCCCCCGTCCGTCCGGGCGGCGCCGCCGTCCCCGGCCTCCCCCAGGCGCCCCCTCACGCGCTCGACGTAGCGGTCGAGATTGCGCTGGGCGAGGGCGTCGGCCATGGCCCGCTTGTTGCCGAAGAAGCGGTAGACGGAACCGATGGGGACACCCGCTCGCTGGGCCACGGCCCGGGTGCTCAGGCCGTCGTAGCCGACTTCGTCGAGGAGGTCGGCGCAGGCGTCGAGGATCCTGGTCAGTCGCTCGGCACTGCGCCGCTGCACGGGCGCGCGGCGCAGCGGGGTCGCTCGGGGCACGCTGTCCATGATGCCTCTCCGCCGGGGTCCGGTGAACCTCGCCCGTCTGTACGCGAACCGGCGCCCCCGCCACTCATCGCGGGCGCCCCGCACACCGCTGACCGGCCGCTCACCGCGGGCGCCGCGCGCCGGTGTTCCCGCCATTCATCGCGGGCGCCCCCGGGCCCGTGCCGCCGTCCGCGCTCGGACGCGACGCCGGTCCGGACGCGCCGCCGTCCGCCGTCGGCGCCGGTGCCGGTCCGGACGCCGTGATGTCCGCCGTGCACTCGACGGGCACGCCGTCGACGGCCCACACGGTGCGGTCGTCCGCGTACAGGCGGGCGGTGAGGTGGTGGGTGCCCCGGGGGACGAGGTCACCGGAGAGGCGGTAGGCGGGGGTGCGGAGCCGGGTGAGGATCCGCCCGTCCAGGAGCAGCACGGCGCTGCCGCGGCCGGCCACGGCGACCGCGCGCGTACCGGCGGGCGAGAAGCGGAACTTCCGGACGGTCAGCCGTACGTCCCAGCTTTCGTCGGTGTTCGGCTGCACCTCGATCCCGACACCGGGTGCGCCCTTCTCGTCGATCTCACGGTAGTGCCGTCCCTCCTCGTCCGTGTCGTCCAGCACCTTGCCCACGGGCGAGGCGGGCACTTCACCCCCGCGCCCGTGCGCGTCACCGGTGCCGCAGCCCGCCGATCCGCCGAGCAACGCGCAGATCGCGAGCGCGGCGAGCAGTCCGCGCGTCCACGACATGCCGGGAGATTAGAACAGGACCACGGGCGGCCGGATCCCCCTCAGGTCGGGTTCTCGAGTCGTTCGCAGGTCGTGGGCCGTACGCGCACCAGAGCCCCGGCGGGCCGGGAACGCCGTCCGGGCCCGGCCGGTTCCGTACGCCGGTCGGCGCTGCCCCTTGCGCGGGGAAAAGCCGAATCCTACGGTGATGCATAGGAATAGGGACGAGGGAGCGATCATGAGCGATGCGGGCACCGCCCACGCGGGCGGGTTCGAACGTGAGGGAGCACGGAAGGCCGCCGGGGAACCGGCGTATCTCTCCGGATTCGGCAACGAACACAGCTCGGAGGCGGTCCCGGGCGCCCTGCCGCAGGGCCGCAACTCGCCGCAGCGCGCACCGCTCGGCCTGTACGCGGAGCAGCTGAGCGGTACGGCCTTCACCGAGCCGCGCGCCCACAACCGGCGCTCGTGGCTGTACCGGATCCGGCCCTCGGCCGCGCACCCCGCCTTCACCCGCACCGACAACGGCGCGATCCGCACGGCCCCCTTCACGGAGACCGTCCCCGACCCCAACCGGCTGCGCTGGAACCCGCTGCCGGAGCCCGCCGAGGGCACCGACTTCCTCGCGGGCCTGTGGACCCTGGGCGGCAACGGCGACGCGGCGCAGCGCACCGGCATGGCCGTGCACCTCTATCACGCCAACTCCTCGATGGAGCGCGTGTTCAGTGACGCCGACGGGGAGCTGCTGATCGTCCCGGAACGCGGCGGGCTGCTGCTGCGCACCGAGTTCGGGCTGCTGCGCGTGGAGCCCGGCCATGTCGCGCTGGTCCCGCGGGGTGTCCGCTTCCGCGCGGAGCTGCCGGACGGCTCGGCGCGCGGCTATGTGTGCGAGAACTACGGGGCGCCCTTCCAGCTGCCCGACCTCGGTCCGATCGGCGCCAACGGACTGGCCAACGCACGCGACTTCCTCGCTCCGGTCGCGGCGTACGAGGACGTGGAGGGGCCGGTGGAGGTGGTGAACAAGTTCTGCGGCAACCTCTGGACGGCGACGTACGACCACTCGCCGCTGGACGTGGTCGCCTGGCACGGCAACCACGTGCCGTACGTCTACGACCTGCGCCGTTTCAATGTGATGGGCACCATCAGCCACGACCACCCGGACCCGTCCATCTTCACGGTGCTGACCTCGCCGACCGACACGGCGGGCCTGGCCAACGTCGACTTCGTGGTCTTCGCGCCGCGCTGGCTGGTGGGCGAGGACACGTTCCGGCCGCCGTACTTCCACCGGAACGTGATGAGCGAGTACATGGGGCTCGTCGAGGGCGCCTACGACGCGAAGGCGGAGGGGTTCGTGCCGGGCGGCGGATCGCTGCACAACATGATGTCGGCGCACGGTCCGGACCGGGAGACCTTCGACCGGGCCAGTGCCGCCGAGCTGCGCCCGCAGAAGGTCGACGACGGCCTCGCCTTCATGTTCGAGACGCGCTGGCCGGTGACCGCGACCACACAGGCGGCCCGTGCGGAGCACCTGCAACGCGGCTACGACGACGTGTGGCAGGGCCTCCAGCGGCACTTCCGTCCCGCCGGCTGACCCTCGCCGCCCGTTGCACTGAACGCCCGCGACCGGTACGGATACCCTCGTGACCTCCTTCGCTCCGGACTCGATCGTCCTGAACCGCAAGCTGCCGCTCTGGTATCAGGTGTCGCAGTCCCTGCGCGCCTCGATACTCGGGCGGTCCGCCCAGGACCCGCTGCGGCTGCCCACCGAGGAACAGCTGGCCGGGCACTACGGGGTGAGTGTGCTCACGATGCGGCAGGCGCTCAAGGAGCTGGAGACCGAGGGGCTGATCACCCGGCACCGCAGGCGGGGCACGTTCATCGAGCCGAGCGCGCAGCGGGGCGCTCCCGTGCGGCTGCTCGGTTCGGTGGACGCGATCGTGGCCCAGCAGTCGGGCATGCGGACGGAGCTGCTGGAGTACGGCACGACGCCCGTGTCGGCCGAACTGGCCGAGCACTTCCCGGAACTGGCCGAGGTGACGGCGTACCACCGCCTGCGCAGCGACGAGAAGACCGGCGAGCCGACCAATCACGCCCGCAACTACGTCCGTCCCGACCTCGCGGCGCTCATCGACCCGGAGGACCTGGTCCGCTGGCCCATGACCAAGGTGCTGCGCGATGTGGTGGGCGCGCGCATCAGCCGGATCACCGACACCGTCGAGGCCCGGCTCGCGGACCCGGAGACGGCGCGGCTGCTGCGGGTGCCGCTGCTGAGCCCGATCCTGCACTACACCGGCATCGTCCACGGGGAGGACGGGCGCGCCCTGGACGTGGCCCGCATCCACTACCGGGGCGACCGTTTCTCCTTCACGGTCACCCTCGACGCCCACTGACCGCCCGGCCCGTCCGCGGCCGGTGCCCGGGGCCCACACCGTACGATGCGGTGCGTGACGCACGACGACGCTCCGCTGCTCGCGGACCTCCTGCCGTGGTCGGTCGCGCCCGTGCGGCCGGGCCGGGGGTGGCCGACGGCGCCCGACCCCGCGTCCCTGAAGGCCCGGTGGAACGCCCTGCTGAAGGCCGAAGGGCCGGACCGCGAGGCGCTGTTCGGGCCCACGCGCTCGCGCACCCTGCACTCTGCGGTCGCCCAGCTGCCGGGGCAGTCCAGCGGGACGGGACGGCTGGCGCGCGAGTCGGGTCCCTGCCCGGAGCCGGTGCGGGTGCTCAGCGGTCCCTTCGACGAGCAGTGGCTGATACCGGACCACCGGCTGATCGACGCGGCCCGCCCCGAGCTGTGGCGGGTGGCCGACGAGCCGCAGATGTTCGCGGTCGAGCAGCCTGTCGTGCCCGGGTCGTCGGGCCCGGCTCTGCTGGTCTCCTCCGTGCTGCCGGTGAGCGCCGGCCGCGGCGGCCGGGTCCGCCCCCTGTACCGCCGTCCCGGCGGCCGCGAACCGAACCTGGCGCCCGGCCTGCTGGAGCACCTGGGCGCCCGCCTCGGCCGCTCCCCCGGGCCCGTCGACGTCCTCGCCTGGACGGTGGCGGCGTCCCGGCCCGGCCGGGACGGCTGCACGGTGCCCCTCACCGGCGATGCCGACGTGTGGGCGCGCGGTGTGGAGTTGGGGCGCCGGATGCTGTGGCTGATGCGGCGCGACGGCGAGCGCCCGAGGCTCCCCGGCGGCCGCCGGCCGTACGTCCGTGCTCCGCTCCCGGCGCTCCCCCTCGCCCGGGTCCGCGCGAGTGCCGGGGCTCCCGTCCTCGACCTGCGCTACGACCGCGACGAGGAGGTTCTGCACGTCGACGAGGGCCGTATCTCGCCCGTGCCGCCGGAGGCCTGGGACTTCGAGGCGGGCGGTGTGCGCGTGCTGGAGCGGTGGTTCACGGAGCGAACGCGACCGCCGGAACCGGGCACCCTGGAGGCGATCCGGCCCGCCGCCTGGCCGCAGGCGTGGACGTCCGAGCTGCTGGAACTGGTCACGGTGCTGGCGCTGCTCGCGGAACTGCGGCCGCAGCTGGCCGAGTTGACGGCGGAGTCACCGCTCACCCGGACCGGGCTGCGCAGGGCGGGCGTGTTCCCCGTGCCGGAGACGGCACGCAGGCCCGCGACGGTCCTGGACCACCGCGAGGAGGGCCCCGACGGGCAGTTCGCCCTGGTCTAGGGCACCTCACCTCGCGGGGTCCCGCCGCTCGCCGCTCGCCGTCCGCAGGTACGCGACCGGCGGACGGTGCCCCCGGGCGCCCGCGGGGGTGACCCGGGTCCGCGGCGGGTGATGCCCCGGGCGCAGCGGCCGCCGGACGCCGGTGCGCGCCCCGCCGGGCCGGCCGCTGAGCACCGGCCCGGCGGCGTACGCGCATGACAAAGGCGTCACGTACGGGACATGATCCAGCGCATGCAGCCACTTCCCCTGCCTCTGGAAGGCATCACCGTCGTCGCCGTGGAGCAGGCCGTCTCCGCCCCCTTCGCCACCCGCCAGCTGGCCGATCTCGGCGCCCGGGTCGTCAAGGTCGAGCGGATCGACGGCGGGGACTTCGCCCGCGGCTACGACACCGCGGCGGCCGGTCTCGCCTCGCACTTCGTGTGGTGCAACCGGGGAAAGGAGTCCATCGCCCTCGACCTGAAGGACCCGCGGGGGCTCGCGGTGGTGAGGCGGCTGGTCGAGGGCGCCGACGTCTTCGTGCAGAACCTCGCCCAGGGCGCCGCAGCCCGGCTCGGCCTGGACGCGGCCACGCTGTGCGCGGCCCACCCCCGGCTGATCGCCGTGGACATCTCGGGCTACGGGGCGTCGGGGCCGTACGCGGACAAGCGGGCCTACGACATGCTCGTGCAGTGCGAGGCCGGTCTCGTGTCGGTCACCGGAACCCCCGGGCAGCCGGTGAAGGCGGGCATTCCCGCCGCCGACATCGCGGCGGCCATGTACGCCTTCTCGGGAGTGCTGGCGGCACTGGTCCGGCGCGGCACGACGGGACGCGGGGGCCCGGTCGAGGTGTCGATGCTGGACGCGCTGGCCGAGTGGATGGGCCACCCGCTGCACCACGCGATGCACGGCGGCACTCCCCCGGCGCGCACCGGCCTCGCGCACGCCGTCATCGCCCCGTACGACGCCTATCCGACGGCGGACGGGAGCCGGGTCCTGCTGTCGGTGCAGAACGACCGGGAGTGGCGCCGGCTAGCCGAACAGGTGCTGGCGAAGCAGGAGTTGGGCACCGACCCGGCGTACGCGACGAACGCGGCGCGGGTCACGAACCGGGAGCGCACCGACGCGCTCGTCGGCGGTGCGCTGGCCGTGCTGACGGCGGACGAGGCGGTCGCCCGGCTGGAGGAGGCGGGCATCGCGTGCGCACGCCTGCGGGACGTACGGGAGGTGGCGGAGCATCCGCAGCTGGCGGCCAGGGACCGGTGGCGGGAAGTGGAGTCACCGGTGGGGCCGTTGCAGGCGCTGCTGCCGCCGGTCGGCCTGCCGGGCGGGGACGAGGCACGGATGGGAGCCGTACCCGCGCTCGGGCAGCACACCGAGACGCTGCTGCGTGCCGTGGGGATGACGGACGATGAGATCGCAGCACTGCGCCGGGACGGTGTGACCGCCTGAGCGCGGGTCGGGGACTGCCTGACCCGCGCCGCTCAGCGGCCGCCGAACAGCGAACGGCTGAGCCGCCTCAGCGGGGCGAAGAGCGAGACCCGCCTCACTCGCGCACCCATGCCGCTGCGGTCGTGCGCGGTGTCACGCGCGGTCAGCTCACGCATCAGCAACGTGGCCTCGGCCGCCTCGCGCTGCGGGACGGCAGGGCCACCCAGCACCGCGAGATGGCGGTCGAGGCGCGAGCTGGTCGCGCTGCTCCCGCACGTGATCGCAGGGACTCGAGCCCTGCTGCGCACTGTTATCTGTTCCATGTCACTCCCCACCCATACGAGGGCACCCGGCCCGGGCAGGCTAACCCTATCGCTCCCTCGTGGCACTCGTGTATCGCGGGCACAGGATTCACCTACCCCGTAAGGGCGTTGACGATTACTCTCCGAATCCAACAGATTCCAGGGCGAGTTGGACAACTGGTGCGGTAGTGGGCCGCGGTGAACCACCGTCCGGTTCGACGGTCACCGCGAGTGAGGACGCCGTGGAGTCGAGACCGCCGGCGACCAGGGGCGTGTCGACTTGCAGCAGCCCGAGGGAGCGTGGCTGCACGCCAGGGCGCATGAGCCACAGTTGATGCACGCGCCCTCCGGAGGGCGCACCGAGACCGCTCACGGTGACGACCGCGCGCCGCTGCGAGGCCGACGCGACGACACCGATACCGCGTCCCCGGCCGTCCCGGTCACCGGTCGCCCGGGCGTCGGGCGCCGCGAGAACGTGCGCGATCTCACGTGCCCGGGCGCGCTCATGGTCCAGCTTGTCCTCGGTCCGCGTCGCCTGGACCGCGAAGAGCGACGCGACGACGAGGGCCGCGGCGGCCGTGGCGGTGGCGAGCGGGGCCAGCAGCGGGCGCAAGCGGGGAGTGCGCGCGCGGGCGGGGCGACGGGCCGCGCGGGCGCGAGGCGGTGCGGTGCCCGTGTACGCGCCCGGCGGTTCCTGCGGAGTCGTCCGTACGGCGGCGAGGACCCGGTCCCGCAGGGCGGGCGGCGCCGGGGCCGCCGTGGACCAGGCGAGCCGGACGGCGTCCTCGGTCAGCGCCCGTACCTCCTCGGCGCAGCGGTCGCAGCGGTGCAGATGGCGTTCGAAGCGCCGGCGCTCGTCGGGTTCGAGCGCGTCCAGCGCGTACGGCGCGGCGAGCGAGTGCAGGTCACGGCGGAGCAGCCGGTCGAGGAGGCTCATGCGGCACCTCCCGGGCGGGCCACGGCGTCGCCCGCGGATGTCAGGGTGCTCATGCGGCACGTCCCAGGCAGTCGCGCAGCCGGGAAAGCCCGTCGCGCATACGGGTCTTGACGGTCCCGAGCGGCAGAGAGAGCCGTTCGGCGACCTCACGGTAGGTGTAGCCGTCGTAGTAGGCGAGGGTGACGGACTGGCGTTGCAGGGCGGTGAGCCGGTCCAGGCAGCGGCGCACCCACTCGCGTTCGAGTCCCGCCTCGACCTCCTCGGCCACCTGGTCGAAGGCGGGCCGGTGCAGCCGCCGTCCCTCGCGCTGTTCGCGCTCGGTGGCGGCGCGGGCGCTGCGCACCCGGTCGACCGCGCGCCGGTGCGCGAGCGTGAGGATCCACGACAGGGCGCTGCCCCGGCGCGGGTCGAACCGCCCGGCCGAGCGCCAGAGTTCGAGCAGCACCTCCTGGGCCACCTCCTCCGACTGGGCCGGGTCGCGCACCACCCGGCGCACCAGACCGAACACCGGCCCGGACACCAGTCCGTACAGCTCCTCGAATGCCCTCTGATCACCCCCGGCCACGAGCACCAGAAGTTCGTCCGTCTCCACCCGTCCCCCTCTCCGGCCGCGTACCGGCCGTCAGTTCACGGACCCGTGCGCGGCGAGTGCGCTTTCGGATGGGTTACGGATCGGCGCACCGAAAACGCGGGTCCGCCGGCGGCGAAACGAACGCAACACGTGAGGGCCTCGCTGAAACGACCGGCGTCAGTCCACGTAAGAACGTTTGGGATTCGACCAATCCACCCCGGCGACCGCTCCGAATGGCGTGCGTCAGGCAAGTTGGACTTGAGGACGGACGGCATGACACCTATCTCCAGGATCGGCGTGGGACGCAGGACTTGCACGGCCCTCGTCTGTGGCGCGCTGGCTGCCGGGGGGCTCACAGCCGCCGGTGCGACCGTGCTGGAACCGGGGGCGGCCGCCGCCTCCAGCCACCGGGAGGCTCCGTTGATCTCGGGGCAGCCCCAGTACGACAACACGGACGTGTACGCGTTCGTGAGCCCGGACAAACCCGACACGACGACGATCGTGGCGAACTGGATCCCCTTCGAGGAGCCGGCCGGCGGCCCGAACTTCTTCACGTTCGCCGAGGACGCCCAGTACGACCTCCACATCGACAGCGACGGTGACGCGCAGGGCGATCTGGTCTACCGCTACACCTTCAGGACGCATCGCAAGAACGGCGACACGTTCCTCTACAACACGGGTCCGGTCACCAGCCTCGACGATCCCGACCTGAACATCACGCAGACGTACGACATCGACCTGCTGCGGCTGCGGGACCAGAAGCTGGTCTCCCGGACGAAGGTCGCCGACGACATACCGGTGGCGCCGTCGAACGTCGGCAAGGCGTCCATGCCGGACTACCGCAAGCTGCGCGACCAGGCGGTGTACAAGCTCGCGAGCGGGTCCACCACCTTCGCCGGGCAGGCCGACGACCCGTTCTTCCTCGACCTGCGCGTCTTCGACCTGCTCTACGGCGGCGACCTGTCCGAGGTCGGCCGGGACACGCTCAAGGGCTACAACGTCAACTCGATCGCCCTCCAGGTGCCCACCGAGATGATCCAGGAGTCGGCCGACCAGCCGATCGTGGGGATCTGGTCCACCACGCAGCGCAAGGACGCCCGCGGCGGCTACACCCAGGTCTCGCGCCTCGGCATGCCGCTGGTCAACGAGGTCGTCAACCCGCAGAAGGACAAGGACAAGTTCAACGCGTCCGATCCGTACAACGACGGCGACTTCCTGAAGAACGTGACGAACCCGGAGCTGCCGAAGCTCATCGAGGGGATCTACAAGATCAAGGCTCCGGCGGAGCCCAGGAACGACCTGGTCGACGTGTTCCTGAAGGGTGTCGAGGGTCTCAACCAGCCGCCGCACGTGCGCGCCGCGGAGGAGCTGCGGCTCAACACCTCGATCAAGCCGGCCGCGCATCCCAAGCGGCTGGGTGTCCTCGACGGCGACAACGCGGGCTTCCCGAACGGGCGCCGGCTCGGCGACGACGTGATCGACGCCGCGCTCCAGGTCGTCGAGGGTGAACTGGTCGGCTCCAAGAACGACCTGGGCGACGCGGTCGACAAGAACGACAAGAAGTTCGGCCACTCCTTCCCGTACCTGGCCCAGCCGACCTCGGGTTCGCGCGGGGCGACCGCCAAGGGCAGCGGCAACAGCGTGCGCAACCAGCTGGACGGCGGGCTGGTTCCCGCCGGTGCGGACGGCGGTACGGACACCGTGCTGATCGCCGGTTCCGCGGCGGCCGGGGCGGCCGGCTTCCTGCTCCTCGGCACCGGCGTGCTGTGGTGGCGCCGGCGCATGCACAACCGGGCGTACTGACCCGGCACACCGCCGGGCCCACGGGCCCGGCCCACTGACCGGCGCGGCCCGCACGCACTCGTCCCCCCACGGTGCGGGCCGCGTCGCCCCAACCCCCCGACCACGACCGTTGCGGCCACGTATTTCTAGGAGAGGGCATGTCCCCGGGTACGAACGAGAGCGCGCCGCCGGGCGCCGGCACCAGCTCCGCCGGCCTCCCCGCCGGCGGCGGCACCGGCGACGACCCGTCGGCCGCGGCCCCCGCCCCCGGCACCGGCGCCCGGGGGAGCCGTCCCGGCGACTCGGCGGGTGCCGAAGGGGGCTTGGCGGAAGGTGTCTCGAAGAACCCCGCGCACGCCGGTGACGTCGATGACCCCTCGGGCAGGGAATGCGACGGCGCCGCCCGTGCGGGCAGTTCGGCGGACGGTGTCGCAGTCGGCTCCGCGCATGCCGAAGGCCGGGCGGACGGTGACTCCGAGAACCGGGGCCGTGCGCAGGCCGGTGACGTCGACGGCCCGGCAAACGGTGCTGTCGACGACTCCGCCCATGCCTGCGATACAGCGGAAGGCGTCTCCAGCGGCGTCGCGCACGCCGGTCACGTCGACGGCCCGGCGGACCGCGACTCCGGCGGTTCCGCACGTGCCTGCGATTCCACGCAGCGCGTCTCCGGCGGCGCCGCGCGTGCCCGGTGCAGCGGCGCACCGGCAAACCCGGCGGACGTCGGGGCGGGCGTGTCCGTGGAGGTCCCGGACGATCAGGTGGCGGCCCCGCGACGGCGATCCGCCGCGGGACGGCGGTGGCGGGCGGCGCAGCTCGCCGGCTGCGTCGTCGCGCTGGCCGTGGCGCTCACCGCCGGGGGCGTGGTCCTCGGCGCCCGCGACGGCGGCCCGGCACCCGTCGCCGCCGCACCCGGCACCGGCGCCTCGCCGCAGCTGCTCGCGAGCGCAGGACTGGACGCCAACGTCCTCTCGTTGCAGGCCCATCTCCGCGCCCAGCCAAGAGACTTCGGGTCCTGGGCGACGCTGGGACTCGCGTACGTGGAGCAGGCCCGCACCAAGGGCGACCCCGGGCGCTATCCGCAGGCGGAACGGGCGCTGAACCGCTCCCTGCGGCTGCGCCCCGACAACGACCCGGCGCTCGCGGGCCGCGCCGCCCTCGCCGCGGCCCGGCACCGGTTCCCCGAAGCACTGAAGTACGCCGACCGGGCGCTGGCCCAGAATCCCTACAGCGAGCGCGCGCTGTCCTCCCGGATCGACGCGCTGGTCGAACTCGGCCGCTACGACGAGGCGTCGAAGGCCGCCGACCTGGCCGACTCCCGGCGCCCGGGGGTGCCGGTGTTCACGCGCTACGCGTACGTGCACGAGCTGCGCGGCGACGTGAAGACCGCCCGCCGGGTCCTCGAACAGGCCCTGGCCACGTCGACGTCACGCGGCGACGTGGCGTACGTGGCCACGGCGCTGGGCCAACTCCACTGGAACCAGGGCCGGTACGGGACGGCGCTGACCTACTACGCCCGGGCGCTGGCCGCCGACGACGCGTATCTCCCGGCGCTGGAGGGCCGGGCCCGCGCCCAGGCCGCCCGGGGCGACAGCGCGCAGGCGATCCGCGGCATGGAGGACGTCGTGTCCCGCTCGCCGCTGCCCCAGTCCCTGGTCGTGCTCGGCGAGCTGTACGAGGCGCGGGGCGAGAGGGGCGACGCCCGCAGGGCCCGCGACCAGTACGCCCTCGTGGACGCCTGGACCGCGCTGGCCCGCGCCAACGGGGTCAACGCCGACCTGGACACGGCCCTCGCCGCCGCCGACCACGGGGACCACGCGGCCGCGCTCACGGCGGCCCGCGCCGAATGGGCCCGCCGGCACACGGTGCACACCGCGGACGCCCTCGCCTGGGCCCTGCACGTCAACGGCCGTGACGGGGAGGCGCTTCCGTACGCCCGCCGTGCCACCGCGACCGGCTACCGCAACGCCGCGTTCCTCCACCACCGCGGCACCATCGAGCGCGCCACCGGCCGCTCCGAAGCTGCCAAGGCTTCGCTGACCCGCGCGCTCGACCTCAACCCCGGCTTCTCGCCGCTCGGCGCCCGCGCGGCCCGGGCGGCCCTGAAGGAGGCGGAATGAGGTCCCGTACGGCACTGAGGCGCGCGTTCGCCTCCGGTGCGGCCGTCCTCGTCTCGTCCGTCGCGCTCGTGCTGGTCCCCTCGGGGACCGCGAGCGCGCACCCGCTCGGGAACTTCACGGTCAACCGCTACGACGGCCTCGTGGCCGCCCCCGGCCTGCTGCGGATCGACCACGTCGAGGATCTCGCGGAGATCCCCGCGACCCAGGCCGAGCCGGACGTCCGGCGGCTGGGCAGGGCGGCCTGGGCCCGGCAGCGGTGCGCGACGGCGGCCCGGGACAGCCGCGTCACGGTCGGCGGGCGCGACGTCCCGCTCACCGTCGGCACGAGCGACGCACGGGTACGGCCGGGACAGGCGGGACTCGACACCCTGCGCGTGGAGTGCCGGCTGACGGCCCCCCTCCCGGACCGCGCCGCCGCCGTACGCTTCCGCGCCGCCGTCGGCTCGGGCCCCGGCTGGCGCGAGGTCACCGCGCGGGGCGACCGCACGACGCTGACCCGGTCCGACGTCCCCACGACGTCCGTGTCCAAGCGGCTGACCGGCTATCCGGAGCGGCTGCTGTCGTCCCCGGCCGACACCGCGTCCGCTTCCCTGCGGGTCCGTCCGGGCGGACCGGCGCTCGCCCGGGACGACCGGGACGCGCCCGCCGCGTCGGTGCTGCCGCGTGGCGCCGACCGCTGGACCCGGGCCCTCGACGGACTCGTCGCCCGGCACGACCTCACGCTCGGCTTCGCGGCACTCGCCCTGCTGGTCTCCGTCGCCCTCGGGGCGATGCACGCCCTGGCGCCGGGACACGGCAAGACACTGATGGCCGCGACCGCCGCCGCCCGCGGGCGGGCCACCCTCCGCGACGTCCTGCCCCTGGCCGCCTCGGTGACGGTCACGCACACCCTGGGTGTGGTCGCCCTCGGCCTGCTCATCACCGCGGGCTCGGCCGCCGCGCCCTCCGTGATCGCCTGGCTGGGCGTCACGAGCGGCCTCCTGGTGACCCTCGCGGGCGCCTCCCTCGTACGCCGGGCCTGGCGGAACCGCACACCCGCGTCCGCACACGGTCACGCATCCCGGCACGAGCACGAGCCCGGACACGCACACGAGCCCGGACACGGACACGAGCACGCCGAGTCGGCACACCGGCACCGTCACGACCACACCCACGACCACGCCTCCGGGGTCGAGCACTCCCACGGCGGCTTCACGCACAGCCACCCCACCGCGCCGACCCTGCGCGGCACGATCCTGCTCGGCTTCGCCGGCGGGCTGGTGCCCAGTCCGTCCGCCGTCGTCGTCCTGGTGGGCGCCGCGGCGCTGGGACAGGCCTGGTTCGGCTTCCTGCTCGTCCTGGCGTACGGCGCCGGGCTCGCCCTCACGCTCACCGCGGCCGGGTTCGCCGTGGTCCGGCTCGGCGGCGGGATGGCACGGCTGCTCGCGCGGCGCCCGCGGTGGACCTCCGGACCCTTGGCGGCCCTGATGCGCAGGGCGGCGCCGCTCGGCTCGGCGTGCGTCGTGGTGGCTCTCGGAGCCGGACTGGTGTTCAAGGGGGCGGCATCCGCACTCGGCTGAGCTACTTTTGGGGAGGAATCGCGCGGATGCGAGAGGGGGACGCCCGTGTCCGAGGGTCCGAGCGGTGAACGGATGATCGCGGGCCGGTACCGTCTGCTGTCCCCTCTGGGCGAGGGAGGCATGGGCACCGTCTGGCGGGCCCGCGACGAGGTGCTGCACCGCGAGGTCGCCGTCAAGGAGGTGCGCGCCCCCGCCGGGATCCCGTCGAGCGACGTCGAGCGGATGTACGCGCGTCTGGAGCGGGAGGCGTGGGCGGCCGCCCGGGTCGCGAACCGCAACGTGGTGACCGTCTACGACGTGGCGACGCAGGACGGCCGCCCGTGGATCGTCATGGAGCTGATCCGCGGCATCGCCCTGTCCGACCTGCTGGACGCGGAGGGCCCGCTCTCCCCGCGGCGCGCCGCGCACATCGGCGCCGAGGTGCTGTCCGCCCTGCGCGCCGCCCACGCGGCCGGGGTCCTGCACCGCGACGTCAAACCGGGAAACGTCCTGCTGTCGAACGACGGGCGGGTCGTCCTCACCGACTTCGGCATCGCGACCGTCGAGGGCAGCTCCGCGCTGACCATGACCGGCGAGGTGATCGGTTCACCCGAATTCCTCGCACCCGAACGGGCGCTCGGCCGCACCCCGGGGCCGGAGTCCGACCTGTGGTCCCTCGGCGTGCTCCTGTACGCGGCGGTCGAGGGCAACTCGCCCTTCCGGCACGACACTCCGCTGAGCACCCTGCGCGCCGTCGTCGACGAGGAACTGCCGCCGCCGCACCGAGCCGGACCCCTGGCCCCGGTCATCGAGCGTCTGCTGCGCAAGGACCCCGCGGACCGCATCCCCGCCGAGCGGGCCGAGGAGGACCTGCGTCTGATCGGCGCGGGCGGAACTCCCCGGACGGGTTCGTCCCCGGCGCCCCGCAGTCCGACGGTCGTGGCCTTCCCCCACGAGGCCCCGACGCCGCCCCGGCCCGTTCCCGCCCACGCGTCCGGGCCCGCGACGGCGCAGACGGCAGGACCGGCACGGCCCGACCGCGGTCGCCGGGCCGCCTTCGCCGTGATCGCCGGCCTGGCCGCGCTGGCACTGGCCCTGACCGGCCTGGTGTACACGCTGGTGAACCACGAAGGCGGGGGCGGGGGCGACAGCGGCGGCTCGGCCGCTTCGAGCGCCGGCGGCAGCGGTTCCGGCGGGGGCGACGAGCAGAGCGGGGACGGCGGCAGCGCCAACGGCAGCGGCGGTGACGACGACGGCACGACCGGCGGGAGTCCCTCCGGCACGTCTCCGAGCGCCCGGCACTCGACCCCTCCGCCCGCCCAGTCCGTCACGGTGAGTGTCACCGGCACGCACACCGACTACTCCGGGCCCTGTCCCCCGCCCGCCGGCCAGGCGCCCGCGTTCACGGCGACGTTCACGGTGGGCGTCGTACCGGTGGAGGTCGACTACCGCTGGGTGACGAAGAAGGGCGAGGTGTCCGACTCCGGCTGGAAGACCCTCTCGTTCCCCGCGGACGGCGGGAGGACGAGGCAGAAGTCGGTCGTGGTGACGACGTACGACGCGGAGGGGACGTACGAGAACGCGATCAGTGTCGAGGTCCGCGGCCCCGTGCACACGACGTCCGACTGGGTGCCGTTCTCGGTGACGTGCGAGACGGAGACGCCGTCCGGCGGGGCCTCCTCGTCCGCTTCTCCCTAGGGCCTGTCCGCCGTCGAACTCCCGTCTGTCCTGCGGGCGGGCGGCGGGGATGCGACGACGGGGCCCGGCCGCGCCGGACGGCGCGGCCGGGCCGGGACGCCGGTGCTCAGGCCCCGGCGGTGAAGACCGGGAGGTAGCCGCCGGACTGTCCGGCGGCGGTGGGGTGGTACGACTCGCCGATGTTCAGCCAGTTGACGCTGTGCAGCCAGGCACTGCCGGAGCAGATCTCGTGGCCGGTGAACGTGGTCCTGACATCGCCGAACGTGAAGCCGTGGGCGGCGGCACGCCGGGCGATCGCGCTGTCCAGGTAGTCGGCGGCACTGTTGATCGCGGACCGCTCCGTGTCGGAGAGGCCGGCGATGCAGTTGCCGCTGAGCTGGTAGAAGCGGGGGTAGCCGATGACGACCACGTGGGCCGACGGGGCCTTGGCGCTGATCGCCGAGTAGACGCTGTCGAGCTTGCCGGGGAGTGTGGAGTCGACGTAGGCCCGGGCCGTGGCGATCCGGGACAGGCAGGAGCTCTCGGACTGGAGCACACAGGTCGTCATGACGTCGGCGAAGCCCGCGTCGTTGCCGCCGACGCTGATCGAGACGAGTCCCGTGCCGGTGTTCAGGGGGCTCATCTGGCCGGCCAGAACATCACCCGTACGAGCGCCCGAGCAGGCCGTGAAGTCGAACGACGAGGGTGAATGGGCGGCCGCCCAGAGGTAGGGGTAGGCCTTCGTGCTGCGCTTGCAGTCGCCGCTGGAGCTGAGGTAGCTGCCCGCGCCGACGCCGGAGGAGTAGGAGTCGCCGAGGGCCACATACCCGGTGGCCGCGGCGGTCTGGGACGCCTGCGCCGTCGCTGCCCCCGTGAGGGCCAGACCGACGGCGAGGAGGAGTGAGGTCGCGTATGCCGTAATTCGGGAACGTCTCATGGAACCTCCCTTTAGCAGGATCTCTGCCTCAACTGTGGTAGCAGCTACGCGTGTTGACTGGAAGTGTCCATGCCAATTCTGTTTCACTCGCGCCGGATCCTCCGGCGCGTTCGCCGTGCCCTTGCCTACATGCCCATGACCTCACCGACACAAGCTCTCAACTCGCCTGCCGGGAGTGACCGTCAGGCCAGACGAACACCTGTTCAAGGGAGGCCGGGAGCCGCCGGGCGGGTGCCTGGGGCATCTTGACGGGCCACCAGAACCTGCGCGACTCTGAAGCCCGGCATCCGGCGCTTCGGGGGGCAAAGTCGCCCATGCAGACCATACGTATCAAGGCACGGTCGGCAGACGGTGCCGCTCGGTCGGAAGTGCGTCCCGGACGGGACCTGCCGCCGCTGCTCGCAGGTGCCGCGACAGCGGTCGGAGGCGTCGGCGCGGTCCTCGCGCTGGCGGACATCGACTCGCCCCTGCGTGCGCCGTTCACCCTGTTCTTCCTGCTCGCGGCCCCGTCGGCGGCCATCGCCGCCGCGCTGCGCGGACTGCCCGCCTTCGGCCGCGTCGTGACGTCGGTCGCCGGCGCCGTCGCGGTCGACATGCTGGTGGCCCAGGGAATGCTGGCGGTGCACCGGTGGTCGGCGCCCGGCGGGGTGGCGGCCGTGGCCGCGATCAGCTGCCTCATCCTGCTGCTGGTGGCGGCACGGCGGCCGCGTGGCCGTGCGCGCCGGGACGGGACGTCCTGACGTGGACATCGGCGTGTACCGCCCCGGCGAGCTGAGCGCCGCCGACCGGGCGGCCTGGGCGGCCCTCCAGTCGAAGGCCCACCTCGGCGGCTCGCCCGGACTCGCGAACCCCTTCCTCTCCCCCGAGTTCACGCTCGCGATGGGCCGCTGCCGGCGCGGCGTGCGCATCGGCGTGGTCCACGAGGGCGGCGAACCCGTCGCGTTCTTCCCGTTCCAGCGCACGGCCACCGGGGTCGGCCGGGCCGTGGGCCTCGGCGTCTCCGACTGCCAGGGCCTGGTGCACCGCCCCGGGTTCACCTGGGACGCCCACGAGCTGCTGCGCGCCTGCGGGCTCGCCGTATGGGAGTTCGACCACCTGGCGGAGGGCCAGGCGCCGTTCGAGGCGGAGGCCTCCGGCACCTTCCCCTCCCCGGTCATGGACGTCGACCAGGGGTACGAGACCTATCTGCGGGAGCTGCGGGAACGCTCGCCGAAGTTCACCAGGACCACGCTCGCCAAGGAACGCAGACTCGGCCGGGACGCCGGCGAGGTGCGCTACGTGCACGACGAGTGCGACCCCGCGGCGCTGCGCACGCTCATGGGCTGGAAGTCCGCCCAGTACCGCAGGACCGGACGCAGCGACCGCTTCGCGCACCCCTGGATCACCCGGCTGGTGCAGCAGCTGTTCCACACCCGCTCCGAGCCGTTCGCGGGGATCCTGTCGGTCCTCTACGCGGGCGGCAGCCCGGTCGCCGCGCACTTCGGGCTGCGCAGCGAGCGGGTGCTGGCGTGCTGGTTCCCGGCATACGACCCGGCCTTCGCCAAGTACTCGCCGGGACTGGCGCTGCATCTGCACATGGCCGAGGCGGCCGCCGCGGACGGCATCGCCTATCTGGATCTCGGCCGGGGCCAGAAGGAATACAAGGACTCCCTGAAGACACGCGAACTCCAGGTGTCGGAAGGGTGGGTGACACGACGTCATCCGATCGCACTCGGACACCGGGCGCGGCGCGCCCCTGTCCGGGCACTGCGCAATGCGGTGCTGTCCCGGCCGGAGTTCTTCGAGCCGGCCGACCGGGCCCTCAAACGGATGGGAAGGATTCGTTCGAGGAATTGATAACGCCCAGAATTACAAAAATCGTGAGGCCTCGTTCCAGGCCTTGCCATACGGATGCAATCGTCAATACCGTCGTACATCTCACCCGCACCGGTCCATCATCAAGCGGCTCAGGGGAGGGCTCAGGTCCGCGATGGCCCCGGCGCGGGGCGCGGTAGGGGGGTGCCGTGCTCGGTGACCACACCTGTGCCGAGACGTGCCGCGAGACCGTCTTCGATGTCGCTTTCCCCGATGTCGGAGCCGGCCAGTTCTGCCAGCTCACCCGGCATGCACGGAGGTCCATTCCCGCATGCCGTCCGTGAGAACCCCCCTTTCGAACCGGACACAGAGCCGGACCGCCCGGGGGCGGGCGGTCCACCGGACGAGAGGGACCACATTCATGAGTTCAGTCCTGCGCCCAGCCTTTTCGAACCAAGATCAGCCAACAGCCGGCAACTACCGTCCGATCTCCTGTCACCTGGCGATCGCACCGCCGGTGAGCGTGGTGATTCCCGCGATGAACGAGGCGGAGAATCTTCCCTACGTCTTCAAGACGCTTCCGCACTGGATACACGAAGTGGTTCTCGTCGACGGCAATTCCACCGACGGCACCGTGGAGGTGGCACGCGACCTGTGGCCCGGCGTGAAGGTCGTCGAGCAGCGCGGCAGAGGCAAGGGCGATGCCCTGATCACCGGGTTCGAGGCGTGCACCGGCGACATCATCGTGATGGTCGACGCGGACGGCTCCGCCGACGGACACGAGATCGTGTCGTACGTGTCCGCGCTGGTGTCCGGGGCCGATTTCGCCAAGGGCTCCCGGTTCGCCAACGGCGGCGGCACGGACGACATGACGCCGGTCCGCAAGCTCGGCAACTGGGCGCTGTGCACGGTCGTCAACAAGAAGTTCGGCGCCCGGTACACCGACCTGTGCTACGGATACAACGCGTTCTGGCGGCACTGCCTCGACAAGATCGACCTCGACTGCACCGGCTTCGAGGTCGAGACCCTGATGAACATCCGGGTGGTCAAGGCCGGCCTCAAGGTCCAGGAGATACCGAGCCACGAGTATCTGCGGATCCACGGCACGAGCAACCTGCGTGCCGTGCGGGACGGGATCCGGGTGCTCAAGGTGATCCTCGGGGAACGCTCCAACCGGCGCGCGCTGCGCAGATCGCACGCGCAGGCACTCACCCTGGGCCGGGGAGAGGTCTCTTGAGCGAGCCGGCCGTCTCGGTGGTGGTGTGCGTCTACACCGAGGACCGCTGGGAGGACATCCTCGCGGCGGTCGCCTCGGTGCGGGCGCAGTCCCTGCCGGCCCTGGAGACACTCCTCGTGGTGGACCACAACACCCCGCTCCTGGAGCGACTGAGCGGGGAGTACAAGGAGACCGACGGGGTGCGGGTGCTCGCCAACGCGGGCCCCCGCGGCCTGTCCGCGGGCCGCAACACCGGCATCGCCGCCGCGCGCGGCGAGGTCATCGCGTTCCTCGACGACGACGCCGTGGCCGAGCGGGACTGGCTGCGGCACTTCGCCGAGGGGTACGCGGATCCGCGGGTCATGGCCGTCGGCGGGCGGACGGTGCCCATCTGGGCGTCGGGCCGCCGGCCCGGCTGGTTCCCCGAGGAGTTCGACTGGGTGGTGGGCTGCACGTACCGCGGCCTGCCGCCCGGCCGGGTGCGGGTGCGCAACGTCCTCGGCGGCAACGCGTCCTTCCGCCGCACGGCGTTCGACGTGGCGGGCGGTTTCGCGACCGGCATCGGCCGCGACGGCGACAGGCGCCCGCTGGGCTGCGAGGAGACGGAGCTGTGCATCCGGCTCACCCGCGCCAGGCCGGACGCCGTCCTGCTGATCGACGACCGGGCGGTCATCCATCACCGGGTGCCCGCGCCGCGCGAGCACTTCGCCTACTTCCGCGCGCGCACCTACGCCGAGGGCCTGTCCAAGGCGCTGGTCGCGCGCAGCGTCGGCGCCGGCAAGGGCCTCGAGTCGGAGCGCCGCTACACGACCCGTGTGCTGCCCGCGGGGGTCGCCCGCGGGCTGCGTGACGCCGTGCTCGCCCGGCCCGGCGGGGCGGGACGCGCGGGTGCCATCGTGGCCGGAGTGGTGACGGCGGCCGGAGGGTTCGTCATGGGCAGCCTGCAGGTGCGCAGGCGCGGTGCCGTGTTCTCCGTGGCCGGGATCGAGGGGGTCCCGGGCGACGAGGGGGCGGCGACATGAGCGCGGCGGGCCCGGGGAGCGGTCCGGGGCACGGGATGCGGCTGCCGTACGGCGGCGGCGCGCACGGCGTGCCCGGTTCGGCGCCCGCCGGGGGCGGTGCCGGATGACGTCGGCCGTTCCCATCCTCATGTACCACTCCGTGGCGACGGCCCCCAACGAGGCGACGCGGGAGCTGTCCGTGGCCCCCGGGGCGTTCGCGGAGCAGATGGCGCTGCTCCGGGACCGCGGCTTCGAGCCCGTCACCACGGCTCACCTGGCCGCTTCCTGGCGGGCGACGGGCTGTCGTCCCCCACTGCCGCCGCGGCCCGTCCTCGTCACCTTCGACGACGGCTACGAGGGCGTGCACCGGCACGCGCTGCCCGTGCTCGCCCGGCACGGGTTCGCGTCCACGCTGTTCGTCTCGACGGGCTGGCTGCGCGGCGCGCACGACACCGGGGGCGCCCTCGACACCATGCTCGACTGGGACCAGGTGCGCGCGCTCGCCGCCGAGCAGACCGAGATCGGCGGGCACAGCCACACGCACCCGAGGCTCGACGACCTGCCGGACGACGCGCTCCGGTCCGAGCTGCTGCGCTGCCACGAGATCATCGCCGGTGAACTGGGCGCCCCGCCCCGCTCGTTCGCGTACCCGTACGGTTACTCCAGCCGCCGGGTGCGCCGTACGGTGCGCGAGGCGGGCTTCAGCCAGTCGCTCGCCGTCGGCAACGCCCTCGCGCGCCGCCGGCAGGGGCCGTACGCCCTGCAGCGGGTCACCGTGCGCCGTACGACCGGAATCGAGGAGTTCGAGCGGCTGGTCGAAGGCCGCGCGATCGCCCGCAACTTCGCCAGGGACCGCGCGCTCACCAAGGGGTACGCCGTGGTCCGCAGAGCACGACAGGTCCGCCGGAAGGCCATCCGTTCCCGTGTCTGACACGACCACCACCCAGGCCGACACGCCCGCGCCCGAGGTACCCGGGCGGCAGCCGGGACGCCGGCTGCGGCTGCCCCTGCGCCGCCGGGTCGGCGCCGCGGGCGGCAGCCAGCTGTTCCGCAACGCCTACGCCCTGATGCTGAACACCGGTATCTCCGCGGTGCTGGGCCTCGGGTACTGGCTCGTGGCGGCCCGCTACTACTCCGAGGCGGCCGTCGGCCAGGGCTCCGCCGCGATCGCGGCGATGAAGCTGCTCGCGGGCCTCACCGCGGTGACGCTGACCGGCGCCCTCGCCCGCTTCATCCCCGTCGCGGGCCGGGCCACCGGCCGTCTCATCCTCCGCACGTACGCGGGCAGTTCGGCAGTCGTGGGTCTCGCGGCCGTCGTCTTCCTCCTCACGCTGGACGTCTGGGGACCCTCGTACCGCTTCCTGGACGGGCCGCTGCACGGGCTCGGGTTCGTCCTCGCGGTGATCGCCTGGTCGCTCCTGACACTGCAGGACGGGGTGCTGACCGGGCTGCGCAGCGCGCTGTGGGTGCCGGTGGGCAACACCGTGTTCTCCGCGGTGAAGCTGCTGCTACTCGTCGTCCTGGCCACGGTGATCCCGGCGACCGGTGTCTTCGTCTCCTGGGTCGCCGCGATCGCGATGTCCGTGGTGCCGCTCGGGTGGCTGGTGTTCCGGCGTCTGGCACCCCGGCACGCACAGGCGACCGAGGACCGCGCGCGGCCGCCCACGCTCAGGGAGGTCGGCCGCTTCCTCGCGGGCGACTACACCGGCTCCCTCTTCTCGCTCGCCGTGGTCTACCTGGTCCCGGTGCTGGTCGCCTCGCAGGTCAGCTCCACCGACAACGCGTACTTCTACATCACCACGACGATCGGCGGCACGGTCAACCTGCTCGCCATCAACATGGGCGCCTCGCTGACCGTCGAGGGCTCGCACGACCCGGCGCGGCTCTCCGCGAACACCCGGGCCGCGCTGCGCCGGATGGCACGGATCATGCTCCCGGTGTGCGGGCTGCTGTTCCTCGGGGCGCCGTACATCCTGCGGGTGTTCGGCGCGGGCTACGCGGACGCGGCGACGCCGTTGCTGCGCTGCTTCGCGGTGGGCGCGGTGCTGCGGGTCGTCATGGAGACGTACTTCGCGGTCCTGCGCGCGCAGAGCCGCACCTCCGGACTCGCTTATCTGCAGGGCCTGTTGTGCGTACTGGTGCTGGGGCTGACCGTGGCCCTGCTGCCCCGCACGGGCCTGACCGGCGCGGGCGTGGCGGAGGTCGTCAGCCTCGTGGTGATCGTGGCGATCGCGGCGCCGAAGCTGTACCGGATCGTGCGGACCGCGCCGGCCCCGGCGCCGCCCGAGGACGCCGCGCCGGACGGGGACCTCGCGGACCTGGGGGCGCGCGAGATCGCGGTGGTCCGGACCGGCGGGCACAGGCGCGGGCCGGCCTGGGCCCTCGACTCGGACACCCTCGGTCTCGGGCTGCACGTCGACTTCGAGCACCTGGAGCGCAGGCCGGACGTACGGCCGGGTCCGGGGACCCCGCCCACCGGGTCGCCGGCGGTGCGGGCGGACCGCCGGCCGTCGTGGGCCCGCGGGACCCCGGCGGCACCGCGGGAGCGGGTGGGCCTGCCGACTGAGGCGTGGGAGCCCGGCGCAGACGTGTCGCCGGGGCGGGCCGAGCCGGTCCGGGGGGACGACGCGCCGTCGGGTGCCCGGGCGCCCGCCGTGCCGAGGGGCGGGGTGTGGCCCGTACGGACGGCCGAGGGGCCGGGCCTACGGGGTGCCGGGGTGCCCGGCGGAGTGCGGACCGGGGGTCCGGGCCCACGGGGGGCCGGGCTGCCGGGCGGACTGGGGGCCGGGCCGGCCGGCGGCGGGGAGACCGGGGCGCCGGACCGACGGGAGGCCGAGGCCGGAACACCTGCCGCCGGGGAAACCGGGGTGCCGCGCCGACGGGAGGCCGGGGTGCCCGGCGGACGGCAAGCCGAACTGTCCGGCGGCGGCGAGGCCGTGGGGGCACGTGTGTCCGGGACCGGTGTCGCCGGTGTCGCCGGTGTCGCCGGTGTCGCCGGTGTCGCCGGTGTCGCCGGTGTCGCCGGTGTCGCCGGTGTCGCCGGTGTCGCCGGTGTCGCCGGTGTCGCCGGTGTGGTTCAGGGGGGCACCCCTGCCGGACCCTCGCGGTCGATGCGGGAGCGGCTCACCCACCCCGCCCGGCCCGGCCCGCTGACCGGCTGTCTGCTGACGGCGGCGCTGCTGCTCTACTGGCTGCCCGCGCTGCGTCTCGGTGAGGCCGACCTCGACCGGATGGGCGGGCTCGGGCTGATCTCCGTGCTGCCGCTGCCGACGCTGGCAGGCGCCGCCCTGCTGGCCGTCGTGTTCGCCTCACTCCTGTGGCCCGCGCGCGAGCACCGGGGGCTGCTGCTCGTCACCCTGCTCGCCACCGTGGTGTCGCTGCACGCCCTGCCCGCCGTCCTCGAGACCGAGCCCCGGTTCGCCACCGCCTGGCAGCACCTCGGGTTCCTGGACCACATCGACCGGACCGGGTCGGCCGTGCCCGACCTGGACGCGCGCTGGAGCTGGCCGGGCTTCTTCGCGCTGGCCGCGTTCCTCGCCCGGGCCTGCGGGGTCGGTGATCTCACGGAGGTCATCCGCTGGTGGCCGCTGACCGTGCAACTCCTCTACCTGCCACCCCTGTTCCTGCTGGTGCGCTCGTTGCGGGCGGACTGGCGCGCCAAGTGGACCGGCATCTGGATCTTCGTGCTCAGCGGCTGGGTCGGCCAGGACTACTTCTCCCCGCAGGGCTTCACCTACCTCCTCTACCTGGTCTTCGTGGCCGTCCTGCTGGTGTGGTTCCGGGCGCCGCGGGTGCTGTGGGCACGGCTGCGGCCCGGCGAGGCGGAGGTCGAACCGGCCGACCGCCGGCAGCGGGCCGTCCTGCTGACGGTCCTGATCGCCCTGTTCGCGGCGACCGTCCCGGCCCACCAGCTCACCCCGTTCGTGATGCTGGGCGTACTCGCGGTCCTGGTCCTGGCCGGCCGCAGTGAACTGCGCGGGCTGCCGCTGCTGTTCGGCGTCCTGGTCGTCTCCTGGGTCGGCTTCATGGCCGAGCCGTACTGGTCCGGCCACTTCGACGAGCTGTTCGGCGGGATCGGCGGAGTCGGCGGCAACGTCTCGTCGTCCGTGTCCGGCCGTATCGAGGGCGGCAGTCCGACCCACAAACTCGTCCTCTACGCGCGCGTGCTGCTCGCCGGCGGGGTACTGGCGCTCGCCTGCTGTGGCTGGTGGCGCCGGCGCCGCCACCGGTACAGCGAGCGCTCCCTGCTGATCCTCACGTTCGTTCCGTTCCTGGGCTTCGGCATGCAGTCGTACGGCGGCGAAATGGCCCTGCGTGTCTTCATGTTCGCCCTGCCGGGAGCGGCGCTGCTCGCCGGCCTCGCCCTCTTCCCGCGCACCGGTGCCACCGGCGGGGACCGCGCGCGCGACCGGGTGGGCCCGGCGCCGCTGGCCGCGCTCATGGCGGGCCTCGTCCTCATGGGCGGCTTCCTGGTGGCCCGTTGGGGCAACGAGCCCTTCGAGCGGATCAGGCCGGGCGAGGTCGCCGCGATGGACTACGTGTACGCGCACGACGATCCGACCGTCCGGCTGCTGTGGCTGAGCAACGACACCGTGGACAACGTGACGCCCGCGATGCCGTGGGGCGCGCGGGACATGGAGAAGGTCGAGTACGTGCCGACGCTCGCACCCGCCGACCCGGTCCTGGTGTCCGGGCTGGTCAAGGGACTCAAGGACGCCGGCCCGAACTCGTACCTGATGGTCAACCGCAGTCAGGTGGTCTATCTCCGGATGGACGTCGGATACCCGGCGGCCTGGGAGTCGCGACTGGTCGGCCACCTCGACGGCCGCAAGGACCTGAAGAGGGTCTTCGCCAACGAGGACGTGACGATGTACGCGCTGCGCGAACAGCCCGCGGGCGCGGTCCCGAGGGCGGACCCCGGGCCGATCGGGCCGCAGGTGACGTGGACTCCCTGGTCGGTGGTCGGCGGGCTGGCGGCGACCGCGCTGATCGTGCTGCTCACCGCGCGGGAGGTCGTGCGGGTCGCGGTACGGCCCGGGGTGCGGCAACTGCGCCTGCTGCAGGGCAGCTTCTGGTTCTCGCTGCCGTTGCTCGCGGTGCTGCTGGCCTCGCTGGCGCAGCGGTTCATGACGATGTCGTAGCGCGCCGGAGCACCGGCGCGGCGGTGGGCCGGGGGCACGTGCTCTACCGGTTGCGCCACTTCACCTCGTAGGCCGCCAGGTGGAACCGCTTTCCGTCGACCTTCGCGCTGACGGAGCGGTCCCGGGTGTTCACCACGAGGACCGCCTCGTCGTCGGCCAGGACGCGGACGTCGGACCGGTCGTCCTTCGCGACGGAGACCGTCTCGTACGCGGTGCCGGGCGGGAACTCCTCGTGGAAGCGGGAGATCAGCCCGAGCATCGGCAGGGCACCGCCCCCGTCGTCGCCGGCCGTCGGGGACCACAGGCAGCCCGCGCACGCGGGTCCCTTCTCCTTCTCGGGGTTCCAGTAGAAACCGGAGGAGGCGCCACCGCGGGCCATCGCCATCAGTCCGGACGCCTGCACGGCGACACGACGGGTCTCCGACCAGCCGGTGCGCTCGTCCTTCCCGTCGGCCGGCTCGACGTAGTACTCGGCCCACCACAGCGGCAGACCGCCCGTCCGCTCGCGCACCCACGTCCCGACCGCCGTGAGTTTGTCGGTCGCGGTGAACTCGTCGGGCAGCAGGTCGTCGTCCCCGGTGTAGCTGGAGCCGTCGACGACGACGAAGTCGGCGCCCGCCTTCTTCTCGTTCCAGTAGGTGAAGGCGTCCAGGACGCGCTGGTCCATGGCGCCCCAGGGCCCTCTGACGGTCGTCGACGCGTTCTGCCGCTGGCGCGGATGGACGCTGTCCATGACCAGGTAGGGGCCGCCCACCATGATGCCCTCGTCGACCTTCTTCAGCGCCTTGTAGACGAGGTTGTAGAGCTCGGTGTAGCCCTCGTGGTCCCAGCGGCCCTCGGACTCGTTCCAGAAGCCCTTGAACTCGTTCCAGACGATGAAGTGGCGTACGTCCGGGTACCGCTTGGCGACGGTCGCGGCCAGCGCGGCGAAGTCCCCGTAGTGCGCGCGGTCGGGCGCCCTCTCCAGGGCCGCCCGACTCCAGTCGGTGCTGTCCGCACCGGACTCGCCGCCCTTCATCCAGTCCGGGGAGCAGCACAGGGTGACGACCGGGGTGCCGCCCGTCGCGCGGACGAAGTCGATGCGGCGGTCCATCTCCGCGAAGGCGTAACGCCCCTTGACCGGCTCGGGGTTGCCGGCCCCCCAGCCCATGATGTGCTGGATCTGCGGCAGCCTGCGCTTCGACAGCAGTCCCTTCACGCGTGCGGTGGCCGCGCCGCTGCCCTGGTCGGCGCTGAACTGGGTGTGGGTGAGGCCCCAGCCCACCTCCGGTCCCACCGTGCCGTGCGGGACGGCGGGGGTGCCGTGCACCTTGTCCCCGTCCGGGGTCGTCCCCGCGGTGCTCCCGCCGTCGCCGGGCAGGGTGTTGAGCAGCGTCAGCACCAGGGCCAGCGCGGCCGCCGCCACGCCGATCAGCGCGGTGAGCCGCCACCGCAGCGGCCCCGAATTCCACCCGTGACGTCCCATCATCGGCAACAGTAGCGGCGGGGCCCGACGGGAGACAGGCCTCGTCGGCGCACAGCCGGGTGGGCGGGACGCACCGGAAGTAGCGGGCGCGGCCACGGCACACGGGGCGCGCCGCGGAAAGCGGGTGCACGGGGCGTCCGCGTGACGGATCATGGCGGCATGTCTGCGAACCCACACGACGCTCTGCCGATCCGGCTCAACGTCGACGACAGCGACTCACCGTCGGACGTCGTCGACGCGCTGTTCCTCGGCCGCTTCGCGACGGGCGAGCAGCCTCACTCGCACGCGGCGAACATCGACCGCGTACGTTCCGGGGCGACCCTGCTCCCGCCCGGGTCCCGGGTGCTGCGCTCCGCCCGTGACGACGACCGCAGCGCGACGCTCGCCGAGGGCGACGGCTGGACCCTGCTGGTGTCCCGCTGGAACCGCGGCGCCGACGTCACTGTCACCGCGACCAGCCCCGAGCTGGCCCTGAAGATCCTCGGCGAGGCCACGGACGGCGCCGCCGACGAACCCGAGCCGCAGCCGGAGAACGTGACCATGGGGTTCTGGTACGTCTCCCCCAGGCGCGGCCCGCACCGCACGACCCGCCAGATCTCCGCGGGCACGTGGGAGGAGGTCCGGCCGAACTACACCGCGCCGGTCGCCGAGGCGATGGACCGGCTGATGAAGACGACACCGGAGGACATCGCGGGCCGCCTGCTGCTGCTCCACGGCCCGCCGGGCACGGGCAAGACGTCCGCGCTGCGCACGCTGGCCCGTTCCTGGCGGGACTGGTGCCAGGTCGACTGCGTCCTGGACCCGGAGCGCCTGTTCGGCGACGTCGGCTATCTGATGGACATCGCGATCGGCGAGGAGGACGGCACGGGCAAGGGCCGCTGGCGGCTGCTCCTGCTGGAGGACTGCGACGAGCTGATCCGGGGCGAGGCGAAGCACACCGCGGGCCAGGCCCTCTCGCGCCTGCTCAACCTGACCGACGGCCTGCTCGGCCAGGGGCGCAACGTGCTGGTGGGCGTGACCACGAACGAGGACCTGGAGCGTCTGCACCCCGCCGTCGTCCGTCCCGGCCGCTGCCTCGCCCGGATCGAGGTGGGTCCGCTGACCCGCCGGGAGTCCGTGAACTGGCTGGGCACGGAGGAGGGCGTCGGACGCGAGGGGGCGACCCTGGCCGAGTTGTACGCGCTGCGCCGGGGGACGTCGCCGACGTCCGTACCGGACCAGCGGGAGGGCGCGGACGCGGGTCTGTATCTGTAGCCGGGCCGGGGTCGCGTCTGCGGCCGCGCGGGTCTCGTCCGCAGGTCGCGCGGGTCTCGTCCGCAGGTCGCGTGCCACGGCTGGTGCTTTGATGGGTGTATGACCGTGTTCCTGGGCACGTCGGGGTGGCAGTACAAGGACTGGCGCGACGTCCTGTACCCGGCCGGGGTCCCGACGCGGCTCTGGCTGGAGGCGTACGCGGCACGGTTCGCCACCGTCGAGGTCAACAACGCCTTCTACCGGCTGCCGGCGCGGGAGACCTTCGAGAACTGGCGGGAGCGTACTCCTGCGGACTTCGTCGTCGCGGTCAAGGCGAGCCGGTTCCTCACCCACATCAAGCGGCTGCGCGACCCGGAGGAGCCCGTGCAGCGGCTGATGAGCCACGCCGCGGGGCTCGGCGACCGGCTCGGCCCAATCCTGCTCCAGTTGCCGCCCACGCTGCGCGGCGACGCCGGTCTCCTCGACGACTGCCTCGCCCGCTTTCCCGCTGGCACCCGGGTCGCCGTCGAGCCGCGCCACGAATCCTGGTGGACGCCCGCCGTGCGCGAGGTCCTGGAGTCCCGGGGAGCCGCGCTCTGCTGGGCCGATGTGCTGGCCCGGCCGGTGACCCCGCTGTGGCGGACCACCGACTGGGGCTACGTCCGCTTCCACGTCGGCCGCACCCGGCGGTGGCCGCACTACGGACGGCAGTCCCTGATGACGTGGGCCCGGCGGATCGCGGAGACCTGGTCCGACGACCACGACGTGTACACGTACTTCAACAACGACCCGCATGCCGCGGCGGTCCTGGACGCGGTGGTGTTCGCCAGGGCCGCGACGGCGTCGGGCCTGACGGTCACCCGCACCCCACGGCACCTGCCGGCGGCCCCGGCCGTGGGTTCCTAGTGCTGTGACCGGAAAGGTCTGCCGGGTCACAGCACTGGCCGGCCCTCAGTTCTCGCCGTAGGCCGCGCGGAGTGCGTCGCGGACGGCGGCGAGGGCGGCGTCCTCGGCGAGACCGAGGCGGCGGACGCGCTCGGCGTACGCCTGCGCCGCGGACGCGGCCTCGCGCTCGGCGGCCGGGCCGGCGGCGGCCACGACCGTGCCGTTGCGGCCGCGGGTCTCGATCACCCCGTCCGCCTCCAGGGCCCGGTAGGCCTTGGCGACCGTGTTGGCCGCGAGGCCGAGGGACTCGGCGAGACCGCGCACCGTGGGCAGCCGGTAGCCGACCGGCAGCGCTCCCGACCTGGCCTGCTCGGAGATCTGGGCGCGCACCTGCTCGTAGGGCGCGGCCCCCGCATCGATATGGATCTTCAGGGTCACGCGGTGATTGTCCCGCACGAGGCGCGGCGCAGGACGCCCCGGCGCGCAATCGCCCCGCCTGCCTGCCCGCGGCGGAAAATGGGAGGCACCACAACCCGCACCGCGCGTAGCGTGCGGCTCCATGACAGTGATCGTTCGCGACATCCGCCCGGGGGACCCGCGGGACACCGAGGCCTTCGCCAGGATCCGGGGCCTCGCCCTTCCCTACATGTTGTCCACCTCCGAATCCGTCGCGTACGACGCCACCCACACGCATCCCGACGCCCGCTTCCGGCCCCTCGTCGCCGAACAGGACGGCGAGCCGGTCGGCACGGCCCAGGTCGGCCTCGCGTACGACAGCCCGCAGCCCGGCCAGGGCTATCTGAACGTGTACGTGCACCCGGACCGCACCGGTCGCGGGGCGGGCTCGCTGCTGGTGCGCGCCGCCGAGGAACATCTGAGCGCCCTCGGTGCCACGCGGCTGTTCGCCTGGGTGCTGGACGAGCCGGCGAACCGCACGTTCGCGGAGAAGCGCGGCTACCGCGCGAGCCGCTCGGCGCACTTCCTCCGCCTCGATCTGTTGGACGGCGCCCTGCCGCCTCTCCAGGACCCCCCGCCCGGAGTCGAACTCCGCAAGGCGTCCGACTACGCCGACGACCCGCGCCCCCTCTTCACGCTGGACGCGGAGACGTCGAACGACGAACCGGGCGACATCGCGCACGAGTTCACGGACTACGAGAGCTGGCTCGAGGAGACCTGGCGCCACCCCCTGTTCAGCCCGGAGCTGACCTCGGTCGCCGTCGTCGACGGCCGGCCGGCGGCGTTCAGCGCCGCGCGCACCGACGGCGGCACCCGCTACGGCACCGTGATGACGGGCACCGGCCGCGCCCATCGCGGGCGCGGTCTGGCCAAGCTCGCGAAGAACGACTCACTGCACCGCGCCCGCGCCGCCGGCTTCACGGAGGCGTTCACGGGCAACGACAGCGGCAACGGACCGATGATGGCGATCAACCGCTGGTTCGGATACGAGGTCTGCGCGACGGAGGTGAGGTATGTCCGCGAACTCGGCTGACGCGCGGTCCGCGGTGCCCGGACGTCAGGTGGAGGTGGTCCTGGTCAAGTCCGGCCGGGTCAAGATCCGTTACCCGGCCGTGCTGGTCGACGACGACGGCACCCGGGTCACGGTGCGCGCTCCGTGGGCCGGTGACGGGGTCCGCGACTTCGGCTTCGTACGGTTCGAACCGGGCGACGTCTTCACCGAGCACTACTGGCGGGACCGCTGGTACGCGGTGAAGGAGGTGCGCGACGCCGGGGGCGCCCTGAAGGGCTGGTACTGCGACATCACCCGCCCGGCCGTGGTCCGCGCCGGTGAGCTGGTCGTGGAGGATCTCGACCTGGACCTGTGGCGGTCGGCCGACGGGACGGCCGTACTGCGCCTGGACGAGGACGAGTTCGCGGCGAGCGGTCTCGCGGCGGCGGATCCAGCGGCGGCGGCCGCGGCCGAGCACGCCCTCGACGAACTCGAACGGCTCGCCCGGGAGGGCGACTTCGAGGCGCTGCTCGCCGGGACGTGACGCCGACGCCGGGCCGGAGCGGGGAGTGCCCCGGTATCGCGCCCGGCCCCGGGACCGGGCATGCCGGCCTCGCGTCCGGGCCCGGGCCCGTACTGCCCGGCGGTGGCCCGACGACAGCCCCGGGCCGGTTCGGTCCTCGTTCTAGAACCGCTCGGGGACAACTGGACTCGGAGCCGAACACCGCTCGACGGGAGACCGGGGCGGCGGCCGGGGCGCGCTCGGCCCCGGCGACCCGTCACCCACCGCGCCCGACGGGTCGCCGAGTCCCCCGGGCAGCGCCCGCCGGGCTCGGTACCCGTCACTCACGGCGATCCTCGGTTCCGGCACCGCCTCACGCGGCGCCACCACCGCGTACCGCTCGTCCTCGGTCAGCACCAGCCGCCCGCCGGGACGCAGCAGCCCGCGCCAGTGGCGCAGCACCCGCCCGGGATCGGGCAGCGTCCACAGGACGTGGCGCACGAGGACGACGTCGAACCGCTCCTCCCTCACCGGTGGCAGCGCAGCGTCACCGGCCATGGACACCGCGTCGCGTCCCGCGAGTTTCGCGCGGGCCTGAGAGACCATGGACGGAGAGGTCGGCACCGGTGACCCGGTGCCCCTGCTCGAAGGCGAGGAGTGACAGACTTCCCGGCCCCCGTCCCAGGTCGAGGACGTCCGAGGCCCACTCCGGCAGCCACTTCCGCAGCCGGGCGGCCCGGGAATCGCGCACCGGGGGGCCACGCAGACCGTGATCCGGCGCGTCGTCGAAAGTGACGGACTCCGCTTCCCGGTCGACGCCCGACGTTTGGCCGTCGCCGTTAATGGTCATGTGGCCAGGGTGACACCCACCACTGACAGTCCGGCGGACCGTCGGATCGTGACCACCGCCACTGACAGATTCCGACCGATGAGGAACGCTCCCCAGCAGGGTCTGCCTCCGTGGAGTCGCGGAACCCGGTAGGCCAAGGAGGCAGCCATGCGCCGTGTGACCGTGCAGAAGCCCCTGAAGAGGTCGGACTCCCGTCGCGTGCGGGACGAGGCCGACGAGCGCCCCACGGAGCGCCCGGAGGTCCGCAAGGACATCCACCGCACCTGGTGGCCCGACGGCTGATCCACGCCGTCCGGACGCCCGCCCTTCCTGAGCCCCGCCCACCGTCGACCGCCCCGGACAACTGCGGAGAGCGTCAGAGCAGCCGCTTTCGGTAGTGGACGCGGTCATAGGGACCGTCGACACGACGCTCCACGACCTCGTAGCCGAACCTCGGATAGATCTTCTGGTTCTCCCACATCATCGCGTTGGTGCAAAGCCTGACCTCGGACAGCCCGAGCGCACGCGCGCGTGCGTCGACGAAGGCGAGCAGCCGTCCCCCGACGCCCTTCCCGTGGGCGTCGGGGTGGACGGCGATGCTGTCGAGGAACAGATGGTCCACGCGCGCCTCGACCACCACCAGACCCGTGACGGGCTCCCCCGTGACGAACACCCGCCCCGCCGCCACCTGCGCCGCGTGGTCCGCCTCCATGGGCTGGGGCACCACACCGATGCGCGCGATGTACGGCCGGTACGCCGCGTCGGTCACGGCCGCGACGGCGGCCACGTCCGCGGCACCCGCCGGCCGGATCCCCGGCACCCCTGCGTCTGTCGAAGCCTCGTCCATACCCGGAACGTTACCTACCTGATCGCAGTCTCAGCGCCCCCTTAACCCCACCATAAAGATCGCCGTGCCCCGCTCCCAGCAGGGGATTTCGCGGATTCCTCGGGCTAGCTTGCTGAGCGCCCCACAGTTCAGGACCGTTTCGAGGAGTCTTCATGCCCGCTCGCCGCACGGCCGCCGCGGTCGCTTACGCCGGTGTCGTCCCGCTCGCGCTGACCGCGCTCGCCACCGCGCCGGCCGCGGCGCACGGCACGATGGGCGACCCGGTGAGCCGGGTGTCCCAGTGCTACGCGGAGGGCCCGGAGAGCCCGAAGTCGGCCGCCTGCAAGGCGGCCGTCGCGGCCGGTGGCACGCAGGCGCTCTACGACTGGAACGGCATCCGGATCGGCGACGCGGACGGCCGGCACCAGCGGCTGATCGCCGACGGCACGCTGTGCAGCGCCGGCAACGACGAGTTCAGGGGCCTCGACCTGCCCCGCGCCGACTGGCCGGCGACGAGCGTCAGCAGCGGCTCGTACACCTTCAGGTACCGGGTGACCGCCCCGCACAGGGGCACGTTCAAGGTCTACATCACCAAGGACGGCTACGACCCGTCGAAGCCGCTCGGCTGGGGCGACCTGGACCTGGCTCACCCGGTCGCCGCGAAGACCGACCCGGCCGCGGCGAACGGCTTCTACACCTTCTCCGGCACGCTGCCGCAGCGCTCCGGCAAGCAGCTGCTGTACGCGGTCTGGCAGCGCTCGGACAGCCCGGAGGCCTTCTACTCCTGCTCGGACGTCGCCTTCGGCGGCGGAGCCGGAAGCGACGAGGGCAGCGGTTCCGCGGGGAGCGGCGGCGGTTCCGCCCCCGCCCCGTCGGCCTCCGCGCCTTCCGAGGAGCAGATCGAGGACGGTGCCGACAAGTCGACCGTGGAGCACCACGGCCACGGCGACGACGATGCCAACACGTCGGCGGAGCCCATCGCGGCCTCGGGCGCGGACGACGCGGAGCTCCCCGCGGCTTCCGGCGCGGACGACGCCGAGCCGGCCGCCGGCACCGTGAACCGGCCCGCCGCAGCGGGGACTTCGGAGAACCTGGCAGAAACGGGTGGCGATCCGGGCACCTCGTATCTCGCGGTCGGCGGGGCGGCCGCCCTGGCCGTCGGCGCCGCGGCGCTGTTCGCCTCGGTCAGGCGCCGCGCGGTGGCCGGCGGTCGCCACGGCCGCTGACGCGACGCGACTTCGCGCCCGGTCGCGAACGGGTCCGGGGTCCGCCCGGCGGCTCAGGCCGGGCGGACCCCGCTCGCGGCGGCCGGACTGCTCGGCCGAGGTGGTCAGTCGAGCGCGGACGCGCAGGTGGTCGCGGTGGCGTGCGCCGGATCGAGGGCGTTCGCCACCTCGTGGTACGCGACCCGGTCGAGGAGGCCGATCGCCACGTGCCCGGAGAAGTCGGCGGCGCACAGTTTCTGCACCAGCACATTGCGGACGCCGGGGCCGCTGAGGAACTGCGAGGCGTACGGCGTGACCACCTCGTCGTACTTGGTGGCGATCACCGTGTAGTGGACGCCGGCGACTGTGTCACCGCCCGCGTTGAGCTTGGCGAGGAAGGCGGAGCCTGCCACCTGGTCGGCCAGTCCCGGCGTGCTCGCGGACAGCAGGGCCTCGGCACCCGGGAAGTACGGGAAGAGCTTGGCGAGTCCGTCGAGGGTGGTGCCGTGGTTGTCGGGCGCGATTCCGACGAGGGCGTTCACCTTGGCGGCCCCGCCGAGGAACTTGAGGTAGTAGCGGGGCATCATGCCGCCCTGCGAGTGGCCGACGAGGTCGGCCTCGGCGGCGCCGGTCGCGGCGAGCACCCTGTCCACGAAGACCCGGAGCTGTCCTGCCGACTTGTCGACGGGGCCGAGGCCGTGGAAGTGCGGGACGCCCGGCAGTTGGCCGTAGTCGAGCGAGTAGACGCAGTAGCCCCGGTCCACCAGACGGGGGGCGAGGGTCAGCCAGTTGTCGACGGAGTTGGAGAGGGTGCCGTGGACGAGGACGACGGGGCGCGGGTGGGCGGCCGAGGGCTTGCAGGAGTAGTCGTTCCAGCCCCGGCCCCGGCCCTGGGCGGTGGCGGTGTCCGCCTGGGCGGTGGCGGCGGGGACGGCGGTGGCGGCGGCCAGCAGCAGGGCCGCCAGGGGTCCGAGGGCACGCTTCCAGGGCAGCATCGTGTGATCTCCTTGCGGTTCAAGGGAGTGGCGACGGCGTACGCCCTGTGATCCGGATCACGAGGATGCTGTTCACTCGTCAAGTTACGAACGAGTAGCGCAAGTGTGAAGTTACGCGTCGGCAAAAACTCGCACGGGTGACCGGGTCCTGTGGTTCGGCCTCACCACGCGGGGCGGATCGGGCCCCGGGGCGAGATGCGCGTCAACTGCGTGCACAGCCGGTCGGCTTCGTCCTCGCCCAGCAGTTCGGCCCACGGCCGCACGGCCTCCGCCGCCGCCTCCTCCGCGGCTCGCGTGCAGGCCCGTCCCCGCTCGGTCAGCACGAGCAGCCGGGCGCGGGCGTCCCCGGGGTGCGGCCGGCGCTCGACGTACCCCTTGCGGACCAGCTCGTCGACGAGCTGGCTCGCGGCCTGTTTGGTGATCCCCAGATGGGCGGCGACATCGGTGGCCGTCGCGCCGTCCGGGGCGAGCCGGGCGAACGCGAAGCCGTGTGCGGGACGCAGTCCCTCGAAGCCGCGCGCGACGACACCGGCGTGGATGCGCTGCGTCAGCTCACCGGCGACGGCGAGCAGGGCGGCGGACAGGGCCATGGCCTCGGAATTGTGCACAGGAGCATTGAAACACCCTTGACGAAGTGGTCAAGCTGCCTGACCATATAGTCAAGCAACTTGACCATATGTCCCAGTGGAGGTTCGCCATGCCCGTCGTCCGCTCGTCCGAAGCCGTCGTCCACGAGATGCACGGCGCCCGTTTCCTCTCGTACGCCGCTCCCCGCAGCGGCAGCCGGGAGCTGTGTGCCTGGCGCGGGGAGATCCCCGCGGGCACCAGGGCCCCGCTGCACACCGTGAACCGCGAGGAGATCTTCCACCTCGTCTCCGGAGAGCTTCTGGTCACCCTCGACGGCCGCACCGAGCGGATCACCGCGGGCGACGTCCTGATCGTCAACGCCGGTGCGACTCTCGGCGTGGAGAACCCCACGGGGCAGCCGGCGGTCTCCTGGGTCACCACGTCCGTCGGTCTGGAGGCGGAACTGGCCGACGGCACACGGATCACGCCCCCTTGGGCCAACTGAGGCCGCGGCGAGCGGGGCCGGCTACGCGGCCAGCGTCCCCGGCACGATCACATGCGGTCCGAATCTGGCCCGCGCCCGGTCCGCCGCCTCCTCGACCCGGCGGACCTTCTCGTCCACCGGATCGAAGGTGAGCTGGTAGGAGGCCTGTTCGGCGGGGGCCAGCCCCTCGGCGCGCAGGACGACCGCCCGCACCCGGGCGCGTTGCAGGCCGAGCGCCTCGTACATGCGGTACGCGGTGGCCGTGAGTGCCGAGGAGTGGGCGGTCGGCTCCTTCAGCGTGCGGCTGCGGGTCGTCGCGGAGCGGTCGGCGTAGCGCACGGTGAGCGTCAGCGTGCGGCACACCTGCTCCAGCGAGCGCAGCCGGGTGCCCAGCTCCTCAGTCGCGGAGAGCAGCGCCCTGCGGTGCCGTCCGGGATCCAACTCGTCCTGCGCGAAGGGGCGTTCCGTCGCCAGCGAGCGCGCCGCGGCGTTCGGGACGACGCGGCCGCGGTCGACGCCGGAGGCCTTCTCGTGCAGTTCGCGGCCGGCCCGGGCGCCGGTGAGCCGCTGGAGGGTGGACAGGGGGGCGGCGGCGACCTTGCCGAGGGTGTCGAGGCCGTACTCGCACAGGGTGCGGGCGGTGGCGGCGCCGACGCCGGGCAGTGCGGCGACCGGCTGGTCCGTGAGGAACTCCCTGACGGAGCCGGGATCGCCGGACACCACCCGGGTCCCGCCGCGCGTGGCCTGCCGCAGGGCCATGCGCGCCAGCATCGGTCCGGGGCCGGCCCCGATGACACAGTCCACGCCGTGACGCGCGAGGGCCCGCACCCGTATCACCGAGGCGAGTTCCACGACGCCCCGGCCGAAGTACCGTTCGGCGCCCCGCAGGTCCACGAGCGCCCCGTCGGGCGGCAGCGCCTCGACGACCGGAGTGAACTCCTCGAGCATGCCGATGAGTTCGGGCAGGGCGGCCTCGGACATCGGAGGCAGCTGGAAACGTACGCAGAGGATGGTCATCCCGCACTCCCCGGAGACTGGTGCCACAACTTCTTTCCCCCCGCGGGCCCTTCGCCCGCGGGTTTCAGATCGGCCCAGGGGTGCATCTGGAACCCCGTGGGCAGGCGGATGCTCCGGCCGGCCATCGGGTCCTGGGCGGCGGAGCCGGCCGGGCGGGGCCGCCCTTCCGAGCCCGCGAGCCTGGCCCGGGACGGTCCGTCGCCGTCCCGCGGAGGACCGTCGGAGCCGCCCTCGGCCGCCCTGTCCGCCCTGTCCGCCTCGGCCAGCCGTGCGGCCACGCCGTCCAGGCCCTCCTCCCGGCGCACCTCCAGCAGGTCCGCGAGGTTCCAGGCGGCGGCCCCCACCACGCTGAAGCCGCGTGAGCCGCGGCGCTGGACCACTCCGCGCACGAGGAGCAGCCAGGAGTGGAAGACGGTGTGCGCGCAGGTGTCGTGGGAGTCGTCGAAGAAGGCGAGGTCGACCAGGCCCGTGCCGTCGTCCAGCGTGGAGAAGATGACGCGTTTGCCCGAGCGGATCGGCGGGGTCTGGGTGGCCGCCTTGGCGCCGGCGACCAGGACCGTCTCACCGTTGCGCGCCTCCCGCAGCCGGCGGGCCGTGATCACGCCCAGCTCCTGGAGGAACTCCCGGTGGTCGTCCATCAGGTTGCGGGAGGTGTCCATGGAGAGGATGCCCAGCTCGGCGCTGAGCTTCTCCGCCTCGTCGAGGTCCGGCAGCCCGGCCGACGCCGTCCGCCGGCCGCCTGCCAGCGGGAGCTGGGCGCCGCGCCCGCCGCGCGCGCCCCGGTGCAGCTCCGTCAAGTGCAGTTGCAGATCACGGCGGTTGGCGCCGAACGCGTCGAGGGCGCCGACCTGTGCGAGCCGCTGGGCGAGCGGCCGGCTCGGCCGGGCCCGCTCCCAGAAGTCGAGCAGTGAGGCGTACGGCTGTCCGTCCGCGATCCGTGCCGCCTCGGCCTCGCTGATGCCGTGCACGTCGGAGAGGGCCAGCCGCACGCCCCAGACGTCCTTGACTCCCCCGTATTCAGACACCAGTTCGATACGGTGGGCGACCGCCGACCGGTTCACGTCCAGCGGCAGGATCGGCACCCCTCTGCGCCGCGCGTCCGCGAGCAGCAGCCGCTTCGGATACATCCCGGGGTCGTGCGTGAGCAGCCCCGCGTAGAAGGCGGCGGGGTGATGCGCCTTCAGCCACGCCGACTGGTACGTCGGTACGGCGAAGGCGACGGCGTGCGCCTTGCAGAAGCCGTACGAACCGAAGGCCTCGACGATCTCCCAGGTGCGCGCGATCGTCTCCGCGTCGTAGCCCTTCGCCGCCGCGTGCTGGGCGAACCAGATGCGGATCCGCCCCTGCGACTCCATGTCGGACAGCCCGCGCCGCACCCGGTCCGCCTCGTCGCGCCCGCACCCGGTCATGATGTCGACGATGTCGATGATCTGCTCGTGGAAGACGACGACTCCGTACGTCTCCTTCAGCGGACCCTCCAGGTCCCGGTGCGGATAGCGGACGGGCGCGCGGCCGTGCCGTGCCTCGATGAACGGCCGCACCATGTCGGCGGCGACCGGCCCCGGCCGGAAGAGCGAGATGTCGACGACGAGATCGTGGAAGGTCGCGGGCTGCAGCCGCCCGACCAGGTCCCGCTGGCCCGGCGACTCGATCTGGAAGCAGCCCAGCGTCTCGGTGGACTGGACGAGCCGGTACGTCGCCGGGTCGCCCTGCGGTACGGCGTCCAGGTCCACGGAGCCGCCCGTCGCCCGCTCCACCTCGGACACGGCGTGCGCCATCGCGGACTGCATCCGCACCCCGAGGACGTCGAGTTTGAGCAGCCCGAGGTCCTCGACGTCCTCCTTGTCGAACTGCGACATGGGCAGGCCCTCGCCGCTGGTCGGCATGACCGGCGTACGGGAGAGGAGGGAGGCGTCGGAGAGAAGAACCCCGCACGGGTGCATGGCGACGCCGCGCGGCAGGGCGTCGAGCGCCTCGACCAGCTCCCACAGCCGCCCGTACTTCTCCTTCTCCCCGGCCAGCTGCCGCAGTTCGGGCAGTTCGTCCAGGGCGGCGCGGGCGTCGCGGGCGCGGATGTGCGGGAAGGACTTGGCGATCCGGTCGATGTCGGCCGGGTCCATGGACAGCGCGGCGCCCACGTCGCGGATGGCGTGCCGGACGCGGTAGGTCTCGGGCATCGCGACGGTCGCGACCCGCTCGGTGCCGAACCGGCCGATGATCGCCCGGTAGACCTCGATCCGGCGCGCGGACTCCACGTCGATGTCGATGTCGGGCAGCACCGAGCGGCGCTTGGACAGGAACCGCTCCATCAGCAGCCCGTGCTCGACGGGGTCGGCGTGCGCGATGCCGAGGAGGTGGTTGACCAGCGAGCCGGCACCGGAACCGCGTGCGGCGACCCGGATCCCCATCTCCCGCACGTCGTCCACGACTTGGGCGACCGTCAGGAAGTAGGAGGCGAAGTTGTGGTGGGCGATGATGTCGAGTTCCCGGTGCATCCGCTCCCAGTAGTCCCGGCGCCCGGCGTAGCCGCGCAGCACCATGCCCGCCGCCGCCCGGGAGGCCAGGGCGCGCTGGGCGGTGCGGCGGCCCGCCCCGACGAGGTGGGGCTCGGGGAAGTGGACGGTCCCGATGCCGAGGTCGTCCTCGGGGTCGACGAGGCACTCGGCGGCGGTGGCCTGCGTCTGTTCGAGCAGCCGGTACGCGGTGTCGCGGCGGAAGCCGGCGGCCTCGACGATCCGCTCGGCGGCGCCCAGCATGGCGCCCGGGTCCTTGAGCCAGGCCTCGCCGCTGTCCAGCTCGCGCCGGGGGTCGACGGGGACGAGGCGGCGGGCGGCGTCCAGGACGTCGGCGACCGGGCCCATGCCGGGATCGGCGTACCGGACGGCGTTGCTGAGCACCGGGCGCACCCCCTGCTCGGCCGCGAAGCCGACGGTGCGCGCGGCCAGCCGCAGGGAGCCGGGGCCGGTGCCCGCCCGGCCGTGCCACACGGCTTCCAGCCGCAGGGCGTCGCCGTAGCCCTCCCGCCACGGCGTGAGCAGTGCCGCGGCCCGGTCGGGACGGCCGGCGGCGAGCGCGCGGCCGACGTCCGAGGCGGGGCCCAGCAGGACGGTCAGCCCCTCGGCGTGGTTGTCCGCCCGGGGCAGCAGCGGCGGGCCCTCACCGCCCTGCGATGCCGTAACGATTCTGCAGAGGTCCGCCCAGCCGGCCGCACCGTCCCGGGCGAGGAAGGTCGCGCGGGGTGCCGACTCGTCGACGAAGGCGCCGCCGCGGACCGGGGTGCGGCGCTTCTCCCCGCGTCCGGGCTCGCCCACCGCGAGCTCGGCACCGAACAGCGGACGGACGCCCGCCTTCGCGCACGCCTTGGCGAACCGGACCGCGCCCGCGACGCTGTCCCGGTCGGTGAGCGCGAGGGCGTCCATGCCCCGCTCGGCGGCACGCCCGGCCAGCCGCTCCGGGTGCGAGCCCCCGTACCGCACGGAGAACCCGGAGACGGTGTGCAGATGCGTGAACCCCGGCACACGCACCTCCCGCACCCGTGAGCCCCTGGCCGGGCTCTCGAACATTAGTTCCCAACTGCCTCACCTCCACCATAGACCAATTTTCGAACAAGCGTGCTACATCCATTCGGGCCTGTCCCACCTGCGCAAACAGCGGGCCGCCCGGAGCGTGGGGGCATGACGCAGACAGCCGGTGCCGGTACCCCGCGTACGTCCTTTCTCACCGAGGTGAGGGACGCGGTCACCCCACGGGCCACGCTCCTCGTCATCGGAGTGATCGCCCTCCAGCTGCTCTTCGTCGCCTCCTACGTGGGCGCGCTGCACGACCCGAGACCCAGGGACGTGCCCTTCGGAGTCGTCGCGCCCCAGGCGGCGGCGGCCGAGCAGACGGTGAGCAGGCTGCGGCAGATCCCGGGCGGGCCGCTGGACGCGCGGACGGTCCCCGACGCGGCCGCGGCACGCCGGCAGATCATGAACCGCGACATCGACGGCGCGCTGGTGGTCGACCCGTCCGGCACCACCGACACACTGCTGGTCGCCTCCGGCGGGGGCGCGGCCCTCGCCAACACGCTGGGCACCCTCACCACCGCCCTGGAGAAGAGCGAGCGGCGCACGGTCCGGGTGGTCGACCTGGCCCCGGCCTCCGAACAGGACTTCGACGGGCTCTCGTCCTTCTACCTGGTCGTCGGCTGGTGCGTCGGCGGCTATCTCGCCGCGTCGATCCTGGCGATCAGCTCGGGCGCCCGGCCGGCCAACCCGCGCCGCGCGGCGATCCGGCTCGCCGTGATGGCCCTCATCGCGGTCACCGGCGGGCTCGGCGGCGCGGTCATCGTCGGGCCGGTCCTCGGCGCCCTGCCCGGCAGCGTCTGGGCGCTGTGGGGTCTCGGGGCGCTGATCACCTTCGCGGTCGGCGCGGCCACGCTGGCCCTGCAGGGCCTCTTCGGGATCGTCGGGATCGGGCTCGCCATCCTGCTGATCGTGATCGCGGGCAACCCGAGCGCGGGCGGCGCCTTCCCGCTGCCCATGCTGCCGCCCTTCTGGAAGGCGATCGGGCCGGCCCTGCCGCCCGGCGCCGGCACCTGGGCCGCCCGCTCGATCGCCTACTTCAAGGGCAACGACGTGACCGTCTCGCTGCTGGTGCTCTCCGCCTGGGCGGTGGTGGGAAGCGCGGTGACCCTCCTCGCGGCGTCCCTGCGCGAGAAGCGCCGTGCCCCGGCCGAGGTCTCCCCCCGGCCCGGGTGACCGGCCCGCACCACGACGAAGTCCCGCCACCACGACCGCTGGGTGCGGGACTCCCGCCGGAAGGGTGAACCGTCGCCGATCCGGGCACCGGTCGCCGAGAGTGCCCCGGCGACCGGCGAGCCCCCGCACGCCGGTCGCGTGCGGGGGCCCGGGTGCCGCCGGCTGCGTCCGGCCGTACGGGTGCGGTGCGCCTGTCTCAGTAGACGTGGACGCCGTAGGCGCTGAGGGCCTCGGTGACCGGCTGGAAGAACGTCGTACCGCCGGAGGAGCAGTTGCCGCTGCCGCCGGAGGTCAGACCGTAGGCGGTGGAGCCGCCGTACAGCGGGCCGCCGGAGTCTCCGGGCTCGGCGCAGACCGTGGTCTGGATCAGGCCGTAGACGACGTCGCCGCTGCCGTAGTTGACCGTCGCGTTGAGCGCGGTGACCCGGCCGCTGTGCGTGCCGGTCGTGGAGCCGCGACGGTAGACGGTGGTGCCGACGGACGGCGTGGCCGCGCTGGCGATGTCCTGGCTGCCCACCGCGCCGGACTTGGTGACCGACGAGTTGGTGTACCGGACGATGCCGTAGTCGTTGGTCGGGAAGCTGGAGCCCGTGGTCGTGCCGAGCGTGGTGGTGTGCGCGGAGTTCGACCACCACGTGCCCGCGCCGTCGGTGCAGTGACCGGCGGTGAGGAAGTAGTAGTTCCCGCTGTTGTCCTGGACGTTGAAGCCCAGCGAGCAGCGCCAGCTACTCGCATAGATGGCGTCGCCGCCGGAGATCAGCTTGTTGAACTTGCCCGGGGTGTGCTTGATGGTGAGGGCGTCGGCGTTGCTGCCGGCGTCCCGCTTGATCTGCGCGATCTCGGCCTTCGACACCGTGCTGTCGACGGTGACGACGACGCGGTTGGTCTTCTGGTCGACCGCCCAGGCGGTGCCCGCGATGTCGGAGGCGAGCACCGACTTGTTCACCTTGCTCAGCTGGGTGGCGCTGAAGGTGTGCACGTCGGACGCGCTCGCGTTGGGGACCGCGAACGATGCGGCGGCCACGAGTCCGGTGCTCACGGCGATCAGCCGGGACCGTCTCGATATGCCGCTGCGGGGGGTGGTGCGCTTGATCCTCACGTGTCGTTCCTCCGAAGGGAAGTCGGGGGCCCGCGTGGGGTCGGGGCCCGTGAGGCGCAGCCAGGGGTCCGTCCGGATTCCGAACAAGGCGTGCCCCTGACAAGCGCTGTGGGGAATATTCGGCTGCACGGCCGACCGGCGCAAGGGCGCCTTTCGGCCGTGCAGCGTTCAACTTGCGCTCACCACAAGGGAGTTGATCAGCGAACCCTCCGCGCCCCGGCTTCCCCGAGCGGGTTCACCGCAGTCTGCGCTCCCCCGCCTCGATCGCCGTGCCCAGCGTGTTCCCGGGCGGCGGGAAGGGGCAGACGAAGTGGTCGGCGAAGGCGCACGGCGGCAGCAGCGAGCGGTTGAAGTCCACCGTCGTACCGCCGTCGGCGTCCGGTGCCGCGGGGCGCAGGAACCGGAAGCGGTAACTGCCGTTCCCGCTGGTGGTGTCGGCGAAGACGGCCCAGAGCGTGCCGTCGCCCTCGACCGACACCTGGAGGGTGAGGTCCTGTCCGTCCAGCGTGAAGGCGAGCACTCCGCCGAGCCCCAGACCCCGGGTCCGGCCGTCCACGTTCTCGACCCGCACGGTGCGGCTCTCGCCGTAGGGCGTGAAGTGTCCGGGCACCGACCAGCGGGCGTCGTACGGGGTGGCGTCGATGCCCTGGAAGGCCCGCCGCGCCGGGGACGCCGGGTCGAAGTCGCGTACGCCCCAGACCCCTTCGCGGGCGAGGACGACGAGCCGGCGCTCACCGTGTCCGACCCTGGCGGCGGCGGCCGGTCCCGAGTCGGCCACCAGCCGGATCTCGCCACCGAAGGGCGCTCCGTCGACGGTGAGGCCGTCGGTCTCCCCGGCCGTCAGCACTACCGCGTCGCCCTCGGCGGCCCACCGCCCCGGGATGTCCGGAAGTCGACCCTCCGGATAATCCTCCAGCCAGTGCGTGCCCGTCAGGGAGAGCGGGCCGTAGGGCGCCGTCACCGTCTCGGTGCGCTGCTCGTGCCAGTGCTTCCAGTCCTGGGATGCGTCCGTCGTCATGTGATCAACCCTTCCATACCGGATCCGGCAACCCGAGGTGCGAGCGCAGCGTCGTCCCGGTGTATTCCGTACGGAACGCGCCCCGCTCCTGGAGCAGCGGGACCACCTTGTCCACGAACTCGTCGAGCCCGCCCGGTGTCAGGTGCGGCACGAGGATGAAGCCGTCGGCGGCGTCGGTCCGCACGAACTCGTCGAGATCGGCGGCGACCGCCTCCGGGGTGCCGATGAAGGACTGGCGGCCGGTCGCCTCGATCACGGTCTCCCGGATGGACAGCCCCTTCGCGCGCGACAGGGCACGCCACCTGGCGGCGATGGCGAAGGGGTCGCCTAGCCGGGTCCGGCCCTGCGCGAGTTCGGAGTCCGGCACCGGGTCGAGGTCGGGAAGGGGCCCGTCCGGGTCGTACGAGGCGAGGTCGACGCCCCAGATCTGCTCCAGCGCGAGGAGCGCGTTCTGCGGGGAGACCTGCCGGCGGCGGATCCCGTACGCCTTCTCCTGGGCCTCGGCGGCGGTGTCGCCGAGCACGACGGTCACGCCCGGCATGATCTTGAGGTCCTCGGGTGCGCGCCCGTACGCCGCCAGCCGCCCCTTCACGTCGGCGTAGAACGCGCGGCCCGCCTCCAGGGTGCCGTGCCGGGTGAAGATGACGTCGGCGGCGGACGCGGCGAACTCCCGCCCCTCCGGCGAGTCCCCGGCCTGGATGACGACGGGGTGCCCCTGCGGGGAGCGGGGCACGGTGAACTCACCCGTGATGTCGAAGTGGCGGCCCCGGTGGGCGAACGGGCGCGGCACGCCGTCCGGTGTCCAGGAGTCCCACAACTCCCGTGCTGTGGCCACGAATTCGGCGGCGCGGGTGTACCTGTCTGCGTGGTCGAGGTAGCCGCCGCGGCGGAAGTTCTCGCCGGTGAAGGCGTCGGAGGAGGTGACCACGTTCCAGGCGGCCCGGCCGGCGCTGAGGTGGTCCAGTGTGGCGAGCCTGCGGGCGAGTTCGTACGGCTCGTTGAAGGTGGCGTTGACCGTGGCGGCGAGCCCGAGCCGCTCGGTGACGGCGGCGAGGGCGTTCAGGACGGTGAGGGACTCGGGCCGGCCCACGACGTCGAGGTCGTGGATGCGCCCCTTGTGCTCCCGCAGCCGCAGCCCCTCGGCGAGGAAGAAGAAGTCGAACAGACCGCGTTCGGCGGTGCGGGCGAGGCGCTCGAAGGACGTGAAGTCGATCTGCGACCCCGACCGCGGGTCGGCCCACACCGTGGTGTTGTTGACGCCCGGGAAGTGGGCCGCCAGATGGATCTGTTTGCGCGCGGACGGACGGACGGTCATGACGCTCCCCCTGCCACGGCGTACTGGTTGACGGGCCGCGCCAGTCCCAGGTGTTCCCTGAGCGTGCTGCCCGGATAGAAGGTGCGGAACAGGCCGCGGTGCTGGAGCAGCGCGACCGTGCCGTTCACGAGCCGCTCGAGGTCACGGCGCGGCGCGACGGGTGTGAGATGGAAGCCGTCGGCGGCACCGGCCTCGTGCCAGGCGGCGATCAGTTCGGCGAGGTCCACGGGGCCGCCGCGGTACAGGGGACCCTGCGCGGTCTGCCGGGGCCCTCCCCCGCCGTGGCCGGGGTCCGCCGCGTGCTCGCCGTCACCGAGGTCGACGGTGAGACCGGCGAGGACACGCAGCGCGTCCGGGTCACGGCCCGACCGCGCGGCGGCTTCCCGCAGTTCGGTGCGGAGCGCGTCGGCCTGGGCGGCGTTCACGGCCCGGACGATCGCCACGTCCGCGTGGCGGGCCGCGACCCGCCGGGCGTGTTCCCCGGTCGCGTCGACGACCCGGACGGGGTGGCCCTGGGGGGGCCGCGGCACGATGGAGGGGCCCTTCACGGAGAAGGTGGTGCCCTGGAAGTCGACGTGGTGCAGCTTGTCCCGGTCGATGAAGCGGCCGGTCGCCCGGTCGCGTATCTCGGCGTCGTCCTCCCAGCTGTCCCAGAGCCGGGCGGCCACGTCGGCGACCTCGCCGGCCTCCTGCCAGAGCGCCTCGGCGGGCGCGGCGCGGCGCCGCCCGAACAGCCGGGCCTCGCCCTCGGTCGTCGACACGTCCAGGCGCCAGCCGGCCCGGCCGCGGCTGACCCAGTCCAGGGTCGCCACGGCCGCCTGGACGTGGAAGGGCTCGGTGTGCGTGGTCGTCACCGTCGGCACCAGGCCGATCCGGGTGGTGGCGGGCGCGACCCGGGACAGCACGGAGAGCGCGTCGGGTCCGGGCCGCGCGAAGGTGTCGCCGAGCGTCACGAAGTCGAGGGCACCGCGCTCCGCGAGCCGGGCCGACTCCACGTACGGGGCGGCGTCGTGGGCCGCCTCCTGGTCGAGGGCGGCGGCCAGGTGCAGAAGCCCCCGGCCGTTCGGTGCGGTCATGGGGTGAACCTTTCTGATGATGGAGCCGCCCGCCCCCGTGGCGGCGGGCGGGGCGGCGGAGGACCGGCGGCCGGCGCGAGGTGCGCGACCGCCGGTGACGCTCAGGTCTTCGGGAGGCCGGGCGGGTTGATCTCGGACTTGCGCACCGCCTCGCTCGTGAGCCCCCAGCGCTTCAGCACCCGCGCGTAGGAACCGTCCTCGATCACGTGGTCGAGAGCCGCCGCGTAGGCGTCGACGAGGCCGCTGCCCTTCTTGGTGGTCGCGGCGATCTTGCCCTGGAGCTTGTCGCCGGCGCCGGAGAGCGTGCCGACGATCTCGCTCTGGCCGGCGGACGCGACGTGGTAGGCGGCGGACGGGCTGGGGCCGAGATAGGCGTCGATGCGGCCGGACTGGAGCGCCAGGTAGTAGTCCGTGTCCTTCTGGAAGTACTTGATGGAGACGGGCTTGCGGCCCGCCTTCTCGTTCTGTCTGCTCCAGTCGACGAGGATTTTCTCCTGGTTGGTGCCGGAGGACACGGCGACGGTCTTGCCGGCCACGTCCTTCGGCCCCTCGACCTTCCAGGACGTGCCCTTCTTCGCCTCGAAGGCGATGTTGTCGAGGCGGTAGGTCGCGAAGTCGTACTTCTCCTTGCGCTCCTCGGTGACGGTGACATTGGAGAAGACGGCGTCGAACTTGCCGCTGTCGAGGCCGACGAAGAGGTTCTCCCAGGAGACCTCGTCGTTGTCGAGCTTCAGCCCGAGGGTGTCGGCGACCAGCGTCGCGAGGTCGATCTCGGAGCCGATGCGGGTCTTGTCGTCGGTCGCGTAGAAGCCGAGCGGCGGCGAGGCGTCGGCGCTCTGGCCGAGCTTCAGCGTGCCGCGCTCGCGGATCGCCGCCGGGACGAGGGCGGCGATCTCGTCGACCTTCTCGCCGCGGATGCGGTGCTGGTCGGGGCCGGTGTTGAGGCCGCCGACCTTCTTGGTGCCGGCGGCGCCCGTCCCGGTCGCCGCGTCGCTGTCACCGCCGCAGGCGCTGAGCAGGGGGACGGCGACGAGTGCGGCGAGCGAGGCGGCGAAGACGCGTCGGGACAGCATGGTGGAACTCCTCATGGTTGAAAGGGGACTTGGCGACAAAGGAAGAAGGGGCGGTCAGAGGACCTTGGAGAGGAACGCGCGGGTGCGTTCGTGCCCCGGGCGGTCGAGTACGTCGCCGGGCGTGCCCTGCTCGACGATGCGGCCGTCGTCCATGAAGACGACGGTGTCGGCGACCTCGCGGGCGAAGCCGATCTCGTGGGTGACGACGATCATCGTGGTGCCCTGGTGGGCGAGGTCCTTGATGACATCGAGCACCTCGCCGACCAGCTCGGGGTCGAGTGCCGAGGTCGGCTCGTCGAAGAGCAGCAGCTTCGGCTCCAGGGCGAGCGCGCGGGCGATGGCGACGCGCTGCTGCTGGCCGCCCGACAGCTGCTTGGGGTAGGCATCGGCCTTGTCGGCCAGCCCGACCCGGTCCAGCAGCGTCCGGGCACTCGCCACGGCGGCCTTGCTCGGGCGCTTCAGCGCGGACACCGGCGCCTCGACGACGTTGTCCAGCACGGTGAGGTGCGGGAAGAGGTTGAAGTTCTGGAAGACGAAGCCGATACGGGTGCGCTGCCTGAGAATCTCGCGCTCGCGCAGCTCGTACAGCTTGTCGCCGGAGCGCCGGTAGCCGACGAGCGCGCCGTCGACACTGATCCAGCCCTGGTCCACCTTCTCCAGGTGGTTGATGGTGCGCAGCAGCGTCGACTTGCCGGAGCCGGAGGGGCCGAGGATCACGGTGACCTCCCCCGCCCTCACTTCGAGGTCGACGCCCTTCAGCACCTCGAGCGAACCGAAGCTCTTGTGGACGGACTTGATGTCGACCATGGCGGTGTCCGGGCCGGCGGGGGTGCCGGCGGACTCGGCGGGCGCGCTCATCGGGCGGTTCCTTTCGCGAAGTGACGTTCCACGTAGTGCTGGAGGATCGAGAGCGCCGTGGTCAGGAGGATGTACCAGGCGGTGGCGACCATGAGCAGCGGGACGACCCGGCCGTTGCGTCCGTAGATCACCTGGACCTGGTAGAAGAGTTCGCCGATCGCCATCACCGAGACGATCGAGGTGCCCTTGAAGAGGGAGATCACCTCGTTGGCCGCGTTGGGCAGGATCGAGCGCATGGCCTGCGGCAGGACGATCCGCCGGATCTGCCGGAGCCGCGGGATACCGAGGGCGGCGGCCGCCTCCAACTGGCCGCCGTCGACGGCCAGTACGCCACCCCGGACGATCTCGGCCGCGTACGCCGCCTGGTGCAGGGCGAGCCCGAGCACGGCCGCGCTCATCGCCCCGACCAGCCCCATCGTGTCGAAGGAGAAGAAGCCGGGCCCGAACGGGATGCCGAACTGCAGTTCCTTGTACAGGTAGGCCAGGTTGAACCAGAAGAGCAGCTGCACGATGAGCGGGATGGAGCGGAACGCCCAGATGTAGGCGAAGGCCACACCCTTCAGGAACGGGCTGGCCGACAGCCGCATGAAGGCGAGCACGATGCCGAGCGCGAACCCCAGCGCCGTGCCGTAGAAGGTCAGTTGCAGAGTGACCCAGACCGCCTTGAGGACCACGTCGGCCGTGAAGAACTCGGCGAACACCTCCCACTCCCAGCCGGGGTTGGTGGCGAGTCCGTGCACGAACTGGGCGAGCAGCACGGCGGTCACGACGACGGCGGCCCAGCGCCAGGGGTGGCGCACGGGCACGACCTCGAGCGTGCCGGGATCGTCCGGCTCGGCAGCCGGGGCGGCAAGGGACGGACGGGGTGGATCGCTGGTCAGGGACATGGGTTCCTCGGACGTGGTGGACGCGGGCGGAGGTTCGGACGAGGGCGGGGCCGGCATGGCGTGCCGCCGGCCAAGGAGCCGGGCGGGCACGCCCTCGGCCGCGGGAGCGGCCGGTCCCGGGGCGTTCGGGGAACGGCGCGGCACGGCGGCGCGGGCTCTGCGGGCGCCGTGCGGGGTACCGCCCCGTCAGGGGCCGGTACGGCCGGGCCGGGCACCCGCAAGCGCGCGGGACCCCGGTCGGCGGCGCCGTCAGGCGGCGACGCGACAGGACAGGGCGCGCAGGAACGCCAGCGCGGCGCGGGCGGCGGCGTCGTTCTGCCGGAAGGCGGGACCTCCGGTACGCGGCCGGGTGAAGGCGCCCGAGCCCCGGGCGTCGGTGTGCGGGCCGAGCGCGAAGCGCCGGGGGTGCGGGGTGCCCGAGCGGTCCAGGATCCGGCCGTCGCCGGGGTGCACGGCGAGCAGCCCCTCGGGGGTCGCCGCGGCACCCTCGGCGTACAGCGCACGCAGCAGGGAGTCACCGGTGCGCTCGGCCGTGGGATGCGGCAGCCGCGCCTCGACCAGCGCGCGGGCCTCGGTCACCGAGCCCGGCACCGTGGCACTGCGCGCCCGGAAGACACCGTCCTCGGCGGCGACGGTCATGTCCGCGCCCACGAAGGAGAGGATCCCGGCCCGGGACAGGGCGAGCAGTTGCCGAAGCCGGGGTCCGGGCGGCCCGGACGCCAGACAGCTGAAGAAGCCGTGCCACCAGGAGCCGATGTCGCCGAGCCGGACCAGCTGACCGTAGACCGAGAGCAGCCCGAGGAAGACGGCCAGGTCCGGGCTGTGCGCGGCGTCGTGACGCCGCGTCAGGTCCTGCTCGATGTAGGTGCGCAGTCCGTCCTGGAGCTCCTCGGGCGAGGAGTACCGCACCCCGTCGAGCGGACGGTCGAGGGCGGCGAGGTCCAGCCGGTCGGCGGGATCGGGCACGGCGGACGCCACCAGAGCCCTGATACCGGCGCCGTCCCCGGCCGCGTACTTCTCCTCGAAGTCCGTCCAGGCCATCCGGGTCCTGTCGGGGTGGGCCGTGAACAGCCGGTGGTAGTGCGCGAACCCCAGTTCCTTCTCGACCAGCGGCCACACGTCCCGGCGGAAGTCGAATCCGGCCGGGCGCGCGAGGAGTGCGTCGATCTCGGCGGGCCCCAGGAAGCGCGGCAGCGGCGGGCGTTCGCCCTCCCAGTCGTAGCCGATCTTGGAGTGGTAGGGGACACCGCGCCGGGAGCCGACGTGCAGGACCGGCTCGCGCCCGGACGGCACGTACTCCCCCCGCTCGAACCGCCCGCCACGCCCCTCGGTGAGCAGCACGACCAGGTCGACGAAGGCCAGCCCGAAGCCGCGCACGAGGACGGGCTCGCCGGGCGCGAGGGCGGACAGATCGCTGTCGGCGGTGAAGTCCGGCGGCAGGTGGACCAGTCCGTGGTCGTGCGCGTAGGCCGACAACGCGCTCTGTTCAGGGTCGAGTTCGGCATCGAGGTGGCCCAGGGCGAGGACGACGACGTCGGCCGGGAGCGGACGGGCCCGGCCCGCCAGCCACACCTGCTGGCGGCCCTCGCGCGGGCCGTCGACGCGTACGGCCCGCCGCGGGTGGTGGTGGACGTGGATTCCCGGCGGCAGGGCGGCCACGGTCTGCTCGAACACCCAACGCAGATAGGCGCCCTGCCGCCGCCGGCCGGCGAAGGTCCGCCCGTCGATGCCGGCCCACTCGTGCAGCGTGGGCCCCTCGCGGACGGGTCCCGCCATGCCGACGGTCTCGTCGGTGAACATCGTGACGTCCTGGGCCTGCGAGTTCATCCAGAGCAGCGGCGACTGCTCCTCCCGCCAGATGCGCCCGCCGCCCGGCGGATAGGGGTCGACCAGATGGATGTCGAGGCCCGAACCGGCGTACAGCTCGGGCGCGTTGGCGGCGATCCGCTCCAGCAGTCCGGTTCCGCGGGGTCCGGCACCGACGATGACGAGGGACGGCCGCGCCGCCGGGTCCTGGGCGCTCATCGGACACGCTCCGAACCACGGGCGTAGCGCTTCTCCACGTAGTACTGGCCGACGCTGAGCACCGAGGTGACGACGACGTACCAGAGGGTGGCCACCATCAGGAGGGGCATGACCTGGTAGGTGCGGTGGTAGACCAGCTGCACCGAGTAGAGCAGGTCCTGCACGGCGATGACGCTGACGATGGAGGTGCCCTTGAGGGTGCCGATCAGCATGTTCCCGGCGGGCGGCACGATGGCGCGCATCGCCTGCGGCAGCACGATCTTCCACCAGCGCCGCCACCGGCTCAGCCCCAGCGCCTGCGCGGCCTCGATCTGCCCGCGGTCGACGGAGAGGATGCCGCCTCGCACCACCTCGGCCGCATAGGCGGCCTCGTGCAGGGTGAGGCCGACGATCGCGACGGTGACCGGGCCCAGCAGATCGACCGTCCGCACGCCGAGGATCTGCGGGTACAGCGCACCGATGTTGAACCAGAACAGCAGCTGCACCAGGATCGGCATCGACCGGAAGAGCCAGACGTATCCCCAACTCACCGAACGCAGCACGGGGTTCGCGGACAGCCGGCCCGCCGCCAGCAGGGTGCCCAGCGCGAAGCCGAGTGCCATCACGAGCGCGGTCAGCCAGAGGGTGAGCCCGAGGCCGCGCAGTACGGAGGCCGAGGTGAAGTAGTCGCCGACGACGTCCCACTGGAACGCGTCGTTGCGGGCGACGGAGTTGAGGGCGAGCCCGAGCAGGACCAGGACGGCGACGGCGGCCGCCCACTGGCCGGGGCGGCGTCGCGGGACGATGCGCAGGGGCGCCGCTCTTTGCGGTGCGGCCACCTCGGTGAGGGTGTCGGAGGACATGCGAAGACTCCGTGATGCGTCGAGTCGAACACGGGTGATGCCTTCACACGGGTCACTCGGGCGCCGCGAGGGCGCCACACGGCCGAGCCCCTCAGCAGGGCCGTCCGCCGAGAGTACGGGGGCATTTCCCCCCGCTGTCAAGGCTGTCCACACTGTGAGCGGTACGTCTCAGGCCGGTTGACGCGGAAACGGATGCCTGTTCCACTTGGGTCCATGCATTCGCAGCAGTGGCTGGTCACGCGCTCCCACATCGACTTCGGTCGAGTGTGGTCCTCGTCCTGTTGAGCTGACCGCCGGCGCCCTCTCTCCTGGGCGCCCTCTGCGTTTCTCCGGCGCCTGAGCGCCGTCCACCGACGCCTTCACACGCGTACCCGGCGCCTCCCCTCGCGCCTGCTCCCTTTCTGAACGGTCAGCCGTGCTGCCCGCCTGCCCGCACGACGGCCGGCGAGCCCGGCCGACCGGCCACGCGCCCCAACACCCCATGTGCCGTCTGCCAGTTCAGGAGATCCGTACGCCATGAGTACGTCCGCGCAATCCCGCCGCCGCCTCTTCCTCCCCTTCGCCCTGATCACCTCCGCGGCACTGCTGCTCACGGCGTGCGGTTCCGACGACCCGGCCGGCGCGGGTGCCGGCGGCGACGCCGAGGCCGCGGCCGACAGCGGCACGATCCCGACGACGGACGTCGTCTCGTCCGTCACGAAGGACCCGGCGGCGGCCAGGCTCCTGCCGTCCGGCGTCGACAGCCTCACCGTCGCGATCAGCGTCTCCGGTCAGCCGCCGGGCACCTCCTACCTGGAGGACGGCAAGACCCTGTCCGGCCAGGACGTCGACTTCGCGGACGCGGTCGCAAGGACGCTCGGCATCAAGCTGGAGCACGAGGCCGCGAGCTTCGAGGCGATCCTGCCGGCGCTCGACAGCGGCAAGTACGACTTCGGGGCGAGCAACTTCGGGGTGACCGACGAGCGCCGCAGGACGATCGACTTCGTCACCTACATCAACGACGGCCAGGGGTTCGCCACCCGCAAGGACAGCAAACTCGGGAAGGTCACCGACCTGAAGCAGCTCTGCGGGCTGAACGTCGCGACGAGCGCGGGAACCACCTTCGAGGCAACGCTGGAGCAGAACAGGAAGGTCTGCACGGACGCGGGTGAGAAGGCGTACAAGGTGCAGACCTACAGCGAGCAGGGGGCGATCTGGTCCTCCCTGCAACAGGGGCGCAGCGACATCGTGATGAGCACCATCAACGGTCTGCGCTACGCGGTCGCCCATCAGGAGGGCGTGAAGTTCCTCAACGAGTTCCACCGGCTGGACGTCGGCTTCGCTTTCAAGAAGGACACGAAGCTGGCGCCCGCCTTCCAGGCCGCGGTGAACCGGCTCATCGCCGACGGGACCTACCAGAAGATCCTCAAGAAGTGGGGGACGACCGGCTCGGGCATCGAGAAGTCGCAGATATCACCGCCGGAGATCAAGGGCTGAGATCCGGTGACCGGGGGCTGACCACGCGGCGTACCCGGGTCCGGTCCTCGGAGGTGCTGGAATCGTCGCTCGGGGCCGGCCCCGAGCGACGAGATCCCCTCCGATCACCCGGAGGGGGTCCCACGCTTCAGCAGTCGCAGGAGCAGCACTCGCAGCACTGGCAGCCCTCGCAGCAGTCACAGCAGTCGCAGCCGTCGCAGTTGCTGCACCAGCCCTCGCGCCGCTGCCGTGACCACGGCCCCTCGTACTCGTCGGCGCAGCACACCTTGCAGGTGCAGCACAGCCCGATCGCCACGGCGCACCCGGTCAGCAGGCCGCGTCTGCCCGGCGGCGGGAGCGAGGGCCCGCCGCCGAAGGGGTTGCCGGCGCTGTACGGATTCCGCGTGTCGTACGGTCCGTGCGGGCCCCGCTGCGGCGGCGGTCCGAACGAACCGTCCGCCCCGCCGGGGTGTCCGGACGCGTGACCGCAGCCGGCCGTCCCGAAGGCGCGGTCCACCGACCGCGCCAGCTCGTGCGCGAGCAGTTCGTGGGCCAGCTTGGCGTCGGTGAACTCGACCTCGCGCAGCGCGAGCCGGATCCCGTGCAGCGCGTCGTCGGCGAGCCGTCGTGCCTCGGTGAGCGGAGTCCCCGTGGCCGTCAGCGGGTTCCACGCACCCGACGCGGCGTCAGCTTCCCGGTCCTCCACGGCGTCCAGCAGATGCGCGAGCCGCCCGAAGAGGCGCCCGGCCTCCGCGAGGGGCGCCGCGTTGCCGGGGCGGCCGGCGAGGACGGCGGTGTGCGCGAAGGCGGCGGCGGTCGCGGTCTCGGTCGGTTCGGTGACGGTGAGCAGCGACGTTCCGGGCCCCGCGAGTGCCTCGATGCCCACCTGCCGGTCGACGGCGTCGACGAGGACAGCGGTGTCGAAGCCGACGGCCGAACCGCTGCGCGCACCGGCCCTGCCCCAGCCCGCGGCGACCCGGCGTGCGGCGAGCGCCACGGGCTTGCGTGCCAAAAGTCCGTCACCGTCCGCGACATGGTCACGCACCTTGGCCGCGGCCAGTACCAGGGAGACGGCCGCCGCGAGCCGTGCTCCCTCACCCTGCGCGACGGACGCCGTGCGCATTCCGCGCAGCGGACAGGGCCCCGCGGTGCGCCGCCATCCCGTGGCGCGCTCGGCCTGAGCCTCCGTCAAAACCGATATCAGCAGTCCGTCGTAGTTGGTGACGACTCTGGCGAACTGACCGTGGTCCCCGCGCAGCGCAAGGCAGAGCCCGCACAAGTGCGCCATCCACTGGGTTTTCAGACCCTCTGTCAGGCGATGCCTGCAGGGCCGGACGATTCCGAACATGACACTCCCCCGTGCCTCGTACAACGTTGAGCTGCGGCATCGTATCCGCCCCCGTCGTTCACCCGTACGCACCCTCCGTCACCCGTACGCAGTGAAGAATCATATTTCACTCCCAGTCAGCGGCTGTTTACATCACGACCCTTGGGAAACGTGGGCTCTCGACGGATTCGCTGTGCACCAGTACCGTCACGAAACCCCCGCACGGCGTCTATCCACTTGGCGCGACATCCGCATCATGGACGACCATGGGGATGCGGAAAGCAATAAAGACCGCTGTGAGAGGAGGCGTCCATGGGATCGGTGCGCAAGGCGAGTGCCTGGCTTGGCCTCGTCGACGACAACGATGACGAGCGCTACTACGACGACGACTACGCCGAAGGACAGGAGTCCGGCGATGCCTGGGTCACCGACCCGCGCGTCAAGGTCGCTTCCGAGACGGCCGAGGAGAAGGGCCGCCGGATCGGCACGGTGACCCCGGACAGCTTCCGGGACGCCCGCGGCATCGGCGAGCTCTTCCGGGACGGTGTCCCGGTCATCATGAACCTCACGTCCATGGAGCCCGCCGACGCCAAGCGCGTGGTGGACTTCGCGGCCGGCCTGACGTTCGGCCTGCGCGGCACGATCGAGCGGGTCGCCAACCGGGTCTTCCTGCTGACTCCCGCCCACACGGAGATCGTGAGCGGTGAGGCGGCGGGCCGTCCGGCGGACGGCTTCTTCAACCAGAGCTAGGGCAGGGCCGCTCACCGGCACCGCCTTCCGGCGCACCGGTCACGGGGACCGGGGTCACCGGAAGGCGTCGAGACCGGTGAGCGCCTTGCCCAGCACGAGCTGATGCATCTCCACGGTGCCTTCGTAGGTGAGCACCGACTCCAGGTTCGTCGCGTGCCGCATCACGGGGTACTCGAGCGAGATCCCGTTGGCGCCGAGGATCGTCCGCGCCGTACGGCAGATCTCGATCGCCTCTCTCACGTTGTTCAGCTTGCCGAAGCTGACCTGCTCGGGGCGCAGCCGTCCGGCGTCCATGCGCCGTCCCAGGTGATGGGCGAGCAGGATCCCCTTGTGCAGCTCGACCGCCATGTCGGCGAGCTTGGCCTGGGTGAGCTGGAAGCCGCCGATGGGCCGGCCGAACTGCTCGCGCGTCCTCGCGTACGCGAGCGCGGACTCGAAACTGGACCGCGCGGCGCCCATCGAGCCCCACACGATTCCGTAGCGCGCGTGCGAGAGGCAGCTGAGCGGCCCCTTGAGTCCGGTGACCCCGGGCAGCACGGCGTCGGCGGGCAGCCGTACGCCGTCGAGGACCAGTTCGCTGGTGACGGACGCCCGCAGCGACCACTTGTGCTTGATCTCGGGCGCCGAGAAACCGGGTGCGTCGGTGGGCACGACGAATCCGCGGATCCCGTCGTCGGTCTGCGCCCACACGACGGCGACCCCGGCGACCGATCCGTTGGTGATCCACATCTTTTGCCCGTCGAGCACCCAGTCCCCGCCGTCGCGCCTGGCGTGGGTCCGCATGCCGGCCGGGTCGGAGCCGTGGTCCGGTTCGGTGAGCCCGAAGCACCCGATGACCTCGCCGGCCGCCATCGGGGGCAGCCACCGCTCCTTGTGCTCCTCGGACCCGAAGCGGTGGATCGCGTACATGGCGAGGGAGCCCTGCACGGAGACGAGCGAGCGGATGCCGGAGTCGGCGGCCTCCAGCTCCAGACAGGCGAGGCCGTACTGCACGGCGCTCGCCCCCGCGCAGCCGTACCCCTGGAGCGACATCCCGAGCGCCCCGATGCCGCCCAGCTCCCGGGCCAGCTCGCGGATGCCCGGCAGCTCCCCCTTCTCGTACCACTCGGACACGTACGGCAGCACCCGGTCCGCCGCCCAGGTGCGCACGGTGTCGCGGATCGCCAGATCCTCCGCGTCCAGGAGGTCGTCGATCCCCAGCGGATCGGCGGGGTCGAACGACGGCAATGTCGAGGACGCGGTCATGGCAGAACCTCCGGCACGCGAAAACTAGCAGTGTTAACCAAACTTCGGGCCCGACGTTACGAGCCCCCGCCCCGCAAGTCCAGAGCCCACGGACGGCAGCCGCCGACGGCGCCGAGCCCCGCGGGAGACGTGCACCACGAAGCGGACGGGCGGCACGCGGGTGGAGGAGAACATCCGGCGGGTCGAAGGCCCGGGACGCTCAGGCGGACACGCGGGGCTTCCGCGCGTCGGCGGCCTCCCGCGGCAAGGGCACGTCCGTCGGCCCCGCCGCAGCCGCCCCGCACTCCATGGCCCGCGGCAACCGCAGCGCCATCACGGCCCCGAGCAACAGCAGCCCGGCGCTGACCAGCAGGGTCACATGCAGTCCGTGCACGAAAGAGTCCCGCGCGGCGTCCCGCAGGGCCGCACCCGAGGGCCCGCCTAGCCGCGCCGCGACCTCGTACGCCTCCCCCAGCGAGTGCCCCGCCGCGGCGGAGTCGGCGGCGGGGACACCGGGCACCGAGGACAGTCCGGGGGTGTACGCCGCGTTCATGACGCTGCCGAGCAGGGCGATGCCGATGCCGGCGCCCAGCTGGTACGAGGTCTCGCCGATCGCGGCGGCCCCGCCGGCCTGCGCGGGAGGGGCCTCGCTGAGCATGGACTCGTAGGCGCCGAAGAGCGTGGTCTCCAGACCGAAGCCGAGCAGGACGAAGCCGAAGAGCAGCAGGCCCGTGTTGTCGTGGTCGCCCATGGCGGTCAGGCTGATCACCGCGGCCGCGGTGACACAGAAGCCGACGCAGACCATCGCGCGGGGTCCGAACCGCCGCAGCAGGTTGGCCCCGGCCAGTCCCGCCGCCATCGCCGCGACGGTGAGCGGCAGCAGCCGCAGCCCGGTCTCCAGCGGTGAGAGGTCCAGCACGAGCTGGAGGTACTGCGCGGCGATCAGCTCCAGGCCGACCAGCGCGAGCATGGCGAGGACGATGCAGCCCACCGAGGTGCTGAACGCGGGCCGGGCGAACATCCGCAGGTCGACGAGCGGCTTCTCGCGCCGCCGCTGCCGTCGCACGAAGGCGGCCAGCAGCGCGCCGCCCACCAGCAGCGGCAGGAGCGTGACGGGGCTGAGGGGCGGCTCCCCGCCGCCGAGCCGCTTCACACCGAACACGGCCCCGAAGAGTCCCGCGGCCGCCATCAGGGCACCCACGACGTCCCAGGGACCGTCGCGGTCACCGGTCGACTCGGGCAGCAGCCGGCGACCGACCGGGAGGCTGACCAGCATCAGCGGGATGTTCACGAGGAAGACGGAGCCCCACCAGAAGTGCTCCAGCAGGAAGCCGCCGAGCAGGGGCCCCACGGCCGCGCCGACGGCGGCGACCGCGCTCCAGATGCCGATCGCGAGCGCGCGCTCGCGCCGGTCGGGGAAGACCTGGCGCAGGATCGACAGCGTCGCGGGCATGATCATCGCGCCGCCGACGCCGAGCAGGGCGCGGGCCGCGATCAGTACCTGTGCGGTGTCGGCGAAGGCGGCGACGGCGGAGGCGACTCCGAAGAGGGCGTAGCCGAGGAGCAGGATCCGTCTGCGGCCGACGCGGTCACCCAGCGTGCCGAAGAGGATGAGGAGCGAGGCGCAGACGAGCGGGTAGACGTCGACGATCCAGAGCAGTTCGATCCCGCCGGGCCTGAGGTCCTCGGTGACGGCCGGCACCGCTACGTGGAGCACGGTGGCGTCGACGGCGACGAGAAGCAGGCTGACGCACAGCACCACGAGGACGACCCAGCGGTTGGCACCGGCCCCGGCCTCCCGACGGCGACGCGCAGCGGCCGTGGTCGTCCCGGACATGTACGTACCTCCCAGATGTTCCCTCGCCTCGGCGGAAACCGCGGGGTGGGGACTCCCTGCGGCTGCGGCGCGGAAGGAGCGGCTCCCGGGCCCACGCAACGAAAGGCGAGTGAACGGTCAGCGTACGCGAGTTCCGCCGGGTGTCACGTGGCGGACCTCTCACGTTCCCGGCGCGGACCGTGTGGCGTGCGCCACGCCGCATGCCGCCGTTCCCCGAGGTCAGCGACGCGGTGTGCCGACCCGGTCACGGCGAGGGGCGCGGCCGGGGGCCCCGGCCGCCGGTGAGCACGCGGAGAATTCCGCGCCAGCGCCCGGTGAACGAATTCATAAGAGCCGCAAAACAGCGTCACCGAATGATCAAAGGAATTGAAGGCCGAACCCGGCGGTGAATATGCAATCCGCAGCAATAAACGCCCTGTTGAGAGCAATCCCACATCACATCGTCATCACAAAGCCGGTGAATCGCGCGGGAACACAGCTCACTCGCTGTAACGTCGAGTGAGTGCGTACCGAACGAAACCTCACCCGTCTGGAGCGGGTCTTCGCCCGGCTGGACCGTGAGCCGGAACGGCCGGCCCACATCCCCGTACCGAGGATGAGCCGGCACAGGGTCGTGCTCCTCAGCGCGACCCTGACCTTCTACGTGGCCATCGTGTGGGCCGTCGCGATCACGTCCTGGCTGGTCCGCTTCGACTGGCAGGTCATGTTCTTCCGGCCGTACCAGCAGTGGCCGGAGATCCACGCGTTCCTCGACTACTACGTGGTGCTCGGCCAGCGCGGCCCCACCGCCGTGATGGTCTGCGCGTGGCTCGGCTGGCGCTCCTGGCGGCAGCACACCCTGCGCCCGCTGCTCACGCTCGGCGCCTCACTGCTCCTGCTGAACATCACGGTCGGCGCCGCGAAGATCGGCATGGGCCGCCTGGGCCCGCACTACGCCATCACCATCGGTTCGAACGAGATGGGCCTCGGCGGCGACATATTTCCCTCGGGCCACACCGCGAACGCCGTGGTGACCTGGGGAATCCTGGCCTACCTCGCCTCGACCCCGCGCGCCAGGCGCTGGCTGTCCGCGCTGTCGGCGGTGACCTCGCTCGGCGTCGGACTCACCACCGTCTACCTCGGTACGCACTGGCTGAGCGACGTGCTCCTGGGCTGGGCCGCGGGTCTGCTGATCCTGCTGGCGCTGCCCTGGTTCGAGCCGTTGATCGCCCGCGCCGAGGCCTGGATCTTCACCCTGCGCGACGCCTGGCGCAGCCGCCGTGGCACTACGGTCCCGGCCGCCTCCCCGGCGCCCGTGGGCGCGCCGGTCATGGTCACGCGGCCGACCGCCGACGACGGGCAGGCCCCGGCCCACGCGACGGCCGCCGCACGGCCGCCCCGGGCGCCCGCCCATCTGGCTCCCGGTCCGCACTCCGCCCGCTCGGAGCGCACACCCGTCACGCCGGTGGGCAGTCGCCGGCCGCCGCACGCCGACCGCGTGCCGCGGACCACGGGCACCTCGGCCCGCCCCCTGACGGGCGGCTGAGCACAGAACGGCGGGGCCGGTACGCACAGCCGCCCCGCACGGCGAAGGCCCCCGGTTCCTGACGAGCCGGGGGCCTTCGCCGTGCGGGAAGCGGTGCCGTCAGCCCTTCCAGCAGCGGGTGACCGTGCCGTCGGTGACCTCGAGGTTCAGCCGGCCCACGCGGTACTCCATGGTGATGATCGAGCCGGGCGGCAGGGAGCGCACCGTGGACCAGCCGCGTTGCCGGGCCCGTTCCTCGGCGCTGCTCGCCGCCAGCCCGACGTAGGTCTCCGGGCTGTCCTCGGGCTCTTCGGGCGGGGTGGTGGGTATGGGTGCCATGCCCGCCACGTTAGGCGGCCCGCCGCGGCCGGGGAAGCCCGGACCGGACACCATGCGTCACGTGTCCCCCTCCGGTCACGCTTCTGTCACAGGATCACGACACGCGTTTCGGCCCGCCTCCGTCACACCTTCGAGGGGTTCTGTGTGTGTCCGCCGAGCCGCCGCGGACAATTCCCGAAGGGCCCCGCGATGCTCCGAATTGACCGGTCGAAAGGCCGGACACGCGCGTACGGCAACGTCATTGCGAGCCGAATCCGAAGCCGCCCCGGGGAAACCGCGGCGGCCTGAATATGCGGTTCCCGGACAGAACCCCGCGCGCCCTCTGTCGGAGCCCGGGCGGCGCGAGCATCATGGCGTCAGCTTCAGCAGGGCCCGGGGGCGCGACGAGTGAAGGGGCGAGCGATGGGCACGGACACCGCGCGGGCGGCGGCGCGACCCGTACCGGCGAAGCGGCCGGGCCGGCTGGCGGTGGACTGGCTGACCACCACCGATCACAAGAAGATCGGTCACCTCTACCTGATCACCGCGTTCGTCTTCTTCCTGGTCGGCGGGCTCATGGCGCTGCTGATGCGCGCCGAGCTCGCCCGCCCGGGGCTGCAGCTGATGGACAACCACGAGTACAACCAGCTGTTCACCCTGCACGGCACGATCATGCTGCTGCTCTTCGCGACCCCGACCTTCGCGGGGTTCGCCAACGAGATCATGCCGTTGCAGATCGGCTCCCCGGACGTCGCGTTCCCCCGGCTCAACATGCTGTCGTACTGGCTGTTCCTCTTCGGCGGCCTGATCGTCCTCGGCTCGCTCGCGGTGCCCGAGGGTCCGGCGGACTTCGGCTGGTTCGCCTACGCTCCGCTCAACAGCCTGGAGCGGTCGCCGGGCATCGGCGCCGACCTGTGGATCATGGGGCTCGCGCTGGCCGGCTTCGGCACCATCCTCGGCGCGGTCAACTTCATCACCACCATCATCGGGATGCGCGCCCCCGGCATGACGATGTTCCGGCTGCCGATCTTCACCTGGAACGTCCTCTTCACCTCGATCCTCGTCCTCTTCGCGTTCCCGGTGCTCGCGGCGGCGCTGCTGGTCCTGGAGGCGGACCGGCGGTTCGGATCGGTGGTGTTCGAGGCGGCCAACGGCGGCGCACTGCTGTGGCAGCACCTCTTCTGGTTCTTCGGGCATCCCGAGGTCTACATCATCGCGCTGCCGTTCTTCGGGATCATCACGGAGATCATCCCGGTCTTCAGCAGGAAACCGATCTTCGGCTATCTCACGCTCGTCGGCGCGACGATGGCGATCACCGGTCTTTCGCTGGTCGTGTGGGCGCACCACATGTTCGCGACGGGCGCGGTGCTGCTGCCGTTCTTCTCCTTCATGTCGTTCCTGATCGCGGTCCCGACGGGCGTCAAGTTCTTCAACTGGACCGGGACCATGCTGAGGGGGTCGTTGTCCTTCGAGACGCCCATGCTGTGGGCGACGGGCTTCCTGGTGTCGTTCCTGTTCGGCGGTCTGACCGGGGTGATCCTGGCGTCGCCGCCCCTCGACCTCCACGTCACGGACACGTACTTCGTCGTCGCGCACTTCCACTACGTCGTGTTCGGCACCGTCGTCTTCGCGACCTTCGCCGGCTTCCACTTCTGGTGGCCCAAGTTCACCGGGAAGATGCTCGACGAACGCCTAGGGAAGATCCACTTCTGGACGCTGTTCGTCGGTTTCCACACGACGTTCCTGGTGCAGCACTGGCTGGGCGCCGAGGGCATGCCGCGCCGGTACGCGGACTATCTGGCCGCCGACGGCTTCACGGCCCTCAACACCGTCTCGACGGTCGGCGCCCTCCTGCTGGGCATGTCCACGCTGCCGTTCCTCTACAACGTCTGGAAGACGGCGAGGTACGGCACCCCGGTCGTCGTCGACGACCCCTGGGGCTTCGGGCGCTCCCTGGAGTGGGCGACCTCGTGTCCGCCGCCGCGGCACAACTTCGTCACGCTGCCCCGGATCCGCTCCGAGGCCCCCGCCTTCGACCTGCACCACCCTGCGTTCGCGGCGATCACTCCCCCGCAGACCCGCTCCGGGCAGGAGGACAGCCCGCAGCTGCGCTTCGGTCAAGAGCGGCCGTCAGACGGTCCCGGGCCGTCCTGAGCGCGTCGACCAGCTCGGCGGGTTCGAGCACCTCGAACGGGAAGCCCATGATCAGCACGTGAACGACCATCAGCTCGATGCTCGCGGCCCCGGCGCGCAGCAGACAGCTGTGCTCGCTCTCCGCCTCCAGGGTCCCGGCGGACGGTGAGACGCGTTCCGCGGCCTCCGCCAACGGCACGAGCAGCCGGACGACCGCGTGGGAGGCGTACGCGCGCGTGGAGACGCCCCGGGAGACGTGGGCGGCCAGATCCCCGGCGGGCGGGGTGCGGGGCGTGAAGCGCGGTCCGTGCGGGGGTCTTGGCGTGATGCGGTCCACGCGGAACGTGCGCCAGTCGGCGCGGTCGACGTCCCAGGCGAACAGGTACCAGCGGCGTTCGGAACACACCAGGCGGTGCGGCTCCACCGTGCGCCGTGTCGGGGTGCCGCCGTGGTCGAGGTAGTCGAAGCGCAGCCGCTCGCAGTCCCGGCAGGCGTGGGCGAGTTCGGTGAGCACGGCGGGGTCGACGGCAAAGGCGCGAGGACCGCGCAGCATCGGCACGGTGAAGGCGTTCAGGGCGCCCACGCGGCGGCGCAGCCGGTGCGGCAGCACCTGTTCCAGCTTGGCGAGAGCGCGGACGGACGTCTCGCCGATGCCCTCGATCGCCTGTCCTGCGGCCTGTCGCAGCCCGACGGCCACGGCCACCGCCTCGTCGTCGTCCAGCAGCAGGGGCGGCAGTTCGGCTCCCGCGCCGAGCCGATAGCCGCCGCCCGTGCCCGGGCTGGCGTTGACGGGGTAGCCGAGCTCGCGCAGCCGGTCCACGTCGCGGCGGACGGTTCTGGGCGTGACCCCGAGGCGGTCCGCCAGGTCGGCGCCGGACCACTCGCGGTGGGCCTGCAGCAGTGACAGCAGACGCAGCAGTCGTGCCGATGTCTCCAACATGGCGCCGAGTCTGCCAGCCCTTGCGGACAGTGACGGTCCGCGAGGGGACTCCGGGCGCCCCGCCGCACCGGGGCCGCGCGACGCTCAGCCGGCCGCGGTCACCGCGACGGACAGGTCGTTGTCCCGGGTGTAGTAGGGCCCGGCCTGCACCGGGCCGTGCTCCGTCTCCAGGTCTACCGCGGGGTAGGCGAAGATGCCCTTCCTGTCGGCGACGTCGTCGAGCAGTCGCGCGATCCGCACCCGCGGTCCGGTCTCCCCCGCGGGCCGCAGCCACAGATCCCAGATGCCGGGCGCCAGTGCTCCGTACGACAGGGTGAGGGCGAACTGGGCCTGCTCCGCGCGCACTTCGGCGCGCACCACGGAACCCGCGGGGCGCCGTTGGCGCAGCTCGGCGTGGGCGTCCGGCCCGAGCGCGGTGCCGAACACCCGGCCGCGCACCGTCAGTTCGTCTTTCTCTATCAGCAGTTCACCGGCCTCCGCGTGCGGTGCGCGCAGCCAGCTGCGGACGGTGAGGTTGCCGTGCTTGGTCGCGTACGGGATGCGGACCGCGACATGGCCGAGGGAGCCGCTGGGCATCCGGTCGACGAGGGAGCGCAGGTCGTTCACGCCAGGCGTCAGGCGCCGCGGTTCGCCCCCGGCGACCTGGGCGTACGCGTCCCAGCGGCCCTCGGGCAGGGCGACGCTGCTGGGCAGGGCGGCGCGCAGCCGGCCGTCCGCGGCCGGGCTCAGCGGCAGACTGACCTCCTCGGTGCCCTCCCGGCGGCGCAGCACCAGGAGCGCGTCTCCCGGCTCTCCCGTCTCCGTCACGTCGAAGGTGAGTCCGCCGGCGGAGTCGGCGATGCAGTCGGCACGCGGCGGCATGGCGGTGTCCTCGTCGGATCGCTGGGGTGTGGTCTGCGGAGCCGGCGTTCTCATGCGGTGTGCCCCTTCGTCACGGCGACGCGTCCGGCATCCCGAACGGCATACGCCCCGCTGAGCAGCGCTCCGCGCGTACGGTGCAGCGATCCGCGCACCCGGCCCCCGAGGGTGGGGCCGCCGCGGCCCGCCAGACCGGCGAAGATCGACTCGTAGCGCTCGGCGATCCGGGCCGGGTCGAAGCGCGCGGAGTCCTTCAGCGCCGCGTCGGCCATCCGCAGCCGCAGGCCGTCGTCGTTGATCAGTTCCAGGAGTCCCGCGGCGATGGCCTCCACGTTGCCGACCTCGACCAGGCGGCCGTCGACACCGTTGTCGATGATCTCGCCAGGACCGTGCGGGCAGTCGGTGGACACCACGGGCAGACCGCAGCGCATGGCCTCCACGATCGTCATGCCGAACGACTCCAGGCTGGAGGTGACGGCGGCTATGGACCCCTTGGCCCATTCCGGTTCGATGGGGTTGACGGGGCCCATCAGGTACACGTGGTTGTAGAGGCCGAGTTCGTCGATCAGGGTCCGCAGCTTGTCCCTCTGCCGGCCGCCGCCGTAGATTCGCAGGCGCCAGTCCGGCCGCTGGGCGCGCACCCGGTCGAAGGCCCTGATGAGCAGGTCGTACCGCTTCACCGGGGCGAGCCGTCCGGCCGCGACGACCCACTTGCCCGAGCCGTCCGCCGGCTCGACGCCGGGTGCGGGCACCGGGTTGGGCACGGCCTCCACCCGGACCCCGGGCAGCCGCATCCTGCCGCGGTAGGCGCGGGCGTCGGCCTCGGTGGTCGTGGTGAGGGCGTCGAGCCGCGGGTAGGCGCCGCGCAGCTGGGCTCGCAGGGCCGCGGAGTGGCTGTCGAGGGTGAGGTGCTCCTGTCCGACGCGGAGCGGGCCGCGGCGCGTCTGGCGGGCCAGATGGACGTTCAGGCCGGGCCTGGTGCCGACCACGACGTCGGCGTCGACCTTCGCGAGGTGCTCGGCGATGCGCCGGTCGGTGAGCGCGCTGTACTGCTCGTAGCGGCCCTCGGCGCGGGGGAAGACCTTGGCGGGACGGCTCAGGTCCGGATCGTCGCCGTCGCGTCCCCCGCCGCCTTCACGGACGTCGACGAGATGCCGCAGCCGTACGCGCGGGTCGGGCGCGAAGGCCGGCTCGTCCCGGTGGCGGAAGACCGAGACGATCTCGACGTCGTGCTGCCGGGCAAGGGTGTTGGCCAGGTTGTACGTCGTCCGGATGGTCCCCCCGATGCCGTACGCGTTGTGTATCAGGAAGGAAATATGCATGCGTCCCCGAATCTGCTGTGTTCCCCTGTCTCGTCCACCTACCGCATGGTTAGACCCGGAGGTTCATCAAGGGGTTGGGTGCCCTTACCGTGTTGTTCCCGAACAGTTGCCCGATCGGTAGGCGAATCGGGGAACCCTGGTTCCGTTCCGTTCATCAGGATCGCCGGGGCGGAGAGGGACGGCACCGACGAGGGCGCGGGGGCCGGGGGTGCGAGAGGGGGGCCGAAGAGCACGCGGTCCGCATGCCGGGCGGTGCCGGACCCCTGCGGGATGACCAGCATCGTGCCCGGGTTCAGCCGGCCGGGGCGGGGACCGAGCATCTGCTCGTTGGCCTTCTGGAGAGCGGCCTTGCCGCCCTTGACGCCGTACTTGCGGGCGATCGACGACAGCGTCTCGCCGGACTTCACCACATGCACCCGGCCCGCGAGCCCGTACTTCCTGGAGCAGTACGGCCAGGCTCCCCACCCCTGGGAGGCCAGCACCTCCCGGGCGACCTTGATCTGCTGCTTGCGGGTGGCGAGATCGGCGCGCGGCGCGTACGCGAGGCCGCCGAACTCCTTCCAGGTGGCCTGCCCGAACTGCAGCCCTCCGTAGAAGCCGTTCCCGGTGTTCGCGTGCCACCGCCCGCTGCTCTCGCACTCGGCGAGACACCCCCAGGGCCAGTCCTTCGCCGCGCAGTCGTACAGGCCTCCCTGCGATCCGGGAAGCGTGGAGCCGGGAAACGGCGGCCCGGGAAACGGCGGGGGCGCGGCGGCCGCCCGCGACGGGATGAGTACGGCCAGGGCGGCGGCGGCCACGGCCGCGCACCGGATGCGCTTGATCGACACGGCGAGCATCGGCCCACGCTAGGCCGCGGGCCGCCGCCGGGCCGGCGACCGCGCCCGGGGCGGCCGGGGTCCCACCCGGTCGGCGGACCGGCGGGCCGGTCGCCGCCCCCGGGAGCGGCGGCGAAATTCACGCCGGTCCCCGCATGGGATGATGTCCGGATTTGTCGACCTGACGGCCCGAGGGTCTACGGCTCGCCGGACCGGCACAACTCGCCCTCCGTAGCGACCAGTTGGCAGGCAGGAATGCATCCCGGTGCGTACGTCACCCCGTGCGCCGGCCGGTTCGATTCCGTTCGCCCCCGGGCGTGACCCCGGCCGCGGATCGCCCGTTGTCTTCTTCATGAGCCGGGGACCCCCGGTTCATGGGCCGGGAGCCACCCGGCATCGCCACGTACCGCATCCCGAGGAGCCACCCGTGCCGCGCATGCTCGACGTCAGCGACGACGTACGCGCCGAGATCGGCGACGAAGAAGCCGACCGGCTGCTCGCCGGAGAGAACGCCCCGGGCAGTTACGACTGCACGTCCTGCCGCACCCCGGGCGACTCGGAACAGGAGCGCACCAGCACCGTCCTGTTCATCGGCGACGAGACCGCCGTCCTGGCCTTCGCCCACGCCACCTGCCTGCCCTCCCAGGTCGTCCAGGTCACCGAGGAGCAGCTCCGGGGCGCCGCCCGCTCCATCGGTGCCGACGACACGCCGGCCCAGGCCGCACCCCCGCAGGCAGCGCCCGAGCAGGCCGTGCTCGGCGTCACCAGCGGACTCGTCCTGATCAGCGGCGAGCTGCACCCGGCGCTCGTCGTCGAGCCCACCGGACCCATCGTCCGCCCGGGCACGAACGGCCCGGGGGACGACTTCCTGCCGCTGCTCATCGAACAGGGCTTCATGCCGGTGACCGAGCTGAACTCGGCACCCTCCGTACTGCACGGCTGGTCCGTGCTGCTCGCCATGGGACAGCTGCACGCGGTGCTCCAGCCGGGCACCGGCGGCGGCTCCCCGGTCGCCTGGTGGCAGGCGCACCAGCCGCTCCAGGTCACCGAGAGCTGGCGGGCCGCCGCCAACAAGCACCAGCAGGTGCTGCTGTTCGCGGCCCCGGTCGGCTCGATCGGGCGACAGCCGCGCGAGGACCTGCTGCGCGACGCGCTCGACAAGGCCGCCGCGGGCGGCCAGCTCGTCGCCGCCGCCCTGCCGCTCGCGGGCACCTGAGCCGTCCGGGACGGGAGCCGGGGCGCGCCGCCGGTCGCGCCCCGGCTCCCTCACGCTGCCCCACATGACGGTTGACCTGCGAAAGCGGCGGGGCGACCGCATCCGTTGGGCGACCGGGTCGTTGGCACAGACGTGCACACCTACGACTCCCCCCGCCGCCAGCCCTTCCAGCCGATCCCGTCCGCGCGACCGGCCCAGGACCCGCCGGGCGGCCCATCGGCCACGCCGATCTACGACGCGCTCTACGCGGAGTGGGTCAGGTCCTTCAGGGCGCTGCCCGGCGACCGCCACGGGGAGGAGGAGGCGGTCTTCACCCCCTTCGGGAGCCTGCCGCGGGGGGCGAGTTCCTACACCTCGTACAGCACGTACAGCGTGGGCGCGCACTCCGCGCGCCAGGGCAGCGCCCAGCACACGGACCCGCACCGGGGCTCACACGAGACGCACACCGGCTCGACGCCCGCCGTCTGGCAGGCGGGCGTACGGCAGCACGGCACCGGGATGCACCACGTACCGGCGGCGCTGCCGCCCGCGCCCCGCAAGGGGATCTGAGGCGGGACCCACGGGAAAGGGGCGGCTCCTCGAAGGAGCCGCCCCTTTCCCGTGATCACTTCTTCTTGGCGCCGCGCTTCTCGCGCACCCGCACGGAGATGTGGATCGGGGTCCCCGCGAAGCTGAACTCCTCGCGCAGCCGGCGCTCGATGAAGCGCCGGTAGCCGTGCTCGATGAAGCCGGAGGCGAAGAGCACGAAGCGCGGCGGCTTGGTGCCCGCCTGGGTGCCGAAGAGGATGCGCGGCTGCTTGCCGCCCCGGATCGGGTGCGGGTGGGCGGCGACCAGCTCACCGAGGAAGGCGTTCAGCCGGCCCGTCGGGACGCGGGTCTCCCAGCCGGCCAGCGCCGTCTCGATCGCCGGGACGAGCTTCTCCATGTGCCGTCCGGTGCGCGCCGAGACGTTCACCCGCGGCGCCCAGGCCACCTGGAGGAGTTCGGTCTCGATCTCCCGCTCCAGGTAGTAGCGGCGCTCCTCGTCGAGGGTGTCCCACTTGTTGAACGCCAGGACGATCGCGCGGCCCGCCTCGACGGCCATCGTGACGATGCGCTGGTCCTGCACCGAGATGCTCTCGGACGCGTCGATCAGGATGACGGCGACCTCGGCCTTCTCGACGGCGGCGGCCGTGCGCAGCGAGGCGTAGTAGTCGGCGCCCTGCTGGAGGTGGACGCGCTTGCGGATGCCCGCCGTGTCGACGAACTTCCAGGTCACGCCGCCGAGTTCGATCAGCTCGTCGACCGGGTCGCGGGTGGTGCCAGCGATCTCGTTGACGACCACCCGGTCCTCGTTCGCCACCTTGTTGAGCAAGGACGACTTGCCGACGTTCGGGCGGCCGATGAGGGCGATGCGGCGGGGGCCGCCGACGGCGCCGCCGAAGGTCTGCGCCGGTGCCTCGGGCAGGGCCTCGAGGACGGCGTCCAGCATGTCGCCGGTGCCGCGGCCGTGCAGCGCGGAGACGGGGTGCGGCTCACCGAGGCCGAGGGCCCACAGGTGGGAGGCGTCGGCCTCGCCGCTCTGGCCGTCGACCTTGTTGGCGCACAGCACGACGGGCTTGCCGGCCTTGCGCAGCAGGCGCACGACGGCCTCGTCGGTGTCGGTGGCACCTACCTTGGCGTCGACGACGAAGACGACCGCGTCGGCCGCCTCGATCGCGTACTCGGCCTGCGCGGCCACGGAGGCGTCGATGCCGAGGACGTCCTGCTCCCAGCCGCCGGTGTCGACGAGCTTGAAGCGGCGGCCCGCCCACTCGGCCTCGTAGGTGACCCGGTCGCGGGTGACGCCGGGCTTGTCCTCGACGACGGCCTCACGGCGGCCGATGATGCGGTTCACCAGGGTCGACTTGCCGACGTTCGGGCGGCCGACGACGGCGAGGACGGGCAGCGGGCCGTGGCCCGCCGCGTCGAGGGCGCCCTCGACGTCCTCGATGTCGAAGCCCTCTTCCGCGGCGAGCTCCATGAACTCCGCGTACTCGGCATCGCCAAGCGCCCCGTGCTCGTGCTCGGCCGAGCCCTCGGGCTGGATGTGGTCGTTCATGAAGTGCGTACCTCGTCGTTCATCGTGGTGATCGGTGGACGCACCCGTACCGGGTGATCCACTACTCAAGTGTCGCTCAGCGCTCGGCGGGGCGCCCGGCGTTCATTGCGTCGGGCGTCCGGTGAGACGTCTGGCGTGGTCCAAGTGCGTACTGAGCTGCTTCTGGATGCGCAGGGTCGCCTCGTCCAGCGCCTGGCGCGTCCGTCGTCCGCTGCCGTCGCCCGCTTCGAAGGGGTCGCCGAAGACGACGTCGACCCGGCTGCGCAGCGGTGGCAGCGCCTTCGTCAACCGGCTGCTCCCGCCGGAACTTCCCAGCACCGCCACCGGGACGACGGGCGCGCCGCCGCGGAGGGCGAAGTACGCGAGCCCGGCCCGCAGCGAGGCGAAGTCGCCCTCGCCTCGGGTGCCCTCCGGGAAGATACCGAGGACGCCGCCGTCGCGGAGGACGCCGAGCGCCTGGGTGACGGCGGTGCGATCGGTGGTGGTGCGGTCCACCTTCACCTGCCCGATGGCGAGCAGGAACGGGTCGAGCGGTCCGACGAACGCTTCCTTCTTGATCAGGAAGTGCGTGGGCCGGGGCGCCACGCCCATGACCATCGGGCCGTCGATGGCGTGCGAGTGGTTCACGGCGAGGATCGCCGGCCCGGTCGCGGGCACCCTCCAGGCGCCGAGGACGCGCGGCTTCCACAGGCCGTACATCAGACCGACGCCGATACGGCGGCCGACCTCGGCACCGCGGACGGACGGCGCCTGCGCCGAGAGGGCTCGACTCACTTCGCGGCCCGCTTCTCCTCGACGAGGGTGACGACGCACTCGATGACCTGCTGGAGCGTGAGGTCGGAGGTGTCCACCTCGACCGCGTCGTCCGCCTTGGCGAGCGGGGAGGTCTTGCGGCTGGAGTCGGCCGCGTCCCGCTTGATCAGGGCCTCGCGGGTGGCGTCGACGTCGGCGCCCTTGAGCTCGCCGCTGCGGCGGGCGGCACGCGCCTCCGGGGACGCGGTGAGGAAGATCTTCAGGTCGGCGTCCGGCAGCACCGTCGTGCCGATGTCCCGCCCCTCGACGACGATGCCGCGCTCCGCGGTGCCGGCGATCGAGCGCTGCAGCTCCGTGATCAGGGTCCGCACCTCGGGCACCGCGCTGACCGCGCTCACCTTGGAGGTGACCTCCTGGGTGCGGATCGGGCCGGCGACGTCGGTCCCGTCGACGGTGATCGTCGGCGCGGACGGGTCGGTCCCGGAGACGATCTCCGGCTTCCCGGCGACGGCGGCGATCGCCGTGGGGTCGGTGATGTCGATCCCGTTGTTCACCATCCACCAGGTGATCGCCCGGTACTGGGCACCGGTGTCCAGGTAGCTGAGCCCCAACTGCGCGGCGACGGCCTTGGAGGTGCTCGACTTGCCCGTGCCGGAGGGGCCGTCGATGGCGACAATCACTGCCTGGGCGGTCCGGGCGGCGCCGTTTTCCACGGTGGGGACACCTTCCTGGTGCGTGGTGGAGGTCTGTGCGGGGCACTAGGGCGCCCCGCACAAGGTTACTGGCTCCACGGACCCCGTATTACTGGCCCGTCCCGGCGCCCCGCATCCGGCCCGTCGCAGCGCCCGGCGCGGCGGCTACTGCCGCAGCGCCCAGCCCCGCTCGCGCAGGGCCGCGCTCAGCACCGGGGCCGCCTTCGGCTCCACCGTCAGCTGGACCAGACCGGCCTGCCGACCGGTGGCGTGCTCGATGCGCACGTCCTCGATGTTGACCCCGGCCGCGCCCGCGTCCGCGAAGATGCGGGCCAGCTGGCCCGGCTGGTCGTCGATCAGGACGGCGACGACGTCGTACGTCCGCGGGGCGGAGCCGTGCTTGCCGGGCACGCGGATCTGGCCCGCGTTGCCGCGGCGCAGGACGTTCTCGATGCCGGTGGCGCCCACCCGGCGCTTCGACTCGTCGGAGGACTGGAGGGCGCGCAGCGCCTCGACCGTCTCGTCGAGGTCCGCCGAGACGTCGGCGAGTAGGTCCGCGACCGGGCCCGGGTTCGCGGACAGGATGTCGATCCACATCCGGGGGTCGGAGGCCGCGATGCGGGTCACGTCGCGGATGCCCTGGCCGCAGAGCCGTACCGCCGCCTCCTCCGCGTGCTCCAGGCGCGCGGCGACCATGCTGGAGACGAGATGCGGCATGTGGGAGACGAGGGCCACGGCCCGGTCGTGGGCGTCCGCGTCCATGACGACCGGCACGGCACGGCAGTGCGACACCAGCTCCAGGGCGAGGTTGAGCACCTCGGTGCCGGTGTCGCGGGTGGGTGTCAGGACCCAGGGGCGGCCCTCGAAGAGGTCCCCGGTGGCGGCCAGCGGGCCGGACTTCTCCCGGCCCGACATGGGGTGCGTCCCGATGTACGAGGAGAGGTCGAGGCCGAGCGCCTCCAGCTCACGGCGCGGGCCGCCCTTGACGCTGGCCACGTCGAGGTAGCCGCGCGCCACGCCCCGCCTGAGCGCGTCGCCGAGGGCCGCCGCCACGTGGGCGGGCGGTGCCGCGACGATGGCGAGGTCGACGGGCCCGTCCGGCGCCTCGTCCGTGCCGGCGCCGAGGGCGGCGGCCGTACGGGCCTGCTCCGGGTCCCGGTCGACGAGGTGGACGACGACTCCGCGGGCGGTCAGCGCCAGCGCGGCCGACGTACCGATGAGGCCCGTTCCGAGGACGAGTGCGGTCCTCACTGGGCGATGTCCTTGCGCAGCGCGCCCGCGGCACCCAGGTACACGTGCGCGATGTCGGCGCGGGGCTTGTCGGACTCGATGTGGGCGAGGATCCGCACCACCCGGGGCATCGCGCCCTCGATGTCCAGTTCCTGGGCGCAGATCAGCGGCACGTCGACGATGCCGAGCTTGCGGGCCGCGGCGGCCGGGAAGTCGCTGTGCAGGTCGGGCGTCGCGGTGAACCAGATGCTGATCAGGTCGTCCGTGGTGAGGCCGTTCCGCTCGAGGACGGCGGTGAGCAGCTCGCTGACCTGCTCGTCCATGTGGCCGGCCTCGTCCCGCTCCAGTTGGACGGCGCCCCGGACCGCTCGTACCGCCACGGTGATGCTCCTCGCTGATCTGCGTACACGTCGTGTCCCACCAGCGTAGTCAGCCCGCGGCGGGCGGGTGCGCGGCGCCCGCCTGCCGAGACGGCCGGGCGATCGCGTACTTCTGCGCCGGCCGTGCCTCGGAGTCGTGGCCGACGGGCACGCCCGGGGGCCCCGCGGCGCCGGTCGGGCCCACGCGGAGAGGATCACGGGGACGGGAAATTCGATTCGCCGGGGCGGGGACGGCCCGTACGCTCCGGGGCATGCACTCCGAGGCCCTGGTACGCGACCACACGATCTACGCCTGCGTGATGGGCTCGCGCGCCTTCGGTCTGGCCACGGACGGCAGCGACACCGACCGCCGGGGCGTGTTCCTCGCCCCGACTCCGCTGTTCTGGCGTTTCGACAAGCCCCCGACCCACGTCGAGGGGCCGGCGGACGAACAGTTCAGCTGGGAGCTGGAGCGCTTCTGCTCCCTCGCCCTGCGCGCCAACCCGAACATCCTGGAGTGCCTGCACTCCCCGCTGGTGGAGCACGTCGACGACACCGGCCGCGAACTCCTCGCCCTGCGCGAGGCGTTCCTCTCCCGGCAGGTGCACGAGACCTTCACCCGCTACGCCCTCGGCCAGTACAAGAAGCTGGAGGCGGACGTGCGCGGGCACGGGGTGCCGCGCTGGAAGCACGCCATGCACCTGCTCCGTCTTCTCATGACCTCCCGCGACCTCCTGCGCACCGGCACCCTGACGACCGATGTCGGCGACCGGCGCGAGCCGCTGCTCGCCGTGCGGCGCGGCGAGGTTTCCTGGGCCCGCTTCGAGACCTGGATGTCCCGCCTGGTGGCGGAGGCCGACGAGGCGGCCACCCGCAGCCCCCTCCCCGCCGAGCCGGACCACGCCCGCGTCGAGGACTTCCTCGTCCGCACCCGCCGCGCCTCAGCCCTGCGGGCCGTCCCCCAGGCCCTCCAGGCGCACCCGGACGACGAACTCGTGCAGGACGTCGTGGACGGACGGGGCGTCGGGCAGTTCTGAGGCGTCCTGCGCCTCGTCCAGCCGGGCGTGCAGTTTCTCCACGTCGTCCCTCACCCGCGCGCGGTCGACGTCCGCCGCTCCGTGTTCCTGTTCGGCCTTCGCCGCGATCAGGTCCGGCAGGTACGCGGGAGCCCCGACCTGCCCGACGAGCGTGGGCAGGTCGGCCTGCACCTCACCGCTGCGCATCAGGTGGATGCCGGTGAGCAGCACCCGGAACGTGTAGAGCAGCGGCTTCAGTTCGCCGGTCTTCTCGAAGAGCCGCCACTGCGTCGTCGCGAATCCCCGGTAGTGGTGGGCGTGGTGGCTGGTCAGGGTGCCGGGTGCGAGCGCGGCCAGCTCGCGGTGCGCTTCGCTGGTGTGCACGACCAGGGGCGAGAGCAGCTGCTCCAGCACATAGCCGTTGCGTCGCAGCATCAGCCGGACGAACTTGCGCAGGTCGTGGGTGACCAGGTCCATCTCGACGCCGTCCCGGTCCCACATCCGGGACCGGGTCTCCTCCGGCTCACGCAGGCCCACCAGGGCGGCCGTCGGCAGCAGATGGACGCCCCGGAGGTCCACGTCCGAGTCGCGCGACGGGAAGCCGTACAGGTGCGCTCCGGAGACGGTGGCGAAGAGCACCGGGTCGGGCTGTTCCGCCACCACGGGGCCGAGATCGAATTCCAGGACGTCTCTCATGCCTCAAGCGTCCCAGAGCGCTCCCAGTGACATGAGGTCGCTCTGGTATTCGATGCGGTCGGCCCATTCCCGCGGCCAGGCGTCCGAGCCGTGGTGGGCGCCCGCGAAGGCTCCGGCCAGGCACGCTATCGAGTCCGAGTCGCCGGAGGTGCAGGCGGCCCGGCGCAGCGCCGTGACGGGTTCGTCGACGAACATCAGGAAGCACAACAGGCTCGTGGCGAGCGCCTCCTCGGCGATCCAGCCCTCCCCGGTGGCCAGGCAGGGGTCGGTCTCCGGGGAGACGGTGTGCACGGCGTGCCGGAGGCGGTCCAGCACGTCCAGGCACTCGTCCCAGCCGCGCGCGATGAAGCGCTCGGGCGTCGGGTCCTGGCCGCGGGTCCACAGGTCGCCGAGCCACCGCTCGTGATAGCGGCCGCGGTTCTCGTAGGCGTAGGAGCGCAGGAGGCCGATCAGCCCCTTCGGCTCGGCGCCCTGGGCGAGCAGCCGTACCGCGTGCATGGTGAGGTCCGAGGCGGCGAGCGCCGTCGGATGCCCGTGCGTGAGCGCCGCCTGCAACTGGGCGGCGCCCGCCCGCTGTTCGTCGCTCAGCCCGCGGATGAGGCCGAGCGGCGCGACCCGCATGTTCGCCCCGCAGCCCTTGGACTGGACCTGGCTGGCGTCCTGCCAGGGGCGTCGCTCCGACTTGAGGAGATCGCAGGCGACGAGGCAGGTGCGGCCGGGCGCGCGGTTGTTGTCCGGCGACTGGTACCAGTCCACGAACTCCTCGCGCACGGCCCGCTCGAGCCGCTTGGGCCCGAGCAGCCCGCGGTCCATCGCCGTACGCAGCCCGCGTCCCAGTGCCAGCGTCATCTGGGTGTCGTCGGTGACGACGGCGGGCCTGGGCAGGTCCATCTCCCGCCACGGGCCGCACTTGGCGAGGATGGAGGGCACGTCGTTGAACTCGGTCGGGAGGCCCAGCGCGTCGCCGAGGGCGAGGCCGATCAGGGAGCCGGTGGCGGCGCGTTTCGCGAGCGTCGTGGTGGTCATGGGTTCCGTCCTTCCGAGGCGGGGCGCAGCAGGGGCGGGTGCAGGGCGGTGGCGCCGCCCGCGCGGTAGAGGGCGGCCGGTTTCCCGCGGCCGCCGGTCAGGCGCGCGGCGCCCGGGACCGGTTCGACGAAGCCCGGCGTGGCAAGGACCTTGCGCCGGAAGTTGGGCCGGTCGAGGGCGGTGCCCCACACGGTCTCGTAGACCTGCTGCAGCTCTCCGAGGGTGAACTCGGGCGGGCAGAAGGACGTGGCGAGACAGGTGTACTCGAACTTGGCGCCGACGCGGTCGTGGGCGTCGGCGAGGATCCGGTCGTGGTCGAAGGCGAGCGGGCCGAGGGCGTCGGAGCGCAGCCACCGGGCCTGGGCCGCGTCGCCGCCGCCCCGCGGCAGGGGCGGGTCGGGGAGCAGCGCGGCGAAGGCGATGGAGACGACCCGCATCCTCGGGTCGCGGCCGGGTTCGCTGTACGTCCGCAGCTGCTCCAGGTGGAGTCCGGAGACGTCCGACAGTCCGGTCTCCTCGGCGAGTTCGCGCCGGGCGGCCGTCTCCGCGGACTCGTCAGGCAGTACGAACCCCCCGGGCAGCGCCCAGCATCCCTCGTACGGCTCCTGCGCCCGCTCCACGAGCAGTACCTGGAGCGCTCCGGCGCGGACGGTGAGCACGGCGAGGTCGACGGCGACCGCGAAGGGCTCGAACGCGTACTTGTCGTAGCCCTCGGGTGCCCTGCCGCCGGATGCCCGGCCCTCCTGCGCACGCACGTCCGCCCGCCCCCTTCCTGATCAGCCCGATCAATAGTCGGGACGACTAATAGTCAGTACGACCATAAAGGCAGGGAGCGGCACCCACAAGCCCCACGACCCCGCGGATTGCGCCGGGCGTCCGGGGGCGCCGGCCGGAGATCCACTCCGGTCCGCGTGGGACGAACGCGTCGGCCGGCCCCGGAACAGTTCCGGGGCCGGCCGAGGGAGTACGCGGTGACGCGGGGCGACTAGAGGTCGACCTCCTGCATCAGCATCCCGACCTCGGTGTTCGACAGGCGGCGCAGCCAGCCCGACTTCTGGTCTCCCAGGGTGATCGGCCCGAACGCGACGCGCACCAGCTTGTCGACCGGGAAGCCGGCCTCGGCGAGCATGCGGCGCACGATGTGCTTGCGGCCCTCGTGCAGCGTCACCTCGACCAGGTAGTTCTTGCCGGTCTGCTCGACGACGCGGAAGTGGTCCGCCTTCGCGTACCCGTCCTCGAGCTGGATCCCGTCCTTGAGCTGCTTGCCGAGGTCCCGCGGGATGGGGCCCACGATGTGCGCGAGGTAGACCTTCTTCACGCCGTACTTGGGATGGGTGAGGCGGTGCGCCAGCTCACCGTGGTTGGTGAGCAGGATGATGCCCTCGGTCTCGGTGTCGAGACGCCCCACGTGGAAGAGCCGGGTCTCCCGGTTGGTGACGTAGTCGCCGAGGCACTGGCGGCCCTCCGGGTCCTCCATGCTCGACACCACACCGGCGGGCTTGTTCAGCGCGAAGAACTGGTACGACTGCGTCGCGACCGTCAGTCCGTCGACCTTGATCTCGTCGTGCTCGGGGTCGACCCGCATGCCCTGCTCGACGACGATCTCGCCGTTGACCTCGACGCGCGACCGCTCGATCAGCTCCTCACAGGAGCGCCGCGAACCGTAGCCCGCACGCGCGAGCACCTTCTGCAGCCGCTCGCCCTCCTGCTCGGCCCCGGGGAACGTCTTCGGCGGCTTCACGTCCGGCTTGCCGGCGTACCGCTCACGGTTGCGCTCCTCGGCCCGCGCCTCGTACTCGCGCGAGCGCGCCGGAGCCGTACGGCCGCCGCGCTGCTGGCTCTGCTTGGGGCCGCCCTTGGCGCCACCGCGGGCGCCGTTGCCCCGGCCGGACTTCGGGCCCTCGTGGGAGGCGCCGGGGCCTACGTCGTAGCGGCGCTCCTCGGGACGGGGCCTGCCCTCGCGCTTCGGCCTGTCGTCGCGCCCCGCTCCGCTCCTGGGCTGGGAGCCGCCGCCCCCACCGGCCCCGCGGGCGTTGCCGCTCCCGCCGGCCCCGCGGGCGCTGCCGCCCCCACCGGCCCCGCGGGCGCTGCCGCCCCCACCGGCTCCACGGGCGCTGCCGCGCCCACCGGCCCCGCGGGGGTCGCCGCCCCCGCCGGTCCCGCGGGCGCTGCCGCCCCCGCCGGTCCCCCGGGGGTTGCCGCGCCCGCTGTTCCTGCCACTGCCGCTGCCACTGCTTCGCATCAAAGTTCCGTCGTCGTCGTGTCGTCTGCGTCTGGGTCCGGTGCGTCCGGATCGAACGACGGAACCCCTTCCAGCGTCTCAGCCTCGATCGCGTCCGCCTCCGGAAGGAAGGGCGCGAGCTCCGGGAGCTCGTCCAGGCCGCGCAGGCCCATTCGCTCCAGGAAGTAGTTCGTCGTCCTGTACAGGATCGCACCTGTTTCGGGTTCCGCGCCCGCCTCCTCCACCAGACCCCGCTGAAGAAGGGTCCGCATCACGCCGTCACAGTTCACTCCGCGGACCGCGGAGACGCGGGAACGGCTGACGGGCTGGCGGTACGCGACGACCGCGAGGGTCTCCAGGGCCGCCTGGGTGAGCCGGGCATGCTGGCCGTCGAGGACGAAGCGTTCGACGGCCGCCGCGTAGGCGGGCCGCGTGTAGAAGCGCCAGCCGCCCGCGATCAGCCGCAGCTCGAAGCCGCGGCCCTGGACTGTGTACTCGTCGGCCAGCTCCCGCAGCGCGTCCGCGATCTGCCGCCGGGGCCGCTCCAGGATCTTCGCGAGGTGCTCCTCGGTCGCGGGCTCGTCCACGACCATGAGGACGGCCTCCAGGGCGGGCCGGAGATCGAGGGCGGCGACGGTGCCCGGCCCGGCCGGGGACTCGCTGTGCTGCTCGCTCACGCCTTCTCCTCCTCCGCGTCCTCCGGGGGCCGGTCGAACTCGTCCGTCACCCTCACCTGCTCCTCGCCGTCCCCGCCGGTCCAGCGCACGAGCAGCTCTCCGAGGGCCACCTCCTGGTCCAGTGCCACAACCTTCTCGCGGTACAGCTCCAGCAGGGCGAGGAAGCGGGCGACGACGGTCAGGGTGTCGTCGGTGTCCTCGACGAGGTCCCGGAAACTGGCCTCCCCCCGCTCCCGCAGCCGGGCGACCACGATCCCGGCCTGCTCCCGCACGCTGACCAGCGGTGCGTGGATGTGATCCACGTACACCTGTGGCCTGGGCTTCGGCTGCATCGCCTTCACGGCGAGCGTGGCGAATCCCTCGGCCCCGACGGTGATGACCACTTCGGGGAGCAGCGCGGCGTGCTGGGCTTCGAGGCCGACGGTACGGGGGTAGCGGCGGCCCTCCTCCAGCAGGCGGGTGTTGAAGATGTCGGCGATCTGCTTGTAGGCGCGGTACTGGAGCAGCCGCGCGAACAGCAGGTCCCGTGCCTCCAGCAGCGCCAGGTCCGCCTCGTCCTCGACCTCGGCGGTGGGCAGCAGCCGCGCCGCCTTGAGGTCCAGCAGGGTGGCCGCGACGACCAGGAACTCGGTCGTCTGGTCGAGATCCCAGTCCGGCCCCATGGCCCGGATGTGCGCCATGAACTCGTCGGTCACGCGGGACAGCGCCACCTCGGTGACGTCCATCCTGTGGCGCGAGATCAACTGCAACAGCAGGTCGAAGGGCCCCTCGAAGTTCGCGAGCCGCACCTTGAACACGCCGTCACCGGGCTCGTCACCCGCCCCGGCGGGGGCCGCGGGCTCCGCGCGAACCGAGGAGGCGTGGCGGCCCTCGGGCTCCGCAAGGACCGCGGGCCCGCCCGGGGCGGGACGCCCACGGTCCGGGGCCGTCCGCTCACGCTCGGGGACCGACCGCTCGGGCTCCGGGGCCGGCCGCTCGGGTTCCGGCGCCGGCGGTACGGCCTCCGCCGGCGACCCCGTCGGCGGAGCGGACGGCTCGGCCGCAGGCGGCTCGAGTTCGGGCTCCGGCTCGGGTCCACGTTCGGGGGCCCCCTCCACGGGGGGCGGAACGGACTCCTCGGCGGGCGCCGGCGCCGCCCCGGGTCCGCGTCCGAGCGCACGCCGGCGCCCGGCGGGGCCACCGGCGGAGGCGGGGACGTCGTTCGAGGTCATAGCCGTCGCAGGCTACCGCTACCGCCCGCGAAGTCGTCGTACGAGGATGCTCGCGTCCCCGCGGGACTCGAGATCGGCCAGCACCACCGCGACCGCCTCCCGGACGATCCGCCCGCGGTCGACGGCGAGCCCGTGCTCACCCCGGAGCACGAGACGCGCGTGCTCGAGGTCCATCAGCTCCTCGGCGGACACGTACACCGTGATCTTCTCGTCGTGCCGCTCGCGCCCGCTGGGCCGGCGGTTCGCGGCGCGGCTCCGCTTGCGGGAGGACTGGCCGGCGGAAGAACCTTCCTGCGGCGCCTGACGCTGTCCTTGGCCGGAGCGGTCGCCACCGGTGCCCCGGCTGCGGGACTCCCCGGCGCCGGACTCGTCGCCTGCCGCCACATGCTCGTCACCCTCGCCGTCGCCGCCCCGCACGGGCACCGACTGCGGCCCGTCCTCCGCCGCGGCGGCCGCGTCGCTCTCACCCGCCGGGGCGGGCACCCTGGCCTCGCCGTTGGTCCGGCGCGAGGGCGAGGACGCCTGGAGCGCCATTCCCCCGGTGGTACGGAACAGTTCGTCGGCCCCAGGCAGACTCACTCGGCGTGACACCGGGCGAGCACCTCCCTGGCGAGCTGGCGATAGGCGGCGGCGCCCACGGAGTTGGAGGCGTACGTGGTGATCGGCTCACCGGCGACGGTGGTCTCCGGGAAGCGGACGGTGCGGCCGATGACCGTGTGGTACACGTGGTCGTCGAAGGCCTCGACGACACGGGCGAGCACCTCGCGGCTGTGCACCGTGCGCGAGTCGTACATCGTGGCGAGGATGCCGTCGAGCTCCAGGTCGGGGTTGAGCCGCTCCTGGACCTTCTCGATGGTCTCGGTGAGCAGCGCGACCCCGCGCAGCGCGAAGAACTCGCACTCGAGCGGCACGATCACCTTGTGCGCCGCCGTCAGGGCGTTCACGGTGAGCAGGCCGAGCGAGGGCTGGCAGTCGATCACGATGTAGTCGTAGTCGGCCATCAGGGGCTTGAGGGCCCGCTGCAGCGTGGACTCGCGCGCGACCTCGGACACCAGCTGCACTTCGGCGGCGGACAGGTCGATGTTGCTGGGCAGCAGGTCCATGTTCGGGACCGCCGTCTTCAGGAGCACCTCGTCGGCCGCCATGCCCCGCTCCATGAGCAGGTTGTAGACGGTGAGGTCGAGCTCCATCGGGTTGACGCCGAGGCCGACCGAGAGCGCGCCCTGCGGGTCGAAGTCGACGAGCAGGACCCGGCGTCCGTACTCCGCGAGCGCGGCACCCAGGTTGATGGTCGACGTCGTCTTGCCGACGCCGCCCTTCTGGTTGCACATCGCGATGATCTTCGCGGGGCCGTGGTCGGCCAGCGGGCCCGGGATCGGGAAGTACGGCAGCGGGCGTCCGGTCGGGCCGATGCGCTCACGGCGCTGACGGGCCGCGTCGGGCGCGAGCGTGGCCGCGTACTCGGGATCGGGCTCGTACTCGGCGTCAGGGTCGTAGAAGTGACCCTCGGGCAGTTCGTCGTAGTCGGCGAAGTGGGTGTGGTTCTCGCCACTTCCGTTGCCGGCCATGGCGTTCACGTGATGGCCATCCATGCTCGGGTGTGCTGGCTGGGTCAGCCCTGTTCTGAGGGGACTCTGGTGGGCTGCGAAGGTGCGGACAGCGACGGAGCCGACAGCCTCGAGCCCCGTGGGGCCCTGGCCCCGCGTCGGCATTCCTGGTTGACCACCCCCGGGAGTAAATGTCGACTCATTCACAAGTCGTCTTACCTCCTTGGTGACCAGGAAACTTCTAGATAGGTCAGCGTGGCACCATGCCGACGATTGGCGACTCTATGGCGTGTCACCGCTCCGCAGCAACACAATCCGCCGGACCCGACCCGATGTGTCGGTGACCGAACACCCCGCTGTCAAGGGCGTAAGGCCGTCACACAGCAGGTTCCACCGGTGTGCGAATCGGTTGAAGAGTTACGTTCGCGGCGAGTTGAACGAGTCTCGCAAAGTGACCCGACACACATCCGGCCGGACCTTGTCCAGCAAGGTCCGGCCGGGTGCGCGGTGTTGACCACCTGTGTTGACGTATCGCCTTTTCCCAGCGGGGAATCCGCCACTGGGCAGCCGGGAAAGTCGACTAGTGGTGCGAGTGACCTGTCAGCCGAGCAGCGTGTCCAGCTCGACGTGCTCCAGACCGTGCGATTCGGCGACCTCGCGGTAAACGACCTTGCCGTCATGGGTGTTGAGGCCCTTGGCCAGCGCGGAGTCGCGGCGCAGCGCCTCGACCCAGCCGCGGTTCGCCAGCTCGACGATGTACGGCAGCGTGGCGTTCGTCAGCGCGTAGGTGGAGGTGTTGGGCACCGCGCCGGGCATGTTGGCGACGCAGTAGAAGACCGAGTTGTGGACCGGGAAGGTCGGCTCGGCGTGCGTGGTCGGACGCGAGTCCTCGAAGCAGCCGCCCTGGTCGATGGCGATGTCGACAAGAACACTCCCGGGCTTCATCCGCGAGACGAGCTCGTTGGTGACCAGCTTCGGCGCCTTGGCACCGGGGATGAGCACGGCGCCGATGACGAGGTCGGCCTCGAGGCAGGCCTTCTCGAGCTCGAAGGCGTTGGAGACGACGGTCTGGATCTTCGTACCGAAGATCTTGTCCGCCTCCTTGAGCTTGTTGATGTCGCGGTCGAGCAGGGTGACGTGGAAGCCCATGCCGATGGCGATCTGCGCGGCGTTCCAGCCGGAGACGCCGCCGCCGATGACGACGGCCTTGGCGGCCAGCACACCGGGGACACCGCCGGGCAGCACACCGCGGCCGCCGTTGGCGCGCATCAGGTGGTAGGCGCCGACCTGCGGGGCGAGACGGCCCGCGACCTCGGACATCGGGGCGAGCAGCGGCAGCGCGCGGCTCGGCAGCTCGACCGTCTCGTACGCGATCGCCGTGGTGCCGGACTCCAGGAGCGCGTCCGTGCACTCCTTGGACGCGGCCAGGTGCAGGTAGGTGAAGAGCGTCTGGTCCTTGCGGAGGCGGTGGTACTCCTCGGCGATGGGCTCCTTGACCTTCAGCAGCAGGTCCGCGGTGGCCCAGACCTCGTCGGCGGTGGGCAGGATCTGCGCGCCGGCGGAGACGTACTCGTCGTCCGTGATCGAGGAGCCGACGCCGGCGTGTCGCTCGATGACGACCTGGTGGCCGTGGCGCACCAGCTCGTGCACGCCGGCGGGGGTGATGGCCACCCGGAACTCGTTGTTCTTGACCTCGCGGGGGATGCCGACCTTCACGTCGATCACGGTCCTTGGCTCAGAGGGTTCTGGGGCTGCGCACGCCAGGGCGGTGCGCATCGGGGCAATGCCCGTCATACCCGGCGCCATGGGGGCACACCGGGAGACACCACGAAACAGCGCGGCGGAGCCAGTCTAATGAAGGGATTCTCTCTGTCTAGCCTTTCAAAGCATCAATCTTCGGCGGATGCACTACGGATTTCGCAGGCGTTAGGGGCTTGTTTCATGGCTCACGGGCTCTCCGGCAGCTCATCTCCCAGCATGCGCTCGGCCTGACTGCGGTGCAGCCCGGCCGCGACCGGGTCGCCGAGCCGGTCCAGGGTGTCGGCCAGTCTCAGCTGGAGAGCGGCCTGCAGTCGCACGTCCTCGGCGCGGCGGGCCCACTCCACCGCCTCGTGGCACGTGTACAGCGACTCCTCCGGCCGTCCCGCGTACTCCTGGACCCGGGCCAGCTCGCTCAACGCCCGTGCCTGGGCCGCCACATCGCCGTTCCTGCGGTGGCCGGTGACGGCCGAGCGCCAGTTGCGCAGCGCCTCCCCGTAGCGGCCGGCGTAGGTGTGCACGGTGGCGATGCGGCCGTGGAGCCGGGCGGCGTCCACCCGCTCGTCGCGCGCCAGGCGCTGCGCCAGCGCCCTGCCGTACCAGTCGGCGGCCCGCTCGTAGTCCCCGAGCTCCTGGTGGGCGCCGCCTACGGATTCCATCGCGCGCCCGGTCGCGTAGGGGTCGTCCGCCTCGCGTCCGGCGTCCAGGGCGGCCCGGTAGCGGGCGAGCGCCTCGGCCGTACGGCCCGTCTGCGCGTCGAGGTCGGCGAGGTTCAGCAGGGCCGCGGCCTTCTCGCGGGGCAGGTCGCGGCGCTCGGCGACGTCCAGGACGAGCCGGTGGATGCCGTACAGCTCGGGCGCCGCCGCCTGCGTACCGATGTGCGCCACCATGGCCCGGACCAGCGCGGCCATCAGACGGCGGGCCAGCGTGTCCAGCTCGCCGTCGGCGACGGCCGCGCGGGCGGCGGCGAGCAGCGCGGGCTGCCGGATGCGCAGCCAGTCGGCGGCGGCCCGGGGGTGCGGGAAGCGCAGGGCCTGGGGCATGCCGGCGAGTTTCTCGCGGGCGGGCGAGCTGTCCGTCTCGGTGATCGCGCGGCAGGACACCAGCAGCCGGACCGTCCGCTCCAGCATCCGGGCGCGGGCGAGCTGGAGCTCGGCCGGCCGGTCCTGGGTCCCGGTGAGGGCACGCAGCAGGGGCAGCAGGCAGCCGGGCACCTCGTACTGCGGCAGGGGCGAGTCCACCGGCCGCAGGAGTCCGAGCCCGGCGAAGTCGTCCAGGGTGGTGCGGGCCGCGTGGATCGAGCAGCCGGCCAGCGCGGACGCGGTGTGCGGGTCGACGAGGCCGGCGGGGGCCAGGGAGAGCAGGCGCAGTATCCGGGCGGCGGCGCTGGGCAGTGAGGCGTACACGAGCCGGAAGACACGGGCCAGCGGCGTCCCCTCCTCGCCCTCGCCGTGCAGGTGCTTGGCCAGGTCGGCCACGGCGGCCTGCGGCCGGGCGGCGAGCCAGCCGCCCGCCAGCACCAGCGCCGCGGGCTGGCCGGCGCACTCCTCGACCAGCCCCTCGGCGGCGCAGGGGTCGACGGTGATGCGGACCGAGCCGGTGTGGCGGCCGAGCAGTTCCAGGGCGGACTTGGTGTCGAGGCCGCCCAGCGTGCAGGGGCGGACGTCGGCGATGCCGGTCAGCGGGCCCTGCGACACGGCGACGACCAGGCAGTCGGGGGTGTCCGGCAGCAGGGAGTCGACCTGCTCGGCGGTCGCCGCGTCGTCCAGCAGGAGCACGGCACGGCGGTCGGCGAGGGCCCCGCGCAGTGCCTCGGTGAGGTCGTCCTCGGCGGCCCCGGGCGGGGTCGGCTCCGCCAGGGCGGTGAGCAGGTCCCGTGCGGTGCGCTCGGTGGGCACCGGCGTGCCGTCGGGTTCGGTGAGCCGGGCCCGCAGCACACCGTCGGGGTAACTCTCGGCGACCTGCCGCACCAGCTCTTCCGCTAGCGCCGTGCGGCCGAATCCGGGGCGGCCCGCGATGAGCAGCACCCGGGCGCGGGGCGCCTTGCGGCCGGAGAGGGTGTCCAGTCCGGCGCGCTCGATGTCGGCCCGGAGTTCCTTCAACTCTCTTGCCCGGCCCAGGAACTGACCCGCCGCAGGAGCGGACCCGGCAGCCGGTGGCCGCTCCTGTGCCGACACGTCCGTGCCGTCGGTGTCCACCGCCTGATCCGCCACGGGCCACACTCCCGTCCCACTGCCGCGCAAGCCCGCCGGGACTCCGGACGGGGCGTTTTCAGAGCCTAGTTCACGCTCTGCGACGATCCGGGTGGAGCACGGCGGAAGGGTCGCCCGATCGGATCAGCCGATCGTCACACCGGGTCCCCCGAGGAGACGCGGGAGCGGCTCAGGACTCGAAGGGCCGGGCGGGCCAGGGCGCCTCCGCCGGACGCAGCGCGTCGACACCTGCGCCGTTCCGGGCGGCGATCAGCGACAGCACACCGACGACCAGACAGTTGTTGTGCAGCTCCCCGGCGAGCACCCCGCGGGCGAGGTCGCCGACGGACACGCGCGAGAGCTCCATGTCGGCCTCCTCCTCCTCGACCTCGAAGCGCTCGCCCTCGGCCTCGGACAGATCGCGGGCCAGGAAGATGCGGACGGCCTCGTCGCAGCCGCCGGGCGTCGTGTAGACGTCGGTCAGCACCCGCCAGTCCTCGGCCTTGACGTGCGCCTCCTCGTAGAGCTCCCGCTGCGCCGCGTGCAGCGGGTTCTCGCCGGGGACGTCGAGCAGCCCGGCCGGGATCTCCCACAGCTTGTGGCGCACGGGGTGGCGGTACTGCCGGATGACCAGCACACGGTCCTCGTCGTCGAGGGCGAGGACGGCCACGGATCCGGGGTGGACCTGGTAGTCGCGGCGGACCACCGAGCCGTCGGGCATGACCACGTCGTCGGTGCGGACGGAGGTCTTGTTCCCGGTGAACGGGGTCTCGCTCGCCCGGATCTCCCACTCCTCGGCGGTGTCCTTGATCGTCATGCCCTGCGTCCTTCCACACGTACACGAGAGAAGCCGGTCACGGCCGAAGGGAATCGGCCACGGTGCGCCGGCGACAGAAACCGGGGCACGCACCTCGAAAGACGCGTACCCCGGCAACCGTACAACCCTCGTGTCACTTGCCCGTCTTGCGCTCCACGGCCGCCTTCACCAGGCCCGCGAAGAGCGGGTGCGGGCGCGTCGGACGCGAGCGCAGCTCGGGGTGCGCCTGGGTCGCCACCAGGTAGGGGTGCACCTCGCGCGGGTATTCGACGTACTCGACCAGCTTGCCGTCCGGGGAGGTGCCGGAGAACTGCAGGCCGGCCTTCTTCTCCAGTTCGGCGCGGTAGGCGTTGTTCACCTCGTAGCGGTGACGGTGCCTCTCCTCGACGTACTCCTTGTTGTCGTACACCTCGCGCACGATGGAGCCCTCCGCCAGCTTGGCCGGATACATGCCCAGGCGCATCGTGCCGCCCATGTCGCCCTCGCCGGCCACGATGTCGAGCTGCTCGGCCATCGTGGAGATGACCGGGTGCCCGGTGGCCGAGTCGAACTCGGTGGAGTTGGCGTCGGGGATGTCGGCCAGGTTCCGCGCGGCCTCGATCACGATGCACTGCAGGCCCAGGCACAGGCCGAGCAGCGGGATCCTGTTCTCGCGGGCGTACTGGATGGCGCCGACCTTGCCGGACACACCGCGGTCGCCGAAGCCGCCGGGGATGCAGATCGCGTCCACGTCGCCGAGCTGCTTCGCGGCGCCCGCCGGGGTCTTGCAGTCGTCCGAGGTGACCCACTTGATCTTCACGCGGGCCTTGTTCGCGAAGCCGCCCGCGCGCAGCGCCTCGGTGACCGAGAGGTAGGCGTCGGGCAGGTCGATGTACTTGCCGACCAGCGCGAGGTTGATCTCGTGCAGCGGGTTGTGGACGCGGTCGAGCAGGTCGTCCCAGGTCGTCCAGTCCACGTCGCGGAAGGGCAGGTCCAGCTTGCGGACCACGTACGCGTCCAGGCCCTCGGTGTGCAGGACCTTCGGGATGTCGTAGATCGACTTGGCGTCGATCGCCGCCACCACGGCGGCCTCGTCGACGTCGCACATCAGCGAGATCTTGCGCTTGATGGCGGTGGGGACCTCGCGGTCGGCGCGCAGCACGATCGCGTCCGGCTGGATACCGATGTTGCGCAGCGCCGCGACCGAGTGCTGCGTCGGCTTCGTCTTCAGTTCCCCGGACGGGCCGATGTAGGGCAGGAGCGAGATGTGCACCACGAACACGTTGTCGCGGCCGACCTCGTGACGGACCTGGCGGACGGTCTCCAGGAACGGCAGCGACTCGATGTCGCCGACCGTGCCGCCCACCTCGGTGATGACGACGTCGACGTCGTCGGCGGCCATGCGGCGGATGCGGTGCTTGATCTCGTTGGTGATGTGCGGGATGACCTGCACGGTGTCGCCCAGGTACTCGCCGCGCCGCTCCTTGGCGATGACCGTCGAGTACACCTGCCCTGTAGTGACATTGGCGGAGCCGTCCAAGTCCACGTCGAGGAAGCGCTCGTAGTGTCCGATGTCGAGGTCGGTCTCGGCGCCGTCGTTGGTGACGAACACCTCACCGTGCTGGAAGGGGTTCATCGTGCCCGGATCGACGTTCAGGTACGGGTCCAGCTTCTGCATGGTGACCCGCAGACCCCGTGCCTTGAGCAGCGCGCCCAGGCTGGAGGCGGTCAGACCCTTGCCGAGGGAGGAGGCGACACCCCCGGTGACGAAGATGTGCTTGGTCGTCGTGGCTGTGCTGTTTCGGAAAGCAGCGGGCGGCATGGCCAAGAGGGGGCTCCCGTGGTCGCGGTGTGGGGTGCGTACCGGCGGCCCGACCCGGAGGTACCGGATTTTCGGGGGGCGCCGTCGCTGCGGTTCGGGGGTTTCTCGCCCTCCGGTCCACGGGCTACCAGGGTATCAGCGCCAGAACGGGGCCGCTCGCGGCCACGCTCCGCGCACACTTCGACACGGAGCCCGCACGACCCGCCCACCCCGTCCGCACCGCTCACCCTCTGCTCACTCGGTCGGCCGAGTCAGGTTGCCGGGAGAGGCAAGCGGATCATCGACGTGCGTCGTATCCTGCTCGGACACTCACTGCCGAGACCGGCCGGTAGACGGCACCACCCACGCCGCATCCTGGAACACGAGAGCTCGGCAGTTCGTTTCGCAACGACATTCACACAACCCTTCCGTCGTTTCGCGACGACGCCTGACAAAGACCCCTTGACCGCAAGAGCGACCGCCCCTCGTGGGGCGACGTGGCCGTTCGACTGGAGATGCACGTGGCCGGGCGCATCGAGGACTACGCACTCATCGGAGACATGCAGACAGCCGCGCTGGTCTGCCGGGACGGCACAGTCGACTGGCTGTGCCTGCCCCGCTTCGACTCGCATGCCATCTTCGCCGGCCTGCTGGGCACCGAGGAGCACGGCTTCTGGCGGCTCGGGCCGGCGCACGCGGCGGACGCCAAGCCGCCGACCGCGGCCCGGCGCACGTACCGCGGCGACTCGCTGATCCTGGAATCCGAGTGGGACACCCCGCGCGGCACGGTGCGCGTGATCGATTTCATGCCGCCGCGTGACGGGGCGCCGCAGCTGATCCGCATCGTCGAGGGCGTCACGGGCCGGGTGCCGATGCGTTCGGCCCTGCGGATGCGCTTCTCGTACGGCCGTGTCGTGCCCTGGGTGCACAAGCACGAGGGCCGGACCGTCGCCGTCGCGGGACCCGACTCCGTGTGGTTCGACACAGCCTGCGAGACCTACGGCAAGGCGCTCACCACGTACGCCGACTTCACGGTGGCGCCGGGTGAGCGGATCGCGTTCACGATCTCCTGGGAGCCCTCGCACAAGCAGCCGCCCGCGCTGCCCGAGCCGGAGCAGTCCCTGGAGGCGACCGAGGAGTTCTGGCGCGACTGGGTCGACCAATGTACGTACCACGGCCCCTACCGTGAGGCCGTGGTCCGCTCCCTGATCACCTTGAAGGCCCTGACGTACGCCCCCACGGGCGGCATCGTCGCCGCGCCCACGACCTCGCTCCCGGAGGAGATCGGCGGCGTCCGCAACTGGGACTACCGCTACACCTGGCTGCGCGACGCGGCGATCACCCTGTCCTCGCTGCTGCGCACCGGGTACCGCGAGGAGGCGCGCGCCTGGCGCGAGTGGCTGCTGCGCGCGGTCGCGGGCGACCCGGAGAACCTGCAGATCATGTACGGCATCGCGGGTGAGCGGGAGCTCGGCGAGGCGGAGCTGGACTGGCTCCCCGGCTACGAGAACTCGGGGCCCGTCCGCGTCGGCAACGGCGCCGCGCACCAGCTCCAGCTGGACGTGTACGGGGAGGTAACCGAGGCCCTGCACCTGGCACACATGACGGGTCTGTCCCGCAACGACTACGCCTCGCTCCTCCAGCTCAAGCTGATCCGCTACCTGGAGGACCACTGGGACCAGCCGGACGAGGGCATCTGGGAGGTGCGCGGCCCGCGCCGCCACTTCGTGCACTCCAAGGTGATGGCCTGGGTCGCCGTCGACCGCACCATCAAGCTCATCGAGTCGGGCGACGCGGACGGCCCGCTGGAGAAGTGGCGCGAGCTGCGCGACGACATCCACCGGGACGTGTGCGAGAAGGGCTACGACAAGGAGCGCAACACGTTCACGCAGTCGTACGGCTCGCAGGAGCTGGACGCCTCGCTGCTGCTGATCCCGCAGATGGGCTTCCTGCCGCCGGACGACAAGCGCGTGATCGGCACGATCGAGGCGATCCAGCGCGAGCTGTCCACCGAGGACGGCTTCATCCTGCGCTACCCGACGTCCGGCGAGCACGCGGGCGTGGACGGTCTGGAGGGCGACGAGGGCGCGTTCCTCGCCTGCTCGTTCTGGATGGCGGACGACCTCGCGATGATCGGGCGGGTCGACGAGGCCCGCAAGCTCTTCGAGAAGCTGCTCGACCTGCGCAACGACCTCGGTCTGCTCGCCGAGGAGTGGGACCCCCGGCTCAAGCGCCAGGTCGGCAACTTCCCGCAGGCCTTCAGCCACGTCCCGCTGATCGACACGGCGCTGCGACTGACGGCGAGCGGGGCGTACGGCGGCTGACCCACCGTGGGATCCCGTTCTCCGTGTCGGATTCCGCGCGGGAATGTCGTAGCCGTGTCGGATACGACATGTGGGCGGGATTCATGCCTCTGACCCGAGTAGTTCCCCCCTTGTGTACCGGACCGTCCCGGTCGTCATCAACGCAGACGACCGGGGCATGCCCACGGCATTCGGCGGTTGACTGTTCTACCGACTCTGACCGCAGCGGCGCAGGCAATTTGGTTGAGCCCGCACCCTGCAATCGTGTTGGCTAGCGGCACCGAACTGTCAGTACCGCAGGTGTCCGCTTGGCTGTAGCAGGGAGTTGAACGTGCAGGACATTGTCGACCCCGTTGCCCACAATCGGGCAGCCTGGGACAGGTATGTCCAAGAGGGCAGCGAGTGGTCGAGGCCGGTGAGTGCTGAGGATATCGAGCGCGCCCGCATGGGCGACTGGTCGATTGTTCTCATCGGGCGTGAGCCGGTCGACCGCTCCTGGCTGCCGACGGACCTGACCGGCAAGGACGTGTTGTGCCTGGCCTCCGGCGGTGGCCAGCAGGGTCCGGTCCTCGCCGCTGCGGGGGCGCGGGTCACCGTGTTCGACAACTCACCGCGCCAGCTCGGCCAGGACCAGCTGGTGGCGGCGCGCGACGGACTCGAGCTGCGCACCGTCCTAGGCGACATGCGCGATCTCAGCGCCTTCGGCGATGCGACATTCGACGTCGTATTCCATCCGGTCTCCAACCTATTCGTACCAGACTTGGCACTGGTGTGGCGTGAGTGCTTCCGCGTCCTGCGACCGGGCGGAACTCTGCTCGCGGGCTTCCTCAACCCTGATGTGTACTTGTTCGACCACGAGGCGCTCGACGAGCGCGGCGAACTGATCGTCGTGCACAAGCTGCCCTACAGCGATGTCACGCAGTACTCCGCCGACGAACGCGCCACGAAGTTCGGCGCGGATGCCGCTCTCGAATACAGCCACACCCTCACCGACCAGATCGGCGGGCAGCTCGCCGCGGGGTTCGTCCTCACCGGCTTCGCGGAAGCGCCGCACCAATCCAACGCATCCGCTCAATACATGTCGAACTATTTTGCGACGCTGGCGGTCAAGCCGGGCTGACCCGGCCGTAGAGCCCGCCAGAGAACCCAACGGAGCGCCAGGTATCGGAAACCTGCACCCTCCATACGCACGGCGGCCCCGCTCCCTCCCGCACTTCCGGGCGGGGGCGGGGCCGCCGCGTCGTCCGGGGGGCGCGCCCGCCGCCGTGCCCGGGACGGGCCGAAGTGTTCCCGGGACGTGCGCGCAGGTAGCGTCCGCTGCATGGACAGCCGTTACGACACCGAGGGCGCCGGGATCACCGTGCAGCGGGCGCTGGAGCTGCCCGGGCTGCGCAGCGGGTTGCCGGAGATCCTGGCGGGGGCCGACCGGCTGCAGCGCACGGTGCGCTGGGTGCACGCGGGCGAGGTACCGAACATCGCCTCGCTCCTCAAGGGCGGCGAACTGCTGCTGACGACGGGGTACGGCCTCGGTACCCGTCCCGCCGAGCAGCGCGCCTTCGTCCGCACCCTGGCCGAGCGCGGGATCGCCGCCCTGGTGGTGGAGCTCGGCCCGCGCTTCTCGCGGCTGCCCGCGACTCTGGTGGAGACGGCGCGCGCCGCCGGCCTCCCGCTGGTCCAGCTGCACCGCGAGGTGCCGTTCGTGGCGGTCACGGAGGAGGTTCACACCGAGATCGTCAACGGCCACTACGCACTGCTCCAGCGGGCCGAGGAGGTGCACCGGCGCTGCACTCGGGCACTGCTCGGCGGGGGCGGGATACCGCAGGTCCTCGGCATCCTCGCGGACTTCGCCGGCAACCCGGTCTTCCTGGAGACGGCGGACGGGCAGCTGCTGTACGCGGCCGGGGCCGGCCCGGCGGGCGCCGATCCGCTCCAGGTGTGGGAGGGGCTGCGCGGCCAGCACAAGGACGAACCGCCCGCGGGCACGACCGTCGTGGACGTGCCCGGCGGCGGCCCCGGCACCGGCTCCGTCCGCGCCCGGCTGGTCCTCACGCCCGTGACCGCTCCGACGGCCCCCGTGCACCGGATGGCGGCCGAGCGGGCGGCGGGCATCCTGGCCGTGGTCCTGATGCAGGCCCGCCAGGAGGAGGAGCTCGCGGCACGCGGCCGCGGCGACTTCCTCACCGACCTCGCCGAGGGCCGCGTCCGGGCCGAGGACGCGCCCGCCCAGGCACGCGTGCTCGGCTTCAAGCCGGGCAGCAGTCCGCTTCTGCCGGTCGTGATGCGGCTCGCGGACGGACTCTCGCCGGGCGGCGGCTGGGCGGTTCTCGCCCGCGCGGTCGCCGAGGAGCTGGCCTCCGTGGGCGTGCCCGTGCTCCTGGGCGTACGGCCCGTCGAAGGCCGCGTGCCCCTGCTGCTCGGCCTGCGTTCGGAGTCCGAGCGCGCGGCCGTCGCGGACCGGGTGGCGGCGGCGCTGCGGGCGGGCGTGGAGCGGGCGGGCATGCAGCGGCCGGGCGCGCAGCCGCCGGTGGTGGTGGTCGGGGTCGCGGGCGGCTGGGCGGCGGCCTCGGCGGGCCTGCGGCACGCGGCGGAGACGGCGACGGCGGCACAGGGCCTGTCGGACCGCCTCTGGTACGACGCCCGGCGCCTCGACATCGACCTGCTCCTGTGGCGGCTGCGCGACCATCCGGACCTGGCGGCCTTCGTGGACCGGGCGATCGGCCCGCTCCGCGAGCACGACAACCGGTCGAAGCCGCCTCTTCTGCCCACGCTGCAGACGTTCTTGGCGCACGCGGGCCGCAAGGCGGAGACGGCCCGCGAACTGCATCTGAACCGGCAGACGCTCTACAACCGCCTGGCGCGGATCGGCGAGTTGCTCGGCACGGACCTGGACGACCCGCAGACGGTACTCGCGTTGAGCCTGGCCCTGCGCGCGCGCAGGCACGTGCCGTAGGGCTTCCGCGCCGCCCGCCGTTCGCCGTCCGCCGTCCGCCGCCCGTCTTCCGGCGCCCGTCCTCCGCTAGGGCAGGGGGCGCGGCTGGGTCAACTCGTCGTAGACGCTCAGGATCTGGGCGACCGTGTCGTCCTCGGTGGGCCAGGTGGCCGCCTGCTGGACTCCCCTGTCCTTGAGGAGTTCCCGGCGCGCAGGGTCCTCCAGGAGGCGCACGACCGCCGCGGCCAGGGCGTCCGCGTCTGCGTACGGGACGAGTTCGGCCGCGTCGCCGACCAGTTCGGGGATGCCGCCGACCTCGGTCGCCACCAGCGGCACGCGTGCGTGCAGGGCTTCCTGGGCGAGGACGGAGCGTGATTCCCAACTGCTGGGCAGCAGCGCCAGATCGGCGCCCGCGAGCAGCTCCGGGATGTCGTCGCGCCGGCCGATCAGACGCACCGGCAGGCCCTCGTCCTCGATACGGCGCTGCAGTTCCGCACGCAGCGGCCCTTCCCCCGCGATCACGAGCAAGGGCGCGGGGCTGAGGTGGCGCCACGTGCGCGCCGCGCTCAGCAGCGTCCCGTAGCCGCGGTGCCGGTCCAGGGAACCGACGGCCATGAGCAACGGGCGTTCCGTGGCGCCGAGTTCGGCCCGCGCCTTGTGCCGCAGCCGCTCCGCCTCGTCGTACTCCATGGGCTTGCGCGCCGCCGAGAGGGCGACGGCGGCCAGCCGCGCGTCCCTCGCTCCCCTGCTGCGTGCCCGGTCCACCAGGTCGGACGACGTGCCGAGGACGACGGAGGCGGCCCGGGCGACGCGGCGCTCCAGCAGGCGCAGCAGATGGGCCCGGGCACCCTCCGCCTGCGAGCGGGTGTGCCAGGTGACGACGAGTGGGGTGGGTCGGCCACTGAGCGCGAGCGCGGCCCGCAGCGCCGCGTGCAGACCGTGCGCGTGCACGAGGTCCGCGTCCGCGCAGGCCGCCCGCAGCGCGGCCACGGAGGCGGGGTCGCTCCTGCGGGGCACGGGGACGTGCTGCGCGCCGACTCCGGCGAAGCCGTAGGTGTGTTCGGCCTCGGCGGGGGCGCACACCGTGACCCGCACGCCCCGGGCGACCAGTCCCGAGGCCAGCGACCGCACATGGGCGCTGCTGCCCGCACTGCCGCCCCCGAGCACCTGCACGGTGCACAGCGGCGACTGCCCGTGCGGTGAGTGGCTGCTCACGAGGCTCACGTGGCCGGGGCTCCTGGTTCGGCGTCGGACGGTCACGAAGGAACGTACAGAAGGGCGCGCGGAGGGGTGTACCGCACGTCGTGCTTCGCGTACTGCGTCAAGGATGCCAGGACACCCGCCCGCCGCGGCACCACCGGGCGGCCGCTGCCGCGCCGCGGTGGGCAACTGTACGGGCGCGGTCACTCGCGCGAGTGAGAGACGGGGCCTTTTCATTCAGGAGTTCGAGAGTCGGCGCGAAGGGCTCCGGGCCCCCGCACCGCGCACCGCGGGCGCGAACCGCCTCGGTACGCTCGGGCCGCCGCTCCGCCAGCGCGAGCCGCCCGGGTGCGCGCGAAGAGACGCCGCCCTGGCACTGGCCCGGTGCGGCGCGCGACGTCCACGTGCCCGCCGTACCGGGCGCGGTCCGCGCCGTGGTGTCCAGCACCGAGCCGTGGTGCTCGGCGGCGTCCGCGCCGTGGTGCTCAGCGCGGTCCGCGCCCCGGCGTGCGCGCCAGTTCACTCACCCGTTCCCCGCACGCCGCCGCGGCCACCAGCGCCGCGGCGCGGACGACCAGGCCGGTCCTGCCGCCTCCCGCAGCGAGGGCGGCGCCCAGTGTGGCTCCGAGCGCGTGGGCCCCGGTGTCGCCGATCATCGCGCGCTCGCCGAGGTCGTCGGGCAGGACCGCGGCGGCGGCCCCCACGGCGGCGGCGGACAGCTCACCCGCCGCTCCCCCGCGCAGCAGCCCCGGCACCCCCAGGGCGAGCACCGCGCAGGCCGCCCTCCCAGGGCGTACATCCACGAGGTTGACGAAGTGCGCGGTCCCGGCGATCACGGCGCCCGCCAGCACCTTGTCCACGGCACGCTCCTCGAGCAGCGCCCCCGCCGCCAGGGCCGCGGCCGAGACACCGAACAGCTTGACCGCCCCGGAGGTGACTTCGCCGTGGCGCAGGGCACCGAGGTGCGCCCGGAAGCCGCGCCGGGGATCGTCGGCCCCGGCGACATCGTCGTAGGCGCCGCAGGCACCGGCCGCGAGGACGGCGAAGCCGGTGGCCCGGTGGGCCCGTCCGGCGCCCAGCGCCGCCGCGAGGGCCACGGCGGGGCCCGCGTAGAGCGCGACGGTCCGTCCCGCGTGGTTCTTCCGCTCCCAGCGCCCGCGTCCGCCGGGGGCCGTGGAGCGCAGTACGGCGATCCCCGCGCGCGTGACGCCCGCGACGAGTCCGCAGGCGGCGAAGCCGGTCATGCGTGTGCCCATGACCGCCACCCTACGAACCCGCGGGCGGGACCGGCCACGGCGGGGCGACGGCGCCCGAGCACCGCGACACGGCCACCACGGCCCCCTCGCCGGGGGCGACGAACGCTTGGACGCGCCCGCGCCGACCCAAGGCACCCGCCGGGCGAGAGCCCCCGACACGGCCACCACGGCCCAGGGGCGACGAACACCCTCGACGCGCCCGACGCGACCCCCGAGGCACCCAGCGGGCGAGGAACCCCGACACGGCCACCACGGCCCAGGGGCGACGAACACCCCGACGCGCCCGAGGCCGACCCCCGAGGCACCCGTAGGGCGGGGAACCCCGAGGCGGGCGTCACATCCCCACGTCGGGGCGGCGAGCGCCGACGTCGGTGCCCGGCGGGGTGCGGGACTCCCCGGCGCCGCTACCCGTCCGCCCTGGCCGTCGCCAGCAGTTCCTCCGCGTGGGCGCGGGCCGTCTCCGAGTCCTCCTGGCCCGCCAGCATGCGGGACAGCTCGCGGATGCGGTCCTCGCCCTCCAGGACCTTCACCCCGGACCGGGTGACCGAGCCGTCGTTCGTCTTCTCCACCAGCAGCTGGCGGTCGGCGAAGGCGGCCACCTGCGGCAGGTGCGTGACGACGACGACCTGTGCCGTCCTGGCCAGGCGGGCCAGCCGGCGGCCGATCTCGACCGCGGCCTTGCCGCCGACACCCGCGTCGACCTCGTCGAAGAGGTACGTCGGCACCGGGTCGGTCCCGGCGAAGACCACCTCGACGGCGAGCATCACGCGCGAGAGTTCACCGCCGGACGCGCCCTTGGCGATCGGCCGCGCCGGGGCGCCGGGGTGCGGGGCCAGCAGCAGTTCGACCTCGTCGGCGCCCGCCGGGCCGTAGTGCACCGTACGTCCGCCGACCTCCACACCCTCCGGGTCCTCGGTCTGGCGGATGTCGAAGGACACTCGCGCGTGGGGCATGGCGAGCGAGGCCAGCTCGGCGGTCACGGCGGCGGCGAACCGTTCGGCGGCCTCCGCGCGGGCGTCCGTCAAGGCCTGCGCCAGTCCGCCGAGTTCGGCCCGGAGTGCGTCGCGCTCGGCGGTCAGCTCGCCGAGCCGCTCGTCGTCCCCGTCGAGTTCGGTGAGCCGCGCGGCGCTCCGCTCGGCCCAGACGAGCACGGCGTCGATGTCGTCGCCGTACTTGCGGGTCAGCTGGGTGAGGGCGGCCCGCCGCTCCTCGACCGCCGCGAGCCGCAGCGGGTCGGCGTCGAGGTCGTCTGCGTACCCGGCCAGCTCCCCGGCGACGTCGCCCAGCAGGATCCCGATCTCCCCGATCCGGCCGGCCAGCGCGCCCAGTGCGGAGTCGTGGGCGCGCACCGCCTCCAGCGCCCGGTGCGCGCCCGCGACGAGGGTCGTGGCGTCGATGCCCTCGGGGTCCTCGGGGTTGCCCGCGAGCGCGGCGTGCGCGACGGTGGCGGCCGAGGCCAGCGCCTCCGCGTGGCCCAGCCGCTCGGCCTCGGCGGCCAGCTCCACGTCCTCGCCCCCGCGCGGTTCGACGGCGGCGATCTCGTCGAGCCCGAACCGCAGCAGGTCGGCTTCCTGAGCACGTTCCCGCGCGCGCGTGGTGATCTCGTCCAGCTCGGCCGAGATCACGCGCAGCCGACGATAGGCACCCGTGTACTTGGCGAGCGGCACGGCGACCGCGTCACCGGCGTACCGGTCGAGCGCCTGCCGCTGCCGGGACAGCTTGAGCAGCCCCTGCTGGTCTGTCTGGCCGTGCACCGCGACCAGCTCGTCGGCCAGCTCGGCCAGCACGCCGACGGGGACCGAGCGCCCGCCGAGGTGCGCCCGGGAGCGCCCTTCGGCCGAAACGGTCCGGCTGATCAGCAACGCGCCGTCGTCGAGCTCGGCTCCCGCCTCCTCGGCCCGCACGATCGCCGTCCCGCCCGCGGGCACGGAGATCCGCCCCTCGACGACCGCGTTCTTCGCGCCGATCCGTACGAGGGCCGGGTCCGCGCGCCCGCCGAGCAGCAGTCCCAGGCTCGTGACCACCATCGTCTTGCCCGCGCCGGTCTCGCCGGTCACGGCGGTGAAGCCTGGTGACAGCTCGACGACCGCGTCGTCGATGACTCCGAGCGACCGTATCCGCATCTCCTCCAACACGGACACGACCTTACGAGGTCAGGGACCCCGTGTGCGACGGGCCCTGCCCTCCTGCCGCGAAGGCGCAGGTGGCGGACGCCCGCCGGAGGGCCCTGTCACCCGCGGGAGTGGGGCTTCCCGCTCCGGGATCCGGTGCCGTCCCGCGGGCAGCAGCGCCGGAAGGTCGAGCCGGGACCGAGCTGGAGCCCCCGGGACTCCGGTGCCTACGGCACGGCCCCTCACCCGCGCCGGCCCCGCCAGGGCGTCCCCACGCGCGGCTCCCGCCTGCGGCCCGGTTCAAGAGCCCCGGCCCCCTCGAAGCCGTCGCACGGCCTCCTGGCCCGCTTCCCGGCCCGTGGCGGGGTCGCGGGCCGGGAACGGGACGGCGTCCCGCTCCGCCGGGCCGGCCGCCCGCTCCTCGTACCGGTGTCAGTGCGGCGCGCCCCGCCAGCCCGACACGGGAAGGGCGAACTTGGCGACGAGCCGGTCGGTGAAGGACGCGTGGTGGAGCCGGGCGAGTCGCACCGGGACGGCCCCCCGGCGCACCTCGACCCGCGCCCCGGGCGGCAGCTCGACCGTGCGCCTGCCGTCGCACCACAGGACGCCGGGCGGGACGTGCGGCAGGACCTCCACGGCGAGCACCGAGTCCGGCGAGGTGACCAGCGGCTTGGCGAACAGCGCGTGCGCGCTGATCGGCACCATCAGCAGCGCCTCGACCTCCGGCCACACCACGGGCCCGCCCGCGGAGAAGGCGTACGCGGTGGAGCCGGTCGGGGTCGCGCAGACGATGCCGTCGCAGCCGAAGCCGGTCACCGGGCGCCCGTCGATCTCCAGCACCACCTCGAGGAGCTTCTCCGCCGAGACCTTCTGCACGGCGGCCTCGTTCAGCGCCCAGTCGGTGTGCACGATGTCGCCGTTGCGGTGCACGACGACGTCGACGGTCATGCGCTCCTCGACCTCGTACGCCTTGGTCACCACCCGGTCGACCACCTTGTCGAGGTCGTCGCGCTCGGCCTCCGCGAGGAAGCCGACCCGGCCCAGGTTGACGCCGAGCATCGGGACGCCGGACGCGCGGGCGAACTCGGCGCCGCGCAGCAGTGTGCCGTCACCGCCGAGCACGATCAGCAGTTCGCACCCGTCGAGGCACTGCGGGGTGGCCTCCCTGACCAGTTCCACGGTCGCCGGGAGCGGCAGGTCGGCGGCCTCCGCCTCCAGGACGCGCACGCCGATCCCGGAGCGCAGCAGTCCCTCGACGACCAGCTCGGCGCTGCGGATGGCCGCGGGCCGCCCGGTGTGGGCCAGCAGGAAAACAGTACGAGCTCGGGTCTGAGTCAACGGGGCCCCTCCGCAACTGCTCGGTCGACGTCGGCCGCGTCCGGTGCGGGCGCCCCGGCACGCAGCCACAGAAAGTATTCGACATTGCCGGACGGTCCGGGCAGCGGGCTGGCTGTGACGCCCCGCACGCCGAGCCCCAGTTCCCAGGCTCGCGCCGCCACACCGCGCACCGCCTCGGCCCTCAGCTCAGGGCTGCGGACGACACCGCCGCTGCCCAGCCGTTCCCTGCCCACTTCGAACTGCGGCTTCACCATCATCACCAGATCGGCGTCCGGTGCCGCGCACCGCGCGAGGGCGGGCAGCACCAGTCCGAGCGGGATGAAGGACAGATCCCCCACGACAAGATCCACGGGCTCCCCATCGATCGCCTCCAACGTCAACTCGCGTACGTTCGTACGGTCCTTGACGGTGACGCGTTCATCGCTCTGCAGAGACCAGGCGAGTTGGCCGTAGCCGACGTCGACCGCGACGACGTGGGCGGCGCCCGCGCGCAGCAGGACGTCGGTGAAGCCTCCGGTGGACGCTCCCGCGTCCAGCGCCCGGCGCCCCTCGACCTTCAGCCCCTGCGGCACGAAGACCTCGAAGGCACCGGCGAGTTTGTGCCCGCCGCGCGAGACGTAGTCGGGATCGTCGTCGTCCTGGGTGACCACGATGGCGGCCGCGGTCTCCACCTGCGTGGCGGACTTGGTCGCGAGGGTCTTGCCGACGGTGACCCGCCCCGCGGCGATCAGCTGCCCGGCGTGCTCGCGCGAGCGGGCGAGCTTGCGGCGGACCAGCTCGGCATCGAGGCGGCGTCGTGCCACTCCTGCCACGTTCGGTTCAGCTCCTGTGGTCGTACGAAGAGGTGGGCGCCGTCGGGGGCGACGGCACCGGGGGCCCTTGACGTGCGTCGAGCGCGGTCAGTGCGTCGCGCAGGCCCCTGTGTACATCCTCGTACACCTCGGCGTGGCCCTCGGTGGCGAGGTGGTCGGCGTCGGCCAGCCGGTCGAGGCGGGCGTCGACGTCGGCGTTGCCGGTGGGGGTGCGGGGGACCTCCAGCGGCGCCGGGGCCGCGGGCCCGACGGCGAGGTCCGTGCCGGTGCCGTGCTCCTCCCCCGGCGAACGGGCGGGCGCCGGGACGGCGGATGTCCCGGGCACCGGCGCCACGGGGAAACCGTGCTCCGGGGCACGGCGGGGATCCGGCGCGGCCGCCTCCAGCGGGCCCTCGGACCAGGGCACTGAGTCGCTCATGCCCCGACGCTACCCCGAAGCGCTGCGGTACCGTCGATCACGATGGCGACGACAGAGGAGTGCCGTGCGGCACTCGACAAACTCTCGGACAACCTGGCGGGGGCCGACGGGGACGTGCGCGGTGCGGCGGCCCTCGACCGCTCGCTGAGCTGCCGTGTCACCGACCTCGACACGACTTTCGTCGGGCGTTTGACGGACGGCCGGATCGACGTGCTCGACACGCTCCCCGGCCCGCCCCGCGAGAAGGCCCAGATCCGGCTCGCGATGACCGGCGACGACCTGGTGGGGATGGTGAACGGCGACCTGAACTTCGCGAGGGCCTGGGCCTCGGGCCGGGTGAAGCTGGAGGCCGGCCTCCGCGACCTCATGCGCCTGCGGAGCCTGCTCTAGGGACCGCTCCGCAGGGCATCCGCGGAGCCCGCTCTCAGCCTTCGGCGGCCAGTGCCGCCGCGCCGACCGCGTGGGCGGCCGTCGCCGCGCGCGCCTTCCGCGCCGCCGGGACCACCAGCGGCGTCCCCGTCTCCGGGTCGTCGATGACCTGGCAGCGCAGCCCGAAGACCTCCTCGACCAGCTCGGCCGTGACGATGTCGTTCGGTGCCCCCTCGGCGACGACCCTGCCCTCGCGCAGGGCTATGAGGTGCGTGGCGTAGCGGGCGGCGTGGTTCAGGTCGTGCAGCACGGCGACCAGGGTGCGGCCCTGTTCCTCGTGGAGTTCGGCGCACAGGTCGAGCACGTCGATCTGGTGCTGGATGTCGAGGTAGGTGGTCGGCTCGTCGAGCAGCAGGAGCGGTGTCTGCTGGGCGAGCGCCATCGCGATCCAGACGCGCTGGCGCTGTCCGCCGGAGAGTTCGTCCACGTAGCGGTCGGCCAGCTCCGCGACGCCGGTGGAGGCCATCGAGTCCTGTACGACCCGCTCGTCCTCGGCCGACCACTGCCGCAGCAGCCCCTGGTGCGGGTAACGGCCGCGCCCCACCAGGTCGCCGACCGTGATGCCGTCGGGCGCGATGGACGACTGCGGCAGCAGCCCGAGCGTCCGGGCGACCTCCTTGGCGGGCATCGAGTGGATGACCTGCCCGTCGAGCAGCACCCGGCCCCGGGACGGCTTGAGCATCCGCGAAAGGGCGCGCAGCAGGGTGGACTTGCCGCAGGCGTTCGGGCCGACGATCACCGTGAAGGAGTGGTCGGGGATCTCCACCGACAGGTTCTCCGCGATGACGCGCTGGTCGTAGCCGATGGTCAGGTTGTCGGCGGACAGGCGGTTCACAGTGCTGGTGCTCCTCTGGGTGTTCGTGTCAGGCCCGCTGCCGGGGTGCGTGCGGGACCCGCTGCCGGTCCGCGCGTCCGGTCCGCTCCGGGTGCTCATATCCGGCCCGCCTTGCGCTCGATGACGAGCAGCCACAGCAGGTAGACGCCGCCGACGACGCCGGTCACCACGCCGACGGGCAGCTGGTCGGCGCCGAAGGCCCGCTGCGACGCCCAGTCGGCGACGATCAGGAGGGTGGCGCCCATGCACATCGAGGGCACCAGGTTCGGCCCGGGCGAGCGGGTCAGCCGCCGGGCGAGCTGCGGCGAGGTGAGCGCCACGAACCCGACCGGTCCGGCGGCGGCGGTGGCTCCCGCGGTCAGCAGCACGGCGGCCAGCATCAGCAGCAGCCGCGTCCGCTCGACCCGCACGCCGAGCGCGTACGAGACGTCGTCGCCCATCTCGATCATCCGCAGCCCCCGCGCGTTGGCGAGGACGAGCGGTACGAGGACGGCGCACATGGCGAGCAGGGGCCAGACCTGGGACCAGGCACGGCCGTTGAGGGAGCCTGTCATCCAGACGACCGCACGGGCCGCGTCGACGAGGTCGGCCTTGGTGAGCAGATAGCCGTTCACCGCCGTGACGACGGCGGCGACGCCGATGCCGACCAGGACCAGCCGGTAGCCGTGCACGCCCCGCTTCCAGGCGAGCAGATAGATGGCGAGTCCGGTCGCGAGACCGCCGACGAGGGCACCGAGGGCGACCTCGGTGGCGCTGCCCGAGAAGAGCACGATCATGACGAGGGCGCCGGCCGTCGACCCCTGCCCCAGGCCGAGCACGTCAGGACTGCCCAGCGGATTGCGGGAGATGGACTGGAAGAGGGCTCCGCCGAGGCCGAGCGAGGCGCCCACCAGGATGCCGACGACGACCCGGGGCAGCCGGAGCTGGCTGACGATGAACTCCTGTCCCGCGTCCCCGTCGCCGACCAGTGTCCTCAGGACATCGGCGGCCGGGATCGGGAAGTCGCCGGTGCCGATGAGGACGATGCTCGCGGCGAGCAGGGCCACGAGCAGCAGGGCGACGACCGTGCAGGCGCGGACGTCGTACCGCAGCGAGAAGCCGCCCTTCGTGCGGACGGCCCGGGTACGTGTGGCCTTCACAGCTGCGCCGTCCTCCGCCGTCGTACGAGATGGATGAAGACCGGGCCGCCGAGGACCGCGGTGACGATGCCGACCTGGAGTTCGGCGGGGCGCGCCACCAGCCGCCCGATCACGTCGGCACCCAGCAGCAGCACGGGCGACAGGACGGCCGCGTACGGCAGGATCCAGCGCATGTCGGGCCCGGTGAAGGAGCGCACGAGGTGCGGCACCATCAGCCCGACGAACACGATCGGCCCGCAGGCCGCGGTGGCGGCGCCGGACAGGACGGTGGCCGCCGCCATGGACAGCGCGCGGGTGCGGTTCAGGTCGGCGCCGAGCGCGCGGGCGGTGTCGTCGCCCATCGCCATGGCGTTCAGGGGCTTGGCGAGGGCGAGCGCGACGAGGGTGCCGACCGCCAGGAACGGCAGGACCTGCCGGATCGTCGAGTCGCCTGCCGAGGAGAGCGAACCGACGGTCCAGAAGCGCATCTTGCCGAGCGCCGCGTTGTCCATGATCATCACAGCCTGCAGATAGCCGTAGAGCGCGGCGCTGATCGCGGTTCCGGCGAGCGCCAGCCGCACCGGGGTCGCCCCCCGGCTGCCGCCGAGGAACCAGACCAGGGCACCGACCGCGGCCGCCCCGAAGAAGGCGAACCACACATAGCCGTTCAGCGAGGTGACGCCGAAGAACGTGATGGCGGTGACGACCGCGGCGGACGCGCCCGCGTTGATGCCGAGCAGTCCGGGGTCGGCCAGCGGATTGCGGGTGAGCGCCTGAAGGACGGCCCCGGACAGACCGAGCGCGACGCCGACGAGCAGCCCGAGGACGGTGCGGGAGACCCGCTCGCCGACCACGACGTCGCCGTAGGTCCCCGACGCGTGGAACAGGCCGTGCCAGACCTGGTCCATGGGCAGCGCCTTCGCACCGAGTGCGACGCTCGCCAGCGCGACGAGCGTCAGCAGGGCTCCGGACGCGAGGAGTCCGAGGGACCGTATCGCCCGGCGGTTCGGGGGCGCGGGGGCGGTCTCCGCGCGCTGTTCAGGAGGACTGTCGACCAACACGCAGTTAGGTTAGCCTACCCTCGCTTTGTCGAGGGGCACGCCGACACCGGAATGTGCCCCCGCCCGGCCCGGCCGTGCGTCGAAGACCCTGGTGCGGACCCCGTTTCGGCTCAGAGCCCCAGCGGCGCGAGCGCCTTCCCGCCGTCCAGCGCGCAGGTCCCGTCCCCGGCCGCCGTCCACGCCGCCGCGCACAGGGCCCGCAGCCCGTCCATGGCCGCGCCCTCGCCGTCCAGTTCGAGCCGCTCGCTCCCGGCGGTGGCCGACCAGCCACCGCACCGGAATCCGCCGCCTTCCCCGACGACCTCCGGCTGCCCGGTCAGCAGACCGCGCAGGTCGGCGTCGACGAAGGTCGGACGGTGCTGCGGCGGGGCGGCGAGCAGCTGCGCCCCGTCCGTCACACCGGTGAGGACGAGCAGCGAGTCCACTTCGCCGTTGAACGCGCCCTCGATGTCGGTGTCCAGGCGGTCGCCGACCACCAGCGGCCGCTCGGCGCCGGTCCGCAGGATCGTCTCGCGGTGCATCGGGGGCAGCGGCTTGCCCGCCACCCGGGGTTCGGCGCCGGTGGCGATGCGGACGACCTCCACCGCCGCGCCGTTGCCGGGGGCGATCCCGCGCGCGCTCGGGATCGTCAGGTCGGTGTTGGACGCGAACCACGGCACCCCGCGGTGGATCGCGAAGCAGGCCTCCGCGAATCGCGACCACGTCAGATCGGGTCCGCCGTAGCCCTGCACGACCGCCACCGGCTCGTCGTCCGCCGAATCGACCGGCTCCAGCCCGCGCTCGCGCAACGCGACCTGCAGACCCTCACCGCCGACCACCAGCACCCGCGCGCCCTCGGGCACCTGCTCGCTGATCAGCCGCGCCACCGCCTGCGCCGAGGTGATGACGTCCGAGGGCTCGGCCGGCACCCCCAGCTCGGTGAGGTGGCCGGCCACGGCGTCCGGCGTCCGCAGCGCGTTGTTCGTGACGTACGCGAGACGCATTCCGCCCGAGCGGGCCGTGGTGAGCGACTCCACGGCGTGCGTGATCGCGCTGCCGCCCGCGTACACCACCCCGTCGAGGTCGAGCAGCGCCGTGTCGTACGCCTCGCTCAGGGCCTGCCTGCTGGCGTCCGGCCGCGTCCTGACGGTCTGGCTCATTACGCATCGCTCCTTGTTCGATCCCTTTCCCCCGATCATCGCGCATACGGGTGACACACTTACGATGCCTCAATGAACTATGCAGGCCCCACGGAGGAGACCCCGAAGCACGAGGGGCTCGAGCTGACCCCGTTCCAGGGCCTGCGGTACGACCCCGAGCGGGTCGGCAGCCTGGCCGCCGTGACCTCCCCGCCGTACGACGTCGTCGTACGGCCCGACGGCCTGCTCCACCTCGAATCCGCCGACCCGCACAACATCGTCCGGCTGATCCTCCCTCAGGACACCACCCCCGACGTCCGCAACCGGCAGGCGGCGGACACCCTGCGGCAGTGGCTGGCCGAAGGCGTCCTCACCACGGACTCCGAACCTGCCCTGTACGTCTACGAGCAGCGCGACGGCGGTCTGCTGCAGCGCGGTGTCATCGGCGCCCTGCGCCTGTCGGAACCCTCGGACGGTGTGGTCCTCCCCCACGAGGACGTCATGCCTCATGTGGTCGCGGACCGCGCGGCGCTGATGCGGGCCACCTCGGCCAATCTCGAACCCCTGCTGCTGACCTACCGCGGCGACGGCTCGGTGACCGGCGCGGCCGCCGTCGTCGAGCGCACCGCACGGCGGGAACCGCTGCTCGCGACGACCACGGAGGACGGCTTCAGCCACCGGCTGTGGGCCGTGACCGACCCCGCCGACCTGGCGGAGATCCGCACGGACCTCGCCCGTCACCAGGCTCTCATCGCGGACGGCCACCACCGCTGGGCGACGTGTCTGCGGCTGCGCACCGAGCACCCGTCCCCGAGCCCCTGGGACTACGGTCTGGTGCTCCTTGTGGACACCGCGCGTCATCCGCTCCGCGTCCGCGCCATCCACCGGCTCCTGCACCGCCTGCCGGTGCCCGAGGCACTGGCCGCCGTGTCGCCCCACTTCCGTGTACGTCACCTGGAGGTCCCCCTCGGCGAAGCCCTGGCGGCACTCGCCTCGGCCGCTGCCGACGGCAACGCCTTCCTGCTGGCCGGCGACGGCGCCTTCCACCTCCTCGACCGCCCGTCCGCGGACCTCCTGGCCCGTACGGTCCCGGCGGACCGCCCAAAGGCCTGGCGCAGCCTGGACGCGACGGTCCTGCACGCCGCGCTCCTCCAGCACGTCTGGCACGTCCCCGAGGACTCCCCGGCGCACATCGCCTACATCCACGACCCGGCCGCGACGGTCGAGAAGGCGGAACGCGACGGCGGTACGGCGGTCCTGATGCACCCGGTCCGCGAGGAGGTCGTACGCGACCTGGCCCGCCAGGGCGTCATGATGCCGCGCAAGTCGACGTCGTTCGGCCCGAAGCCGGCCTCGGGCCTGGTCCTGCGGGCGCTCACCCCCTGAAACGCGGACGGGCGGGACCCCCTCTGGGAGTCCCGCCCGTCCGCTGTCACCGCTGTGTCGGCCCGTGCGTCCGCGTGACGTCAGGCGCGAGGAGCGCCCTCGGTGCCGTCCTCGTCGTCGCCGTCGTCGCCGTCGTCCAGGTCACCGTCGTCCAGTGGCCGCACGTCCCGAGGCGCCTCGGTCTCGTCCTCCGCCACATCGACGTCGTCCTCGTCGTCGATCTCGGCGTCGTCCTCGTCCTCGGCGTCGATCTCGTCCTCGGCGTCGATCTCGTCCTCGATCTCGGCGTCCTCGGCGTGAGCGTCGGCCACCTCGACGTCGGCGTCGATGCGGGGCGTGGACTTGGGCTCCGAATCGTCCTCGGACATGGCGTCGACGAACTCGACACCGTCCAGCTCGGCGAGCCGGTCCGAGGCGTCCGTGCTGCCGTCCTTGTCGGACTCGACGGCCTTCGCGAACCACTCGCGCGCCTCGTCCTCGCGACCGGCGGCGAGCAGCGCGTCGGCGTACGCGTACCGCAGGCGCGCGGTCCAGGGCTGCACGGAGCTGGAGGCCAGCTCCGGGCTCTGGAGGGTCACGATGGCCGCGTCGAGCTGGTCCATGTCACGCCGGGCACCGGCGGCCACGAGGCGCATCTCGACCTGCCCGGCCTTGTCCAGCTTGTGCACCTCGGGCGCACCGGCCATGTCCAGCGCCTTCTCGGGCCGGCCGAGGCCGCGCTCGCAGTCGGCCATGACGGGCCAGAGGTCGACGTTCCCGGTCATCCGCCGCGCGGCCCGGAACTCGGCCAGCGCCTCGCTGAACTTCTGGTTCGCGTACGCGGCGAACCCGGCCGCCTCTCGTACGGCGGCGACGCGGGACGCCAGACGCAGGGCCACCCTGGAGTATCCGTACGCTCCCTCCGGGTCCTCGTCGATGAGCCGGGCCACCATCACCAGGTTCCTGGAGACGTCCTCGGCAAGCCCCTTCGGCAGGCTCATCAGCTCCTGGCGTACGTCCTTGTCGATCTCCTCGCCCGTGACGTCGTCCGGGATCGGCAGCCGCCTGATCGGCTCGCGGTCCCGCTCGCGCTCGTCGCGGAACCGTCCGCCACCGCGCCGGTCGTCGTCCCGACGGTCGTCACGGTCGCGGTACCCACCGGGACGGCCGCCCCGGTCGTCACGGCGCGGGCCCTGCCCACGGTCGTCGCGCCCACGGAAGCCACCACGGTCACCGCCGCGGTCGTCGCCACGACGGTCGTCACGCCTGTCGTCCCTGCGGTCGTCACGGCTGAAGGCCGGACGCTCACTGTCGCGCCGGAAGGCCGGACGGTCGCCCTCACGGCGGTCGTCGCGCCGGTCGCCACGGTCGTCCCTGCGGAAGGCGGGCCGGTCGCCGCCGCGGCTGTCGTCGCGGCGGAAGCCGCCACGGTCATCGCGGTCGTCACGACGGGGGCCGCCGGTGGGCCGGTCGTCACGGCGGAAGGCGGGACGGTCGCCGGTGGGTCGGTCGTCGCGGCGGAAGGTGGGACGGTCGCCGCCACGGCTGTCGTCACGACGGAAGCCGCCACGGTCACCGCCGCGGTCACCGCGGTCGTCACGACGCGGACCGGAAGCCGGCCGGTCATCACGACGAGGACCACCGAAACTCGGCCGGTCATCACGACGGGCGCCGCCGAAACTCGGCCGGTCGTCACGACGGGCGCCGCCACGATCCCCACGGTCACCGCGGTCGTCGCGGCGGAAGCCGCCGCGGTCGCCGCCGCGGTCACCGCGGTCATCACGACGGGGACCGCCGGTGGGCCGGTCATCGCGGCGGAACGCGGGACGGTCGCCGGTGGACCGGTCGTCGCGGCGGAAGGCGGGACGGTCGCCGCCACGGCTGTCGTCACGACGGAAGCCGCCACGGTCACCGCCGCGGTCACCGCGGTCGTCCCTGCGGAAGCCGCCACGGTCGTCGTCGCGGCGCTCACCGCGGTCGTCGCGGCGGAAGGGGGGACGGTCGCCGCCACGGCTGTCGTCACGACGGAAGCCGCCACGGTCACCGCCGCGGTCACCGCGGTCGTCACGACGCGGACCGGAAGCCGGCCGGTCATCACGACGAGGACCACCGAAACTCGGCCGGTCGTCACGACGGGGGCCACCGGTCGGCCGGTCGTCACGACGGAAGGCGGGACGGCCACCGCGGTCGTCCTCGCGACGGTCGTCACGGCCACGGAAGCCGCCGCCGCTACCGCCACCGCGGTTGTCGTCACGGCGGAAACCACCGCCACCGCCACCACGGTTGTCGTCGCGGCGGAAGCCGCCACGGTCGCCGCCGCGGTCACCACGGTCATCACGACGGGGACCGCCGGTGGGCCGGTCGTCACGGCGGAAGGCGGGACGGTCGCCGGTGGGCCGGTCATCGCGGCGGAAGGGGGGACGGTCGCCGCCACGGCTGTCGTCACGACGGAAGCCGCCACGGTCACCGCCGCGGTCGTTGTCACGGCCGGCGGTGTTGTCACGGCGCGGCGGGCCCCCGCGGTAGCCGCCGCGGTCACCACTGTCCCGGCGTCGCTGATCGCGGTCCGGTCGCTCATCGGGAGAGTTGGTGGACATGGGTGACTCCTGTCTTCGGTACCGCAAGTCATTCTCGCGCAGCCGAGTACCCGGCGCGCTTCGGAAAAACAAAAGGACCCTTGGTCCCAGCGAGTCGCTGGGACCAAGGGTCCTCAAAGATTGTTCGGCGGCGTCCTACTCTCCCACAGGGTCCCCCCTGCAGTACCATCGGCGCTGTAAGGCTTAGCTTCCGGGTTCGGAATGTAACCGGGCGTTTCCCTCACGCTATGACCACCGAAACCCTGTCAGACACCCCGAATGAACGGGGTCTCGAACGGGCAGCGAACAAGCACACTATTTAATTGATTAGTGAAACTGTTCAGCCAGCACAACCGTTCGTTGTCTGGGAACTACACAGTGGACGCGAGCAACTGAGGACAAGCCCTCGGCCTATTAGTACCAGTCACCTCCACACCTTGCGGTGCTTCCAGATCTGGCCTATCAACCCAGTCGTCTACTGGGAGCCTTAACCCCTCAAA